>DASVCW010000022.1:0-99468 GCA_036381435.1 Balneolaceae bacterium | reverse complement strand
AAATTGCATAATATAGTGTGGTCGATTAAGGTTGAAATATCAATATCAAAAGTGCTAAATGGTTGCGTACTACTTCTTAGGAAAGTACAAGGCATACGCATCACGATATACGCAATAATATCCAGCTGTTTTTCTTCAAGTTTCAAAAGCTATTCCTTTACAAGCGCTTCATTGCAAACAGCCAAATCTTTCTGGGCAGGCTCGTAATCAGGAGCAATCTCCAGGCACTGTTCAAAATAGGAAACCGCCTCTTTATACTTGCCCAAATGCTTCAAGATAAAGCCGATGTTATTGTAGGCTTCATAAAACTGATCATCCAATTCGATGGCTTTTTTATAGCATCTTCCCGCTTCAACCGTATTATTCGAGCGCAGATGATGATTCCCCAGGTTGAAATATCCCATGGCATCATCCGGTTTTATTTTGGTGATATATTCGAAAAGTTCCCGGGCGCGTTCGGTGTCTTCGGCCAGCTCATAAACATCAGCGAGGTTGTTGAGAGCAGGAATGTAATCCGGCTGGATATCGAGGGCATCCAGGTAATGGTTTACAGCACGGTCTATCTGATCTGAATCAAAAAAAGCGTTGGCGAGATTGAAATGGACTTTGAAGTCGCCAGGATTTTTAGCCAGCGACTTTTGGTAGGCTTCAACGGCTTTTTCATAATCTCCCAGCATCTGATAGCCAACGCCTAACTCATTTAGCAGTCCTGCATCACCCGGCGCTTCTTTTAATTCTTCTTTGATTTCTGAAATTTGTGCTTCAATCTGTTTCATAGTGGATCAAAATAAGAAAAAGATGAAAGTATATCTCATCCGAGTTCTGGTTTTGAAGTCGGATGAATGACAGGATTAAAAGCATTGCTTATTTCACTCATCGGGCGACAAGAGCAGTCGCCTGATGAGGCTATTTTTGCCCCAAAAACAAAAAATAATTCCACAAGCCCAGGTACACTTTATTTACTTCTGTTTCCAGCGGCTGAAATTTTTGCTGTAGCAAAGGCAGGAATGATCCGCTGAAATCAACATGATTTAGATTCATCCACTTGCGAAACCATTCAACAGATGTAGTATTGAAATCAACGATAGCAACATAGCCGTTTGGTTTTAGGTTTTTGGAAATCCGTTCCAAAATATAATCCGGCTGATCTCCAAACATGGTTAAAGAATAGGAAAGGAGGATAAGGTCGAAGGAACCCAGGCTCAAATTATCAGATAAGAAATCAGCATTAGCGAGTTGTATATGTTTTGACCCCTTCACCTTTTTTGCTGCTACTCTCAGCATATCGGATGAAAGATCAATGCCTGTGATTTGAGCATCAGGAAACCGGCTTTGAAGCCGTTGAAGATTTCTGCCGGTGCCGCAGCCAATCTCCAAAATGCAGGATTGCGGGGGAAGCGCCGGCATCATTTTTAAAAGTTTATTCCTGCCGAACAGAAAAGTCCATCGGCTCGCATCATAGATATGGGAATGGAATTTATAATAATTGCAGATTTGTTCGCTGTGAGATTTCCCGCTATTCGTATGACTAAGGTTCATTATTGAACAATTCCCAAATGAGTGGTTTCGTAGGTTCCCACGCGGTCTTTTTGATATAAGTCAGCCGTCAGATAGGGATGAAATTTTACATTTTCGAATACAAAATCGGGTAGAAAGTTCAGGGCATTACCGGCAGAACGAAACAGAATTCGGCTACCCGGTTTTGAGTTTGCTAAAATCTGTTTCCACTCTTCAATCAGTAAATGATTTTGAGAATTCGCCATCCAGTCCTGATGATCAAGAAGCACGAAATGGGAATATTTACCGGGATACTGCTTCAGGAAATTCAAAAGGGTAGACGTATGAGTGCTGATTTTATCAATGTTCTGATTCAGCCTTTCAAAATGCTGCTCAAGAAGATAATTGGGACAACAGTTTTTGCTATAAGATCCCGTTAAGTAAACTCGCCAAAAATAGTTATCGTGAATAGGTATTTTAGTGAAAACATTTGCTAATGATTGTCGGATAAACTGCAAAAGTCCTGCTTCATAATTTTCATCAATCATTTTCCGCTGTGTCGCCGGAACCCCCAGCATAGCCATAGTGGGACGCTGGCAAATGAGCCATTTGTGGAAGGCGCTCCACATATGAGGCTCAATTTCATCAAAATAATAAGCTTGTTCTTTCAGATTTCGGGCTTCCAGAAGCTTTAAAACCTGGCGGTAAAGCCCTTTTCGCTGAATCCGGTTGAAAATCATTTGTGCAACTTTGCCGGAGGTGCCTCTGAAATAAAAACTCTGAGACCGCAGCGAGGGGGTGAAGTATGAAATATGTTCATTCCAGAAAAGCTGAGCTTCCGGTGATAAAAATCTTCTCAGTTGATGATCATAAATAAATTCAGCCCCGTCTTTCCTTCCCGAGCCGAAGAAATCCCACAGCAAAGAATGATTTCCCCGCTTAAAAAGGGCTTTTTTGAATTCTAACAAAGCATTTTGAGCGGGATTGCTATCCACGCAATGAATGATTTTAGGATCATCAAGCAGATAGTCCAAGGCATTGCAGCCCGCACTGGTAAGCATTACAATACTGCTTTCAGAATCAAGCTGCAGCATCTGGCGGTCAAGGCGGGGATCTTCCCAGCAGGTATTGTATACCAGTTTATTGGAAACAATATTCCTGAATAGCCGCTGTTGAAAATTTTCAAGAATATTCGATATTTTTTTCATGAAACCTTAAGCTAAGGAAACAATATGTATTTGATGTGAAATATAGATCGAGATTTATCTCGATAATTTTTTAAATGTGATTCCCTCTGAAATTTGTATCTTAAAGCTTAATTGTAAAAAATTAAATAATTGTTATGGGCAAAAAGAAAAAAGACGACGATAAAAAGGAAACTAAGGCAACGTCAAATAATGAGAAAAAGGCTTCAGAAAATTCTGAAGAAACCAAGCGAGAACACCTCAATAAAAGTTATGAGAAGCTGATTAAAAGGCTCAAAAAAGAACGCGACAGTTTGCAAACCGAGATTAACCATGAATATCGTGAAGCCCGGCGGTATGTGCGTGAAAACCCCGAAGAAGGAGTACTTATCGCTTTCGCCGGTGGCATTGTGTTAGGATATGTACTCGGCAAGCTTGGGAGGTAGAAGGAAAAAATTTTTTGTTGTCATCTCGACTCCCGAGCAATCGGGGCGATGTTTTTGATCGGGACGGAATGGAGAAATCTCATCCACATGAAAATGGACGGTAGCTTTGATATAATTAATCACTTTTGTTCTTATTACTTTTTGAACAACCCAAAAAGTAATCTCCCGTAGGGATCCCTTCGGGTAAAAAAGTCGCCGGCTGACGAAAAAAATGTCTTAAGGTTTTAGCGATGTGTCCGGTAAAAGCCCTGAAGCCTCGGGGTTCTTTTAATTGACCTTCCACATCACTTCAACCTAAGCAAAGGCATTCTTTTCTAAGGCCGGAGGTTAGATATTCAATAGCAGGAAAATTTATCACATTAAATAAAAAATTTGAGCATTCGATTATGAATATATCTATAAACTCTGATTACCTGAACGAACTATTTCAGCGCGTGGATGCGCTGAGGGGGTATCTTTGACTACGAGAAGCGAAAAGTAAAAATTATTGAACTGCAAGAGCAGACGCAGGACCCCGATTTCTGGAATGATCCAGACCACGCGCGGCAAATCATGCAAAAGATCAACCATGAAAAGGATATGGTTGAAAGCTGGGATAAACTGGATGAACTGCGTGACAGCATCCAAGTGTACCAGCAGTTTCTGGATGAAGGCGAAGATGTCAATGATGAATTGCAACAGGAGGTTCAACGCCTGGAGAAAAAGTTGGAAGCCCTGGAGCTTAAAAATATGCTGCGCGGAGAAGACGATCATCGTGATGCTATCGTCACTTTTAAACCCGGCGCGGGCGGAACTGAAAGCCAGGACTGGGCCGAAATGTTGTACCGCATGTATACAAAATGGGCGGCAAAAAACGATTTTAAAGTTTCGGTAATTGAATACCAGCAGGGTGATGTAGCCGGATTGAAAAGTGCTACCATCCAAATCAGCGGTGAGTTTGCTTACGGTTATCTCAAGGCTGAGAGTGGCGTTCACCGGCTGGTACGGGTTTCACCCTTCGACAGTAACGCAAGGCGCCACACTTCATTCTGCTCGGTTTTTGTTTCACCCCTGGTAGATGATTCGATTGAAGTGGACATCAATGAAAGTGATGTGGAATTGCAGCGTTTTCACTCCAGCGGTGCGGGTGGACAGAACGTCAACAAAGTAGAAACAGGGGTTCGCCTGATCTGGGAAGGGGAACTTTCTGACGGAACCAGGGAGCGGGTTGTTTCAGAGTGCCAGCAGGAGCGGTCGCAAATGCAGAATCGTGAAAAAGCGATGGTTTTGCTGAAATCTAAAATCTACGAGCTTGAGAAAAATATTCGTGAAAAAGAGAAGCAGAAGCTTGAAGATTCTAAAAGCACCATTGAGTGGGGATCGCAAATCAGAAGTTATGTATTTGACGACCGGCGCGTAAAAGATCACCGCACCAACTACGAAACATCTAATGTGGATGCAGTGATGGACGGTGAAATTGATGAGTTCATTAATGAATATTTGATGTCGATTTCGGCTTCACAAAAGACAGAATAATGATAACCGTAGGCATCACAGGGGGCATCGGAAGTGGAAAGTCAACGGTGTGTAAAATATGGGCTGAGCTTGGGGCATACGTTCTTAACGCTGATGATTTTGCCAAAAAGGTGATGGTTGAGAACCAAAAGGCCAGAGAAGAACTTACCAAAGTTTTTGGCGAGGAATCTTTTCGGGGTGATGGTTCTCTTAACAGGGAACATTTGGCTATAGAAGCGTTTCAAAAGGGTAGGGTGAAGGAACTGAATGCCATCGTTCATCCGAAATTGCCGGAAGCAACGCTTGCGGAGATGGAAAAGGCGAAACAAAACGGACATGATGTTTTCGTATATGAGGCCGCGCTCCTGCTTGAAAATCTGAAGTCATACCAATTTGATTATATTGTGCTGGTGTTGGCTGATAAAAAACACCGCCTTGAGCGCGTTCAGGCGCGAGATAAGAGTAGTCCGGAAAAGATCAGGCAACGGATGAATAAACAGAGAAATTTTGAAGAGTCAGGGGAGCTGGCCGATTTTGTTATTCACAACAACGGAACTCTGGCAGAACTGGAAAAGAAGTCTAAAGAGTTATACCAAAATTTTTTAACTTTGTAGATGGAAGCTACAAAAATACAAAAGCACGGAATAGATATATTATTGACATTCAAAAAATTTAGTGTTTACGTGTTTTAGTGGCAAAAATTAAAGACAAAATTTTATTTAATAAGAAATGTTGGATCAGCAAAAGAGGGAGCGTTTATGGTAGATCGAAAGCAGAATCGGGTTATCACTTTAGAGGAATTTATTATTCAGTCCCAAAATAAATTCCCGGGAGCAACGGGTGAATTATCTCAATTGCTCAGAGATATCGGACTGGCAGCAAAAATTATATCCAGAGAAGTCAACAAAGCAGGAATCACCAATATATTAGGTGAAGAGGGTTCAACTAATGTACACGGAGAATCAGTTAAAAAGCTGGACCTTTTTGCTGATAAGCAGCTCATTTCTGCCCTTAACAGATCAGAAATTACCTGTATGGTGATCTCCGAAGAGAATGACGGTATTATAAAACTAGAAAACGACGGCGGCAAGTATATTGTCTATATGGATCCGCTTGACGGCTCTTCAAACATTGATGTAAACGTTTCCATCGGCAGTATTTTTTCGATCTATATGTGCGATGAAATGGATTATGACAAGCTTTCTGAAAAGCATGCGCTGCAGCCGGGAACGAAACAGGTTGCTTCCGGCTATGTGCTTTATGGCTCCAGCACCATGATGGCTTATACTACGGGAGCGGGTGTTTCGCTATTTACACTTGATCCCAGTATCGGTGAGTTTATTTTATCGGAGAAAGATGCTAAAATTCCTGATTTTGGGGCTATTTACAGTGTGAACGAAGGGAGTTATCATTCGTGGGATCAAGGCCTCAAACAATATGTAAAATATTGTCAGGTGGAAGATCCAGAAACACAGCGTCCCTATAAGGCCCGTTATATTGGTTCAATGGTAGCAGATGTGCATCGGACGCTAATTCAAGGCGGCATTTTCATCTATCCGAACAGTAATCAATATCCTAATGGAAAGCTGCGGTTGATGTATGAATGTAACCCACTCAGTTTTGTGATTGAGCAGGCCGGAGGAATGGCTATCGACTGTAACGGACGAATTATGGAAATTCAGCCTGAATCTATTCACCAGCGCACGCCCATCTTTATCGGCTCAAAACAAAATGTGCTGAAAGTGAAAGAGTTCCTTGACGAGTACAAAGAGCAGGAAGAGGCGGTTAAGGCTTAAGGGAAATTTTGAAGGATGAATGTTGAATTATGAGTTGCAACTCGAAGAGCTTCCCCGGGAGCTAAAAGTCTGCCTTAGGAATTTCCAAATAGTGCGGTACATGAAGTATAGCATCTTTATTTCATTTTGCATTACAAAAGGATGTAAATTAATTGGTTTTTCTTGTTTATTGCAGTTATAATGTGAAGCCGTTAAAGGCAAGATTTTTCAAGAAATTAATCTCTTTTTAATACGTGATACATAACAGAAGTATAAAAGTATTGTTTTCCTTTAAAACTCTCTTTGCGTTTCTCATACTGACCGGAATTACGGCGTGTAAAAGCACCCACAGTGTAAAAACAAACGCCTCGGCGAGTGATAAATCAGATCTGGAAGCCCTTTATTGGGAACGAGTGCGAAATTCTCGTGAATTCTCAGAAGCCGATGTGCATTTTATGACTGGTATGATTGCCCATCATGCTCAAGCTGTTCTTATATCACGGCTCGCACCGAAAAACGGGGCAAGTGAACAAGTACAAACATTGGCCGCCCGCATCGTCAATGCCCAAAAGGGTGAAATTAAGACGATGCAGCGGTGGCTCCGAGATCGGGGACAACCTGTGCCGAAGGTGCATATTGAAGGACTAAATCTGATGATACACGGAGCAGGTACTCATCATTCCGGTCATAAAAATATGCCGGGAATGCTATCGCAGAAGCAGATACAAAAACTTGCTAATGCACATGGAGCTGAGTTTGACCGTCTTTTTCTTACCTATATGATTGAACATCATAAGGGAGCGGTAACTATGGTTAAAAAACTTTTCAGCAGTGATGGTGCGGCCAGTGGAGCACAGACTTATCACCTTGCATCAGGTATTCAGGTAGATCAGAAAACAGAAATTGACAGAATGAACCGAATGCTGGATGATCTGGCCGGATCAGATTAAGTACTGTTACTCATTTTTCTTTAATATCAACGCTTACTAAAATTATAAATATGAACTACAATAAAGCTTATAATCCATTTGCGAAAGGTATTTCCGGGATCGGTAAAAGTTGCTCCTGGATACTTTTAACGGTTCTGATATTTGGTGCTTATGCCTGCGCTCCGACCTCAGAGCTGGAAACATCAAACTCATCTTCTGCTCCTGGAATTGAACCTCAACCAATAGCAGAAGCGGAACCGCCAAGCCCCGATCCTCGTGTAGGGTTGGAAGCAGGTTTATTCGATGCTGAAGATGCTATTTGGAATCTCAACATGCTTTCCCATACGCTTCCTCCTAAAGATTTTATAGGAGTAACAAACTCTGATCTTGCTTTTAAAGGTAATTATGTGATTCAGGGTAACTATAATGGTTTCATGGTATGGGATATCTCTAATCCGGCTTCTCCTGAATTAGTAGTCGATTTTCTATGCCCCGCCTCGCAAAGCGACGTGTCGGTATATGGGGATCTTCTGTTTGTTTCGGGTGAGGGTTTAGGCGGACGCCTCGACTGCGGTACCCAGGGTGTAGACAAAACAGTGAGTGACGAACGTCTTCGTGGAATCCGTATCTTTGACATCTCTGATATTGAAAATCCTGAATATGTATCAAATGTACAGACTTGCCGTGGTTCTCATACTCATTCTGTGCTGAAAGATCCGCAGGATGACGAGAACGTATACATTTATGTTTCAGGTTCTGCACCGGTGCGTCCGGAAGCAGAACTCGCCGGCTGTTCCGATGCTTTCCCGAGTGAGAACCCTAATTCAGCGCTTTTCCGAATTGAGGTCATTAAAGTGCCTTTGGACAATCCGGAAGCGGCTAAAATTGTGAGTTCACCGCGAATTTTTGAAGGCCTGCAAGCTCCGCCAAGCCATGGTTTGGCTCCTGCCGATCTTGCTGAAATTGAAGAAGCCAGAGAAGAAGGAGCTTTTGTCATTGAACTGCATGGCCGTCCAATGGTGCTTCCTTCACGTTTTGTAAAGCCCATGCTTGCTAATGTAGTAAAGAAAAGAGGAGGCAGTGGAGAGCCAACAGCTGCCGACAGTGCTAAACTGCGGGAGATTCTTCCACAGATAGTTGCTAAAAGATTTGGTGAAGATGATACCGAACGCCGGGGACCTAACCAGTGCCATGATATTACTTTATATCCGGAAATCGGACTGGCGGGCGGAGCCTGTGAAGGATATGGCCTTTTACTGGATATTACTGACCCTGCAAATCCCAAGCGTATAGATGCAGTAGCTGATTCCAATTTTGCCTACTGGCATTCTGCGACATTTAACAATGATGGCACTAAGGTTCTCTTCACTGATGAATGGGGAGGCGGCGTGCAACCGAAATGTCGTGCAACTGATCCTATGGAATGGGGCGCTGATGCCATTTTTACTATCGATGAGAATAATCAGATGCACTTCCAAAGCTATTATAAGTTACCTGCAGCACAAAGTACCCTGGAGAACTGTGTAGCGCATAATGGTTCATTAATTCCAATTCCCGGCCGTGATGTGATGGTACAAGCCTGGTACCAGGGCGGTATCTCCATTTTTGACTGGACTGATGCGGAAAACCCGGTTGAAATTGCCTTCTATGATCGCGGGCCTGTTGATTCTACCCGTTTTCAAATGGGCGGAAGCTGGTCAGTCTATTGGTACAATGGAGTTATCGTCAGTTCCGAAATTGCCCGCGGACTTGATATTTTTGAACTAAAGCCAAGTCCATATCTCACTAAAAACGAGATTGCTGCAGCGCGAACCGTGGAATTAGAACGATTGAATGCACAGGGACAGCCAAAGTTTGATTGGCCGCCTACCTTCTCACTCGCAAAAGCTTATCTAGATCAGCTTGAACGAAATCAGGCATTAACTGAGGAAAGTATCACCACAGCCAGACAGCAAATTGCTAAGGCTGAAAATGCTTCAGGCAGTGAGCGAAGTGAAATTCTTTCTGATTTAGCTGAAGAGGTAGAAAGCCGGGCTGCAGATTCTGACAACGCAGAAAAAGTAAATAAGCTGGCCAAAACCTTACAAAAATTGGCTTCAAAGAACATGACGGCTAAGTTTTAATTTTTGTCGTGAGCTTCTGCTCGTACTAAAAATGAATGTTCATAAAAATGGCGCAAGTGAAAGCTTGCGCCATTTTTTATTTAATGAAGGGAATGTATAAACCTAATTGCAATATTTAGCCATTCTTCATAGTTTCGTTTATAAACTACAACGGAACCAATCTGCTATGGCCAGTATTACTGTTAAAAATATTCCCGATGAAATTTACAGTAAAGTGCGACAGCAGGCTGACGCTCATCATCGAAGTATCAACAGTGAAATTATTGCTTGTTTGGAGCAAGCCGTGCAGGCAAGAAGTATTTCTGCTGATGAGATTTTGCAAGAAGCGCGCCGGCTGCGAAAAAAGGTTAAGGGAAGTCTTAGTAGCCAGGAAATCGAGGCTGCCATTAACCAGGGAAGACCATGATTGTAGTTGATACCAATATTCTTGCTCACTTTTGGCTTCCTTCGAATACAACAAATCTCTGTGATGACCTATATCAAAAAGATTCTCAGTGGATAGCCCCATTCTCTGGAAAAGTGAATTTCGAAATGTGGTTAGCCTTTATTTAAGAAAAAATCTCATTGATTTGGCAGAAGCTCTGTTAATTTTAGAAAAATCAGAATTACAGATGAAAGAACGGGAATTCCGGGTCAATTCTGTTCAAGTGCTTAACCAGGTTAACCAATCTTCCTGTTCATCATACGATTGCAAATTTATTAGTCTGGCGAAAGATCTTGATATCAATTTAGTAACATTAGACAAACAACTGCTGAGAGAGTTTCCGGGAATAGCAACTCGTCCAGATAATTATTGATCAGTAACAGGTCTGTTAAAAAAGAAGCGAATAGTTGCCAGGCACTTCAAAAGTGCCTGGCAACTGCACTTAGATAAGTTACTCCAAGCCCACCTTCATTCCCTCCTTAATATCATGGGCAATGGTATAACCTGCGTTCACTTCAACCACATATTTAGCCGGTTCACCTGAAAGAAAATTTTCTTCGGAAAAAGGCTTTGCGCTATGATGGATACGAACAATCTCGCCCTCCGCGTTCACAAAAATAATGTCCAGCGGGAGGGGGGTATTGGCCATCCAGAAGCTGCGGGGTTGTTCGCCTTCAAAAATAAAGAGCATTCCTTTCGACTCACCCAGTTCCCGCACATCCATCAGTCCCTGGCTGCGCTCCTGATCGGTGTCGGCAACAGCCACTTCTATAGTTGAGACGGTATCTCCTTCAGCCAAAAAAGAAACCGACCGGGTGAAGTTTAGAGAGCGTCCTTCATGTTCAATATTCTGCCCGGTATTCTTCGTAGATGATTTCTTCGGGGCTTGAGAACACGCGCTGATCAGCCCGATCACGGTCAGAATCAGAAATAATTTTGAATGTTGTTTCATCTGATGATCCATTGATTTTATAAGTAATAGTGTAGGTTCCGGCACCTAAATATGTACCGGGATTATCTTCTTTCGCTTTTTCGACTAATAAATTCCATTTAAAGGTATTAAAGCCATAATTCGCTTCATCGGTTAATTTTTTAACGGTTTCACCGTCCTTATCTTTTATGATAATGGAAATCGTCTCATCCTGCACGTCTTCATCACCAACCCAATACAGCCACTTCGCCTCGGGTTCAATAACCGGACGATAAGGTGCGCGACGTTCTCCCCAGCGATCAGAAAAGCGAATATTATCCGATTTTAAGGCCAATATCATTTCATTCCAGTTTTTGGCTATGGCATGAAGCGGTTCCACATCCATCACAAAAACACTTCGTCCGTGTGTGCCTACCACTAAATCAAGAGCACGGGGATGAACTACCATATCATATGAGGAAACATTGGGAATTCCGTTTACCAAAAACCACTTACTCCCGTCATTAAAACTGACGTAGGTCCCATGATCAAGCCCTGCATAAAGAATGTCGGGATTTACAGGGTCTTGAGCAATCACATTGGCTACATCGTTGGGTAAATTACCTTTGACAGAGACCCATGTTTTACCGAAATCTGTTGTTTTATAGATGTAAGTTTTGAACTCATCATACCGATAGCCATTAAGAGAAACGTAAGCGGTGAATACATCGTGCGGAGAGGCAAACACTTCACTTACCCATCGCCGTTCGGGTAGATCTTCCGAAACCAGATTCCAGGTTTTGCCGCCGTCGGAGGTAACCTGGATATTGCCGTCATCGGTTCCCACCCAGATCACGCTGAAATCGAGAGGTGATTCGGAAATAGTAGTCAGTGTTGAATAAGGTACATTTCCGTTCCATAGATCTTTGGTTAAATCGGGACTGATGGGTGTCCATGTCTCACCGCGATCCATTGACCGAAGCACTTTTTGCGAACCTAAATACAGAATATTGGGATTGTGATTACTCATTTCGAGCGGACTATTCCAGTTCCACCGGTAAGGCTCTTCGCCGAGGTCATGCTTGGGAGTGATACGAACATACTTACTTTCAGCACGATTAATGCGAAAATAATTACCATACTGATAGCCGGTATAAACCAAGTCGCTGTTTCCGGGGTGAACAGCAACATGCATTCCATCTCCGCCAAAAAGGCGCTCCCAGTACTCTTCATCATCGGGTGAACCTTGAGATGAACCGGTAAAAACACCGTTGTCTTGTAAGCCACCGTAAATGTTATAAGGCTTTTCCATGTCAACAGCTACGCTATAAAATTGCCCTACAGAAGCTACATTATGATGAATGAAGTTTTTTCCTCCATCATGGCTTTCGTACAGACCACCGTCATTACCCAGCAGCAGGTGTTGGGGATCGTCAGGGTCAATCCACATCGCCTGATGGTCGACATGCACATCCTGATTTTCAGCAATGGGTTTCCATGTTTTCCCGCCATCAGTTGACTTGAGTGCAGGTACACCCATAATATAAACTACATCGGGATTGGCAGGTGAAATACGAACTTCACCAAAATAGTAGCCGTAAGAATAGATTAAATCTTCCAGTTCATAGCTGTTTACTTTTTGCCAGCTTTCGCCGCCGTCTTCAGAGCGGTAAACCTGCGCTCCTTTAATGCTGGTTTCAAATAACGCTTCATTAGCATCGCCCAGATATTTGGCCAGAGCTTTGGGTTCATATTTACCTTCACGAATATCAGCCTTTACTGTTATGGCCGTATATCTTTCCTGAAAGTTGTTATTGCGTAAAAACTGGTTGAGCCTTTTATCATCAAGTTCCAAAAAGTCTTCACGGCTCATCTCAATAAAATCTGTTTGAGTGAGCTCGTCTTCATCAACTTCTTTTTTGGTTTTTGTCACTTTCTGATTATCCAGATAAGCGTATAAAACATCGGGATTGCTGTCGCTCACATCAATACCGATACGTCCCACAAACTTTCCGTCGGGGAATCCATTCATCGATTTGTGCCATGTTTCACCGCCGTCAGTAGATTTGTAAATAGCGGATCCTTCACCCGACTCCCAGAAATTCCAGGCCTGTCGAAATCGCTGCCAGGTAGCCGCCCAAAGAACATCGGGATTTTCAGGATGAATGAGGAGTTCAATCACTCCGGTACTGTCAGGGGGAGTTAAGGTTTTAGTCCACGTTTCTCCGCCATCAGTTGTTTTATATACCCCGCGCACGTCATTCATTGAATAAAGCGGACCTAAACTGCCTACCCAGGCAACATCAGGATTGGTGGGGTGCGTAACGATGGCTCCGATATGCTGCGAGCCTCGAAGTCCCATAAACTGCCAGCTTTTACCGCCGTCCGTGCTTTTATAAATACCCGTACCTGAATAGCTGGAACGGCTGCTGTTATTTTCGCCCGTACCGACCCAGAGAATGCTCTCATCAGCCCGTGAAATAGCAATATCTCCGATGGTCAATGTGCCCTGGTAATCAAAAATCGGCTTCATCGTGTTGCCGCTGTTGGTGGTTTTAAACACTCCGCCGGATGCATAACCTACATAAAATTTTCTGGGATTGTCGGAGAGAACGGCAATATCAGTAACGCGTCCGCTCATTACTACCGGACCCACATTGCGAACCGGATATTCCTTGAAAACAGAATGCAGCCGCATTTGCTGGCGGTGGTGGATGGACTGGCTCCGCTCCTGAGCTGAAGTCGCGGGAATGCTAACATTTTGAGCCTGTAAAGGAATGAGTCCCAGAAGTACGCCTAAAACGGTAAGAAGTGATTTACACATGGGGAGAAAATATAATTAAAGTTAAACCAACGATAGATCATAAGTATAGGAAAGCAGATGCACAAGATTTATAAAAAAATTTAAAAAGTGGAAAAGAACAAACATGCCAGTTTTTCAAAACCTGGCATGTTACTGCTGTGAGGGAGTTGCACTCCTGAACGGAAACGGGAGTACAACTCCCTTGCAGCGCTAGATCGTTAATCTTTGTTCTCAAATCAGTTATCTTTTGTCGGACAAGATGCCCACCTACATTGATAATTGTTTTTTTAATGTAAAAAGACTATCTTTGAATGCTTTAAGTGAGCGCCGAAAGGTCCTCGCTTTTTTTTGTACCTATAATTACGAAAACGTGCAAAATAAAGTTATAGACAAGGTTTCTGAACTCGCAGGATCGGTTCTTTCAACAACCGATTTTTTTCTTGTTGATGTTGAAATTAAAGGCAGCAATGCTCCTGAAATCTGGGTTTTGGTTGATGCCGAAGATCGAGGCATTAATATGGATGAATGCGCGGAAATCAGCAATGAACTTAGTTTTTTGATGGAAGCCCATGAGCTTTTTTCGGGCAAGTATCGAATTAATGTATCATCGCCCGGGCTGGGCCGTCCGCTCAAAGACCGGCGGCAATATCCCAAAAACGAAGGGCATATAGCGAAGGTTAAATATAAAAAAGACGGTGAGTATTTAAAGATAACAGGAACCTTACAGAAGGTAACAGAAAACGATATTTCAATCGAGTTGGATGATAAATCAGTCATCACCGTAGCGTTTGATGATCTGGTAGAAACAAGAATTATTCCTTCATTCAAGTAATTTTAAGCAGACAGGGGCCCACTGATGTCAACCGGTATTTCAAAACAAATTATTCAGTCTTTCTCCGAAATCGCGAAAGACAAAGACATTGATAAAGATTTATTATTATCTATCCTGGAAGATGTCTTCAGAACCATGATTCGTAAAAAATATGGTTCTGATGAAGCTTTTGAGGTTATTTTAAATGCAGATCGTGGTGAAATTCAAATCCTCCATATTCGTGAAGTTGTTCCAAAAGAAGAGCTGACCGATGAAGTGGAAGAAATTACCCTTGAAGAAGCTCAAAAACATGACCCGGATCTGGAATTGTATGATGAATTTGCCCAGGAGCTTTCTATAGCAGACTTCGGACGTCGTGCCGTAATGATGGCGCGCCAGCAACTGGCGCAGCGTATCCGCGAAATTGAGAAAGACAACATTTTCGAAGAATATTCCGACCGTGTGGGCGAAATTGTGCTTGGCGATGTGTATCAAATTCGAAACCGCGAGATGCTCATCAATCACAATGGTATTGAGCTGGTACTACCCAAGAGCGAGCAGATTTATAAAGATCGTTACCGAAAGGGTGATACCATTCGCGCTGTAGTTACCGAAGTAAAGCGATATCATGGCAATCCATCGGTAATAATATCAAGGACTTCACCGTTATTTCTTGAACGCCTCTTTGAAAATGAGATTCCTGAAGTTTTTGATGGTATCATCGATCTGAAGCGTATTGCCCGTGAGCCCGGCGACCGTTCTAAAGTTGCCGTTCTTTCGCACGATGAGCGGGTCGACCCCGTTGGTGCTTGTGTAGGCATGAAGGGCATTCGCATTCACGCTATCGTACGCGAGCTCCAAAACGAAAATATTGATGTCATCAACTTTACCGAAGACCAGCACGAATTTATTAAGCGGGCATTGCAGCCGGCAAGGGTACTGAGTGTTGAATTGAGTGAAGATGGTAAACTTGCCAAAGTACTTGTTCCCGCTGATGAAGTATCCAAGGCTATCGGAAAGGGCGGGGTGAATATACGTCTTGCTTCAAAACTAACGCAGTGCGAAATTGATGTTTACCGTGAAGTCGAAGAAGAAGATGATATTGACTTAAAGGAATTTGAGATTGATTTTGGTCCCGGAGTAATTGAAATGTTGCAACAAATCGGTTGTGATACTGCCCGTGCTGTTTTGGAACTGGATGCAGAAGAGATCGTAAGGCGAACCGAAGGAAAGATTGATGATAAAGAAGCCGAACGCATTATTGATATTATTTCCTACGAATTTGAAGATGAAGAGTAATTGGACTTCCATTTCCAATAATCCTGCTTTACCTTACAATGTTGCAAGAAAAGCTGATAACATAAGAAGCATTTTTTAGAAATACATTTATATGCCGTCAAACGACAAGCCAAAACGTTTATATAAAGTTGCATCCGAATTCAATGTTTCTACAACATCTATTGTAGAATCACTTTCGGGTGAGGGCTTTGAAATAGCTAATAAGCCTACTACCAAAATTACCTCGGAAATGTATGAGGCACTGGAAGAAGTATACGGCATTGATAAAGCGAACAGCCAGCAGCATGCCAAAGCTAAAGAAGACTACGAAAACCGGCGGAATCAGATACATGCCAGTCGTAACCAGAGTGTTTCGGTAGAAGATTTTCTCGAGCCGTTGGAGGATGAACTACCCCTTGAGCCGGAAGACGATCTTCCCCTTGCTCCCGAAGAAGATGAGGAAGATGAGATAGAAGGTTTAAAACCGGCTGATGAATCTGAGGTAGAAGAAGATACGGTTGAAGATGTAGTTGATGAAGAACCGGAAGAGCCGCAAGAAACTGAAGCAGAAGAAACGGTTGAAGAGGAAAAAGCTGAAGACGAAGAAGAAGTTGAAGTAGCTGCCGAAGTAGAAGCCGAAACGGATGAGGACGAGGAAGAAGAAGCCGGGGAGGAAGAGGAAATTGAAGAAGATGAAGCTGTTGAAGCTGTCGAGGCAGAGGAGGACGATGAGGAGGAAGTTGAAGAGCCCGAAGAAGATATAGAAGATGACATTGATGATGAAGAAGATGAGGATGAGGACGAAGACGAAGATGAGGACGAAGATGATGAAACTCACGAAGAAGGTGTTATCCGCGGAAGGGCCGGCCGACTAAAAGGAACCAAAGTTCTTGGAAAAGTCCGGATTGATGAAAGCAAACCTAAACACCGTAAAAAGCGCAAACGCAAGAAAGACCGCTATGATGGTGAAGAGGCTCCTTCAAAGAAGGAGAAATCATCTAAAAAGAGTAAGAAAAGCAAGAAAAAACGGAAACGACGCGGCAGCAATATTGATGAGGGGGACGTAGAACAGAAGTTAAAAGAAACCATGCGGCAAATGCAGTCTGGTGAAACTGTTGGGAGCCGTCGCCAAAAGCGCCGAAAGCAGCGTAGAGAAGAACGTGAGGAGGAAGAACAGCTGCAGGCAGAGCTTGAAGGACTTGAAGAAGATGTTATTGAAACTACCGAGTTTATTACGGTTAGTGATCTTGCCGAGCTCCTGGATGTTAAGCCGAATGATGTAATTACCACTTGTATGAACCTGGGTATGATGGTTTCCATCAATCAGCGCCTGGATGCAAGCACGATTGAACTTGTAGCCGAAGAGTTTGGCTATGAAGTGGAGTTTGTAGATGCTGATGAAAGCCTGGAAGAGATTGAACTTGAAGAAGACGATCCCGAAGACCTTCAGCCCCGCGCTCCGATCATTACGGTAATGGGTCACGTTGATCACGGTAAAACTTCATTACTCGATTATATTCGAAAAGCCAAGGTTACTGAAGGGGAAGCGGGTGGCATCACCCAGCACGTGGGTGCCTACGAAGTTCAAACGGACGACGGACGAAACATCACTTTTCTTGATACTCCCGGCCACGAAGCTTTTACGGCTATGCGTTCGCGCGGTGCTCAGGCTACCGATATTGTAATTCTTGTGGTAGCTGCCGATGATGCCGTGATGCCGCAGACTATTGAGGCTATAAATCATGCTAAAGCGGCAGGCGTTTCAATTATTGTTGCCATTAACAAAATAGATAAGCCGGATACTCATCCCGAAAGAATTAAACAGCAACTGGCCGAACATGATGTGATTGTTGAAGAATATGGCGGCCAGTATCAGGCTGCTGAAGTTTCGGCCAAAACGGGTGCAGGAATTGAAGACCTGCTTGAAAAAGTGCTTATCGAATCCGAATTGATGGAGCTGAAGGCCAATCCTGACCGGCAGGCTGACGGAGTGGTACTCGAAGCGCGCGTAGATAAAGGAAAAGGAATTGTAGCTAATATCCTGGTTCAAAACGGTACACTTAAAGTGGGTGATTCTTTTATAGCCGGACCTTGTTTCGGACGCGTACGGGCGATGGAAAATGAATTGGGAGAACGGGTTGAAACGGCCGGCCCCTCAGAGCCGGTACAGCTAACCGGTTTCGATGATATTCCACAGGCCGGTGATAAGCTGGTGGCTCTCGAAGATGAGAAGAAAGCTAAAGAAATTGCCAATAAACGTCAGCAAATTCGTCGTGAGCAGGAGTTGCGTAAAACCAAGCACCTCACGCTTGATGACCTTTCAAGACGACTTGCGCTCGGTGAAGTTTCTGATTTGAACATCATTATCAAGGCTGATGTAGACGGATCGATTGAAGCACTTTCCGGTTCACTGCAAAAGTTGAGTAATGATGAAGTTTCTGTAAATATTATTCACACCGGAGCCGGAGCCATCACTGAATCTGATGTATTGTTGGCTTCCGCATCTGATGCTATTATCATCGGTTTTCAGGTCCGTCCCACAACGAATGCCCGTGCCGTTGCAGAAAATGAAGAAATTGATATCCGGTTGTTCAGCGTAATTTACGATGCCGTTGATGAAGTAAAAGACGCGATGGAAGGACTGTTATCTCCCGAAATTAGCGAGAAATTAAATGGTAATGCTGAAGTAAGGAAGACTTTTAAAGTCTCCAAGGTAGGAACCATTGCCGGTTGTTATGTGACGGATGGAAAGATCAACCGTAATAATCCGATCCGGGTTGTGCGTGACGGGGTTGTAGTTTACGATGGTGAGATTGATTCGCTCAAGCGTGAAAAAGATGATGTAAAAGAAGTAAAAACAGGCTTTGAGTGTGGAATCAGCATTGTGAATTATAATGACATTAAAGTGGGCGATGTTATTGAAAATTATGAGATAATTGAAGAAAAACGTCGCCTTGAAGATGTTAAGAGTGATAATCAATAAGCTGTTTAAACTCTAAGGCCTTTCCAAAAAATGAGTATTCGTACAGAGCGTTTAGGTGCTGTGATTCAGCGGGACCTGGGTAAAATTATTCAAAAAAGCTACCAACAGGGCGGTTCGTTTATCACCATTACAAAAGTAGATGTCACGCCGGATTTGATGATAGCGAAAGTTTATATTAGCGTATATGCTCCGGGGAAGGATGAAGACGCTATTTTTACCCACCTTGAGGAACATGTGGCTCAGATTCGTAAAGAGCTGGCTTCAAAAATTCGCCACCAGGTCCGCCGCATTCCGGAACTGGAGTTCTTAAAAGATGAAACCGCTGAGTACGCGGAAAAAATGGAGAACCTGTTTCAGAAAATTCGCAAGGAACGAAAAGAGCGTAAGGGCAATTCCGAAGAAGAGTAAATGTTAGCAGCAGGAGCCGGCGAAAAACCTTAACCTGTCACTTTGAGCGAAGGTCATTTGGTTTTTGATGACGGGAGTTGAAGAATCTTCATGAAATACGCTTATAAATTATAAAGGGAGATTCTTCTGCCGTAGGCATTCCTTCGGAAGACTACAGTCGTCTCCCGACACCTGTCGGGATCCTCCTTCCGGTCAGAATGACATATTAAGGTGTTTTTCATAGTCTCCAATCATGATTCTAAAATTAAATGCATGGCTGAAATAGTTTATTTATCAGATGTCAAAAGGAAGGTTAACTCTGTAGTTACAGTCGGCACTTTTGACGGTGTTCATGCGGGACATCGGGCTATCATGGATACTGTTGCCCAAAAAGCCAAAGAAAGAGATGCCCGAAGCGTGATTGTAACTTTTGATCCGCACCCCAGAGATATTATCAGTCCGGGCGATGCGGGAATAAAACTGCTTACCACCCTTCAGGAACGGGCTGAAATTTTAGAAGAACTGGGCATTGATTTACTGGTGGTAATCCCCTTTGACCGCGATTTCTCTCTCCTGAGCTCAGAAGAGTTCATCCGTGATATTATTTATAAAAAGATCGGTGTAAGCGAATTTGTGATTGGTTACGATCATCACTTCGGGCGCAACCGTGAGGGCACCATTGAAACGATTGAAAAGCTTGCGAAAGAACTTGGTTTTGATTCTTATGTAGTTTCAAAACGGGAGGTGGGAGCAAAAACGGTGAGCAGCACGGCTATCCGAAAAGCGATCAGTGAAGAAGGAAATGTAGAACAGGCAGCCGAATTTTTACAGCGCCCGTACCGCCTTAACGGTACTGTTATTCACGGCGATAAACGGGGCAAGAAAATTGGTTTCCCTACTGCGAATATTAAACCTGAGCATTCAAAAAAGATCATCCCTAAAGACGGTGTCTATGCGGTAAAAGTTCGAATTGGCGATGACTGGCATAACGGGATGATGAATATCGGGCATCGTCCCACTTTTGATGGAAAAGTCCAAACACTCGAAGTACATCTTTTTGATTTTGATGAAGATATCTACGGCGAGGAAGTACAGGTTCGTTTTTTCAACCGTATCCGTGGAGAACAAAAATTTGACGGTGCTGATGCCCTGAAAGAGCAACTTGGAAGTGATGAGAGGAGGACGAGGGAGTTGCTGGCAGAGTAGGAGTTACTGCTTTTTAATATTCTCTATAAGCCATACCTGTCATCGCGAAGGAGCGTTTTTGCGACTGAAGTGATCTCCTAATGAGGATATGGATTTGGTTTACGCTTAGGGATTGCTTCGCTCTATTGTTGACTGTTGCTAAAAACGTAATTGGTTTTGAAATTAGCAGCGTTAAGAATGTTGTGGCTGACAACCCGCTCGCAATGACAGTTTTTTAATTGTTCTCTCTCGCCATTCCAAACAAAATATTTAGCTCTCTTCCTGCATTGCTTAAAACAGTTATTATTGATTATCCGTTATTAAGGTTAAACCGGATATACGAATATACAAATACACGAATAACCACTAACCGCTTTTAACAAATTTATTGCAAAGCATAGCATAAACATTTATCTTTACCCGCTGTTAAGATGTTGAAAAAACGTAGTTGAAGTAAAGCAAATAAGAATTATTTAACACATGACGATAACAAAGGAACGGAAAGAAGAAATTGTTAAAAAATACGGTGGATCCGAAAAAAATACGGGATCTACAGAAGCTCAGGTTGCTATCTTTACTGAGCGCATTAACGAATTGACCGACCATTTGAAAGCACATGGACAAGATCATGCTTCAAGAAGAGGTTTGTTGAAACTGGTTGGTAAACGAAGAAGGCTGCTGAATTACCTCAAGAAAAAAGATATTGAGAAATATCGTGAGCTAATCAGCGATTTAGGCATTCGTAAATAAGTTATTAGGCACGTTAAAATAGCGTGCCTTTTTCATTTTATATTTTCTGCATTTCGTATTATTGAAGATTATTCTCCTTTCTGAGTTCTTCAAAAGCAATTATTGTAGTTAAATAGTAAGAGTTAGTAACAATTTGAATTGAATCTATATCAAACATGAAAGAAGATTTTAAAAGTGTAGAGTTTGCACCGGGTAAAACATTATCTATTGAAACCGGACGCATTGCAAAACAGGCAGACGGCGCAGTAACAGTTCGCATGGGCGATACCATGGTACTGTGTACCGCAGTTAGCGCAAAAGAACCAAAGCCGGGAATGAATTTCTTTCCGCTTACGGTTGATTTACGCGAAAGTTTTTCAGCCGGCGGTAAATTTCCCGGTGGATTTATTAAACGAGAAGGACGTCCCAACGACAAAGAAGTTTTATCCAGTCGTTTGATTGACCGTAGCTTGCGTCCGCTTTTCCCCGACGGTTACCGTTGCGATACACAGATTATTTGTTCCGTTCTTTCATCAGACGGACAGAATGATGGTGATGTTCTCGGCGGAGTGGGAGCTTCGGCTGCACTTCACATTTCTGACGTTCCTTTCGCCGGACCCATTGCTGAAGTTCGCGTGGGACGTATTGAAGGGGAATTTGTTATCAATCCCACCCTCAGCGAAATGGAACACAGCGATATTGATATGATTATCGGTGGTACGGCTGAAAGCGTACTTATGATGGAAGGCGAGATGGAAGAAATCTCTGAAAAAGAGATGCTGGATGCCATCAAAGCAGCGCACAAAGCCATTCAAAAACTTTGTGCTTTCCAGGAAGAGCTTCGTGAAGAATTTGGAAAACCCAAACGCGAGTTTGTGCCTGATGAAGTTGATGAAGACCTGAAAACTAAAGTTCATGAACTTGGTGAAGAGAAAATCCGGGAAGTAGTTAATATTGGCCTTGGTAAAGAAGGTTACAGCGAAAAGCTTAAAGAAGCTAAAGATTCGGTTGTCGAAGAATTAACAGCTACTGAAGAGTATGCCGAAGAAGAAGGCACTATTAAAGAGTTTTTGAGCAAGATAGAGAAGAATGAACTTCGAAATATGATTCTTGAGAAAAAACGTCGTATTGACGGACGTTCTCCCGAAGATATTCGCGATATTTGGACTCAAACCGGTTATTTAGCCCGTACTCACGGTTCATCTATCTTTACCCGCGGTGAAACACAGGCGCTGGTTTCTGTAACTCTGGGAACCAAAAAAGATGCGCAGTCGGTTGATACGCTTTTGACCGAAGAAGATAAGACATTCTTCCTTCATTATAACTTCCCCCCATATAGTGTTGGTGAAGCAGGTTATATGCGAGGCCCCGGCCGACGGGAAATTGGTCACGGTCATTTGGCTGAACGGTCTATTAAAAAGCTGATGCCCTCATTTGATGAGTTTGGTTATGTGATTCGGGTCATTTCGGATATCACCGAATCTAACGGTTCATCTTCTATGGCTTCGGTTTGCGGCGGTTCAATGGCACTTATGGATGCAGGAGTTCCCCTTAAAAAACCTGTAGCCGGAATCGCTATGGGAATGATTGTTGGAGAAGACAACCACGTTGTTCTCTCTGATATTCGAGGTGAAGAAGACTTTATGGGTGATATGGACTTCAAAACGGCCGGCAGCCGTGACGGAATTACCGCTTGCCAGATGGACATGAAAGTTGGTGGCATTTCTTTTGAAGTGCTCGAAGCAGCTTTGGAGCAAGCACATGAAGGCCGTATGCATATTTTAGACAAAATGGCTGAAACCATTTCTGAGCCGCGGGAGCAAATTTCTGAATTCGCACCGCAGTTTATCAATATGGAAATTGAAGCCGACGACATCGGTTCGGTTATTGGGCCGGGTGGAAAAGTGATTCAAACGCTTCAAAAAGAAACAGATACCGAAATCTGGGTTGAAGAAGATGAAGAGCGAAACAAAGGTTTAATCACTATTACGGCTGATGATCTTTCTAAGGCAAAAGAAGCCAAAAAACGTATTGAAGGCATTACCGGTCATCTTGAAGAAGGAGCAACCTACCACGGTACGGTAAAAGCGATTAAAGATTACGGCGCTTTTGTTGAAATCGTGCCCGGTAAAGATGGATTGCTTCATGTTTCTGAAATCAATCATGAACATGTTAAAAATGTAAGTGACGTGCTTTCAGTCGGTGATGAGCTTGATGTGAAACTGCTCAAAGTTGAGCATGGCGGAAAGCTTCGTCTGTCTCGCAAAGCACTCATCCCCAAAAACGGTGATGAGAGATAAGCTAATCATTTCTTTATAAAATGATGTATCTTTTGGCGCCATCTCGTTATCGGGATGGCGTTTTGTTTTATACCACCTTTGCCACGAAAATACAGAAGCACTAAAATTTATTTTTTTGTGTTTTTGTGGCTTCAAAAAACTCATAATTTAATGGAAACAAAAGAAATCGATTTCGTTCAAAAAACAGAACTTGATAATGGACTTACCATTGTTACCGAACATGTAGAAAGCGTAAAAAGTGTCTCAGTAGGAATCTGGGCCAAAACCGGCAGCCGCAATGAGACTGAAAAACAGGCGGGTGTTACCCACTTCCTGGAGCACATGCTTTTCAAAGGAACCGAAACACGTTCTTCCTACGATATTGCCATGAGCATGGAATCTGTAGGAGGATATCTGAACGCGTTCACATCTTCTGAATACACTTGTTACTATTCACGTTGTTTAAATTCAGAATTAGAGAAGGCATTGGATGTGCTTTCTGATATGGTACTCAATCCGTCATTCCCGAAAGATGAGATTGAAAAAGAAAAGAAGGTAGTTATCGAAGAGATGAAAATGTATAATGATAGTCCCCGGGATTACCTTTTTGAAGAATTTAGCGCACATATCTTTAAAGATCACCCGCTCGGCCGCCCTGTAATTGGGTATGAAGACACTGTTTCAGTTTTTGAGCGCCAGGATTTGTACGACTATATGGAAGATCGCTATCAGCCTTCTAATCTTCTGATTTCAGTGGCCGGAAATGTAGATCATGAAAAGGTGGTAACACTCGTATCCGACGTATTTAGTGAAGTTGTGCCTAAAGATCCGGTAGAAAGAAGGGTTTCTATGACGGATTATGAAGTAGGCCAGGTTGAGCTTTCAAAGGCAATCGAGCAAACACATTTTATTATGGGACGCCGGGGACTGGATTACAATCATGATGATAAGTATCTGCTTTTGCTGGCTAATACGGTTTTAGGCGGTGGAATGAGCTCGCGTCTTCATCAAAATGTACGCGAGAAGTACGGCTATTGCTATACGATTTCTTCCTTTAATCAATCTTATCATGATTCCGGCTTGTATGGAATTTACGTGGGAACAGATCGGGAATATGTGGCGCATGTTCGGGAACTGGTTCAGAAAGAACTCGATAAATTGAAGCAGGAACCAATCCCCGAAAAGGAGCTTTTGGAGGCAAAATCACAGCTGAAAGGAAAACTGATGCTCTCTCTGGAAAGCATGAGCAACCGCATGAGTCGCCTTGCTAAGAGTGAGATATACTTCAATCGTTTTGTAACACTCGATGAGTTGGTGGGAAAAATTGATGAAGTACAGGCTGACGAAATTCAGGATTTTGCTCAGGATTTCTATGATAGCAAGCAGTTTTCGGAGGCATTGCTGTTACCTGAGAATTAACCGCAGAGGATGCAAAGGTATCGCAATGTGCGCTAAGGTATTTAGCTTTTCGAGTTTGTTCAGAAATGGTTAGATTCGAGCTCTTTAGTATAATTTTATAGCTGTTTGTAAGGAGTACCATTAACCGCAGAGAGCGCGAGGGTATCGCAAAGTACGCAAGGACATTTTTCTCTTTGCTTACATTGTGCAAACTTTGTGTCCTTAGCGGTTAACCGGTCTTATCTTTTACCAACAGTTTTAACTCCAATTTTTTAAAGAAGCATGATTTATATTCGTAATCTGTCCGATCACGTCGAAGAAGAAATAACCTTAAAAGGATGGGTTTATAATTTTCGTAGTAGTAAAAATCTTTATTTTCTTGAACTGCGCGACGGTTCCGGTGTTTGTCAATGTGTGGTAGCCAAAGATGATGTAAGTGAAGAAACCTGGCAGGCAGCAGATTCGCTGCGACAGGAAAGCTCTGTGATAATCACAGGAAAAGTAACTGAAGATGAGCGCAGTATTGGCGGCTATGAAGTGCAGGTTTCGGGGGTGGAGGTGTTACAAGTTGCCGAAGATTATCCCATCACCCCAAAAGAGCACGGCGTTGATTTCCTGATGGAAAACCGGCATTTATGGCTGCGAAGCCGTAAGCAATGGGCAGCCATGCGCGTGCGCAATGAGATTATTTATGCCATTCATACCTTTTTCCAAGAACGTGGGTTTGTACAGATGGATGCACCCATTTTTACAGGGAACGCCGCCGAAGGAACCACCAACCTTTTTGAAACCGATTATTTTGATGAGAAGGCTTATCTCACGCAATCGGGACAGCTTTATGGCGAAGCTATGGCGATGGCACACGGATTGATTTACACTTTCGGTCCCACGTTTCGGGCTGAGAAGAGCAAGACCCGCCGTCACCTGACCGAATTTTGGATGATCGAACCCGAAATGGCCTACTATGATCTGGATATGAATATGGATCTGGCCGAGGATATGATCAAATTCATCATTAAACGGGTGCTGGAGCGTTCTAAGAACGAACTGGAAATGCTTGAGCGCGATACATCAAAACTTGAAAAAGCAGTATCCGAAGGATTTCCGCGAATTTCATATACCGAAGCTGTGGAACGCTTGAAGAGTGATGAGATGGCCGAAATGATGGACCAAATGGCCGAAGATCGGAAGCAGGAACATATTGACCTTGGCAAAGAAAGAGAGGAAATCGAGAAGGAGCGGGGATCGGCGAAAAAATGGCGAAAGGCACAGATTGATCAGCGGATAAAAGAAATTGCAGCTCGCATTAACCAGGTTGAAGAAGATTTGCGAAATATCCCTGAGTGGAAAGAATCGGCGCAGAATTTTGAGTGGGGCAAAGATTTTGGCGGAAGTGATGAAACGCTGCTCATGCTGCAATTTGACACACCGGTGTTGGTGCATCGTTATCCCGCCGAAGTGAAGGCTTTTTATATGAAACGTGATCCCGAGAATGAAGAATTAGCGTTGGCCTGCGACATGCTTGCTCCGGAAGGCTATGGCGAAATTATTGGAGGAAGTCAGCGTGAGGATAATCTTGAAGTACTCAAACAACGTATTAAAGAACACGATTTGCCCGAAGATATTTTTAGCTGGTATCTGGATTTAAGAAAGTATGGCAGTGTTCCGCATTCCGGCTATGGAATTGGCCTGGAACGAACGGTTGCCTGGTTATGCGGACTTGATCATCTCCGGGAAGCCATTCCATTTCCAAGAATGATGGGGCGGTTGACGCCTTAGGAAGCAATTAGCTATCAGTTTTAGCTGAGTGCTGATTGCTAAAAACTAACAACTTTACATTATGAGTAAAGAAAAGGATATTCGCTGGCAACAACGATTTATGAACTATGAGAAAGCTTTAAATCAGCTTGCTGAGGGCTTGGATGTAGCCAATCCTACCGAACTTGAACAGGAAGGAATCATTCAACGATTTGAATACACTTTTGATTTAAGCTGGAAAACATTAAAAGATTATCTCCAGTATCAGGGCTATCAGGATATTACCGGCTCGAGAGATACTTTTCGGGAAGCATTTAAAAGTGAATTGATAGAAAGCGGAGAAGTTTGGATGAGAATGATTGAAAGCAGGAATTTAACTTCTCATACTTATGATGAAGAAACGGCTGCAAATATTCTGGAAAGTATTACTGAAGAATATTTTCCTTTGTTTCTTCAATTAAAGAAACGATTAGAAATAGAATCTGAATCAGGGTGATGGCTTTTGGTTTAACAGAAAAACAGATTAATCAGGTTAAAGGTGAACTGACAGAACATCCTGAAATTACAAAAGTACTGATATTTGGATCACGTGCTAAAGGAACACAGCGCGAAGGGTCTGATATAGATTTAGCACTAGTGGGGGAAAGTATTTCTCATAAAGCTCTTTTGAATCTAAAAAGTGGCTTAAACAATCTTGAGTTACCTTTTATATTTGATACAGTAATTTATTCTGATATTAAAGAAGATGCTCTAAAAGATCATATTGACCGGGTTGGGATAGTTTTTTATGAAAAAACTGAATGCTGACCACTGAAAGCTGACCGCTTATTCAAAATGGCTAAAAAAACCAGCATAGAACTTTATTCTGAGATCCTGAAAGAGCTAAATTCAGGTGGCCGGAAACCGGTGTATTTTTTTTATGGGGATGAAAAGTTCTTTCTGGATCGGCTGCAAAAGGCAGTAGAGAAGTTAATTCCCGCCGATCAAAAAGATTTTAACTTCGATTTGTTGTATGGCAGGGACGTTTCACCCGAGAAAGTACTTTCGATTATCCGCAGTTATCCGATGATGGCGGAACAGCGTATCGTTATTCTTCGGGATTTTAAACAGCTCAATTCTTCAACCGAGAATGGCTATGGAGGCAGTGTCAATGATTTAATTCCCTACCTGGAACAACCTAATCCTACCACTTTATTTGTATGTTTTGATAAGAAAAAGCCGCGCGGGAACACAAAGATCGGTAAGGCGTTTAAAAAACATAGTGGGTTCTACGAATTTAAAGAAGTGCCCGATTATCGCTTGCCCGACTGGATTATTGCCTGGGCGCGAGATCAGCATAACAAAAAGATTCAGCCGCCGGCCGCACAAATGCTGGCGCAATATGTGGGTAGCAGTTTGCAGTTACTGTCCACAGAAATAGATAAGGTGTGCACTTTTGTGGACACATCAAAGACTATCTCAGAGAGCGATATAAAAAAAATAATCGGCCTTTATCGTGAATATTCGGTGTTTGAGCTCAAAGACGCCATCTTTTCCCGAAAGACAGATGAAGCCCTGTTCATTGCGGAACAGATGTTGCAACACTCTAAGGCAAACACGGGAGAAATTATAGGTTCCGTGGGGTTCTTTTATAATGTGTTTTCAAACATCTGGCAAATTCGCCGCCTTTCCGCAAAGGGAAGTACCAAACAACAAGTTCAGGATACTTTAGGTATCGGTAATAATTGGTACTTCAACAAACTCTGGAAAGACGCATCAGCCTTTGAGCTGGCCGAAATGCCGCGCGTGTTTGAAGCATTGTTGGACGCCGACCGCGCAGCAAAAGGCTTTTCAACTATGGACCCTGCAACCATTCTTCTCCTGATGATCAAAAGGATCATCAACTAAAAAGGCTTCTTAAGCTGTAGTTGATGGTCTTCCAACTATCAATTGCAAAATAAGGGGTCAAACATGCAAGCGTTATCAACTGCCAAGCTTCAGGAACTTTCTGATGAAGATTTAATGGAGCGGTTTCAATCGGGTTACGAACAAGCTTTTAACTTATTGGTAAAGCGTTACGAGGATCGGTTACACAATTTCTTATACCGGTATACGCATAATCACCAAGATTGCGAAGACCTGGTTCAGGAAACATTTTTTCGGGTGTTTCGAAGCCGCCATTCTTACGAACGAATCGCCAAATTTTCTACATGGATGTACACCATAGCTATCAACCTGGCGAAAAGCTTGTATAAAAAGAAGAAGCGAATGACTACAGTAACCATTCATAAAGACCCCGATGATTCGGAAGATCGTCCCATGAAGTTAGAGGATGACGGCATTCTTCCTGACGATTCACTCTATGAAAAAATGTGCATTGATGAGCTTGAAAAGGCTCTTATGAAGCTCAGCGATGATTTCCGTGAAGTAGTGGTACTGCGTGACATTCAGCAGTTGTCGTACGAGGAAATCTCCGAGATTGCAGATCTGCCAATGGGTACGGTTAAGTCGCGCATCAACCGTGGCAGAGCCCAACTTCAGGAATTATTGGAAAATTATATTTATCCTGAAACAATTTCCGCCAAATGAAGTAATAGGTAATAGATGGACTTGTAATATCATTTATTACCTTTATGAATACTACAGAATTTGACCGTGATGAGATACTCACGAACTTTCTTACAGATTATATCGACGGAAATTTAGAGCGCACTGAGTGCGAAGCTTTTGAGGAATATCTTGCTCAAAATGGTGATGAGCGAAATTTTGCCCGGAAAGCATTGATGGGCAAAAGAGTATTATCCCGATTTGCTGATAACCTAAATATACCGGCAACTGCCTGATTTTATCTATTTAAAATTGCTAAAAATTGAATGCAGTTGCTGGTCGAACTCTGCACGCTTTGTCGGTTTGGGAGTGAATTCTTTTCCCGTTAATTGCTTAAATAGTTCGGTATACCGTTTATAAACTTCTACGCGAAATTTATCCGGTAAATCGGGGAGTTGTTGTCCTTCCTTTCCCTGAAAGTTGTGCTCCATCAGCCATTCCCTAAGAAATTCCTTCGAAAGTTGCTTTTGCGGCCGATCTTCAGCCAGCCTTTTTTCATATTCGTCAGCATAAAAATAACGTGATGAATCGGCAGTGTGAATCTCATCAATGAGCGTTAATTCACCTTTGTAGATTCCGAATTCGTATTTAGTATCTACTAAAATAAGGCCTTGTTTTCTGGCAATTTGTTGCCCGCGTTCAAAAACCTGAAATGCTTTTTCCCTGATTTCAGCCCAAAGCTTTTCCTCAACAATGCCCCGATCCAGAATCTCTTTTTCAGAAATATCTTCGTCATGGCCTTCTTGGGCTTTGGTGGCAGGAGTGAGAATAGGTTCTTCAAACTTTTGATTTTCTTTCATCCCGTCCGGCAACTCAACACCGCATAAAATCCGTTCTCCCGATTTATAAACCCGCCAGGCATGTCCCGTCAAGCAAGCTCGAATAACAACTTCGATGGGAATCGGATCGCATTTTTTAGCGATAGTAACATTAGGGTGAGGTATATCAATGATGTGTGTAGCAACCAAATCATCAACCTTTTCAAAAGAAAAAGCGGCTAAAGTATTTAAAATTTGTCCTTTGTAAGGGATGGCCTGTTTCATGATATGATCAAAAGCCGAAATCCGGTCACTGGCTACAATGCCCAGCTTATCATCACCCAGCGAATATACATCGCGTACCTTGCCGCGATACGGTTCCCCAAATTCCGGTACGTTTGTTCGGGTGATGCAATTTTTAAGGGCTTTTTGATTGATGTCTGAATTCACGGCTAATTGATTATAAGTTTAGGAGCATTTAAATATTTATATGCCTGCAGGCAAGAAATGCCTACTGTTCCAAAGTACCAGCTACAGATGCTGAAACAAGTTCAGCATGACATGCCGGAAAATCAGAAAAAGTTTGGAAGAATTGAAATCCTGAAGTTAATATTTATAACTATTTCACCAAGATTCACAAAGCAGCGTAAAGTTGCACGAAGAAAATCTTAGTGAGCCTTTGTGTATCCTTCGCGTAGCTTCGTGTTATAGTTTTTGTATTTTTCGTGGAATGACCGTCATGTTCTTTAATTTGATTTACACAAAAGGCTGCGAACCGTTATATTCCATGAACTAAACAACAGGATCAACGGAAAAAGGAACTGAATGAAAAAGAAAACGGAAAAATGGCGCAGTCCGAGCCTTGGAAAAGACATGGAGCTTGCCGTTTACGGAGAATCGGGAACGCCGGTTATCGGCCTTCCGACAAGAGGGGCAGCATGCGGCCAATGGGATGAATTTGATATGGTAGATTCCATTTCCTATCAAATTGAAAACGGCTTCAACCAGCTTTTCTGTTTATCATCAATAGATGAAGAAAGCTTTTTGAATGAAGAAGCTTCTCCCGACCAGAGAATTATCCGTCAACAGCAGTTTGAATCGTATCTTGTAGAAGAAGTAGTTCCTTTCGTGCATGAACAAAATCCTATTGATTTTATCATCATTGCCGGTACTGATTTGGGCGGATATCATGCCATAACTACTGCTTTAAAACATCCCGAATGTTTTGGCAAGGCTATTGGAATCAGCGGTATTTATGATATCAAGCAGTTTATGGATAGTTATTATGATGATAATGTCTATTACAATAATCCGATGGACTTTATCCCCAATCTGAACAAAAGAGAATTGCTTAACGATATTCGGAGCGTCGATTTTCGCTTAGTAAGCTTTAACAACGATTCACGAAAAGACGACGCTCAACGAATGAGCAATGTTTTACGAATGAAATTTATTGAACACGAGCTCGATATCTGGGATGTAGATTCCCAAAACGAGTGGGAGCAATGGCCGCGAATGCTTAAAACTCATATTATTTAACAATGTCAAAAATTAAGAAAATTCTTATCGCTAACCGGGGCGAAATTGCCCTGCGAATTATCAGAACCTGCAAAGAACTGGACAAACAGACGGTAGCGGTTTATTCCACTCCCGATGCTGAAGCTCCGCATGTGCTTCATGCAGATGAGTCTGTGCATATTGGTCCTGCCGCTTCATCAGAAAGCTATCTGGTGATTGATAAAATTATTCAGGCCGCTAAAGATACCGGGGCAGACGCTATTCACCCCGGCTATGGATTTTTAAGTGAAAATGCCGGATTTGCAGAACGGTGTGAAAAGGAAGGAATCATTTTTATCGGACCCAAATCAAAAGCAATTACGCTTATGGGTGATAAAACAGCTGCTCGTGAATTGATGAGCAAAGCGGATGTCCCTTTTCCACCCGGTACTAAAAAAGAGCTTGAAGATATTGATGAGGCGAAAAAGATAGCTGATGATATCGGATATCCTGTACTGGTTAAAGCGGCTGCCGGTGGCGGCGGAAAAGGCATGCGCATTGTAGATTCACCTGAAGATTTTGAATCAGGAATCAAAGCCGCGAAATCGGAAGCGCGAAATGCTTTTGGCGATGACCGGGTATATATCGAAAAATATTTGGTAGAACCGCGCCATGTTGAATTTCAAATCATGGCGGATGAGCATGGAAATGTACTTCATCTTTTTGACCGCGAATGCTCCATTCAGCGGCGCCATCAAAAAGTGATTGAAGAAGCGCCCTGCTCCATTTTGACGGATGAGCTGCGTGCCGAGATGGCGGAAGCAGCCATTTCTGCAGCCGAAGCTTGTGATTATGTGGGAGCAGGAACCATCGAGTTTTTGGTTGATGCGGATCGAAATTTTTATTTCCTCGAAATGAATACCCGCCTGCAGGTTGAGCATCCGGTGACGGAACTCATCACCGGACTCGATTTGGTAGCCCTTCAAATTTTAGTAGCCGAAGGTAAAAAGCTGCCCATCACTCAGGATGATGTAACCGTAGATGGACATGCAATCGAGTGCCGCGTTTATGCCGAAGATCCCCGCGATAATTTTTTGCCCAGTACAGGCGAGTTAACCAAACATCGTATTCCTGCAGGAAATGGTGTTCGGGTTGATGCAGGGGTCGAAGAAGGACAGTCAGTTACCATTAATTATGATCCCATGATCTCCAAACTTTGTGCCTATGGAAAAGATCGTAATCATGCCATCAAACGGATGCTGCGTGCGTTGAATGAATATGAAATTGCCGGGTGTCGGACGACCATTCCGTTTTGTGAATATGTACTCAATCATCCTGCTTTTGTTAATGGAAATTACGATACCCATTTTGTGAAAGATCATTTTGGCCCTGAAAAATTGGATGCCAAAAATGAGGATCAAACACAGGCTAAAACCCTTGCTGCTGCTCTTTTAAAAAATGCTGAGAATAAAGATGAAGTTAGGTCTGCTTTTGATCAAACCGCAATGAACGGTACTCATTCTGAATGGTGGAAGCGACGAAAGAAGCGCTCTAAACGATGAAAAACCTCGTACGGATTGAGGAATTTGCCATGTTCTTGCTGACGGTGCTTGCGTTTGCCCAAACGGAGTTTGCCTGGTGGTGGTTTCCACTCCTTATTTTGGCGCCTGATGTTTCGATGATCGGTTATGCCTTTAATAACAAAACCGGGGCCACTGTTTATAACATTTTCCATCATAAAGCGACAGCTATTGGTGTTTTTATTGCAGGATACATCACGGGAACGCCTTGGTTGGAATTAGTCGGAGTTATTCTTTTTGCTCACTCCAGCATGGATCGAATCTTCGGTTACGGGCTCAAATTCTCCGATTCATTTAAACACACCCATCTGGGCAAGATTGGTGGAAGCGGTTTTAAGTAATGGCAGGCTATGTCACGGAGAACCACAGAGCATGTACTGAGTTGCACGGAGAATCTCAGTGAACCTTCGTGTCTTCTCTGAGCAACTCCGTGAAATACCCCAAATTAAAAAGCCTTAATGTGAAAACAGACGACCGAAAACTTTTTAATCAGCTGAAGGACTTAAAAACCGAGCAGCGGAATGAATCAACCAAGGAAATAGATCTGGCTGATTCGCTGGAGATCGCCCGTCTGGTTAACACTGAAGATCAAAAAGTGGCTTTGGAAGTTGAGAAAAAGCTGCCGGAAATTGCTCGTGCTATTGATTTCATCAAAGAAGCATTCGATAAAGGAGGACGGCTTATTTACGCGGGAGCCGGAACCAGCGGACGCCTCGGGATTTTAGATGCCGCCGAATGTCCGCCGACTTTTGGTACTGATCCGGCACAAGTTATCGGGCTTATTGCAGGAGGGAAAGAAGCCGTTTTTGAAGCTCAGGAAGGATCAGAAGATCACGAAAAAAATGGGAGAGAAGCGCTGCAAAAAGAAAGCTTATCACCTAATGATGTTGTCTGTGGATTAGCCGCCAGCGGGCGCACGCCTTACGTTCATGGCGCGCTTAAAGAAGCTGCGGAGAAAGGATGTCGAACTATTTTCGTAACCACCGTTCCCGCTTCGCAAATCACCCTTGAAGTTGATGTTTTGATTGATGTTCCTGTTGGTCCTGAAGTAATTATGGGCAGCACGCGAATGAAAAGCGCAACGGCTCAAAAAATGGTGCTTAATATGCTAACTACCGGGGTTATGATTCGTCTTGGAAAAGTGTATGAAAACGTAATGGTCGATTTGCAGCTGTCTAATCAAAAGTTGCAGGAGAGGGCCAAGCGAATTATTATGATGTTTGCGAATGTAGATTATGCTGAAGCCGAAAAAGCACTTAAAGCAGCAGGCGGACATGTAAAAACTGCTCTGGTAATGATTCTGGGCAGGTTGAACAGGGAAGAGGCTCAAAAGAAACTGGATCAAAACGACGGATTTATCAGAAAAGCTTTGCAGGAAATTAATTCATAAGGTTACCGCTTCACCCGTCATTGCTTTTGTGAACGGGTGAATAACAGATTTTTTCCATTTACCCGGTGACAAAAGCAGTCAACCGGTGAAAAGCAGATTATTCATATTTTTTCGTTAATTTTTATGAGAACTTTTTTTAGCGTCATCATTTGGATTTACTGGGCTGTCTGCATCATCAGTTGTTTTATAATTATTACCATTGTTTATCTGTTTACCTTTCCTTTCGACCGTTATAATCGGATTACCAATAAATGTGTAAAAGGGCTTGCGTGGTTGATGCTGAAAGTAAATCCCGGCTGGACTTTTGAAATTAAGGGAGCCGATTTTGAGAAGATTGCTGAGCCTACGATTGTAGTTGCCAATCATCAAAGCTTTTTAGATATGCCCCTTTCTTACTTGCTGCCCTGGAGTATGAAATGGGTATCCAAAAAAGCGCTTTTCAAGATTCCTGTTTTCGGATGGATCATTTTCATGACAGGTCATCTGGGCATCGACCGCAAGAGCAGGCGGTCTGCTAAAGCCTTAGATAAACTTGTTGAACCCATAAAAGCAGGTATACCGGCAATGATTTTTCCCGAAGGAACGCGTAGCAGTGGTAAGCTTAAACCTTTTAAGAATGGAGCATTTAGGTTGGCCAAGCAGTATAATTTTAATGTTCTGCCTATCGTTTTAGAGGGCGGAGCTCAAGCAATGCCTGCCGGAACATGGAAAGTAGCTTATCGTCAGCATTTTGCAATATCTATTTTAGATCCGCTAAGAGCAGGTAACTTTGAATCAGCAAGTGAATTAAAAGAAGGTGCTTTTTCGTTAATAGAGCAAGAGCTAACGTCTCTACAGCAGCTAAAACCGTCTCAAAAAGATCATTAATTGCCGGATGATAAAAAAAATATTAAGCTAAAAAGTTCTGTATATCAGTTACGAATACTGATATGCATTGCTTTGGCAGAACTTTTAATCCTGTTACTATTTAATCTTTGGCCGGTTTATGAAAGACCTGTACAGAAAGATGAGATTAAATTTTCTGATGAGTCTATCAGTTTAAGAAATGCCATCATCACCCGTCAGCAAAGTTCACCTCCACCCCCGCCCCCTCCACAAGTGCCGGTTCCGGTACCGGATGATGAAATTATTGAGGAAGAAACACTAATACTTCAGGATCTTGATATTTCACACTATGCGGATTCGATGTTCGTAGGTAAAGGGAATGAAGCCGGAACAGAGGGACAAATCGTATCAAATCCACAAACACCACCAACCATTTTACGTATTGTTGAACCTGCGACTCCTGATGCCGCTCAAAGAGCAGGTGTTAAGGTGCAGGTTTGGGTGAACTTTTTAGTTGATGAAAGGGGTGAAGTAGAAGACGCCAACATATCTAAAATTCTGCTTTATGATGAAGAACTGGATAATTTTCGGAAAGTGGAATCCATCAATTACGGGTTAATGGAAGTTACATTAGAAGCCGCACTTCATTGGGAATTCCGTCCCGCCACTGATAATGGACAAACGGTAAAATCCAGATCAGTACAAGTTTTCAGCTATGGATTTTAACGCTGGAAAGGGCTTGGTGTTGGTAAGTAGCTTAGTAGAAAGGGGGAGCGGAGAAAAGTTCTTCCATCGGAATCCCTTTAGAGAACAAGGGGTCGAAGGAAAGGTTAAAAATTGATGATTGAAAATTTTGCCGGTAATTACACAGAGAAGGACAGAGCTTCACAAAGAAATTTTTACTCTGTGTCCCTTTGCACCTTCTTTGTGTAGCTCTTCGCAGTACTAAGGACAAAATCAGATGCTGAAGGGGAATTTTTTAAAAGACAAATATCTTGAAAAGATGAAGTGATGCCAGAATTTCCGGAAAATGTTGCAATGAGCGGAGAGAGGGGGATTCGAACCCCCGGTACCCGGTTAGGGCACACACGCTTTCCAAGCGTGCGCCTTCGACCGCTCGGCCACCTCTCCGGAGAAAGCATGCAAATATAGAGCAATTTCTAAGCTATATCAATTATTAAGGCTTCTTTTTTAAAGTAATAATTCGTTGAATCATGTCTTCGCTTTTCAGATCGTAGTCGAAGGATCTCCTGGCATGACTACTCACTTAAAAGAGGGAATTAGTTAAGGAGCCTGCTGTCTTACTCAAGGATATCCTCCTGCTGTAGACCTATAGAGCAGGATATCACTCCGCCTTACTCTCATTCCGCACTGCTTACTTAAAAAAGAAGTTCTTAATAAAAATTTAGCAGAGGAAGTACTTTTTTCTTGGAATTAATATTTTTTCTTCGCAGATTCTTTCTAAATAGGTTTCAGAAGGGAAAGTCAAAAGAAGAACAGCGGGTGCAAAAAAAGTAGTATCATCTCCGCCAAAACCTTCATTAATCTCCTCTAAAAATATTTTATGATCAGTATTTGTTCATAATGAATAAGTGACTGATCTTTTCGATTAAAATTCGAATTGGCTTTTTATTAACAAACAGACGGTTATTATTAGATGAAAAAAGTGCTGCGTTTTTGTGCGTGCTCAGCATTAGTATTATCACTGTATGCATGCGATCCTCCCCAAGCCCCTGACTTTAAGCTTGAAAGCAAACTGCAGTTCCCGCTGACAGTTGAGCAGACCTATCAGTTTCTGGGCGGCAGCGGGGCCCTGATTGATACTACCGGCGAAAATTTTGATTCCCTTTTTACCGTTGACAATAACGGTTTGATAAGGCTTTCAAAAGAAGAGGACTTTGACTTTGGTGATCTGAACGATGCCATTCCAAAGGTGAATGTCGATCCTGCTACGGTAGTTTCGGAAGTGGGTGAAATCAGCCTGGCTAATTTTTCTTCATCCGGCAGTATCGGTTCTGCGAGTTTTGAAAGCATAACAGGCTTCTCCGCTCCATTGCAGCAGGGCGATCCTGTGCCTGCAGCATCAACGCCCGGTACCATAAATATCGATTTCAATACTGATTATTTTGTAAGCGCCATTATCAAAAATAACGGTTCTTTGGAACTTACAGTTACCAATAATTTGGGTTTTGATATTGACAATCTTTCTATCACGCTTAATTCGGGAAGTTCATTTGTAGGAAACACTGCTATAAATCCCTTTAACCATAATGCCACCGAAACAGGCACTATTTCTATTCCCGCCGGTACACAGCTATCTGATCTAAATATCAATATCAGCGCGAGCTGGTCGGCACAGACCATGAAAGAAAATGCTGATAATCTGGTGGTTAACAGTGTTAGGGGACAAAACCTGGCAGCTTCACAGGTATCAGCGGCAATTGAATCTCAGCAATTCAGCAGTTCGGGTACGACGAATGTGGACGACAACAAATTTTTGTTTACACAACCTGGCCATTTTATAGGTCTGAGCAACGGACTCCTTTCTATTGATATCACCAACCAGATCAATATTGCCATAGAGAGCCTCGATATTTCATTCCCCGATATTCGCAGTAAATCAACCGATACGCCGCTGATTCTTTCAATGAATAACATACCTTCAGAATTAAACGGTGGCAGTTTCTCTACTTCATTCGATCTTTCCGGTTATCGTATTTACGCTTTAGACAATGAGGTGACTTATAATATTGATGCCATTACCGAAAATACTCAGCAGGGGGCAGGGTCACAAATCCGCACCATTAATGAAGCGGATGAGCTTCGGGCATCGGTCGAATTAAGCAACCTGGAAATCAAAAGGGCAACAGGAGTGATCATTCCGAGAAATGTACTGCTCAATAATGATGCGGCTGCTAACGGAGCTAATAAGCTGGATGTTTTTAATGATGATGAAGCGGAAGTGATAAAAATTGACGGCATCAGTGATTTGTCAGAGCAAATTTCAGACATTACCTTCGCCAATCCCATTTTGAACATCATTTATGAAACCAACCTGACTGTTGACGCCACTGTTTACGCGATTATTGCCGGTATCAACAGCGATGGAAACACCGTTTACCTGTCGGGAAAACCGGGTAGTAATTTTTATGTATCGTCCTTTGATGCGCCTTCCGAACTTATGGCTAATAACAGGCCGCCGGATGAAGAACAGCTTATCAAGTTTATCTTAACTACTTCTCCTGATGGTTCAACCGCAGGCGGAATAGCCCGTTTCGATAGTTCCGGCACCAACGCATCTGAATTTTTCAGCAATCTGCCTTCTAAAATTCGGTTCGTAGGCATTGCCCGTATCAATGAAGACGGCAGCGCTGAAACCGAAACCATATCCACACCCATCACTTTTGATCCCCGGCTGAGTGTTGATCTACCGCTAAATTTCTCTGCAGAAAATGCGAGTTTCAGCGATACCCTGGATGCCGACCTTAGTAATTTGCCAGGGGAGGGGGATGAGCAGCAGTTATCAGAAGCTATTTTTACCATCAACTATACCAACGGATTACCATTTGGCCTGGATTTATCGCTCATTATGCTCAATGAAAACGGGGATGAAGTAACAAGTTATCCGCTTAATGGCCAAGAGCCTTTGATGGTACAGGCGGCTTCGATTGATCCTGTTACCGGATTTGTGGAAGATGGAGGGGCAAAAACCGGCAAATTGCAAATCAGTTTGACAGCTGAACAGCTTGAACTTATCAATCAAACGCGTTCAATGATTCTGAAAATTAATTTCAACACTGCGCAACAGCGGGAAGTAAAAGTTCGGGCTGAAGATTCCGTGATGATACGAATGAAAATGAGTGTAGATGTAATCTCAGCCTTTAACTAATAGCATTTAACTTTATGACTATGGGAAAACGATTTTTATGGTTATTGGTGGGGTTGATGAGCGGATGGAGCTTGCAAGCCAATGCACAATCTGCTCATTTAACGGCGAAAAGCCTGGCTTTAGGCGGCGGTGGTACGGCCTATGTGGAAGGTTATCACGCTAATTTTATCAACCCGGCAAATCTGATGCTCGGGGGTGCTGGACCGCGAATCACATTCGGACTTCTTGGCGGTATCAGCACCAGTATGGGCGGACCGTTGATAAACTTGCATGTTTACGATACTTACTTCACCAGGGGATTAACCATAACAGGTAGCATAGCCGAGGATGCTCTTACTGATTGGTTTGGAAATGACCCCGCCGGGATGAAAAACTTTGGAATGCAGGTTGATTTTATACCTGTGGGATTATCAGTTAGAAATGATAAGTGGGCGATGGGTCTGGCACTTCGTACGAGGATATTAATGAATACCGGTATTAATAAAGGAGCGGCACAGTTAGCTATTTACGGTTTCAATGCCGGGATTTTTGGTGATGGGCAGCCCGTTAACTTTTCTACCTCTACACTCGTTTTCTATGAGGCATCATTAGGTGTTTCCATTCAGCTATTGGAGATCGAAAATTTAGGCTTTGCAAGAAACGTCAAAATTTATGCCGGCGCCGCACCGAAGTTATTATTAGGAGTCAACTCCTATAAAGCAGATTTCAATTCAGTATTGACACTTAAAGGCCCACAGAACGAAGTTGAAGAGATTCGTCATGATTTTAACTACCGCATTGAAACTACAGGTGAAATTACGGATCAGTTAACCGAGTATTATCAGGTGAGAGAATCTCAGTCTAAGGTACCCGTCATTGAAGATTACGTAGAAATCGTTCCCGAAGATATGTACGGGGTAAAAACCTCCGGCTGGGGCTTGGATCTTGGTGCCGTAGTAGAAATGGATGTAAATATTCCGGTGCTCGGTGCTTTATTTAAAGGCGCAGAACATCTTCAGGTGGGACTTTCGCTTACTGATCTGGGAAGTTTAACTTTTACCGAAAATGCAGGGGCCTTTGTTGCTGATAAAAATCTGATATGGCGTGGTTTTAACTTTGATCAGGAAACAATTGATGAAGAGTATAACGGTGATCGGGGGGAGTACATCAGTCATGTTCTCGAAGACAGCATTATGACTGGAATATATAATAGCTTTGTGCCGCAGAAGAACGTCGAAAATAAACGTTTTCTGCCTACCATGCTTCATTTCGGAACCCGTCTCATCCTCAGTAAATTAAGCATTTCAGTTGATCTCACCCGCGGCTTTAGCAATGAAGGAGTTAACACTCAAAAGATGGCATTATCAACAGGTATTGAGTATGACCTTTTCGGGTTTTTTCCGCTTCGGGTGGGAATGAGAACCGGGGGATATTCATCCACAAGCTATTCGGCAGGTGTAGGCCTTGAATTCCGAAATTTTGAGTTCAGTATAGCTGCTTCTACTGTAAATACCTTAGCTAAAAATGGCAGTGCCGGGATGGCTTGGAGTGGATTGATTTTAAAATTTTGATGAGATAAAAATTCAGAGCTAACTTTTAAAGTTATTCGCAAGCACTGCTGCTAGGACTATAGCAATCGGGAAATGTTAATCTCCGGAAAAAGGACAGCTCCATCGGTGAGATGTTCAAGATAATGATTAGCTAAAAATTTACTGTAAAGTAGTCCTTTTGAGCCTAATCCCGTAAATAAGTGAAGATTTTTGTGGTTAGGATGCCTCCCCAAAATAGGTTTTCGGTTGGGAGTTGAGGTTCGTACTCCCGCCCACTGTTCTATAACTGTTGCCCTTTCTTCCAGCTGTGGTAATGTTCTGCGCATTCGTTTTCGGAGGTAAGCTTCACCTTCATTATTGGGATTCAAATCAGTAAAGTCATGCTCGTAAGTACTGCCCTGAATAAAAGTATCCTTTTCTCCTGTGAGGGCGATGTATCCTAAACTGGAGATAGAGTGAGAAAAGGAGAGAGGCGAACCGTTTGTTTTAAATTTGGCTACTTGTCCCTTAATGAGATGAAGGGGCAGCCAATTCCAAAAAGGAGAATCGCCGGTACTGTGTCCGGTAGCGAAAACAAGGTTTTTACTGTTGATGGTTACATCTCCTGATTCCAGCTTCCAGCTTTTTTTATCATTAATAACTTTCGGCTCTTGATTGAAAAAAGACTTCACTCCCCGGTTTTCTAAATAATTCGCATAAGCATTTAAATATTTTTCTATGTTTACTGATAAGCCGACGGGAAGCCAATAACCGCCATCCACACATTTTATGTTCGGGTGAATTTCTTTTATTTCCCCTTCAGTTTTCCACTCGCACCAGCCTTCCGCCCACGATGTTTTTTCGTACTGTTCTTTCATCTTGCGGGCCATCTTTTTGAGCAGGGCGGGACGAAGAAGGCCGTTATTCAGATAGAAAGTTTCAGGTGAAGAGCCTTGAACTTTCTCAAGATTCTGAGCGATTGTTTCATAGCATAATTCCGCTTTCCAGGATTTTACTCCCCGTCGGCCAGTGGCGGGATTTACAAGTCCCCCCGGGGTACCTGAAGCCCCGGCCGCAACAGTGTTTTTATCAACGACAATGACCGAAAAGTTTTGTTCTTGAAGCGCGTCAGCGAGGGAAAGTCCCGCCAAACCTGCCCCCAAAATGCAAAAATCTGTTTGATGAACCATTTAATGAAGATGAAAACCGTTAAACGGTTTATATATTATTTTTTTACCGTAACCCCGGATTAATCGGGGATTAACGGGATATCTAATTTAAGTAACCATTTCAATGGTTTTTACTGTCTTTTTAAGAAGAAAGTTCTTGTGATGACACTTTCTTTGCCCCGGCCTCAAGCATTTCATTCCAGGCCTGATCTACCGACCCTTCAATATCAATGCCTTTTACCGCGTCCTCAATCACATAAACATCAAAACCTTCATTCAGTCCGTCTAAAACAGACCACTTTACACAGAAATCGCTCGCGAGTCCCGTAACATAAAGCTCTTCAACTCCCCGTTCATTTAGATAACCCGCCAATCCCGTCGTTGTTTTTTGATCATTCTCATAAAAAGCGGAGTAAGAGTCGATGTTTTTGCGAAATCCTTTTCGAATGATAAGCTGTGTTCGTTCGACTTCCAATTCCGGATGAAATGCCGCTCCTTTATTCCCCTGGACACAATGGTCAGGCCAAAGAACTTGCTGCCCATAGGGCATCTCTATGATTTCATAAGGTTCTTTGTCTTTATGGGATGATGCAAAAGAAGAATGTCCCTTCGGATGCCAGTCTTGCGTTTGAATAACACTATCAAATGCTTGCGCAAGCTTATTGATAACCGGGATGATTTGATCTCCACCGGGAACAGCAAGTGCTCCGCCGGGACAAAAATCATTTTGTACATCAACAATTAAAAGTGCTTTCATAAGGATTCTATAATTATTTATTAGAGTTCTTTAAAGGGCAATGTCATCCTGAATTTATTTCAGGATCTGTAATCAGAAATTGCATTATCGGCTTCTAAAACAGCAATTGCTATAGATGCTGAAACAAGTTCAGCATGACACGGAATTAAAGATTTCATCCCAATAATGTTCGTTTCATACTAATTTTTTTCTTTCATATTTTGGGCTATTTCATCGCGCAAATCCTTCAGCCTTCTGCTGATGCCTACTTTATAAATATGCGGATTTTCGAAACGCTTGTGTTCGGGATGTACTCTTGCCAGTCGTTCTTTTGCATAAGCTGCACTTTCAAAAGGCGAAGGCATTTCATACACATTTTTTCCCGCTTTCATCACCGGGTGTAAAACTTCTTCGGTTTCAAATAAAGAAACATCGGAATGTTTGATGGTATAATAAGGGTGAAACAAAGTGTTAACCTTATCTTCGGAAGCCAGCAAAATTCCATCGCCATAAAATTTATCCTCTCCGTTAATGTAGCGGATGATTTTCTTCTTGCCCGGAAAGGTCGTTTTCTCAATATTTTCCGAAATCTTCAGCTTTGGAATACCGTTAACCGCTGCCATTTTATAAACGCCGTCCAAAGCGGGACTTTCATGTCCCGTTACCAGCCGGGTGCCTACTCCAAACAGGTCTATAGGTGCCTTTTGATCCAGCAAACTTTTGATAAGCCGTTCATCAAGCTGATTGGAAACCGCAATTTTTACGTATTCAAGACCAGCATTATCAAGCTGTTTTCGTGCCTTTTGTGAAAAATAAGCCAAATCCCCGCTGTCGAGCCGAATTCCTTTTAGCCGGTCTCCGTTTTCTTCCATTTCTTTGGCCACTTTAATGGCATTGGGCACACCGATTGTGAGGGTATCATAGGTATCGACCAGCAGAATACAATCATCAGAATAGTATTCAGCATATTTACGAAAAGCCGTTAGTTCATCATCAAAAGATTGGATCCATGAATGAGCCATTGTTCCGCTGGCAGGTGTACCGTGAACGAATGAAGAATAGACGTTCGAAGTGGCTTCAACGCCACCGATAACAGCAGCTTTACTGGCTTGGATGCCACCGAATCCCTGAGCACGGCGAAGGCCGAAATCAAGAACTTTGTTGCCACCTGCAGCTAGCTTCATACGAGAAGCTTTGGTGGCGATCAGGGATTCAAAGTTGAGAATATTCAGCAGCAGGGTTTCCAGCATTTGGGTTTCAATGAGATTGCCTTCCACTTGCAGAATTGTTTCTCTGGGAAAGACAATTTCACCCTCTTTTGCTGAATAAATATCGGCGGTGATGCGAAAGGTTTTTAAGTAATCAAGAAACTCAGCATGGAAACCAATACCAGCGAGATAATCTAATTCATCATCATGAAAACGGTAATTTTCAAGAATTTGAAGTAGGTCTGTGAGGCCGGCAAAAACCACATATCCGCCCTCAAAAGGATTTTCTCTGAAAAAGTAATTAAAGCAGGCATGTTCATTTTGACGTCCCGATAAAAAATAGCCTTGAGCCATGGTAAGCTCGTATAAATCGGTATAAAGTGCGGGGTGTTTGAGCAGCGAAATCGATTGCCCGGGCTGAACCAGGTTCATAGAAAATCAGTCCGTTAAAAATTGGTTTTTAGCATCAATAAGATACGTAATACAATTGATAAGCGATAGAATTTGCTCAGCAGTAATTATTGCAATTCCCGGAACTGACTGATTGAGCTAACACAAGTATCCAAATCTTTTAAAAGGCCATCCTTAAGATCATAAATCAATCCATGTACAGATAAGGTTTCGCCCTTTTCCCATGCATCCTGTACAAAAGTTGTGGCACATACATTTTTTACCTGCGCTTTCACATTTAGGTCACACAGCAAATCATGTTTTTCATCATCCGTTAATCCCTCTAACTTTTTGGCGTGGGATTGTTCTACATCTTTAATATGACGCAGCCAGTTATCAATCAGCCCGTTTTCTTGTTCTCCTAATGCTGCTTTAACTCCCCCGCAGCCATAATGACCACAAACAATAACATGTTTCACTTTAAGGACTTCAACCGCATATTGAATTACAGAAAGACAGTTCAGGTCGGAGTGAACCACGACGTTGGCGATGTTGCGATGGACAAACATTTCACCCGGCATCAAACTTGCAACCTGATTAGCGGGCACGCGGCTGTCCGAACAACCGATCCACAGATATTCCGGAGACTGCCCCTTTGCCAGATTTGAAAAAAAATCGGGATCATCTTTCTTAATTTTGTTTGCCCAGTCGGTATTTCCGTCAAAAAGTTTGCTTAGTGATTCCAAAATGTAAGTTACCTATTTTTGTGTATTGAAGATTGAATTAGCGGTTAAACTGTGAAGCAACCTCTAACTGGTCAAGTTTGTTGCCTCCAAAGGTATAAAAATGAAGACGGCGGAACAATGACTTTTAGTTGAATTTATAGTTGCTCCTCATGAAGAGGCTTTAAGGCAAATTAGCATCACTTGGTCTGCCGGCAAATTTCAGGATGGCGGCAAAAATCACTCCTCCAACAGCATTACCAATGAGAGAAGCGAGCAAAAAACGCCCATAGTCTAAAATACTGACAGCAGGATCAACAAGGAGTCCCATCGCTACTTCCACATTTCCTGCGATGGAATGGGGGAGGTGAAGCAGGGCGATAGTGAAGGTGCATAACCAGACGAAAAAAACAGCGCTAATAGTTGTTCTTGCAGCAATAATAAGCCAGGCCACCAGGCCCATCAGCCATCCTGCGAAAATAGCCCCTATAAACAATTGCCATGTCGTTCGTTCTGTGTAAACAGTTGCCAGCTCTGCTATAGCATTGGGTTCAATCACTCCATATTGGGTTCCAACATAAACGGCCATGGCGGAGAAGAGAAAACCGCCTATAAGATTGCCGAGAATGACAAAGGCCCAAAGCCTGCCTAGACTCGATAATGAGGAAAGGTTATCGAGGACCGGAAAAACGGCACGAGCATCTAATTCTGTATAGAGATCAGTTCGGCTGATCACCACCAAAATAAATCCAACGGGATAAAGAGCGGCTAAAAGCAGGTCTGTTGATGCCTGGCTGTAAATACCGCTCGCAAAAGTTAACACTGTTGCCATCAACAGAGGGCCAAAACCGATATCAAGTCCGGCAGAAAGTGAAGAGAAAAACAGTCCTTGTCCCTTGCGTTCCAGCTGCTTTTCACCCTCCTCGATCTGCGTTCTTAGAATTTCTTCATAAGGCCGGATAGAAGCAGGATGTTGATCTAAGGACATATTTTTATCTATAAATTTCGATTAAAGAAGATGGATTTTCTTAAAGGAAGCTTTGAATCGAAGCTTCTTTTATAGGTTTCTAAAAACCAACTATAATCCCAAACAAAATTACTCCCCTTTTTGTTGAGCAAAACAAGAAGCAGCATAATAGCATTGATTATATACTAATTTAATAAACTACATAATCATGAGTGATAAATTACAGATTCTCGGAATGGCAGGCAGCCTCAGGCAAAAATCTTTCAACCGTGCGTTACTTAGAGAAGCAGTACAGCTAGCGCCGGATGAAGCGGAAATTGAAATTTTTGAATTGGACGGTATTCCGGGCTTTAATCAGGATAAGGAAAAGGATCCCCCGCAGAAGGTTAAGGATTTAAAGCAAAAAGTGAGTAAGGCAGATGCTATTTTGTTCGTCACACCGGAATATAATTATTCTGTTCCAGGCGTTTTGAAAAATGCTATCGACTGGGCATCCAGACCATATGGAGATAATTCTTTTAAAGGAAAAACAGCAGCTATTATGGGTGCTTCTACCGGCATGATCGGAACTGCCAGGGCGCAATATCACCTGCGGCAAATGTTTGTGTTTCTAGGCATTCATCCGGTCAATCAGCCAGAAGTGTTGGTGGCCAGGGCCAAAGAAAAGTTTGATGACCAAATGAAACTTACGGATGATACCTCCAAAGATCTAATGCGAAAACTATTGCAAAACCTGGTGGATTGGACGAAGAAGATCAACGGCTAATCGTTTAGGAGTTAACCTTAAAGCAACCTATCAGCGTTCTGAGGACCTGACAGCGTTGCTTTTCAAAGACACTGACAGGAATCAGAAAAACACTTGATATGCTGTCAGGTCAATTGGAAGGATGAAAAGTTTCTCGTTGTCTATATAGCATAAGAGCAAAGTTGTCGTAAATTTTATATTTTCAGCCATCCTGTTTAACGAAAAAAATATACTGATGAAACGATTTCCCATAGCTGTTTTTATATTGACAATAGCGGTTTTTTCTTTTGCGATGCAAAGTTGCACGAAGGCAAATTCTGAAGCAACCGGTGATATGACTATGCAAGAGCGAATTGATCAATATACTACCGTTGCCCTCACCACTGATATGAGTAAGCTGACGGAGAGCCAGAAAAAAGTGCTCGCTTTGCTTATTGAGGCTTCCAAGCCGATGAATGAGATATTTTGGCATGAAGCTTATGGTGATAAAAGCGAATTAATGGAGATAATTGAGGATTCACTTACTAAAAAGTATGCCTCCATTAACTACGGGCCGTGGGATCGTCTTAACAATAACGAGCCTTTTGTAGAAGGGGTAGGCCCCAAACCGGCAGGAGCTAATTTCTATCCGGCGGAGATGACCAAAGAGGAATTTGAGGCGTGGGATAATACCAAAAAGGATAATTTGTACACCTTAATTCGCTATGACGATAGCGATTCACTCACTACCGTTCCGTACCGTGAGGCCTTTGCCGAGCAGCATCAGTTAATTGCTTCAAAGTTGGAAGAAGCAGCGCAGATAACCGAAAATGAAGGCCTAAAAAAATATCTTAATTTACGAGCGAAAGCATTGTTGACCGGCGAATATAAAGCCAGTGATATTGCCTGGCTCGAAATGAAGGATAATAAAATTGGCATTGTGATCGGTCCCATTGAGACCTATGAGGATCAGTTGTATGGCTATAAGGCCGCACATGAAGGCATTGTGCTGGTCAAGGATATGGAATGGAGTGAGCGGCTGGCAAGATACTCCGAAGTACTGCCGGAACTCCAAAAAGGACTGCCTGTACCGGATAAGTATAAGCAGGAAATGCCGGGAAGCAATGCTGATTTGAATGTGTATGATGCAGTATTTTACGCAGGGTCAGCGAATGCAGGTGCTAAAACAATCGCCATCAACCTGCCGAATAATCCTGAAATCAGGATGAATATCGGCACTCGGCGATTGCAGCTAAAAAATGTAATGCGGGCCAAGTACGAAAAAATCCTGGTACCTATCGCTAATCTGCTGATTGTTCCCGAACAACAAAAATACATCACTTTTGATGCTTTTTTCGCCAATACCATGTTTCATGAAGTGGCTCACGGGTTAGGTATCAGCCAAACCATCACCGGTAAAGGTATGGTACGTGAAGCGCTGAAAGATCATTATTCAGCCCTTGAAGAGGGTAAAGCTGATGTGCTGGGATTATATATGATCACCAGTCTGCGTGATAAAGGAATGATTAAGGAAGGCAGCATCGAGAATAATTATGTTACTTTCGTGGCCAGTATTTTCCGCTCCATCCGTTTTGGGACGGGTGATGCTCACGGGCTTGCCAACGTGATTCGATTTAACTTTTATAAAGATAAAGGCGCCGTTTCTTATGATGAAGAAGCACAAGCTTATCGTGTTAATGTTGATAAAATGGAAGAAGCGAGCCGTGCGCTTTCAAGAAAAATTCTGATGTTTCAGGGTGACGGAGATTATGAAGGTGTAGAAGCATTTATCCAAAAGTATGGAAGCGTAGGTCCACAGCTCCGGAAATCGTTAGATCGTGTAGCAGCACAGGATATTCCCACCGATATTATTTTTAAACAGGGTAAAGAAGTGCTGGGACTGGAATAATTTTAAATTTTGAATGATGAATTACTCGTCGCACATCTGGTTTGGATGTCCGACGAGTTGAAAAAGAGATTTTTTAAGGCCCAGATGAATCAGTGACCTTAAACGGAAAAACTGCTGAAACAAGCTTTACGTTTTGCAAAGGAAAATTCACAGAGTACCCAGTGAATTTTCGTGTCACTCTGTGAAATTCCTAAGATGATTCCGTTTTTTTCACTAAGATTTTATCCACCCTCTTGCCATCCATATCCAGCACTTCAAATTCAAGTCCGCCATAATTTATTATATCACTTTCTTTTGGTATTCTTCCAAGCTGCGACATGATAAATCCGCTGAAAGTAGAATAATCGGCAGGGTTAAACTCAACAGAGAAAAAGTCAGAAACGGCTATTATTTCAGTTGCGCCATCAACCAAAAATGAACCGTCTTTTCGTTTAACTATTTTTTGTTCTACTTCTTCAAATTTGTCGGGTAGTTCTCCAAAAATATTCTCAATTAAGTCGTGTAAAGTGATGAGGCCTTCGGTACCTCCATATTCATCCACAATTAAGGCGATGTCTGTTTTATTGACTCTAAACTTTTCCAGTAATTCAAAAGAATAAATAGATTCCGGAACTATAAGGCCTTCATTTAAAATGCTTTTCAAGTTAAAAGAAGGGTCTTCCTGGTATTTCGTTAAGAATTCTCTCGATTCTACATACCCTAAAAAATTATCGATATCATTCTTGCATACGAAATACCTTGAATAATGACGGGAAGAGATAAACTGAAAGGTTTCCTGATTTGAAAAAGAAGAATCAATCCATTCAATTTTGGTTCTTGGAACCATAATAGAGTTAACTTTCTTATCATTAAAGCTGAATATCCTTTTTATCATTTCGGATTCTTCTTTTTCAAAAGTACCGTGCTCGGTTCCAAGCTCTAATAATGATTTTAATTCTTCTTCGGTAACGGGCGGTTCTTCACTCTTTTTTATCCGCATAAAAAACAATAATCCTTTGGTTGATGCACTTAAAAAGCTTACAAAGGGGGAAAAGATTTTTGTGATAGCATACATCAGCGGCGCCATTCGTACCGTAATTTTCTCGGGATTATTTAACGCAATACTTTTGGGCGCCAGTTCGCCGATAACTAAAGACAGGTAGGTAATAAAAGCAACAATTAAGACAAAAGAGATCTGTTCGGCATATAGTTTGATGTATGGAATATTTTCCAAATAAGGTGTTATGTCTTCGGCCAAAGCATAACCGCCAAAAGCACCGGCAAGAATGCCTACAGTGGTAATTCCTATTTGTATTGCTGATAAAAACCTTTCGGGTTCGTCTAATAAAGATAATGCCTTTCTGGCAGAGTCATTACCCTTTTTTGCTTTATCCTCCAGTTTAAAACGCTTTGCCGATACGAAAGCAATTTCACTCATTGCAAGCAAACCGTTAAATACCAGTAAAATTATAATGATTACTATTTCTTGCATAAGACGTCAATTTGTAGCAACTGGTTTTCTAACTATAGAAATTAAAACCTCGGGCCAAGTTTACCATTTATTTAACAACTTCCAAGAAGAGCTTTGGGCGGAGCAAAGTTACAATGTTGAATAATAGTAGTCAGGATCTGCATTAACACACTTTGTTAGATATCCCCAGCCATTTTGTATTTACTTTGGACTAAACCACTCTTGAAACTGGTAGTAGAGATATGTTTCAATCTAATATCGTTTTCTACCGGACCAAACAAAGGAATTCCATCACCTATTATTACAGGAATTCGCGTGATTATCATTTCGTTAATCAAGCCGGCGTTTAAAAAGCTTTGAATAGTTTTACCACCATCAATATAAAAATGGTTAAGGCCTTCCCTGGATAATTGATCTACAATTACTCGAGGAGAACCTGACATAACAGTTACTTTATCTGTGAGATGATCAGGTATTTCAAGAGAATGGGTAGTCAAGGCGATAACTCTTTTTGAATAAGGCCATTTTTCTAAGGAAAAGGTTAATACCTTTTCAAAGGTGTTGCGTCCCATAATCACTGCATCCACCGAATCTATAAATTTCTGATACCCATAATCCTCGTTTCCCTGATTATTTCCATTTTCTGTAAGCCAATCTAAATCACCATCAGCTCTGGCTATAAAGCCATCTAAACTTGTAGCAATGAATACCGAAGATTTAACAGCCATTTTATATTGAATAAGATTTTTTGAATGATAAGATGACCGGCACAAAGAGTTAAACTTATAATAAGATAACCAAAAAACTAATCTGCTTCGTTTGGAAGCGGGATTGGAGGCAGATATAAACCAAGTGTTTCTTATCTCCTGTTAATATTTTACTAGCGAAGTGAAAAAACAGGTTACTTTATTTTATAGGTTAGCCCGAATCTGATAAATCGTGAAAAGTTTTCACTGTTGGCTCCTGCCAAACCACTTGTATAATTATTCAGTCCATAAGAATAGCCGGCCGATATTCCCCAATCATTATAATAGATGGTTAAGGAAGACCTGAGTCTAATGTCTGTTCCCGGATCACTTCTCTCAGTATTAGTTTTTATAAGACTTCCATCGTTGAAAGTTGCTTTTCCTGTTTCCCTGCTACTTAAATTAAAGCCAAATTCAGGACCAACAGTTAAGTCAATAGGCATGTTTTGAAGGCGAAATCTGTAGCCAAAATTAGGATAAACATTTAAAAAATCATGCTTTAAAGTTGTCTGTCCGGATGCCGGGAAAGGGGAATCGGGATGATTAGTAGATATACTATTAATTTGAACATGACTTCGTAGCATCTCATATCCAAGTTGTAACCCTAGAACGCTTTGACCACTGGTAATACGTTGGATTTGTAAAGCAAGTCCATAAGATAGTGCTTTATTAGTACCGTAAGGATTATTTGTATAATTATTTATAGTACCAACATCACTCGCAATAATGAAAGAACTCCCCGTGGCAGATTCACCACCAAACGAAAAAAGTCCCGAGTTTAAATGAATAGAATATTCGGTAGCCTGACCGTAAACGGTTGCAACAAATATAAAATGTATAAAAAGTAAACTTAGTTTTTTCATGATATGATTTTGAGAATCCCAATAGCGGATGTCACGAAAAAGCTCTCATCCCTAATTTACCATTTATTTCCAAACCTCCAAGAAAACTAAAATCCTTGTACCTTATAGCATATTCCCTACCTTATTCCCAAACTAAAAATTTGTATCTTAACCCCGATTTAACCAAAACTCAAACTGCTGTTTGTGATCAATAACAGATTATTTTTTATAGTTTCAGGGATAGCAATATTCCTTGCAAGCTGCGCTACACCTTCATCACCCACCGGGGGACCGCCGGATGAAGAAGGCCCCATTATTGTAGAAACTGATCCTGAGACGGGTACCGTCAACTTTTCGGGAGAAAGTATCGTTCTTCATCTTAATGAATGGGTGAACCGTGGGTCGCTGACACAGGCGATTATCGTAGAACCCGATATCGGCATTGGATATGAGCTTGACTGGGGCCGGAGATCAGTGGCGATTGAGTTTGACCAAGCCATTCCCGATTCAACTACGCTTATCGTTTCAGTCGGAACGGAACTGACCGATCAAAATGGAAATAAGATGGTAAGTCCGGTGAAAGTTGCCGTTTCAACAGGGCCCGAAATTGATGAAGGCAAAGTTGTGGGACGAGTAGTTAACGCCGAAACCGGAGAAGGAGATGAAGGTCACCGGATTCTGCTTTATCACGCCCCTGTAGATTTATCTCAAAAAGCAGATTACATTACTTCAACCGATACCAGCGGTGTTTTTGAATTTTCTTATTTGCGGGAAGGCAAGTATAAAGCCTTCTGGGTAGAAGACCGCAACCGCAATAAAATCTGGGAACGAGACTCCGAGCGGGCACAGCTTTTCAGCCAGGAGTTTATAACGCTTACAGAATCTGATGCCGATACCCTCGGCACGGTTTATATCACTCCGGTCGATACCACTCAGCCGGTTTTGCAGGGGGTAGGCTTATTTTCTTCTCAACGATTACGAATGCGGTTCAGCGAAGATATACAGTTTACCGACAGCACCGAAATTACTGTTACTGACACCCTTGGCAACTTTTATTCAGAAGCTTACCCACTGTATATTCCTCCCGAAGAGCCCTACATCTTGTTTGCCCATAGTGAAGAGCCTTTATTACAGACCTCAGCCTACGCACTCGAACTTGAAGGTATTGTTGATGAATTTGGCAATCCTTTGAAGGAAGTTTCACAGACATTTGTCGGCTCCGCGCAAGAAGATACCACGCAACAGCGTATCATCATGCGGAATAATTTAAACGGTTATTATCCTGCCGATCCGGTTGAAGTTACCTATGCAAAGCCGATTGATGATCCCGCAATTGTAGATTCACTCAAAATTGTGAAGGGCAATGAGCTTATTGAAGACTGGCCTAATGTAGAAGTTGAACGGAACGTATTACGCATTTCTCCTAATCCGCGCTGGCAAGAAGGTTTGGATTATGAGATACGAGTCTGGGATCCCGTCATCGGAGATTATCGAAAATTTTCCCCCGATGTCTGGTACGCATCACAACTTGGAGCGTTGAATATTATGGCAGCCGATTCAACCATTCAAAATATTCACTTGCGTATTGAGAATAAAGAATCGGGCATTGTCCGCGATACGGTTTTCAGCGGACAGGTTGAAATTGAGAAATTGCCTCCCTTAACTTATACTGTCACGGCGTATCGGGATCAAAACGAAAACGGAGAATGGGATTTTGGCCAGGTTGCACCCTACGTGAAACCGGAACCTTATTTCATTCAAACCAATGTACAGGTTCAACCTTCAATGACCGGGGATCTCACCATAACATTTCGGAATGAGGATCAAAACTAGTAAAAGTAATAAGTGGATGATTTTAATAACTTTAAACGAGCAAGAATGTCTCCCTTTGAAGGGAGCGCAGGGGGATGGCCTGTCAAAACATCAAGCCGACTACTAAGTGAATTAAAGGGTTAAAAGTATACTCAAGACCTTTAGTGTTTTTGTGCTTTAGTGGTAAAGACACCTATGAAGAAAATTCTTAAAAAATTAGCACCGATTATAAGCATCGTCTTTTTTGGCTTTGCTCTGTGGTTTCTGGATAAACAGCTGCAGCAGTACGATCTGTCTGAAATAAGTGAGCAGCTCGCTGCGATACCTGATTACTACATCGCAGCGTCGCTTCTTTTATCATTTCTGAGCTATCTGTTGCTCACTGCCTATGATGCAATGGGGGTGAATTATATTGATGAAGAACTCGAAGCTCCTAAGATAATGCGTGCCGGTTACGTAGGTTATGCTTTTAGTCATAACATCGGACTGGCGCTGATTACCGGCGGTTCTATCCGGTACCGTATTTATTCGTCATGGGGATTTTCAGGACTTCAGGTCACCAAAATTGTAGCTTTCAGCGCTTTTACCCTGTGGATTGGCTTCTGTTCAGTCGCGGGCCTTTCGCTGCTTTTCGCCACGCCGGACCTGCCCCCGGATATCACCCTTCCCTTTGTTTCGCTGCGCGTGGTCGGTGCTTTTTTACTGGTGATGGTTGTAGGGTATATCTGGGCAAGCGCCTTGTTTAAGAATGAAATTTCCATCAAAAAATGGACTTTCAAATTCCCTAATCTGAAGTTGACCGTAAAGCAAGTTTTAATCGCCTCGATTGACTGGCTTCTGGCATCATCCGTTCTTTACGTGTTACTGCCCGAAGCAGGACTTAATTTCTTTAGCTTTGTAGGTGTGTTTTTGCTGGCCCAGATTTTAGGACTGTTTAGCCAGGTTCCCGGAGGGCTTGGTGTTTTTGAGTCCGTAATGCTGCTTTATTTATCCAATTTTATGCCTGGCTCAAAAATAGTGGGCATCTTGGTAATTTACCGAATTATTTACTATATCCTGCCATTGCTGGGCGCGCTTGTGGTGCTGGGTTATCAGGAATATAAGGTGAATCACGAAAGCGTGAAGAAGCTGGGGGAAAAGGCTATCAGTTGGGTACCGAGGGTAGTGCCGCAGGTGATGAGTTTTTCTGTGTTTATCGGTGGAGCAATTCTTTTGTTTTCTGGGGCGGTGCCATCGGAAGTTCCGCGAATGCAGTGGCTGCAGCATTTCGTGCCGCTGCCGGTGATCGAAATATCTCATTTCTTAGCCAGTATTATCGGTGCTGCGCTGCTGATTTTAGCCGGTGCTCTCCAGCGGCGGATTGATGGTGCCTATCACTTAACAGTTGGCCTTTTGGTTTTTGGGATTCTGTTTTCCTTGCTGAAAGGCGCGGATTATGAAGAAGCATCAGCCCTGGCTGTCATGCTCATAGCAATGATTCCCTGCCGCGATGAATTTCACCGCAAAGCCCCGCTTTTTTCGCAGCAGTTTTCATCACAGTGGTTTACCATGATTTTAATGGTGTTGGGCAGCGCGGTATGGCTTGGCATTTTTTCATACCGGCATATAGAATATCAACAAGAACTGTGGTGGCAGTTTTTTCTGATGGGTGATGCTCCTCGTTACCTGAGAGCTACGGTCGCGGCACTTGGATTTGCCGTCATTGTTGGCTTCATCAAACTTCTTCGTCCCCGGAAAAAAGAGATTATTGAGCCGGAGGAGCATGAATTTCAATTTGCCCGAGATATTCTGCAGCAGACCAGTCATACGCTTTCAAACCTTGTATTGCTGGGTGATAAGAAGATGATGTTTAACAAGAGCCATACTTCATTCATCATGTACAAAGAAGAAGGCCGAAGCCGGGTTGTATTGGGTGATCCTGTAGGTCCCGGGGATGAAGCCGAAGAAATGATCTGGAAATTTTATGAACAGTGCTCGAGTGATGACAAATGGCCGGTATTTTATCAAATCGGGAAAAAAAATTTAGAATACTACTTAGATTTGGGACTCACGCTTTTCAAATTAGGCGAAGAAGCCCGCATCTCACTGGATAATTTTTCTGTTGATCGAACGATAGATGATGATCTGCGAACAAACTATCAACGATTGATGTCTGAGGGCTATAGCTGGGAGCTATTACCCGGGAATCCGGAGCAAAGATGCTATGAGGAATTAAGAACCATTTTTGATGCGGATTTGAGCATACGAAAAAGAACAGGCCAGGGCTTTTCATCGGGTGATTTTAATGAAGCTTATTTGAATCATTTTCCCATTGTTGTAGTGAAAAAAGCAGGAAGGATTTTGGCTTTCGCGAATATTTTACGAAGCGGAAATGACTATGAACTGAGTACAGATTTGCTTCGGTATCATCCGGATGAATCTAAAGAAATCATTGACTTTATGCTGATTGAAACCATGCTTTGGGGAAAGCGGCAACAGTTTAAATGGTTCAATTTGGGCATGGCCCCGCTTTCAGGAATGGATGAGCATGATTTTTCTCCCAGATGGAGTAAGATGGCTCATTTCGTCTATTCCTATGGAGAAACTATTTACGGCTTTCAAAGAGTGAGGGATTACAAGAATAAGTATCAGCCGGAGTGGGAGCCGAAATTTTTAGCTTGTCCCGGTGGATTGTCATTACCCCGTGCCTTATCGAACCTCGCCAATACTGTTTCCGGTGGTTTTTCAACTTTGGTGAATGTTAAGTAGGGTAATTTTCTCGTCAGGCGACTGGTTTTTGTCGCCCGACGAGTGGGGACAAGCCAACAAGTTGATCTCCAGACATAATCTCTATTCGCCACAATCGACTGTTATCTCTTCTTCAAAAAACTCAACAGGCATTTTGCTTTTATCCATTCTGATAATATGATAGGGAGTAGTTAGTGCCGCTGTAGTGCCACAATTTTTACCCGGATTCCTGTTTTTTACTTTAACACCTATCCTGCCGTCAAGAACTCCTACCTGTGCTATTTCCACTACATAGCCGCCAGTGGGCTTAGTATCCATAACCGATGCAAGGACCATATCAGTATTAAAATCAACCTTTGGAATATCCGGTAATGGTTTTTGATTACTATGCAGTGATGACCAGAAGTCCTCAAAAGCTCGTTCATTTTTGATGACCAGGTTTTGTTCTGCAATGTTACCGTAGAAGCCTTGTTCCAGAGGTTTAAAATTCACCTTTGTGGCATTTTCAAAAAAATCCTTGCTTCCTTTTTCATTCAAGATATTCTGGCAACCTATCATTATCAGCAGGGTGATTCCTATACATAAAAGACTTTTAAAATTCATTATAAAGCACCCTTTTTTTATTCTATTGAACCTGATATGTTATAAATAGCTTAAAACGTGAAAAAGTTCAATCTACATGTTGTAAATCACGTTATTTCTTGGAATCTCTCATCCGGCGACTGGTTTTGTCGCCCGACGAGTGAAATAAGCTCTGACATTGTAATTTGGTACCATTCATCCGGCTTAGCCAAAGGTATTCCTTCGGAACAAACCCAGAACCCAGATGAATAATTCTTGTGTTCCATAAATAATTCTTTCTTTTGGCAAGCTTTTGAATATATTAATTTCATCGAAATTAATGATCATTTATGGAGAAAGGACATTGGCTGGAAATACTATTTACGATATAGCAAAAAAAGCGGGGGTAAGCATTGCCACGGTTTCACGGGTGGTAAATAATAATGAAGGAATTGCTGATAAAACACGTGAGAAAGTACTAAAAATAGCCGATGAGTTAGGTTATTATCCCCAGGCTTATGCACAAGGACTGGCACGCAAAAAGAAAAATATTATTATGGTGGTAGTGCCCGTGCTCTCTAATTACTTTTTTATGGAGGTGCTTGCGGGCATACAAGATGAAATTTCAAAACATGATTACGATCTGAACATCTTCAACCTGCAAAGTCATGCCGGTAAAATGTTTGCACAGGTAGAAAATATCATCAAACGACAATGGGCTGATGGTTATCTTTTTATATCTACCCATTTGCGCGATCACAGATTAAAGAAATTGCAGGGCTATGAAATACCCATTACGCTGATTGATGAATCTTACCCCGGCATGGATTCTGTAAGTGTTGATAACGAGAAAGGCATTCAGCAGGCTATGCAGTATTTTTTGAATAATGGGTTGAAGCGAATTGCGATGATCAGTGCTCTGACATCTTCAAAGCCGGGTGAACAGCGTATCAGCGGTTATAAAAAAGCGCTGAAAGATGCCGGGGTTACTGTTGATGAGCAGCTTATCGTGACGGGAGATTCTATGTATCGTGACGGATTTTCCGAGCAAAACGGTTATGAAGCAATGAAAAAACTGCTGGAGCTTCCTGATCCCCCCGATGCGTGTTTTTGTGCTTCCGATACACAGGCTGTGGGGGCGCTCAAAGCAATGCATGAAAAGCAGAAGAAAATTCCCATCATCGGTTATGATGATATCACTATTTCTGATTACATCGGCCTGTCAACCATTCGTCAGCCTATGTATGATATGGGTACCTTTGCCACTCAAAGGCTGATTTACCGAATGCAGAATCCTGAAGCAGAATTCACCCAAAAGATTTTTGCTCCCGAACTTATCTTGCGATCATCTACAGAGCGGGTATGAAGGTATAGTACACTTTATGAAGGATTTTTTTAACTTTATTTATAGAAAATTTAGCTAAGGTATAAATAAGGGCGGAAAGTGTGCTATACCTGGGGGAATGGAAAGCCCTTGCTTTTAATTGATATTATTTCGATCTACGAACCGAAAAATGGCAATTAAATTATTTTTATGAAAGTACCCGGTGCATGGATTTTTGATTTGGATGGTGTGATTGTTGAAACCGCTCAATTTCACTATAAATCCTGGAAACAGTTAGCGGACAAGCTGGAAATTCCCTTCGATGAAGTCAAAAACGAGTCACTTAAAGGGGTAAGTCGGAAAAAGTCGCTGCAAAAGATATTGGCGATGGATAATCGAAATATACCCGAAGATGAGTTCCAGCAATTAATGGACCAGAAAAATGAGTGGTACCAGGGCTTTATTTCGAAACTCACGCCGGGTGATATTCTGGATGGGATTCCCGATTTTTTAACACAACTTAAAGCCATGAATGTAAAACTGGCTATCGGTTCGTCCAGTAAAAATGCTGAATACATCATAAATTATCTTCAGTTAAATGATATGTTTGATGCGGTAATTGACGGTACCAAAGTCACAAAAACCAAACCCCACCCCGAGGTATTTTTAAAGGGGGCTGAAGTACTGGAAACCGAACCGGTAGACTGTATCGTTTTCGAAGACGCTGTCTCGGGGGTTCAGGCTGCAAAAGAAGCGGGGATGACGTGCGTAGGAGTGGGATCTGAAGATTTCCTAAGTGAAGCTGATCTTGTTATTACATCATTTAAAGATTTGACGCCTAAAAAGCTTTTGATTCAGTTGAATTATTAAAAATAAAGTTTATTTTGCTTTAAAAAGATTTAAGCATTTATGGAAAAATATTTAGAAGTTGACGAGTGGAAAGTTATAGAACGTGGTTTTGATCCCAATCGTCAACGTTCTTCAGAAAGTATTTTTAGCCTGGGTAACGGACACATGGGCCAGCGGGCCAATTTTGAGGAGCATTACAGCGGTGATTCTCTTCAGGGTAGTTACATAGCCGGAATTTACTATCCCGATAAAACCAAAGTGGGCTGGTGGAAGAACGGTTATCCCGAGTATTTTGCAAAAGTGCTTAATTCGGTAAACTGGATTGGTATTGATATACATGTGAACGGTGAACAGCTTAATTTGGCTGAGTGCCGGGTCAAAGATTTTCAGCGAACTTTAAATATGAAAGAAGGGTACCTGGAACGAAGTTTTGTTGCACGTCTCCAGAACGGAAATGAAATCAGTGTTCAGGCTCGACGTTTTGTAAGTATGAAGAGGGCTGAAACAGGTGTCATTGAGTATAAAATGAAAGCGCTTAACTTCAACGGAACAGTTACTTTTGAGCCTTATCTTGACGGTAATGTATACAATGAAGATGCCAATTATGATGAAAGTTTTTGGGAAGAAGTGGAGCAGGAAATATTCTCTGAAGGCGGGTTTGTAACCACAAAAACCAGAAAGCTGGATTTCCATGTTTGCGCGGGAATGAAGTGTGCTATTCAAAAAAATGGCCGTCCGGTCAATAATTCTTCTGAAGCATCTGTTTCTGCCATGCGTGTCGCTCAAAAATATGAAGTTTCCGTTGAGCAGGGTGATGAAATTTTATTTCATAAATATGCCGTTGTCGCTTCTTCTTTGAACCATGGACGTAAGCGCTTACATTCGCATATAAAGACGCTCACGGGGGAAACTTCAGAGCTTGGTTTTCAAAAATTGATGAAAGAACAGGCTGAATGCTGGGCCGAACAATGGGAGCGAAGTGATATCCTGATTAAAGGAGACAAAAAGGCTCAGCAGGCCATCCGGTTTAACATTTTTCAGCTATATCAAACCTATACGGGCGATGACCCACGCCTGAATATTGGTCCTAAAGGATTTACAGGCGAAAAGTATGGAGGGGTTACCTACTGGGATACCGAAGGCTACTGCTTGCCATTTTATTTGAATACTTCGGGTAGCGAAGTAGCCAGAAATTTATTGCTTTACCGTTACCGTCATCTGCCCAAAGCTATCGAAAATGCACAAAAGCTCGGTTTTACGGACGGTGCTGCACTGTATCCTATGGTAACGATGAACGGCGAAGAGTGCCATAATGAATGGGAGATCACCTTCGAAGAAATTCATCGCAATGGCGCTATCGCCTACGCGATTTTTAATTATATCCGTCACACCGGGGATGAAGAATATCTGCAGGAAGCGGGACTGGAAATTTTAATAGCTATTTCTCGCTTTTGGAGCCAGCGTTTTAACTTTTCAGAGGAGCGCGGAAAGTATGTGATGCTGGGTGTGACAGGGCCGAACGAGTACGAAAATAATGTAAATAATAACTGGTACACCTCCTATATTGGCTGCTGGACCATGCGCTATACCTTAGAATGCATTAAAAAACTCCGTGGTGAGGCTCCAAAGCGTTTTGGTGAAATTTGGAAAAAAACAGGCTACCTAGATTCAGAAGCAGAACGGTGGAAAGACATTCTGGAGCAGGTTTACTCTCCGGTTGATGAAAGCCGGGGCATTTTTCTGCAGCAAGACGGCTACCTCGATAAAGAGCAGCGGTTAGCCGAAGAACTGGATGAAAATGAGCGCCCGATTAATCAACACTGGTCATGGGATCGTATTCTTCGTTCCTGTTTCATAAAGCAGGGTGATGTGGTTCAGGGCCTGTACTTTTTCGAGCATGAGTTTGATGAAGATACTATTCGCCGTAATTATGACTTTTACGAGCCGCGAACGGTTCACGAATCATCATTATCGCCCTGCATTCACTCCGTTTTGGCTTCAAAATTGGGTTACACCGACGAAGCTTACGAATTGTACTTACGTACGGCGCGTCTCGATTTGGATGACTACAATAAGGAAGTCCACCAGGGATTGCATATCACCAGTATGGCCGGTACCTGGATGTCGATTGTGGAAGGCTTTGCCGGAAAACGAATTAAAGACGGTGAGCTCCATTTTGCCCCGGCATTGCCCGAAAAATGGAAGGCTTATTCCTTCAAAATTGTCTACCGGGGGTGTCTGCTGACCATACGGGTTGAGCGGGAGGAGGTAAACATACAGTGTACGGAAGGTGAAGCTATCGATTGTTTCTTATATGGAGAACGATATGAGGTTTTGCCTGGTAAACCGCTGGTTGTTCCTGTCAGTAGTACCCTCGAAGGGTGAAGATTTGGCTTCTGCAGTGAAAAAGCAGTGATGGATGACAAAACGTCTTAATGGAATGAAGCTAATTTCTTCAATCCATTTGGTGTCATTTCGACCGCAGTCCGTGGTCTTTCAGACGGAGCGGAGAAATCTCATCCACTTAAAAAATGATAGCGGGCTTTGGCAGGAGGAGTAACCGGTTCCAAAACGGATGAGATTCCTCGGCTTCGACTCTTCAAAAAGCAAAGAGTCTTCGCTCGGAATGACAACGTTGGTGGAATAAATTTTCCCTTCCACGGTGGACGTGTTCGGCAGAGGGGGATTGCCCTTTTAGGTTAAAAATTTATATAAGGTGTAAAAGCAAAATTGATCAGTATGAAAAAAGTAAGCTTAATTTTACTCACGCTTTTCTGTGTGCCGGTGTTCTGGAACCCGGTCCAATCGCAGGACTTACAGAAACCCCCGGTTGTTGGTTTTGCCACTCCCTTCCAGCTTCAGCCCGGCACGGATACGCTCTACGTTCAGGATTATGTTATAGACGTATCAACTGTAGACCGTATTGAAGCGCCGAATGTATTGCAGGCTTCATTAACCGAAGATCACCGATTCATCATTGCCAAAGGTATATTACAACAGCCGGTGGCAGACCTGGCACTGTGGGTGAATGGAGAATCTTATCATATACCCCTGCAAAAGTCCAGGAAAAAAACGGTAACTGTCACTTTCGAACCCCAGCATTCTTATAAGCAGGTGCTGGTAAAGGGACAGATGAATAACTGGAATGCCGCTTCAGGTCCCATGAAATTAGAAAATGGCACATGGAGCATTGACTTTCAGCTTAAACCGGGCACGTATGAATACCTCTTTGTGGTAGATGGAAAGGAGATACTCGACCCTTTCAATGATCATATTGTTTCCAATGGCATGGGCGGGCAAAATTCGGTCTTAACCGTAACCGGGCCTGCCGAAAGCGAGTTTCCGTCTATTCAAACCGCTTCTTACACTTCCAGTAAAATAAAAGTGAAGGCTGATCAATCAACGGGAGTGCTGGTGTACTGGCAAAACAAGTTAATTGATGCTGAGTTAGGGGATGAATGGCTGGCGATTACCATCCCTGAGCAGGCGAAGGAACTGGACCGTTCTTTTTTACGTGTCTGGACTTATAATGATATCGGTGCTTCCAACGATCTGCTTATTCCCCTCGAAAAGGGGAGAGTGGTTCATTCCGTAGATCAGCTAAATCGTGACGACTGGGAGCGAACGGTCATGTATTTTATAATGGTTGACCGGTTCAATAATGGAAATCCCACTAATGATGAGCCGGTTCAGGATCCCGACATTTTACCCGAAGCCAACTATTATGGCGGAGATCTGGCTGGCATCACCCAAAAAATTAAGGACGGTTATTTTGAAAGGCTGGGAATCAATGCGCTCTGGCTGTCACCTATTACGCAAAATCCGAAAGGGGCTTACGGTTTATTTCCCGATCCCGAAACGCAATTTTCAGGTTATCACGGCTACTGGCCAATTTCATCATCTGAAGTCGATTACCGTTTCGGTTCGGAAGAATCGCTGAGAGAATTGCTGCAAACGGCACACGCCAACGGGATGAATGTAATTCTGGATTATGTAGCCAACCATGTACATGAATTGCATCCTGTTTATCAAAAACATCCCGAGTGGGCGAATCCCCTTTACCTTCCGGATGGTTCAATGAACACAGGAAATTGGGATACTTATCGCCTTACCACCTGGTTCGATACGTTCATGCCTGACCTTGATTTTTCAAAGCCTGTCGTGGTTGAAACAATGACTGATTCCGCCGTTTACTGGCTTCAACATTATAGCTTTGACGGCTTTCGTCATGATGCCACCAAACATGTCCCGCTTCCATTTTGGCGAAGACTTACACAGAAATTGAAATCGGATGTGGTGATTCCTGAAAATGATCGTATTTATCAAATCGGTGAAACCTACGGCTCGCGGGCTTTGATCGCCTCATACATCAACACGGGGATGATTGACGGACAGTTTGATTTTAATGTGTATGATGACGCAGTCGCTGTTTTTGCTCGGGATGATGAGCCGATGAGTCGGTTGAGTAATTCACTGCAGGCGAGCTTTGATTACTACGGCTATCACAATTTGATGGGGTACATTACCGGCAATCACGATCGTGCTCGTTTTATTTCTTATGCCGGCGGAGCCCTCAGTTTTGAAGAAGATGCCAAAGTAGCCGGTTGGACTCGTCACATCGGTGTTGGCGATCCTGTTGGATACAAAAAGCTGGCTATGCTGATGGCTTTTAATATGACAATTCCCGGTATTCCCATTATTTATTACGGAGATGAAATTGGTATGCCCGGCGGCGGTGATCCGGACAATCGCCACATGATGCGGTTTAAAGACCTTAAGCCGCGCGAGCTTAAAATGCGGAGAACAACATCCCATTTAACCGAACTTCGATCTAATCGCTTGTCATTAATCTATGGTGATTTTCACCATTTGCTCGTAACCAAGAAGCAGTATGCTTATGCAAGAAACTATTTTGATGAATGGACCATCGTATTTTTCAACAAAAGTGATAACGAAAAAACGATAACTGTAGAAATGCCGGAAGGGTTTTCAGTCAAATCACTCGAAGCCCAGTTTGGAAGTGTATTTCAGCATAACGGAAAGAAGATTGAAGTAACCCTCGCCCCATACAGCTTTGAAATTTTAACTACGCCAAAGTTGAAAAGTAATTTTTGAAAGTAAAGTTTCAAAAGTCCCCCTTGGAGAAGGGGATTAGGGGATTGACAAGACGATCAACACAATGAATTTAAACACAAACGAAACAACAAAAAACAGTAGGCAACCAGAAATGAAATCAACTCGTCGTTTAATACCGGTCCTTATCATCGTTTTCGGTATATCCATCTTACTTTATGGATGTGCTAATAAACCCGCCAAAGAAGCAGGTGTTGTTCACCCGGAATGGTCTAAAGATGCGAATATTTATGAAGTGAACATTCGTCAGTATACAGAAGAAGGAACTTTTAAAGCATTTCAGGAGCATCTGCCGCGGTTGCAGGAAATGGGAGTGGAAATTTTATGGCTTATGCCCATTCATCCCATCGGAGAAAAAAATCGCAAAGGCGGCTTGGGAAGTTATTATTCGGTTAAAGATTACAAAGCAGTGAATCCCAATTTCGGGACCATGGGAGATTTCAAAGCTCTTGTGGATGAAGCCCATGAGCGAGGTATGAAAGTGATTCTTGACTGGGTAGCCAATCACACCGCTTGGGATCATCACTGGACCAGTGAACATCCTGACTGGTACACCAAGGATGAAAACGGAAACTTCAAACCACCTGTTGCAGACTGGTCTGATGTTATCGAATTGGATTTCTCAAACGAGGCAATGCGTGACGCGATGGTTGAAGCCATGAAATTCTGGGTAGCAGAAGCCGGTGTTGACGGTTACCGATGTGATGTAGCAGCTGCGGTTCCCGCAAAATTTTGGGCGCGGGTGACCAAAGAATTGAATGAGATCAAGCCTGTTTTTATGCTTGCTGAAGCAAATGTACCGGAGCATCACGATCAGGCTTTTGATATGTCCTACGCCTGGGATTTTCATTTTTTAATTAATGAAGTTGCAGCCGGGGATACTTCGCTTCAAGCCATCACCAGACAGATGAAAATCGAGCAAAAAAAGTTCGATGAAAACGATTATAGAATGATGTTCACCAGCAACCACGATGAAAACAGCTGGAAGGGTACGGTTTACGAGCGAATGGGTGAAAATGCTAAAGTAGCCGCGGTACTTGCAGCAACTATTCAGGGAATGCCGCTTATTTACAGTGGACAGGAAGCCGGTCTTGACAAACGTCTTGAGTTTTTCGAAAAAGATGTAATCAGCTGGGATAAATTACCCCTTGAAGACTTCTACACAACCTTACTGCACCTGAAAAAAGAGAACGAAGCTCTCTGGAATGGTAAATTTGGAGGAGACTTCGTGAAGGTTGAAACCGAGAAGCCGGAAAGCATTTACGCCTATCGTCGTGTTAAAGATGATGATGAAGTGCTGGTTGTTCTTAATTTCAGTGATGAAAACCATGAAGTGGCTTTAAAAGGAATGACTTCACCCAAAACCTATACTAATGCATTTACCGGTGAAGAAGTAACAGTAAACAATCAACCTATTTCGGTTGATGCTCACGGCTATTTGGTGCTGGAAAAATAAAAAACACCCTAGGGCCTCACGCAAAGGAATAATGGAGCAATTACATCTTTCTTTGCGCCTCTGCGGCTTTGCGAGAAACAATCCTCAAGAAAATCATACGTCATGAACAGACAATCACAAAAGCCTAAGCTCTCATTCTGGGAGATTTGGAATATGAGCTTCGGTTTCCTCGGAATCCAGTTCGGCTTTGCCCTTCAGAATGCCAATGTAAGCCGCATCTTCGAAACTCTCGGTGCCGATATCGGTGATATTCCTATTCTGTGGATTGCCGCTCCCGTTACGGGCCTGATAGTTCAGCCTATCATTGGTCATATGAGTGATCGTACATGGACTTTCCTTGGCCGCCGGAGACCCTATTTTCTGTTTGGAGCTGTCTTTGCGTCTGTTGCCTTAATCATCATGCCCAATTCCCCCGCACTTTGGATTGCCGCGGGAATGCTTTGGATTATGGATGCTTCTATAAATGTTTCCATGGAACCCTTTCGCGCTTTTGTGGGGGATATGCTGCCTTCCGAACAACGAACCAAAGGGTTTGCCATGCAGAGCTTCTTTATCGGAATAGGGGCGGTTGTGGCTTCGGCACTGCCTTATATTTTGACCAACTGGTTCGGCGTTTCCAATGTGGCTCCAGCCGGTGAAATTCCTGCTTCGGTTACATGGTCGTTTTATCTTGGTGCTGTTGCCTTTTTAGGAGCGGTAGTATGGACAGTCATTAAAAGCAAAGAATATCCGCCTCAAGAATTTGAAAAGTATGCGGAGAATGAACAGGGCAATGCTTCACTTATTGATGCGGCCAAAGACCGTAAGGCAAAAGGAGGGATTCAACGCAAATTTGCCATAGGTTCCATACTTATAGTTCTAGGTTTGGCTTTCACTTACTTTGTTTATAGCGGCGGTTATGCAAAGGAACTGTATATATTCGGTTTAGGAATAGCTGTTTTTGGGTTTGTGATGGTAATGGCCGGACTCTTTCAAAAGGCGGGAAAAAGCGATCACGGACTGGTGGTAGTTGTTACTGATTTTCTAAATATGCCCAAGACCATGGTTCAGCTCTCTTTTGTGCAATTCTTTTCATGGTTCGCCCTTTTTGCTATGTGGATTTACACCACGGCTGCTGTTACCGGGCATATTTACGGTACCCATGATACCTCATCATTGCTTTATAACGAGGGCGCCAATTGGGTTGGTATTTGTTTTGCCGTCTATAATGGTGTTGCTGCTGTTGTTGCCCTGACACTGCCCGTTTTTGCAAAACTGACCAGTCGTAAAATCGTTCATGCTGTTTCACTTTTAATTGGAGGCATCAGCCTTGCCGGTATTTATTATATCGGTAATCCAACTATGGTGATTGTACCGATGATCGGTATTGGTCTGGCATGGGCCAGTATTCTTGCCATGCCTTATGCTATCCTTTCGGATGCTTTGCCGGCTTCGAAAATGGGCGTTTATATGGGTATCTTTAACTTTTTTATTGTCATTCCCCAAATTGTAGCAGCCAGTATCCTCGGGTTCATGGTAAGCACCTTTTTCGGAGGACAGGCTATTTTCGCTCTGATCGTTGGTGGCGTCTCGATGGGCATCGCGGCTTTAATGATGCTCTTTGTGGATGATGAAGTAAGTGAAGCCGAAGTGGAGCTTCATGGTAAAGAAGTTCCTGAGTTATAAATCATTCAAAGGAGTTATTGCACAGAGTGACACTGAGAAGGTACGGAGTTGCACCAAGGAATTTTTACCTCTGTGGTTCCTCTTTGTGTAGCTCTGTGTAATCCAATAAAGCAAGTAGTCTTCAGGCTATTATCACAAAAAAATAAAGGAAACATGAAGATTCACTAAGTCTTTCTTTGCGCACCTTCGTGTAATAGTCCCGGATTTATTTCAGTTCCAAAACAAGTGCCGAACGTGGAGGAACTTCCAGATCATCAAGGGAATATGTTTTCTCAGTGATTATATCAGTTCCTTTCGAAAATCCCTCCAGCATTTCATGAAAGTAATCCCTGTTAAGAGTAATTTCTTCTTTGCTTTTGTTGAAAACCACCATCACTGTTTTTTTATCATTATAGCGGAAGTAAACATAAATACCATCATGCCTGGGGGCATAATGCATCAATTTTCCGCTGTGAATAACCGGATTATTTTTGCGCCAGTTCAGCAATTTTTTAGTAAACGCCTGTGCTTTTTTTTGCCTTTGTGAAAGCCCTTCGCCCGTAAAAGCGTTTACTTCATCCGATTTCCACCCGCCCGGGAAGTCTGTTCTGATCTGTCCGTGATCATGCGACTTTTTGTTGCTCATTAAGATTTCTGTGCCATAGTAAATTTGGGGAATGCCGCGCATAGTGACAATATAGATCATTCCCATTTTGAACAAGTCAAAATCTTTATTCACCTGACGATAAAAGCGATCCATATCATGGTTATCCAGAAAAATGACCAGGTTGAATGGATCAGGATACAAATAATCGTAGCTGAGTGTTTCATAAACTTCAATAAAACCGGTACCCCAGCTTTCTTTTTGGGTGAGGGCTTTGATCAATGATGTGTGGAGAGGAAAGTCCATCAGACTCGGAAGGCAAGATTTTAAATCTCCCAACTCGCTTCCGCGTTGCCATTTTGCCAGCACTGCCGGATCAACACCCCATTCTTCACCCACAATATTAAAGTTTGGATACTCCTCTATAATGCTGCAAGTCCATTTTGCCAAAAATTTTTGCCCGGCATAAGGGTGAGTATCGTGACGAATACCATCAATTCCTGCATATTCAATCCACCAGATGCTGTTGTAGATCAAATAATCGGTTAGCAGGGGATTCGACTGGTTGAGGTCAGGCATAGCTTTAACAAACCATCCATCAATAAATCGTTTTTTATCAATTTTGGAAGCGTATGGATCATGAATAGTAGTCCGCCGATGGTTCGTTCGCTGAAAATCATCCTGATAGTGAAACCAGTCGGAGGAGGGAGGGTCATTCATCCACCAGTGATTGGAGCCCGCATGATTCATAATCATGTCCATGATTAGTTTAATGCTTCGCTCTTCGGCTTCCTTACTCAGCTTTTTATACAGTTCATTACTGCCGAACCGGGGGTCAACTTTATAATAATCGGTCGTGGCATAACCATGATATGATGCTTCGGACATCTCATTTTCCAGTACCGGATTCAACCAGATAGCGGTAAAGCCCATTTCTTCGATATAATCGAGATGATCAATAATGCCCTGAATATCCCCGCCGTGACGTCCGTAATCGTCCTGCCGGTTCGGTTTATCAGTGTAGCCTTTTACTTCATCGTTTTCGTAGTTTCCGTTGGCAAAACGGTCGGGGGTGATGAGGTAAATGACATCTGAGCTGTTAAATCCTTCCCTCAGGGCAGATTTTGGTTCTCTTTCTTTAAGTTCATAAGAATAAGTGGTTACTTCCCGGCCGTCTTGTGACAATTGAATATCAAATCTGCCGGGCTTCGTCTTCTTTGAAATAGTAACATAGACAAAGAGGTAATTATCATTCTCCACTCTTCTGATCTGCTTTACTTCAACCCCTTCATAATCAATTTTTGGGGTCAGCTGACCGATATTCTCTCCATACAGCATAATTTGCAGCTCCGGATTGTGCATACCAACCCACCAATTGAGAGGTTCCACCCGTTTTAGTTCATAGCTCTGGGCATTAACCGTAAAAGGTAAAATTAATGTAAGGAACAGAACGATACTTAAGAATCGGTGATTAAATTTCATTTATTTTAAGAATTTTTTGTGATAATAGATCAGAATTTAAAGTTACTTAGCTATAACCTTCTATAGCTGTTACACGAAGTGACACGAAGAAGCACTAAGGTTCACAAAGAAAATTCTTCGAGTAACTTTGAGATCCTTTGTGAAACTTGGTGAAATAGCTGTTTAGGGAATATTTCACTTAATAAGCATCATTTTTTTCACAGCCACGTCATCACCTGCCTTCACACGGTAAAGATAAACGCCGCTGGACAGTCCTGAGACATCAAATTCAATTTCATAGGAACCCGCAGTTTTTTCACCAATCTCCCGGGATGTTACTACCTGTCCCAAAATATTGAAAACTTTTAAACTAACCGTGGCAGGTCTTGCTAACTGATATGGGATAGAGGTACTTTGGGTAAAAGGGTTCGGGTAGTTTTGATAAAGTCTAAAGGTTAAAATTTTATCACCTTTATTCTCTTCATTTACTTCACCCGATAAAATATTTGCTTCAGGTGCTTTGAACTTTTGAGTTGTGAAGATACGGAATTTGCCGGGAGCAAGGGTGAAGCTTGTATCAACATTAGAAACAGTCAGGGAATCACCAGAAAAAAAAGTGTACCATTTTCCATTTTGGGTGAAAGAAGGGGTTACTTCTTTTTCCGTTACCCCGAAATTACCTACAATAGAAACATCCATATCGGGGTGATCAATGACAATACGTTTTATGGCTTCATTCAAATCCATTGTCAGGTTTGATACTTCTGAGGTAAAGACGGGGTGAGATTTTCGCAGACGAATCAATGCCTTGAACGTTTTATAAAGTCGTTTTCTTGAGGTGTTGGAGTAGTACTCCCATTTAATCGGTTTTTCACCGGTGCGGCCGTTTTCATTGATATCCACACCATAACCTAGTTCACCGAATTGCCAAATCATTTTTGGCCCGGGAATAGTAAAAAAGAATGCTCCCGCCAGCTTTATACGGTTTAAAGCGGTAGATAATCTGGTTATATCGTACGAGCCATCCATACTGCTGTTGCCATATCGCAAGTTTTTGTACATCAGCCGCTGCTCATCATGGCTTTCCATATAGCCCAACACATGCGGATTATTCCATCCGCGGTTTTTGTAATAAATCCACGAAAAATCACTTTTCCCGTTATCATGAAAGCCCATAGTGGCTTCATTATAGTTGTAATGCATATTACCCCAAAGCAACATTCCGTAGTTTGCAAGTTCCTTTTCTTCCTCATTCACAGCTAGGTGCTCTAAAATTACATAAGCCGAATCATCCACTGTCCATAGTTGATCAGCCATCCTTTTTAGCAGTCTTACCCGCGAAGCATCATACTCTCCCCAGGCGGCGACATCGCCCAGCGTATTATTTTGAGTGAAGCCTTTGGAAAGATCAAAGCGAAAGCCGTCGAAGTGAAACTCTTTGAGCCAGTATTCAGTTACACGATCTACCAAATATTTAGTGGCAGAACTTTCATGGTTGAAATCATATCCCACATTATAATCGTGTTTAGGTTCTCTGTTTAAATAAGGGTTTTCCGTGGTCGGTTTACCGTAGTCACCGTCATTCCATAGCCTGACAAAAGGGGAGGGACCCCAGGCATGATTTAAAACCATATCTAAGATTACGGCAATATCGCGGGAATGACATTCATCAATAAACTTTTTGAGATCTTCAGCAGGACCATAATATTTATCAACAGCAAAAAGGAAAGTGGGGTTATAGCCCCAACTGCTGTTGGCATTGAACTCCATGATGGGCATTAACTCAATGGCATTTACACCCAGCCGGTCGAGGTAATCCAGCGTATCGATCAGTGTTTCAAAGTCGTGGTCTTTTATGAAATCACGAATAAGCAATTCATAGACCACGAGATTCTCCTTTTCGGGACGATCATAGTCGGTGGTTTGCCAGTTATAGGGATCTTTTCCCGGCTGCAGAACGCCCACAATATACTCCGTTTTATCTTGAGGATAGGCTTTCAGGTTTGGGTAAATTGATTCAGGGATGTACTGATCATTATAAGGGTCCAGGATTTTTTCTGAATATGGGTCGGCAATCCGAATCTCACCATCCACCAAATACTGAAAAGCATATTCTGTGCCGGGCGCTAGTCCGTTGATTTCTGTCCAGAAATAGACGCTGTCGGCATTGACAGAGTCACGTTTCATCAAATATTCGGGCTGTACCTGCCAGTTATTGAAATCGCCGATCAGATAGACAAATTCTTTATAGGGAGCGAATAAGGAGAGCTTGACGGTGGAATCATCTACATAAGTAATGCCATCTTCCAGGCCAACAGGGCGGTCTTGATCAGTTTGTTCCGGATAGACTACCAGTGTGGTATAAACCGTATCATTTTCCGCACCATCAGTACCCGCTAAAGCTATCTCAAATTTCCCTTCGGCGGTTGCATTATAAGTATAGCGAATGGTGTCATTGCTAACCTGTTTCACCGGGTTGCCGTCAATAAACAGAGAAAGATCCATATTCGTACTGTCACTTGATCCAACCCCCACAATAGTCAAGCTCTCTGACTGTTTCCTGAATACAAGGTCTTTTTGCGGTTCTGAAAATTTAACATTAAAGCTGCTGTCGTAAACCTTAACAAAAATATCTTCACCGCCATCAGCTTTTCCTTCCAGTGAACCGTCACTGTTTCGAAAAACAAAAGCCATATGAGTAATTTTCTCATCCTCCGGCACTCCATAATATTCTCTAACACCAGGGGTGATCTCCAGCTTGTAAAGATTGGGCTCAACCCGCTCCATCTTAATTTTGGGAATATTTTCTCCCCAGTCAGCTACCACATATTTCCAGTCTGAATTATTCTGACTCTCTTCTGTAAGCACACCGGTATGTGCATAGATATCCCCATCATAATTTGCCAGCCCTCCGGTTCCTTCGGTTGCGTCAAAATATATAGTAACCGGTTCATCAACAGCAGGGAAGGCGGGTTCGGTAGTTACAATTTGGGCATGGAGGTAGAGAGGAATAGTAACTAAAACGATAAGTAAGAGAATCCGGCGTATCATTATTTTCAATGAATATGGGTGATCAGTAGTTATGAATCTTAACTTTGGAAAGCCTGTCATCTTTAACAAGGGCTGTCATCCTGAGCGAAGGCCTGTGTTTTTCAGGCCGTAGCCGAAGGATCTCCTTTTCAGGGCTGCTCATTTTGTGAAGAACTCTTAATAACAAAGGCAGTTGCCTTATTCGGGGAGATTCTTCGACTGCATTCGTCTCACGACGGCTGTCGAGATCCTCATTCCGCTCAGAATGACAAGCGTTGGCAATTTTGGTTTATTGTTACAGTCCGGTCACGGAGTAGACCGCGTATCCCCGGGGCGGTGCCCATACTTCAACCCATCCGGAAGCATCTGAATACTCGTTATCGGGCTGAATATTTTGCCCCGAAACGGAGGACCACCAGGCATAAACTTTCAATGTTTTGTTATGCAGGTAACTGTTATCGGTTTGTACCCAAGAGCCTTTCCAGTCAGTGGGATGATCATTAATTACTACGATATACCCGGGACTTGAAGAAGAAGTACCATAAGAACCATAAATAAGAAGATCTCCGCTGTTTGTTTTCAATAGCTCAATAGCTGGAGCACCGGAAGCTAATTGCCCCCGAACCCAGACTAGTTGGTTGATTCCATTTCCCCATTTTCCTCCAAGATCAGAGAGGCCGTAGTTAAAGTAATCTTTCCACCAGATAGAAGGGTAGCCCTGGTAGGTAAGCATAAAGGCATAAGCCAACATTTTATCATGTACAATTTCATCAGTGTCATGATTACCGGCAAAGGTTACAGCTTTCATCGGCCTTTTGGCGGCAAAAGATTTGGAGGGGTCAATCATATTGGGGAGATATCCACCTCCGTCGGTTTGATTGAAAATATCTGCCATAGTGTAGTAGAGAGCAAAATCAAATACCGAAGCTCCTGTTTGGTTAACCCACCAATCTAAAGTACTCGTATTGGAGTCCCAGTATTCGCCTATTGAAAATGGGTTTCCTGTTGCCGTTATCATGTCTTTCACAGCCCAGGTTTCAAGTCCTTTTACATAATCAAATCTCCAGCCGCCATTAAAACCTATATCATTCTGCAACCAATTCATCCATACTTTCATATCATCATAAGCGATACCAGTGGAGTAGCAAACATCAGGCATCCCGCCAAAATAACCGGGGTCACTTTCATCATCATGATTGGGATGAAAAGTATCCCAATGCCAAGTAGCCTTGCCCGATTTTACGTTACTGAAGTCGGTATATGTTTCGGTACCTGTTGCAGGATTATATTCAAGATCTCCACCCGAACGGTGGTTTAAAACGATATCACCCATCACGGAAATACCGTAACCGTTTAATGTTGATATGGCACTTTTAAGTTCTGCCTTGGACCCAAAACGTGTTTCTGTTGTTCCATACTGATAGTAGTTACCCAGATCGTAATAATCAGCGGGATCATAACCCATAGAATACCCGCCGCTCATTGCTTTAGAGGGCGGTGGCAACCAGATTCGCTCGATGCCATATCCTCCCGCCATATCCGCCAGTTCATCGGCTTTATCTTTTATGGTATTCCACCATATTCCCCCGTCGGGAACGTCCCAGTAGAATCCCTGCATCATTACTCCGGATGAATTGGTTGCTGCTTTTTTAGCTGTCTTAACTGATTCGCCGCCAGCTTTTTCCGGTAAGTTATTTACCGTTCCTTCGCACTGCACCAGAAACGTTATTAGCAGCAGTGATAACAGGCATTTCATATACCACTTTAACATAGTAACCCCTTTTTTAGTTATTGTTTATTTTGTTGAGCAATTAAAAATGCTTTTGTTGCTCTTAAATATTCCGCCGGCCCTTTTTTAAAACGTTTCTCAGAAAAGAGGAAGGAATAATGTTTTCTTACCTAATGTTCGAAAGATTCTTTTCTTCATTAGCGATAATAAAAAGCCCACCTATCGACAGATGGCGGGCTTTTTTGATCATTGATAAAGCTACAAAATTAGTTTTTGGTAAGGGTGTAGCTGTAAGGAGCTTCTCCAAGGTTCAGAGTAATGGTATAACTTCCTGATTCTTCAACCAAAATGTCCGAACCACCCTGCTCTAAATTTCTGTCCCCTTCATTGTCACCGTAATTTAAATCCCAGGCATCGTTAGCACGGAATTTTATGTATTTACCGCCGGTTAAATCGGTGGTAACGGTCCACACTTTGGTAGCCGGGTCGTAGGTCATATCCTGATCTGAGTTCCATCCGCCTATCGTTGCATCACCGATAACACCCCAGGTGGTTGTTTGAGTGAGGGTATAGGTGAGAGCGCTCAAATCGACATTGATTTTATAGTAACCGGCCTCGGTAACTGCGATATTGGTGCCGTTTTGATCGAGGGTGCCGTCGGCCCCACTATCGCCCCAGTTCATATCCCAGGTACGCTCATCGGTAAACTTAAATTGTTTGTCAGGGTCACTGGCATCTATATAAATGTATCCTTCATATTGATTATTGCCTTCTATTGAAGACAGGGCAGGAGCAGTTTCAGGAGTCCAATCATTTCCATAGTTACCCTCGGTCTGGTAGCTTCCGGCCACATAAATTTCCGGATAGACAATTACGACTTCATAAGGAGTGAAGTTTAGTGAAACAGGTTCAGAAACTTTAGCTTCTAAAGAATCATTTACCGATCCAACCACTCTGAATTCAAAAGTAGCTTGCTGTCCCGATTGGTAACCGGTTGCCAGCATTCTGTTATTCATTCCCCCGACTGTGAGGGAATAAGAGGTTGAATTTGTGGTACCTATTTCTACGGGATCAGCAAACTCCGCACCCGCCTCACCCATTTCAACAGTGTAAGTAAGGGCAGATGGAAAGCCATAATCAGGTTCGGTCCACTGAAGTGTGAGTAAAGTATCTTCGGCTGTTTCTTCAGTTAAAACATAACCTTGGCCGGATTCCGGAGAAGTAATGGCAGGTACGCCGGGATCGCTGCTTATCACCGGCCCCAGTTCAGCTCTTTCGCACGATGAAACGACAAAAAAACCAATAATGGCTATAACAAATAAATTTGTGCTAAATGTTTTCATTTTCTTATCCATTTTAAAGTCTATAATTAATAACCCGGATTTTGCGTCAGGTTGGGATTCGAGTTAATTTCTGACGCCGGGATGGGATAAAGCTTGTAGCGCTTGTGTGTGGCACTTCCTTCCTGCGTTCCTCCTTTCCAAGCCCATTTGTAATCGTCAATAAATTTTCCGAAACGAATGAGGTCGGTTCTGCGATGGCCTTCCCAGTAAAGCTCCCGGGCTCTTTCATCCATAATGAACTCGAGGGTTAATTCGGCCATGGTAATGTTTCCTGAAGCACCGCCATAAGCCCGCTCCCGGATATCGTTCACAAGCTGGAGGGCTTCGGCTTTACTGCCACCTTGCCCGCCTTGTAAAATAGCTTCGGCGTACATCAGATATACATCGGCAAGACGGAACATGGGGAAATCTGTATCGGCAAATGCTGGCACTTTTCCGGGTTCACCGGTAGATGTTATATTTTTCCATTTTGTAACGGCATAACCATTGGTGAACTCTTTAATATCATCAATTTCGAGAGTCTGCCCGTTGGTATAGAACATGGCTCTTGAATCATTTGCCAGATCAAATTTGGCAACAAATTCGGGAGTTACCCGAAGGCCGGCCCATCCACCATCAACGCCAAAATTAGTAGCATCCATACTACCACCGATAGCAGCATGGATAATAAAATTGGTGCCGCCGTAGGTTTTGGTATGAACCCCGTCGAAAGTAATGGGGAAAATGATACCATTTGCGGTATGATTATCAGCAAGGAAAAGGTCTGCATAATTACTTTCTAAAGTATAACCGCCCTGGTCAATCACTTTTTTAGCATAAGTGATTGCTTCAGTATAATGCGCTCCATCTTCCCCGAGATAAACTTCGGCATTCAGATAAAGTTTGGCGAGAAGAGTCCAGGCGGCAGCACGGTCAGCCCGTCCGTACTCATTTTGCTGTGGAGCAGGAAGTTGGCTTTCTATAGCTTTTAACTCGCTTTCGATAAATGAAAAGATGGTGGCTGCGTCTGCTGGTTCGGGCAAGTAGGCACCCACTCCGTCTTCTTCGGTAACAAACGGTATGCCTCCGCCGTAGAGGTCAAGCGCATGCCAGTAGCTTAGTGCTCTAAGGAAACGGGCTTCTGCCAAGTAACCCTGAATAACTTCACTATCCTTTCCTTTTGCGTTACGAATGAACTCATTGGTCAGGGCAATTTCATAATAAATGCGGCTGTACATACCCATTACAAAGTCGTTGGCCGCTCCCCAGGATTGGGTGTTAAAAGCGGGCAGGCCGGGATCACTCCATGCAATAACGGCTTCATCTGTTGGGATTACCTGGGCGGTGAAATATTGACGAATATAGCTTGAAAAACCTTCATCAATTCCCTGAATGTCCGCATCACCGGCGGGGCCTCGCTGACCGGTAGCCGCAAAACCGGCATACAGTTTTGCCAATACCTGTCGATAATCTTCTGGTGTTTCATAAACAGAAGCCGAAGTTAGTACATCATCATCCAGAGGCTCTGTATTTAAGCTTTGAACACATGAGGTGATAAAAGCTGCCACAACAGCGATCAGCGCTATCGATAATATTCTATTTTTATTGGTAAACATAATCTTCAGGTTTAAATAATTTCGATTATAAGTTGAGGCTTAATCCCAGTACAAATGTGCGAGGCCGTGGGTAAATATTGTTATCTATACCGCCAAACACCTCAGGATCGAGTCCGCTGTATTCGGTTATCACAAAAACATTCTGCACAGTGGCTGAAACTCTTAGCGATCTTGTTCCTTCCAATAAGTTGTTGAAGGTATATCCCACTGTAATGTTATCCATTCTAAAGAATGATGCATTTTCTATATAGTAATCAGAATGGTACTGAGCATTATAAAAGCTGGTCTCAGTTATAGAAGTGAGCGCATTTCTCGTAAATTGAGAATATAATAAGTCACCGAAATAGGCATTATCAGAGGCTACGTTGTTATAGACATAGTTCCCAATTTTTGCCCTGCCAGAGAAAGAAGCATCCCAGTTTCTATATTCGAAACGAGAGGAAATTCCCAGAGTTAAATCAGCAGCAGGATCTTTGTAACGATATTTATCACTCTCATTTATGATGCCGTCGTCGTTTCGGTCTACATACAAGCCTTCGATGGGATTTCCATTGGCATCATAAACCTGCTCATAAACATAGAAGGAGTTACGTGGATAGCCGACGCTGTGGATCTGAATGCTGTTACCGGTACCACCTGCAATGCCTCCCGTTTCAACTCCTACATAATCAGGATCGGTAACAGTAGTTAGCTTCGTGATTTTATTCACATTATGTGAAGCATTAAGGCCTACTTCCCAATAGGTGTTTTTGGATGAAATAAGGCGTCCGACTATATTAAATTCAAGTCCTTTGACTTCCAGTGTACCAACATTAGAAAGAACCCGGTTGGTAAAGTTTGTGCCGGCAGGAACAGGAATAACATTTAAAAGATCGGTGGTTTCGCGATAATAAGCATCGATAGAACCATAGATACGATCATTCAAAATGCCGTAGTCTAAACCGATGTTATACGTTGTTGTTTCTTCCCATTTTAAATTGGCATTGTAACCCTCGGGACGAAGTGTAGTAACAAATTCATCTCCGAATTGATATTGAGCAGTGGGCTCACTGTAGGTATATAGTCCCAGATAAGGATAATCACCCTGGCCAATTCGTTGCTGGCCTGTAACACCATACCCCAAGCGGAGCTTTAATTGAGTTAAACCTTCAATTCCTTGCATGAAAGGTTCCTGATGAATTTTCCATGCAAATGCTGCTGAGGGGAACAATCCCCAGCGGCTTTCGGGAGAGAAGCGTGATGTTCCGTCCTGACGGAGGGTGGCAGTCAAAAGATATTTATCTTTAAAAGCATAATTTACACGGCCAAAGAAAGACACAAGATAATATTCTGTTTCGTAATCAGTGTCTTGGTAAACTACGGTTGTATCAGCCCGGTCAAAATTGGTTGCATAGGCAGAGCCCCGGGAGTAGTGATGCTCCCATGAATAACCGCCGGTAAAGTCAAGGGTACTTTCTATAGATGAAAGCTCTTTGCTGTAGTTCAAATAAAAGTCTAACAGTTCATTTTCTTTTGTTTGGTCGTATTCACGACGGGTACCGGTAGCTGTAGAACCGTTATCGGCAAAAGCGGCACTTTCGGGAACTAAGTATAACCCATTGCCGACTTTAGAATAGTCGTACCCTAAATTGAGAGTGGCGCTCAAATTGGGGACGAAAGGCATGGCATAATCAAATTTTACATTACCTATAGAACGATACACGGTTGATTGATCATCCGTCTGTTCCAAAAGAGCAACCGGATTTGCCGGGGCGATAGGAATACGTTGTCCCGATGCATTAACCCAGGTGTAATAACCGCCGAAAGGAGCACCGGTTGTATCTACCATTACCGGTTGAGTGGGATCAAAGCGCACTGCAGACCCGATAGCCCCTTTATTGGCAAATTGATTTTTGACCTGCATGCCTCTTAAGTTAATATCCACTTTCAATTGATCATTAAAGAAGGTTGGGTTTAAGGCAATAGAACCTGTGAGGCGATTCATTTGAGAGGTCCGCAAAATTCCCGAATTACCCGCAAAACCAAATGAAACTCGGTAAGGAAGCTTTAATTTATCAATTGATCCACTGGCACTTATGTTATGATCCTGGCTAAAGGCGTTTTGATAAATTCTATCCTGCCAGTCTGTGCTTGCATTACCTAAATATTGAGCGCCGTTTTCGCCGAATTTATTTTCAATAACCGTGCGTAATTCATTAGCAGAAAGTACATCCAGATGGTTCACAACTGTTTGATAAGATGCTTTACCGGTATAAGTGATAGAAAACGGTTGTCCTGCGCTTCCTTCTTTTGTAGTAATGATGATAACGCCGTTGGATGCACGTGAGCCATAAATAGCCGTGGCGGAAGCATCTTTTAATATACTGATTGAAGCGATATCGCTTGGATTGATGGTATTCAGGGGATTTCTCATGCCGTCAATAGTACCGCCACTGAGGGGAACGCCGTCAACAACGTATAAGGGCGCATTGCTTGCAGAGAGTGATGACCCGCCGCGAATACGAATAGTCGCGCCACTGCCGGGAGCACCACTATTAGAAGTAACTATGATACCTGCCGCTTTACCGCGGAATAATTCTCCGACAGAAGTGATGGCTCCCTCATTAAAATCAGCCGCACTAACTGCCGTTACAGCCCCGGTATTATCTTCAATTTCCTGAGTACCATAACCGATAACAACTACATCTTCCAGTTGCTGTACGTTTCGGGAAAGGGATACATCAATATTTGCGCGGCCCTGAATGGGAACTTCCCGGCTTAAGTACCCCACAAATGAAAAAATCAGTGTATCCTCAGCCGATGGCACTGATATTGAATAAAATCCATTTCTGTTTGTGGCGGTACCCATCGTTGGATTTCCTTTCACTACAACATTAACTCCGGGTAATGTTTGTCCGTCTGTAGCATCGGTAACCGTTCCTGACACGGTTATTTGGGCAAGGCCGGGAACTGCCATACCTACAATTAGGCATGAAGTAATGAGTAACTTTTTTATTGGCATCATAAAATTAAATTTAAGATTTAGACAATGAGGCATTCTAAGCAATGTAAAATACTTCGATAATTTTAGATATTTTCGGGTGGTTACTGTTGCTGAACACACTGATTTTGAATCTTTCTGTAAAGAAAAAGCGAAGTATTTTTTGACTCTTTATTGAGTTACCCCGTTCTTCCCCTTTATTAGTTAAACCCGATTTGTTTCTTCTAATATATAAATTATTGAAACAAATGTAAGCGCTTTCATTGCTTAGTATCTAATCATTTATGAGATAATATTCAAGTTCGTTTTGCAGATTTTCTTAAAAAAGTAATGAAAAATATCTTTTTGGTATAGATTTTTATCATCATTTACTGCTGTGAAAAACGTCTTCCTCAATGAAATGATAAAGAGATTGATTCAGTTATCGAACTGAGAATAACAATAAAGATATTTTTTCATGGGTGATGTTCAAAGCATTAAAACTCTCGGCGAGCTTAAAGAAGCAGGATGGGAATCAGTTTCTGTAAAAGAAGAGGTACGTCGAAATTTGATCGACAAGCTACGTTCGAAACAGCCGCTTTTTCCGGGCATCATGGGTTATGAGAAATCTGTCATCCCACAATTGCAGCATGCTTTACTGGCAAAGCACGATCTTGTTTTACTGGGTTTGAGGGGACAGGCAAAAACAAAGATTTTGCGACAGCTGGTTACTTTTTTGGATGAGTATATGCCGGTTATTGAAGGTTCTGAGATTAATGATGATCCTTTTAATCCTATTTCAAAACAGGGCCGGGAGATGGTACAGCAGCAGGGTGATGAAACGCCTGTTCGCTGGATCCACCGCAGCAAACGCTATGGGGAAAAACTGGCAACTCCCGATACTGCAGTGGGAGACTTAATCGGGGACATTGATCCCATTAAAGCAGCAGCAAAAAAACTGGCGCTGGCTGATGAAGAAGTTATCAATTTCGGACTTGTCCCCCGCACGAATCGCGGTATTTTTGCTATTAACGAATTACCCGATCTGCAACCGCGCATTCAAGTGGCATTGCTTAACATAATGCAGGAGCGGGATATTCAAATCCGCGGTTTCAACGTACGCATTCCTCTTGATGTACTGATGGTTTTTTCCGCTAACCCTGAAGATTATACCAATCGCGGCAGTATCATCACCCCGCTTAAAGACCGCATTGATTCACAAATTCTAACGCACTATCCGCGTGAAGTCGATATTGGCATGAAAATTACGGAGCAAGAGGCCTGGATAAATCGAAATGGTACGGTAAAGGTTACGGTTCCGGGATTGATAAAAGAACTGCTTGAACAAATGGCTTTTGAGGCACGAGAGTCAGAATATATCGATCAAAAAAGCGGGGTTTCTACACGAATGACAATCACTGCCATGGAGCAGTTAATTTCATCAGCCGAACGTCGTGCCATTCTGAGTGGAGAAGATACAGCGGCCGTTCGTATCACGGATGTTTTTCATACCGTTCCTGCATTAACCGGAAAACTTGAACTGGTTTATGAAGGCGAACAGGAGGGAGCTTTAAATGTGGCCAAGCACATCATCGGAAAAGCCATTAAAAAAACATTTGTCCGGCATTTTCCCGATCCTGAGGAGCAAAAAAGGCAAAAAAAATCGAGCATTTATAAACCTGTTATTGATTGGTTTACTGGTGGAAATACGCTTGAATTAATGGATAATATGAGCCAGTCCGAGTATCGAAAAGCACTTCAAAAAGTAGACGGGCTTGAGCAAGTCATTGAAAAACACTTTGATGCAAAAAATAAGCAGGAAAAGTACGTAATGATGGATTTTGTGATCGAAGCACTCCATCAAAAATCGATGCTTGGCAAGGAAGATTTAGACGATTCAAGGTCCTATTCTGACATGCTCGGCAGTATGCTGGGATCCATGGGGGATCTCGATGACTTTGATGATTTTAACGGCTAATTGATTGTTAGTTGCCTGTTAAGCGTATGTTTTTCCAACTAACCACTACAACAAACAACAATCAATACCGTTGAAAAAGTAAGCAATTAGTTATATATTTGGCATCTATAAATTAAAGGCAAAAAGAGTTTTTTACTATGAAAAAAGGAATTCACCCGGACTATAGCGAAATTACTGTTGTAATGAGTGATGGTACCGAGTTTACCACACGCAGCACGATGGATACCAAAGACGGAACCTATCGTAGCGAGGTTGATTCAAAAAATCATCCTTTCTACACAGGTAATATGAACTTTCAGAAGAAAGCCGGCCGTATTGATCGCTTCAAGAAGCGTTACGGAAAAGGCTAAATTTTTGAAATTATTTGAATTTAAAGGATGCATGCCCGTAATGGTGTGCATCCTTTTTTTATAGCCGTAATGTGTATTTCGTTTTACGTAAGAAAAACCAATACGCACACGGATACATAGTTACCAAATTATCTCGTTCCGATGCTCTGCGTCGGAACGCACTCTCGATACGCGCACGGGTTCCCGCAGAGACTGTGGGAACGAGATAACAATTTCATAATAAAATTTCGTATGAATATTCACCGCTTTACCGTTGGCCCTTTTGCAGAAAATACCTATTTATTAATTGAAGGGGATGAAGCTTTGCTCATCGATCCGGGATTTTCTGATAAACAGGAATATGAACAGGTGAAATCTAAAATTCAGTCAGAGGGAGTGGAGTTGAAGGCCGTGGTTCTCACTCACGCGCATGTTGATCATGTACTCGGGCTTTCGAGGGTTTTGGAAGATTTTGAAGTACCGGTATTTTTGAGTGATCAAGACCGTTACTTGTGGGAAAATTTTCCATCTCAGGCAAAAATGTTTGGCATTCAGGCAGGAAACCTTTCACTCGAACCTAAACCGCTTAAAGCTCAGGCCGGCTGGGTTATTGGCAACTTTACCTTTGATATTCTCTTTACTCCCGGCCATTCACCCGATCATGTTTCTCTTTATAACAGAAAGGATCAGGTGTTGATTGCGGGTGATGTGCTTTTTAAAGAAGGCATCGGACGAACGGATCTTTACAAAGGAAGTTTTGAAATGCTGGAAACGTCCATTCTTGAGCACCTGTACACCTTGCCTGATGAAACGGTCGTTTACCCGGGACACGGGCCGGAAACTACAATCAGGCACGAGAAGGGAGCAAATCCTTTTGTGAAGTTCGCTTAAGGATATCGAAATGCCGCCCCGATCTTTCGGGGCGGCATTAATCAGGAATTCAAAAGTCCCTTTAGGGGATTTAGGGGTAAACAAGGTCACAAGCCCGACGTAAAAATCCTTTTACCCTTCTGCTTGCTGTTGTTTTCTTTGTTCCTGCAACCGGGAAATCTGCTGGTTATAAAAATCTTTTTTCTCTCCATTTAATTTCTTGAGACGCTGGAAGGTGCGGATAGCGTCTTCAATCTTTCCCTGCTTTTCATGAATTAGTGCCAGCGTTTCTGATACAATATCATCAACATTATCTGTAACATCATTTTCGGGAACTTCTCCTTCGGGAAAATCAGGCATACGAATTCCCTTTGATTCGACTGCTGAAAGCCTGGAGATTAGCGAATCCAAGTTTTTTAAAACAGGACCCGGCTTTTTATTAGAGGCAGAGGGTTTTCTTTTGTATGAAGCGGAAGATTTGGGGGTCCAGGCCTGAAAGGTTTGAGGGTGACTTAAATAGTAATGTAGCTTTTGAAAAAAAGGGCTTCCCGGGGCATAAATTTTTGCGATCAGGGCTTCATCCACGGCTTCTTCATTCATGTCCCGGAGGTGATAAAACCAGGCCAGAAGAAAATGCCCCACCGCATCATGTCCGCGTTTTTTTAACTGCTTTTTTAAGCGTGCAGTAGCCTTAACGGGATCATCCTCAAAATGCTCAGCATAAGAATTTAGCGATTTTGGTATATCAAATGGTAATTGGGGCATGTGCTTTTATTGGAATTCCCGTACAGATGATAATAATTATAAAAAATAAATGATGTTAACAACCACCAATTAAATGATTGAATGGTAGAATTATTGAAGGAATTAAAATCAATAATTCAACCCTTCAACAATTCGACAATTCATCCCATCACCAATTACTTACCGCATCATTAAACATATTATTAGCAATCAGATCTAAAGCCTCCTGGGCGGCATTCAGTTCACCCTGAAGGGGATTTTCATTGGTATCGTAGGTTGCAGCACCGGTGAAGGATGAAGTCCACTCGGGTTCATCCTGATCGGTGTATTGGAAAGTCGCCCGCACGCCGATAGTCACTTCATTTAAACTGGTTTGTTCGTTACCGGTAATGCTGAATGCTTCGTTACTGTAGCTGACGATGGAACCTTCTAAAATAGCATCGGCAGTGGCACGTGAGTCAGAAAGTTGCAAGCCGGTCTGGTTGATAAAACGGTCAATCAGAGCTTCATTCAGTAAATCACTCAAATTACTCACCGCACCCGAAGCCTGATTGGCAAAAAAAGGAATATAGATGGAGTTTACGTTTTCAGGAATTGAAGTCCCTGTAAAGCTATACCGAAAGCAGCCTGAAAAGGAAAGAATGATAAGCAGAAACAGACAAAATTTTCCCGGTTTATTGTAACCCATACTGATCAAGTTTTCTATACAAAGTTCGTTCGCTTATGCCAAGGGCTTCTGACGCTCTGCGGCGGTTTCCGTCAAATTTACGAAGCGCCTGTTCAATTAAAAAACGTTCGGTATTTTCGATAGAAGGAATGTCACCGGTATTAAAGAATTCTGAAAATACGCTGTCTTCATCATTGTCTTGTTCTTCTGAAATATCAGCTTCGGTAAAAGAGTGAATACCAATATCCTTGGCGGCAGCATCACCAAACTCTGTATTCGAGCGATTATTGTGTTCTACTTCATCCTGAATATTCTGTGGCAGTGCCTTCAGATTTTTTTGTGAAAAGGTTGAATATAGAAAAGTACCCAGCATTTTTTTTAGATCGCTGATATCATTCCTTAGCTCAACGAGTGCGCGGTAAACCAGCTTCTGTTCATCATCACCCAGCCTGCCATTCGAACTTTCCCGGCCCTGGCGATCGGATAAAACGGGCAGATTGTCTGCCGACCCGGTATGTTGGCGGCCTTTAAGATACTTTTGAAGCTTTTCGGTATCAATAAATTGTGACTTTTCCAGCACCACCAGTTGTTCGGCTACATTCCGAAGTTCACGTACATTACCCGGCCAGCGATAGGAGACGAGAAGCTCTTTGGCTTCATCCGAGAAACCTTTAAAAACAGAATCGTATTTGGCAGAAAACTGCGTAACAAAAGTCCGAAATATAGGAATGATATCCTCGGGACGTTCTCTGAGCGGTGGCAGTTTTATTTTTACCGTATCAAGCCGGTAATAAAGATCTTCACGGAATGATTCTTCTTCAACAAGCTGCCATAAATCTTTATTGGTAGCGGCAATTACACGAACATCAGTCTTGCGCATTTTGCTGGAGCCTACCCGAAAATACTCACCGGTTTCGAGCACCCGCAATAACTTTACCTGGATATTAGCGGGAGTATCGCCGATTTCATCAAGAAAAATGGTTCCGCCATTGGCTTTTTCAAAATATCCTTCGCGCGCTTCATGAGCACCGGTAAAAGCTCCTTTCTCATGACCAAATAATTCACTTTCAATAATACCTTCGGGAATGGCACCGCAATTTACGATAACCATATTGTTATGTTTGCGATGACTTATAGAGTGAATGGCTTTGGCAGTAATATCTTTACCCACACCACTTTCACCCTTTAAAAGTACGGTGATATCGGTATCAGCTACCTGAATAATTTTATCAATAACCTGCTTTAATGCAGCAGATTCGCCTATAAGTCCAAATCGTTCTTGAAATGCTTCGCGGTCCATAGAAGAGAAGCTGATTTGATGTCTTAACTCTTATTTAACACTTTTAGTTGGAAACCCAAACTTTTTTCTCTAAGCCTAAAGGTAAGAATTACTCATTTAGATACATAAATATATTCTGAGTCTAATCGTTTTTAGTCTACAGCAAACATCTTAAAGACTTAGTTTATTATGTTTAAACGTTGAACGGTTAAACTTGAAAATTTTACGGCGTTATATGAACAATCCCTCTTTTGTTTTTGCCTTTACTAAGGGGACTTAAGTTTCCATAAAATCCTAAGTAAGATACTTAGTCTCCAAGGGAGTACTGATTTAGTCAGACAGAGTTGTTTCTGGTAATTTAATCTACTGTGAAAAATGAAATTATTTTTAAAATAGTTTATAAAAACAAGTCAACAATAGTGGCAAAAAATAGCTGTTTAGGTTTTTAAAATCATAGAGTAAGCTTAGCGTTTTCCTAAAAGTAGTCATTCAGCTTCCCGGGACACGGGGGATAACAGAGGAAAAAAAATAAATTTTTCAACCAGTATTTTTAAATCTTCATGTATCACAAAAACTTAGCCAAAATGCAGAATTATAAAAATTAGACTTATGGCTAAATTATTAAAAATATTGGAACTATAGCTTTAAATTCGACTATGAATAACTTATTTTACAAGCGTGTAATCAAATCAACTACAAATTCTATGTTTTTCCATGAACTTTGATACTAAAATACAGAACCGGATGGAATTTTTGTACAGTTCTGAACGTGCCGCTGAGTTATCGGCAAGAGTTCAAAAACTGATACAAAAGTATGGATTTCGGATTCCGGAAACACCATCAGCATCAAGAAAGTGGAGCCAGAATGATGTGATTTTGATCACTTATGGAGATGTTATTCTACCTCAAAATGGCAGGAGAGATAAGCTGCAAACGCTGGCAGATTTCCTTACCAGGCATCTTGGCGATTCTATCAGCGCGGTTCATATTTTGCCGTTTTTTACGAGTTCATCAGACAGGGGATTTTCGGTTATTGATTACAAAGATGTAAGGGACGACCTCGGTAACTGGGATGATATCGAAGACCTCACTCATAAATACCGGGTGATGGTTGATTTGGTGATAAATCACACTTCACGCTACAGCACCTGGTTCGAAAATTATCAAAAAGGAGAGGGCCCGGGCAAAGATTATTTTATTGAAATGGATCCCACCACCGACCTTTCAATGGCGGTTCGCCCGCGCAGTTCACCCTTGCTGACATCAGTAAAAACGCATGACGGACTTCGTTATGTGTGGACTACTTTTAGTGATGATCAGATTGACCTTGATTTCACAAATCCCGATGTACTGCTTGAGTTTATTGATATCTTTTTATTTTATCTGAGCAAAGGGGTAAAGCTGATTCGCCTGGATGCCATCGCTTATTTATGGAAGAAAATAGGAACGAAATCCATTCACTTGAATGAAACACACCAGGTGGTAAAACTTTTCCGGGATCTTACGGATTATATTGATCCAGAAGCCAAGCTCATCACCGAAACAAACGTACCTTTCGAAGAAAACATCAGTTATTTTGGTGATGGTGATGAAACTCATATGGTCTACCAGTTCAGCCTGCCGCCGCTGCTGCTTCATGCTATTTTAACCGAAAATGCACACTACTTAAGTAAATGGGCAGCAAATTTGCCCGAGCCGCCCGGAGGTTGTACTTATTTCAATTTCACGGCCTCTCATGATGGCATTGGCGTTCGTCCTCTCGAAGGACTGGTTCCCAATAAAGATTTTGAGTATTTAATTAAAAGCACTGAAGAACGCGGGGGATTTGTCTCTTATAAAGCGAATTCTGATGGCTCTCAAAGCCCTTACGAGCTAAATATCACTTATTACGATGCATTTGCAGATCCGGATATAGAAAACTCTGATCTTCAAATTAAACGTTTTCTGTGTTCGCAAATTATCACTCTGAGCTTAAAAGGGGTGCCTGCAATTTATTTTCATAATCTTACCGCTACTCACAATTATGTTGATGGAGTAGCTGAAACCGGCGAAAAACGTGCTATAAATCGTAAGCAGTGGCGGTATGATGAGTTACATAGGAATCTGGATGATTCCGCCAGCCCTACTCATTTTATGTTGAAAAAGTTTAAGGAGTTGTTGGATATCCGAAAACAACACTCTGCTTTTAGTCCCCGTGCCGGGCAGAAGGTGGTTAACCTGGGTGATAAATTCTTTGGTATTTACCGGTTCTCGGTTGATGAAAATGAAGCTGTTCTCTGTATCAGCAATATTACATCTAAGGAGCAAACAATTCCTGCTGAAGAGTTTAAAAGCTATACCAATGATGAACCGGAGTTAGTGAATTTGTTAGACGGTAAAACCAGTTCCCTTCAACAAGAACTTACTTTAGATGCCTTTGAAACCGTTTGGCTGGAGTTGTAATATCCATTTTTTAAAAAAGCTGTCATGATGTTACTTAATTTTGCCCATCTTACCGGCGCAGGCGTCTCGCTTGTGCCATCGTTACGAGCGAGACGCTCGCACCAGTTTTTAGTTTGGTTGGCGTTGTAGAAAGTTACAAACACTCCGGCAGTTGCTTCAAATCATCAATAACAATGTCAGCCATAAATTCAGGCAGTTTTAACTCATGGTCTTCGTGGCGGACTGAACGCCGGTCCCCGACATAAAGCGCCGTTTTCATTCCGACTTCTTTAGCAGGCTGAATATCCTTTCGAATATCATTCCCCACAAAAAGGATTTCTTCGGGACTGATGTTTTTCTTTTCTGTAGCCCGGTTAAAAAGACGATAAAAATCGGGAGAAGGCTTTTTTCGTCCCGATTCATAGGACCAAATCAGTAAATCGGGATCAAATCCAAATTCAGCGGGAGATTTCCCTAAAACAGCTTCAAAAGTCAGGGGAGTGTAAAACTGAGAATTCGAGATGATGCCCAACTTTAAATTCCGCTCCAGAAGTTTATTGAGTACCGGCTTTAAATCGGGGACAGGCCAAACATCATTTACCCGAAATTCGAACTCAATCCCAAACTGCATAGCTACTTCCTCAGAAATATTGCCCTCTATAAGTTTTTCATTCAACAGTTTGGTCAAAACATCCAGCCAAACAGCTGTTATTACCGGCTCGGGATAGTCAATCCCGTCATTTTTTGCCCTTTCGATATGAGTACTGATTGTCTCATCAAAAATTTGGATGCCTCTTTTGGCGGCATCATTTTGCCGAAGAGTGAATCCGCTGCTCTCAAGGGCTTCGGCAAAATAGTCCGCATTACTTTCTTCCTTTTCTTCATCAATGCCAATGTCTCCCACGGCAGAAATGAACATGGTTCCATAGAAATCAAAAGCTATGCAGCGTATGTTGTTAAGTTTATGAAGCCGCGGTTCAGTATTGACAGAAACAGGAGCGAGGGGATGAGTAAGTTTTTGTATCCGTTCTAAAAAGTCTTCTTTATTCATCATATATTTAATTGCCTCAAGATTTATATTTTGAACAAGGTTAACTTAAACTGTCATCCCTCTGCGCCCCCTTCTCCCATAGGGATTCCTTTGGAAAAAGGGGGAATTAAATTGTATTATTTATAATAATTCAGTTGATTTGTACCAGCCCTAATTTAAATTTATTCGATTCTTTAATAAAGATTTATCCGCTGATACCGTCAGCGGAGTATTCGTCCCCCTTCGAAGGGGGCGCAGGGGGATGACAGTTTGGATAAATTGAAAACATTTCAGGTTCATTTTACTCTTTGAAAAGTAAGACTCATCATACTTGTTCATCTGAACGATTAAATTTTTTACGATATTCTTCAATTTCTATCATTGGCTGACGCTCTTCTTCAATGATTTCCAGCTCAATTTGCTCATAAACATTGTCTTTGGCTTGTGTTTGCCGCAATATTGTTTCAAAATTTCGGCCTTCTTTAACGACGCCTAAGGTTTTTGCCCGCTTTACAAAGGTTTGAAGTATCCCAAATGCCATCTTGCCAAGTTCTTGCGTGGGTTTATTTTCATGAACACGCTGATCCAGATCCGTTTGTGCAAAGGCTTTTAAGCCGTTTCTGTAATAAACATCAATAAGATGCGAAGTTTCTACGCCATAACCGATGGGAAAGTTGATGTTCTCAAGTACATCGCGGCGTACAGCATATTCACCGGAAAGTGGCTGGATGATGCCTGTCAGTTCGGGGAAGTAGAGTGAGAAAAGGGGACGAATTAAAATCTCGGTAACCCGTCCGCCGCCCGATGCCCTCACCCCACCCGAAACTGCCAGTGGACGGTCATAAAAAGCCTTCACATATTTCACTTCGGGACGATAAATCAGTGGTGCCACAAGTCCGTACACAAACCGTGGATGAATGTTGCTGATATCCGCATCAACATAGACAATGATGTCGCCCTCAAGCTGGTAAATGGCTTTCCATAAATTTTCCCCCTTACCTTTTTTCTTTTCAATATTGGGCAAAATTTCATCAGCCAGGTAAACATCAGCTCCAAAATTTTTGGCAATTTCCAAAGTATCATCATCCGAGCCGGAATCGATAACGGCTATTTCATCAAGCAGAGGATAGCGGTCTACTAATTCCGATTTAAAGATGATGACCTCCTTACCGATGGTTTTTTCTTCATTCAGCGTGGGCAGGCAAAGAGAGATTTTTAAATTTTGTTTCTCTTTTTCTTCAACCAACTTTTTAAGATCCCAAAATTGGGAATGATGATAGGTGTTATTGTTGATCCATTCACTAATCTTCTTCACAGTAGCCTCCGTCAATTGCTAATAAAGTGCCGATGATTTGCGCGATACCTGAGTAAATCGGGTCAATTCTTATACTTTGTTTGGTCTCATTGATATGGTCACCATGCGTTAAACCTAATGTGAGGGATGGAATTTTATGATCGATCAAAGCAGATAGCTCGGATGTGCTTGGCCCGGGACGCGGTTCAATATTGAGGTGGTGCATGATTTCACGCGTATTGCGGACAAGGGGATGAGAGAAAGAAATGCCGCCCGGTTCCCGCTGAGCGAAAATATCCATATCAATACTGTCGCCGCTACGGGACGATACTTCATCCACAATTTCCTGTAATCTCTGATGAATATTTTGAACCATTTCGGATGATTCTGACCGAACCTCAAAACGCAAGGTAGCATTTAAGGCAGTGGTGTTGAATGAAGTTCCCCCGTTCATTGAACCCATCACAATACTGGTGCGCGGGCGCTGGGGCAGTTTAATTTCATTAATTCGATTGATAACTTCATTTACCGTTAAAATGGCGCTGGCGTCACCGAAGCGGGACCAGTCGTAGGTTTCGGGTACTTGGCAATGAATCACACCGCGTTTCATTCCGATTGATGTATGGCTCAATCGGCCTACTTCGATGCCTTCAATAACCAGTCCGGCAAAAATGGGGCGGCCGAAATTAGAGAGAAAAAAACGCAAACCTTCCAGATTTCCGCGGCCCAGGCTTCGGGTATCTCCCAACAGGATGAGGTTATGTTTGAGTCGAATATCAAGTTTTTCAAGAATGTTGGGCAGAGAAGCCAGCACAGCAAGTCCCAGGCTGTTATCTGCTACGGCGGCACCTGTTACTACTTCGGGCTGAACATTAATAGTATGGTCAACATTGGTGCCGAAAACAGTATCGGCGTGAGCTGCTATTAGAATATTTTGACTATTTTGTTTGCCTTTCAAAATGGCAATACCGTTTCCCACTTCATCTACCGAATTTTTAGCAATTTGAGCTTCTTTAAAACGATTTGTTAAAAATTCAATCCGTTTACCTTCATTGAACGTGGGCGCGGGAATTTCACCCAGCATCACCAAATTCGCCAGTAAAATCTCCTTCAACTGCCGGACTTCTTTTTCGATATCCGGCAGAGAGCTCAAAATATCCTCAAACGACTGCGGCAAAATATCCCCAATTTTAAATCAATAGTTTTGTTTCGATATACTATTAATTCATTAGAAGAGCTAAACGTTTCGGGAAAGAGCTAAATCAATTATAAAATTCAGTAACCTTTAGTGATGACAGTCGTCATATAAGCAGATAATGCTGAAAAACGGTCTGGAGTTTAAGGCGTAATGTTTATTTTAGGGTTGGCTATCTGCAGACAAGTATAAAGAATGGAAAATCATAAAAACGAAATTCGGCTGGTGCGTGATATTCTGAACGGTAAGCGGGATCATTATCGTGTTCTTGTTGATCGTTTTGCACCTATGGTATTTCATATAGTTAACGGTTTTGTTGATAAGGAAGATGATGCCAGGGAATTGGCACAGGAAATTTTTGTAAAAACATATGAGCGCTTGCCTTCATTTAATGAAAAGTCACGTTTTTCTTCCTGGCTTTATATGATTGCCAAGAATCATTGCAGGGATTACGCGAAGAATATTCGCAGAAAAAACAAGTCTTTCAGTGAGATAAGTAAATATGATCTTGAGCAACAGATGGAGTATCAAAAGGCACCGGATCACAATATGGAAACTAACGAATGGATTATGATAATGAGAGAAGGCCTTAATAAAATTACAAGCGATTATGCTGAAGCTTTTCTGATGAAATACGAGTCGGGAATGACGTATAAAGCGATGTCAAGCAGGCTGGGAGTTTCCGAAAGTGCTTTGAAAGTCCGTGTTTATAGGGCTAAGAAAGAATTGAAAGTCTTTATAGAAAAAAATAGCTGAATCATTATGACTAAAGACGAATTGATTTACAGATATTTGAACGGTGAGCTGGATGCCGATAAAGAACGAAAGGTCTTGCATATGATTGCAGATGATGAAGATCTGCGCTCGATGTTGCATTTTGAATACAAACTCAACAGTGTCTTTTTGGGCGAATCTGCCTGGGAGAATAGTTCTGTGCCTGAAGGTTTCTCTGAAGGGGTTATGAACCTTATAGCTCAAAAAGAGGAAAAAGCGGTTCGGGAATCAACAGTTTGGAACTGGCTAAAAAAGCTCTGGGCACCGCAGCCGCTCCAGTGGCGGCCGGTTTATGCCGTTGCCACGGTTTTATTGATTATCGGATTCCTTTCGTATTCGCCATTCAAGAAGCAGGATAAAGCGCAGTTCCTTCAGATTGCTAATTTAGAGAATTCCGTTCAGCAGGTATCTTCAACCGCAACAGAAGTGATGCTCCGGTTTATATATTTTGATGAAAAGGCAGAATCGGTTGCCGTAGCGGGGGATTTTAGCAATTGGGAGCCTATAGAACTGTCAAAACAAGTGGTCAATGGTAAGAAAATCTGGACCGGCTTGGTTACCATGAGCCGCGGTGAGCATAACTATATGTTTGTTAGAAACGGAAGTGAATGGGTAACGGATCCGCTGGCAATGGTGCATCGCAGTGACGGATTCGGTAACAAAAATGCGGTTATCTACTTATGAGATTTATCCTGTTAGCTATAATTCTTTGTGTTGCAGCAACCGTTGGCCGAAGTCAACAGTGGCAGACCGTCATATCGCTGAATACGCAGGTAGGCTATTCTACAAACAGCTATTTAAATCCGTTTTTATCGGAGTGGAATTCAGGATTAGAATCAGCTTATAACTTCACGTCACTCTTAGGCCAAACTTATTGGTATAAAAATAACCATTCTGTGTCTGTTACCGGTGGGTTTTTGTATGAACCTATCTTTAATAGTCAGACCGATCCTTTAAAGGGCGGTTTAGGCCTGATTAATTATAATTACCGCTTGACAAGCAGCTTAAGTTTGGGGATTAATACAGGCGCGAGTTACTTAAGCAGCTCGTATAGCCGGACCTTAACATGGATTCAGCCGAAAATAACTTGGTTTATTTCACCATTTACCTTGATGAGATTTAAAGCGGGTTCGAGCTTCAGAAGCTATCAGGATTATGCTGATGAGCAAAACGGGTACAGTCGTTTTGATTTGTATGGATTAGAGTTTGAGGTCTGGCCCAGCTACCGCTGGCAATTAACAGCAGGTTTATATGGAAGCCTTAATACATTGCCGTCAATACAAACAGGATTTAACGGGCAGGCAGGAGCGGGTTATCACTTCCGAAACGGTTCTGCGGTTACATTCACTTTTGGATTGCAGCAATACCAGTATGAATCTACTGTAACAACCGGTGGAGGAGGGCCTCCGGCAGGATTTCCCCCGGCGGGGCCAGGATCTTCAACCTCATATACAGAAACGAATACTAACCGGATTTTACGATTCGGGATCAACAGTTCAGTACCGGTTAATGAGCAGTTTACACTCTTTGCTGAGGCGGAAGGTCTATATTTTAATTCAGCCGCTTCACAACCGGATGTAACCGATTATCAAGTATCAGGAGGCCTAAGATTTAGCTTTGAACCAGAATTCAGAAACGATAAAAAAATAATTTCTCCCGAGTGGAATCTGAATGAAGACAGCCAGCAAGTGCGAATTCATTACTCGGGAGAAGGCCGCTTATACGTGGTTGGTGATTTCAATAATTGGAATAGGGCAGGAATTCCCCTTAGTGAACAATCAGATAATCTGTACAGCACAGAACTGATGTTATCCGTCGGAGCTTATGAGTATAAAATTCTCAGAGTTCAGGGCAATACAGAAGAATGGCTGAAATTTGCTGATGATATTTATACAGTGAGCGATGGATTTGGAAGCGAGAATGCAGTTTTACTGGTCGAATAAAAAATCAACATTATGGAAACTTATAAAAAGATAATTTGGGCACTTTGTACCGCCTTACTGCTGGTAACCGTTGCAGGTACCTCTTATGCACAGGAGGGCAATTCTGGGCTCGTTCAAAGAGCGCAAGAATTGGGAGTTGAATCAGCATTACTGGCTGAGCTTCAAAGCGGGCTGGAGGCAGAGAACATCAGCGAACAACACTTCAGGAAGATTGTTGGAACGGCAATCGCAATGTCAGAACAAAGCTTACCGGCGAACATGGTGATTCAGAAGGCACTGGAGGGCATATCAAAAGGCATTTCAGGGGACCGTATCATTCCCGTTGTTAATCATATTCAACAAAGTGTTGTAAAATCTGCCGGTGTGATAGATGAGTGGATGGGCCGGCCTGAGATACAGCAAATGATCAATCGTACTGAAGGGGGCATGGCCCAAGACGAGTTTCGGACTAAAATGACCAAAGTTACCTCAAAATCTATTATTCGAAATGTATCGCCTGAAGCAGTAAGCAATATTCTGTCTCAAATCAGCGATCAGTCTTTACTTGCAATTGCTACGCCCAAAGATATCATTGTCGCGATGGGTATCCTTCCGGCCCTCCCGAATGCTTCAAGTCAACCTGATGCCTCAGGGAAACTGATAGTCAGGGCACTTAAAGGAGGTTTCGGAGCCGATGAACTGCAAAGACTACCGGCGGCGCTGCGAGCAGCTCAAATGCGAAGCCAACTACCGGCAGCATCTGTGATTGAAGGAGTGGCAAGGCAAATGGAGGGAAATATCCCCGCAAAGCAGATACTTCAGAACTTGTTTAACGGCAATATCGGGGGAGGCCCTCCCGGAAATATACCGGGTTTAGGCAACATACCTGACAGAGGGAATAAGAGTGGTCAAAAATAAACAAGCATTCATAAATTTACCGGTCATCCCCTGCGCCCCCTTCGAAGGGGGACTTTTTTCTCTTTTTCAAAGAGAGAAAGAAAGTAGTTTTGAAATTAATTCTTTTTTATGGTTCTCTGCTATTTAAAAAAATATATCACTCTTAAATCCCATCAAAGATGGGATGTTGTCCCCCTTTTGCCGAAGGCATTCCTACGGAAGAAGGGGGCGCAGGGGATGACCTTTCTGTATTTTGGCAAAAACATTTAAAATCGGTGCAAGCTCCGGGAAAATAATACGGATAATATTAAAATTTTTTAATTATTCAGTAACCCTTTCGATTTTCGCTCGTCAAACGTACGGAATGAGAAATTAATCATCTCAGAAACACTAATTAAAAACGGGATATTATGTTTTATAAAAAGTTACTCTCTATAGTATGTATGTTGGCAGTTGTACTCTTTGCAGGGTGCAGCGGTACCGGAACTAACGGAAGCATGGGAACATTAACCGTTGAAATGACTGATGCTCCCATCGATTCTGCCGATGCGGTAAATGTAGTTATTGAAAGGGTTGAAGTAAATAATGAGGAAGACAGCAAAGGCTGGATTGTTATTAACGAACCTAATAAAACTTATAATTTACTTAAATTGGTAAATGGTGCTACAACGGTATTAGGATCAGCAACGCTTGAGCCCGGAACCTATAGTCAGATTCGATTGATCTTAGCTCAAGAAGGGCACAGTGTTGTTATAGACGGGGAAGAATATGCCATGATGGTTCCAAGTGGAGCCCAAACTGGTGTTAAGCTTAACATCAATGCCGAAATTAAACCGGATGTTGAATATACTATTTTACTCGATTTCGATGCCAGCCGGTCTGTTGTGGCCACGGGACGAAATAATCCGACAATAAAATATCTTTTGAAACCGGTTATCAAAGCTACAAATAAAGCGATTACAGGTAGTATTGCGGGAACAGTATCCCCGGTAGAAGCGCTTCCTGTAGTTTATGCTATCGCTGATTCCGATACCCTTGCTTCAACCATTGCCGATACTTCCAGTGGCGATTTTAAGCTAATTGGATTAGAAGAAGGTAGTTATACCGTATCAATTGATCCGCGAAATGATGCTTACCAGCCAGAATCTGTCGACGGAGTACAAGTTACAGTGGATGAGACTAATGACATTGGTACTGTAGAATTAAGCCAAAATTAAGATCTGAAAAAATTAGATCAGTCAAGAAAGCCTGCCTCCAAAACTATTGGCAGGCTTTTTTAATGTAGATCGAAATTTATTTCGATACCAAAACTTTGTTTGCTGCTTCTCGATATAAATATCGAGCTACACAGCCACAGTATCCTGTTCAAACTCCTGAATACTGCTCTTTTTAATCACATCAGCCATAAGCGTAGCCGAAGTACAATCGGTGATGACTACTTCAGCATAATCTCCCTTTTTGAGATCACCACGATCAAAAACAGTCATTTTATTGGTATCCGTCCGTCCGCTTAACTGTTCATCAGAACGTTTACTGATGCCTTCAACCAATACCAGATGGCGCCGGCCAATTTCCTGCTTGTTGAGCTCTTCCTGAATATTCATCTGTTGAGTGATGACTTCAGAAAGGCGACGTTTTTTAACCTTTTCGGGCACGTTATCTTCATATTTTCGTTGTGCCAGCGTTCGTCCCCGTTCAGAATATGCAAACATATAAGCCAGGGAATAACGTACCTCGGCCATTAGCGAAAGAGTATCTTGGTGCTCTTCTTCAGTTTCACCACAAAAACCGGTGATCATATCGGTCGAAAGGGTAACCCCGGGAATAATTTCGCGCATTTTCGCAACTAAATCCAAATACTGTTCTCGAGTGTAGGGGCGGCGCATTCGTTCAAGCACATCATTATTACCGGATTGCGCCGGAATATGAATGTAGTTGCAAAGGTTGGGCTGCTCATTGATGATTTGCAACAGTTCTTCAGGAAAATCTTTAGGGTGAGGCGATGAAAACCGAATCCGCATCTCTGCATTGACCTGACTGGCTTTGTACATCAAATCGGCAAAGCTGTTTTCACCGTCGTTGTAGGAATTCACGTTTTGTCCCAACAGTGTTACTTCTTTATAACCTTGGCCGCTCAGTATTTTAAGCTCATCCAGAATACTTTGAGCAGGGCGGCTCCGTTCACGTCCGCGGGTAAAGGGCACTACGCAGAAAGCACACATATTATCGCAGCCGCGCATAATCGTTACAAAAGCACTTACGCCATTATCGTTGGTACGAACCGGCTTAATGTCCGCATAGGTTTCTTCAAGCGATAACTGGACATTCACCGCATTTTTGCCACCATGTACATCACCTAAAAGCTTGGGAATATCACGATAAGCATCGGGACCAACCACCATATCAACGAGTCCTTCTTTTTCAATAATTTTGTCCCGGATACGCTCCGCCATGCAGCCTAAAACGCCCACCGTAAGGTTTCCCTTTTGCTTTTTGAGTCCGCGAAATTCTTTAAGGCGGTTCCAAACCCGGGTTTCGGCGTTTTCACGGATAGAGCAGGTATTTACAAAAATAACATCTGCTTTTTCGGCTTCCTGAACAGGCTTCATGCCTTCTTCCATTAAGATGGAGTTGACAATCTCTGTGTCAGAAAAGTTCATCGCGCAGCCGTAGGTTTCGATATAAAAATTGCGTTGGTCCAAGGTGGATGGATGTTTTTATTGCTGATTATTTGAACTGGTAAATATAAGGATTGATTGGCTTTTTATGAAGGGGAGAGGAATTATGAATGTTGAATTTTGAATTATAATTTTTTTACTCATTACTTACGAATCTGGTTAGATAGAATCTTTTCTAAAGAGTAGGATGTAAACTTGAATTAAAGCTATACATATTATGGAAGATGAAAATAAAAAAAGCGAAGCCATGTCCACATCCTCCTTGAAACGCATTATCAGTGTACCTTCTAATGCCACTGACCTAGAACAAAAAGCTATGGTTTTTGCATTCGAAAAACATTCAGAAGTAAATCAAAAGCGCAAATACAGTGGAAAGCATTATATCGTTCATCCTGCGGCTGTTGCTGAATTAGTGCGAAGTGTTCCACATACCCCGCAAATGCTTGCAGCAGCTTGGTTGCATGATACGGTTGAAGACACTAAGACTACACTCGAAGAAGTACGGACACTGTTCGGGCAAGAAATTTACTTACTGGTAGAAATGCTCACGGATGTAAGCAAACCCGAAGATGGCAACAGGAGAACAAGAAAAGAAATGGACCGGCAACATTCAGCAAAGGCATCTCCCGAAGCAAAAACGGTCAAACTTGCAGACTTGATTCATAATTCTAGGAGTATCATCGAAAAAGATCCCGGATTCGCAAAAGTTTATTTGCGAGAGATGAGAGACTTGCTTGAAGTATTAAAAGAAGGTGATTCAACGCTCTGGGACCGTGCTTATAAGATAATGTACTAATTGCCGGGGCATAAAGATTTAAAACTCAAATATAGCTAAACAGGAGCGCAAGTCTACTCTGCATGAGACGCGGGATCGGAGGGCAGGGCTAAGGCAAGCTTGAGTTGCGTCCGAGCTAATGCACTTTTTTAGGGCTAAGATTAGTCATGAACATATTTTATGCGATATTTGAAAAGAAGATAACCTGAGACTACAAGTGAACTAATTGCTATTAAGATTGGGTAGCGAATATTATTCTCTTCAATAATTCCTAATGCTGTAAAAAGAAGCCCAACTGCGAGAAATCCAGAAAGTCCGCTGGCTATAATTGTAGGCAAAAAGCTTAAATGTCTATTCCTAACTTTTGAGTTTGATGGGATAAAACCTGGCACCAGCGCTTGCCACTTATCAAATTCCCAACAAAGAAGATAAATATTTGTCAACAGCATTAAGCTGGTGATAATCCAGGTACCTTTGAAGCCAAGCGCTACAGTTATAAAAAATATGTTCAAAATAACAGGGAGGTAAAGTACCGCTCCAAGAGCAGCTGTAGTAGGAAAGAGGAGAAAAATACCGGCCATTACCTGTACAATTCCCACAAAAATATAAAACTCAGCTGCTTGGAAGAAGGCATCAAAAAATGCTTTTATATTAGGGGTGTTTAAGTTTGGTGCAAAATGATTGTTAGAAATTTTTCTTAAACCTGGAATTATAAATCCTACCGCTAGCCAGCCCCTTACAATAGCAGTAAATAACTTTAACCAAGGGTTTGAGATAACTTTTTTATGAAGTTCTTCGAATGAAGATTGTAAACTCATAGAACTTTTCATGAATTGTTAGCCACCTAACGACCCAGCGCCGGCTTGAAAATTGTAAGCTTAAAAGAAGCAAAAACTCCGCGAATAAGGTAAAACACCAAACCAAGATTTGCCACAAGTCCGCGTTAATGCGCCTTGTTAGAGAGTGTAAATCTAACTCTGTCTGAGTTTGATAACTTAAAACTTACTAACTTAGACAATTATGACACAGAAAGAAATAGATGAACTACAGGAAAAAGCGTTGGCACAACTTAAATCGGGCGAATCCTTATTTGGTGAGG
>DASVCW010000021.1:0-106977 GCA_036381435.1 Balneolaceae bacterium | reverse complement strand
TAAAGCAGTATAAGATTTGATGCTCTGCATAATACTGGTTACGCCATACTCGCTGCTTTTTGAAATATTAAGGTGTCGAAAAACTAAATGCACATGGTTGGGCATGATAGTAAACGCATACAGATCATAGTGCTCCTTGTCGTAATAGTGAAGAGCTTCTCGAACGATTTGTGCAACTTTTTCCTCTCTTAGCCAAGTCGGTCCTGTTTCGAATTTATCCAGAAGGCCTTCATACTTTTGGAAAATATTTCTTTGTATCTGATTTTGATCTTCCCGTTCAGTATCCTGCACTTGTTTCCTGTAAGATTGCAATCTATTTATAGCTTCTGCCGGTAATGAACCGGCAAGCCGAAAGGTAATAAAGAATTCCGCCTGTTTAGGTTGCCAGTGAGGTAAATGTCTCTGATAGAACGCCATAATCTGTAGGACGGGCATCTTGTCCGTTAATAGTAATTTAAATAAAGCTATAATAATAAAATTAAAGGAATATTCCCTTGTAGCTCGGGCATCTTGCCCCACAAGAATTAACCTTAATACGATTAAGAGGAGTTTTTTTTATAGAGATTACCCTTCGTAAGATTTTCCGTTAGTTAGAGCATCTTTCCAGACGGACAAGATGTCCGTCCTACATTTTCTTGCTAATTTGATATTCCTTGTTTTGTCGGCAGGATGCCCGACCTACGATTTCCTTGCTGATTTAAATTCTTTCCCAGACACAGGATATCGATCTACAGATTACGTAGTTTTAACCCCACCAATTCCGCAAAAATTTTGTATTTTTAGCCACCTGTAAAGCAAAAGATTTTTTAAGACAATCATTAAAACCAGACCAAAACATTATTATGGCTAACGCATTTTTTGAAATTCGTGAACCTGAAAACGAACCATCCTATTCTTACGCCCCGGGTACCCCTGAACGCAAAAAACTGAAAGAAGAACTGGACCGGCTAAGTAGTCAGGAAATAGAAATTCCGGCTATTATCGGCGGTAAAGAAATTAAAACCGGCAATCTGCAGGATGTGGTGATGCCCCATAATCACGGACACAAACTGGGGAAGGTGCATCTTTGCGGTGAAAAAGAAGTAAATATGGCGATTGAAGCCGCGCTCGAAGCTCGTGAAAAATGGTCGGTACTGCCCTGGCAGGAACGCGCCGCCATTTTCCTGAAAGCTGCCGACCTTCTTACCGGCCCTTACCGCTACACCGTAAATGCGGCAACCATGCTGGGTCAGTCAAAAACAGCACATCAGTCAGAAATTGATGCTATCGCCGAATTAGCTGATTTCTTTCGTTTCAACGCCTATTATCTACAAGGAATTTACGGAGAACAGCCTTACTCACCCGATGGGATGTGGAACCGCACGGAATACCGCGGACTTGAAGGCTTTGTTTTCGCCGTAACGCCCTTTAATTTTACATCCATCGGTGGTAATCTGCCCACGGCTCCCGTTCTTTGCGGAAATGTCGCTCTCTGGAAGCCGGCAACCACTTCTGTTTATTCCAGTTGGTTTGTAATGAAGGTACTTCAGGAAGCCGGCATGCCGGATGGAGTGATCAACTTCCTGCCCGGTAACGGTGCAGATGTCGGAAATCCTGTGATTGATAATGAACATTTAGCGGGACTCCATTTCACAGGTTCAACCGGAACTTTCCAGCATCTCTGGAAAAGCATTGCTGACAATATTGAAAAATATCGTACTTATCCCCGTATTGTAGGTGAAACCGGCGGAAAAGATTTTATCTTTGCCCATCCCACCGCCGATGTGGATGCCGTAGTGATTGCGGCCATTCGTGCCGGGTATGAATACCAGGGACAAAAATGTTCTGCGGCCTCACGCATGTACCTTCCTGAATCAGTTTGGCCTGATTTTAAAGAGAAGTTTCTCAATCAGATTAAAGAAGTAAAATATGGTGATGTGCAAGACTTCAGCAATTTCCTGGGCGCAGTGATTGACCAAAAAGCCTTTGACAACATTACTTCATACATCGACTACGCTAAAAATTCGGATGATGCTGAAATCATCCATGGCGGTAATTATGATGATTCTGAAGGTTATTTTGTGGAACCTACGCTGATTAAAACCAGTGATCCACGCTTCAAGACTATGGAAGAAGAGATTTTTGGTCCCGTGCTTACTGTTTATGTCTATGAAGATGAGAAATTTGAGGAAGCCCTTGAACTTTGTGATACAACCTCACCCTACGCGCTGACCGGAGCTATCTTTTCTCAGGATCGTTATGCACTGGAGTATATGAACGATTATCTGCGTGAAGCAGCAGGTAACTTCTACATTAATGATAAGCCAACGGCAGCCGTTGTGAACCAGCAGCCATTCGGCGGTGCACGCAAATCGGGGACCAACGATAAAGCCGGAAGCGCTGCCAATTTAATGCGCTGGATGTCGGTTCGTTCTATTAAAGAAACCACCGTTCCCGCTAGGGACTGGAAGTACGCTTATATGGGCGAAGAGTAATTAGCGGTTGGAATAAAAATATTAACCTGTCCCGACCGCTGTCGGGAAGGTTCTGGCTCCTGTCAGCGTGCTTAGTAAACAACGCTGTCAGGTCCTTCGGACGCTTACAGGTCTGTTATCTGTTTAACCGCTAAATGCATTAATTTTTATTTCTTCTGAACAAAAAAAGCCCGGCTTAAAAACCGGGCTTTTTTAGTACACGGGAATATACGGGCTTTACTAGTTTGACCCGTCCATACCTAAATCACTTTTAAACTGCTCAAATTCACTCTGCAGGTTATTCCATTGTTCTTGAATATCTGCCTGTACTTCTTGCCAGTTTTCTCCGGCCGAGTTTTGTAACTCTTCGAGGCTACTTTCTAAGCTTTGTTTCTCGTCTTGAAGCTGAGCCCAACGCTCTTCAAGTTCAGCTCTCTCTTCCTCCGGAGCCGATTGAATTTCCTGCTCAATCTCCTCCATTTCGGCATCGATTGAAGCCAAGCCTTCTTCTACCGTATTCACGAATTCCTCTCTCCCGGCCTCAAGATTTTCCTCAACCGTTCCAAGGGCTTCGTTTGCATTCTCTTCCACCTGATTCACTTCATTGTCGGGGGTTCCGTTACACGCCCCGAAAGTAAAAGCGGCAAATAATGTCAAAATTGCTAATAAGTTACGTCTCATAATTATCTTTTTTTTACTTTTGATGATTTTATCTAATGCAACAATTAGATGTACTATAGAAACTTTCGTTTGTTCCTTAATTACATCTGAAATTAGCAACCCATTTCTTCCTCAATTCGTTTACCGGTAATCTTTATTTCTTTGAATCGCAATGGCATCTGAACTCCCCAACTTATTCCATTGTTAGAATATCACTAATCAAGTGTGAAATTGTAACGAAAGCTTCTTATGCAAACGTGTTTTCAACTCATTCAAGAGAAAGCTAAAATCTGCGGCCCTGTTTTTTGGATTTCAATACTTCTGCTTTCCGGCTGTGATTCTAATTCGCGGGAAAATGCCGAGAATCTTCCTACGGATGAGGACATTGCCCGCGCTCTCCAAACTCAGCTTGCTGCCGCTGATGCGCTTCCCGCCGACCATCTTCAAATAGCCGTTGAAAATGGAATTGTGCAGCTGAAAGGTTCAACAACCAATTTACTGGCCAAACAGCGGGCTTCAGAAATAGCAGAATCTACAGCCGGGGTGATCTCGGTAATTAATACCTTAAAAATTACTGCCGACCGACCTGACGAAGCTGTTGACGAAGATATCACCGAGGCCTTATCTACCAATCCCGCAACCGAAAGCTGGGAAATTAACAGTAGCGTCAATAATGGAGTGGTAACGCTGAAAGGAGCAGTCGATTCATGGCAGGAAAAACAATTGGCAACCGCAGTTGCCAGTCGCGTGAAAGGGGTAAAAGGCATCGATAATGTCATTTTGGTTGCGGATGATGAAGATCGAAAAGATCCCGACATTAAGGCAGAAATTGAAAGTATGTTGGAGTTTGATGCCCGTATCAATGATGAGAGAGTTAATGTAGAAGTAGCGAATGGCATTGTTACCCTGGGAGGATCTGTGGGCAGTGCTACCGAAAAACGTTTGGCAATTGAAGTAGCGCATGTTGCCGGAGTGGAAAAAGTGGTGGCTGACCAGCTTGAAGTCGACCCTGAACTCAACAGTCAGTTATACCGGGATAAAATGATCAGTTCATTAACTCCGGAGCAGATTGAAAAAGCTATTATCAGAACCTTTATTTACGATCCCCGCGTGCCTGCCGAAGAAATTAACGTTGCCATAGAAGAAGGCGTAGCTTTTCTTACCGGCAGTGTTCAAAACCTGAATGCAAAAGTGGCTGCTGAAGCTGATGTTCGAAAAACAGTAGGCGTGAATTCGGTACAAAATAATATTACGGTGGAACGAGAAGTGGTTGTAACGCCCGAAGTCCCGATCACGGATGAAGCTATAAAATCACGAATTATAAATGCCATTCATCGTGATCCTTATGTTGAAGAAGCTGTTATTACGGTTCATGTTGAGGAGGGAGCCGTCGAACTTACCGGCAGTGTAAACTCTCAATTTGAAAAGGAGCAGATTGAAGAGATTGTCACCCATGTAAAAGGAATTGTTAGTATTGACAACCAATTAAAGGTGAAGGAAGAAAGTGATGCTGATTTATAAAAAATCTGATCAGTCCTATCAATAGCGCGGGAATTAATTCCTGCGCTATTGACAGGAAGTTCCCGATAACTTCTCATAGCTCTTGAAAACAACTCTTCTATATTGTTTTTCCTAAAAACATACTTTTACTCCAATATTGATTACCTTCAGCATGAGTTTTAATCCAAACTGCTGCTGATGCCTTCAAAAACCGTTGCTGAAAAAATGCATATCAAGCCGGGCATGAAAATTAGCTTTTTTAATGCGCCCGACAACCTTGATGATTTAATGGGCGGACTTCCCGATGATGTTGAACTTCTCAAAAACTCTGATGGTGAGAGTCTGGATTTTGTGCTTGGTTTTATTGAAAATCGGGAGATGCTGGAGCAGGAGCTGCCTCTACTTGCGCAGCAAATTAAACAAAATGGCGCCTTATGGCTGGCCTATCACAAAGGCAGTTCTTCAGTTCAGACAGACATCAACCGCGATTCTATTCATGAATTTGGCAAAACCCTGAATTTGAAAGGAGTGGCCATGGTTTCCATTAATAAAAACTGGTCAGGATTCCGGTTTAAAAAACTATAACTATGCAGAAATTATTTTTAGTGGCAGGAAGTATTGCTATGGCCCTGGCAGTGATGCTGGGAGCGTTTGGCGCTCACGGACTGAAAAAAACGCTTTCGGATGAAATGCTTGGCATTTTTGAAACCGCCGTCGCCTATCATTTTTATCATGCCATCGGCCTTTTGATTCTTGGCCTCACCGCTCATTACCTGCCTGATTCCGATTCTCTAAAATGGTCAGGATGGCTGATGATGGCCGGCATCCTCATCTTTTCTGGCAGCCTTTACATACTTTCTATAAGCGGCGTTCGTTGGCTTGGTGCAATTACCCCCATTGGCGGACTTTGCTTTATCGCATCGTGGATTTTATTCGCACTTGCTGTCTGGAAAAGGCTGTAAATAATATTGTAAAGATTCACTTCCCCTTAACCCTGTAGTATTTCTTACTACAAAAGCAAAACAAAAATTATACTTGCAGTTCCCGATCATTATTATAACTTAACGGTAATTAAAAAAGCAGTCTTGAAACGGAGTGAAATCCGCTTTAACAGATTTAAACAGTACATAACAGAACGGGGCCTGACAGATTATCTGCCTTAAATTGAACTAAAATGGCAGATAAATAACCATTTTCTACAAAATAATTTACATGAATATAGAAGACTTCAGAGAATTTTGCCTTTCGTTTGATGGCGTAACCGAAGATTTCCCTTTTGATGATAAAACCCTCGCTTTTAAAGTGATGGACAAAATTTTTGCTCTTACCGATGTGGATAAGTTTGATGGCATCAATCTAAAGTGTGACCCTGTTAAAGCGGCCATGCTTCGCAATCTTTATAAGGAGATTGAACCCGGCTATCATATGAACAAGCGCCACTGGAATACTATCGATCCAAAAGGAGATCTGGATGATGAATTAATTAAAGAGTGGATTAAAGACTCCTATAACCTGGTGGTTGATGCACTTCCGCGTAAAAAACAGAAAAAGCTCGACAAACTTAAGAAAGGGTAATTTGCCTTTGCAGATAACATTCTGCGCTGTTAATGTGAAAAACGATGACATGTAGGACGGGCATCTTGCCCGCCGTTAGAAATTCCTGGGAAATGGTATTGCTTGACAATACTCTTTATTTTAAAGACAGAAAAATAAGTTTCTGTCTTTGTCGACAGGGATGCCCGCCTAAGCTCATGTTATTTTATCTCTCCTATAAATCTTTCCTGCTCTTCGCGTAACTTCCTGCTTCTTAGTGAAGCTTTGTGGAATAGCAAGTTAACTTGATTTTATCGGCCACTCCGCACAAATAAACTCTTAATTCTGCCCAGGCTTTTCTTCTCGAACTGCCATACAAAATCAAACTGGCCAAAAAGAAATCCATAGAGCAAGAACAAAAGCTGGTAAGATGGAAAAACGACTAAAATCCAGGCAATACCTTCAATCCAGATGGGCGTTGCTTCGGTAATACCCACCCACGAAAACACAAATTGCCGGACGTATAAAGCACTCATTCCGGTAATAGAGAAAATAAACAGGATGAGCAACAAGCCTCCCCAGCTATCTACGCCCCACCGCTTTTTTAGTTTTTCAATCTTTTCTTCCATCTGATAGATAATAACGTGAGTTCAAGATAAATTTAAATCCTTGATGTCATTTCGACCGAAGTCCCGATGCTTTTATCGGGACGCAGTGGAGAAATCTCATCCGCTATAAATGGCTGCCAAGTCATAAATAGCAGATAGTTCAGAACGGATGAGATTCCTCGACTCCGACTCTTTTAAAAACCAAAAGAGTCTTCGCTCGGAATGACAATAAGTAGAATAATGAGGTTACTTTAAAACTTCGTTTAAATAAATTTTACGAAATATTCACTCAACTTTTTTAAGGGCTGAATGTAAAGATTTTTCAGCAGCTTCGATTGTTTTATTCAGGGTTTCTTCGGTCAATGAATTGGCCAAAAACCATGACTCATAAGGCGACGGAGGAAGATAAACTCCATTTTTTAACATTTCATGAAAAAACAAGCTGAATAATTTTTCATCCGTGGTTTGAGCCGATTTGAAATCTGTTACCCTTTCATCTGTAAAGAAAGCGCTCATCATCGAGCCCACCCGGTTCAGCCGGACCGGAATATCATGAGCTGCAAAAGCTTCCTTCAGCCCTGAAAAAAGAAAGGTAGTTTTTTCTTCCAATTCATCATAATGAACAGGATTTTCCTGCAACTCAGACAGCAATGCATAACCTGCTGCCATCGCTAGTGGATTCCCCGACAATGTTCCCGCCTGATATACTGGTCCGACAGGAGAAACAACATCCATCGTTTCCTGCTTGCCCCCAAAAGCGCCTACAGGCAATCCTGCCCCAATAATTTTGCCGAAGGTTACTAAATCGGCTGTTACCCCATAAAGTTCCTGGGCCCCGCCTTTGGCAACACGAAAACCGGTCATCACTTCATCAAAAATGAGTACAGCTTCATATGCGTCACAAAGTTCACGCAGTCCGGCTAAAAATCCTTCCTTAGGAGGAATGCAACCCATATTTCCGGCCACCGGCTCTACAATAACAGCAGCCACCTCCCCTTCATGTTCATTAAACAGTTTCTTTACAGAATTCAAGTCATTGTAATCAGCTGCCAAAGTATCTTTTGCCGTACCTTCGGTAACACCGGGACTATTAGGTGCCCCTAAAGTCAAAGCGCCGCTGCCGGCTTTGATCAGAAATGAATCGGCATGACCATGATAATTTCCTTCAAATTTGATGATTTTGTCCTTCCCGGTATAACCGCGGGCTACTCGAATGGCACTCATACAGGCTTCAGTCCCCGAGTTCACCATTCTGATCTTATCCACTGTCGGAACCATCCGCTTCACCAGTTCCGCCATTTTTATCTCAATCTCTGTTGGCGCGCCGAATGAGGTGGATTTTGCCGCGGCCTCTTTTACCGCTTGAATCACCGGTTTGTAGGAATGACCTAAAATCATAGGCCCCCACGAGCCCACATAATCAATATATTCTTTGCCATCCACATCAATGAGGATGGAGCCTTCAGCTTTTTCAAAAAAGACCGGTGTTCCTCCAACCGATTTAAAAGCGCGGGCGGGTGAATTCACTCCTCCCGGGATAAACTGCTGAGCCCTCTCAAATAATTCTTTACTTGTTTCTAACATATGTCTCAATTTACTATCTAAAAGTCATGTCATCCTGAACTTGTTTCAGGATCTGTAGCTTTTAACTAAATATCAGTTATAGATGCTGAAATAAATTCAGCATGACATTTTCATTATATATTTTATATCCGTTTAATCTGTGTTTATCCGTGTTCCATAATGACTTTCGATGCTTGTTTCGCAAAATAGGTGGCGATCAAATCAGCGCCTGCCCTTTTGAAGCCAATCAGTGCTTCCATCATAGCTTCTTCTTCATTCAGCCAGCCTTTTTCCGCAGCGGCTTTAAGCATTGCATATTCGCCGGACACATTATAAACCGAAACGGGTACATTTACATTTTCTTTTACCGCACGAACGATATCCAGATAAGGCAGCCCCGGCTTCACCATTATAATATCAGCTCCTTCCTGCTCATCAAGCCTGGCTTCTCTGATGGCTTCTTTTACATTCGCCGGATTCATTTGATACGTTTTCTTATCACCAAAACCGGGAGCGGAATCCAGTGCATCACGAAACGGACCGTAATAACTTGATGCATACTTCGCGCTATAAGCCATAATTCCGGTATGTTTGAAGCCTTTTGAATCCAAAAGCTGGCGCATAGTTCCAATTCGTCCGTCCATCATATCTGATGGTGCCACCATATCGGCTCCGGCTTCGGCGTGACTTACCGCCACTTTTGCCAGCACTTCTGCCGATTCATCATTCAGAATTTCTCCATCTTTCACGATACCGTCGTGTCCGTAACTGGAATAAGGATCCATCGCCACATCAGTCATCACCAACATTTCGGTAAACTCATCTTTGATCGTCCGAACCGCTTTTTGCATGAGGCCATCAGGATTCAATGCTTCAGTACCTTCATTATCTTTTTTCTCATCAGGCACCTTGGCAAAAACCAGCACCGATCGGATTCCCGCTTCCTGAAGCTCTTTCACTTCATCAAGTAGTAAATCTAAGGTATAGCGGTAATAATCGGGCATGGAAGGGATTTCCACTTTCTCATTTTGGCCTTCCATCACAAAAACAGGGGCGATAAAATCAGCCGGTTTAAGGCTGTGTTCAGCTACCATATCACGAATCGCCGCACTTGTCCGCAACCGCCGTCCCCGTATGTATGGAAATTGTCCGTGTGTCATAAATCTATAACTTTAAATTGAACGCAGATAAAACGGATAAAACTGATTTGAGCAGATTATATATTTTAAACTAACTGCGATGCTTCAGGGCTTATGCCAAAAAATCCGTTTCATCCGCGTAAATCCGCGGCCTTTTCTTCCCCATAAGCGATCCAATCAATAGGGGTTTTCAGCCGTTCGATTAAATATGCTTCTCTGCTGCCTTCTTCAACTTGGAAATCATAATCCCACCGAACTTCCGGCGGCAGACTCATCAAAATTGATTCCGTTCGTCCGTCTGTTTTCAAACCGAATAAGGTACCACGATCGTGGATTAAATTAAACTCCACGTAACGCCCGCGACGAATTTCCTGAAAATATCGCTGTTGCTCGTTATAAGGTTCATCCATATGCCGCTCAACAATGGGCACATAGCTGGCTAAAAAAGCATCGCCTACTTCTGTGGCGAAATCAAACCAGTCTTCAGCAGACCGCTCTTCGGTGGGACGCAAATAATCGAAAAACAAACCACCTATTCCCCGGGCTTCGGAACGATGCTCGTTATAAAAATACTCATCACACTCCTTTTTAAACCGCGGATACAAATCCTCACCGTGTTCATCACAAGCTTCCTTTAGGACCCTGTGAAAATGAACGCCATCTTCATCCCATAAATAGTACGGCGTTAAATCCACTCCGCCGCCAAACCAGCGGTCTCGAATATCGTTCATTTCGGCATCATCATAAAGCTCAAAGTACCGGAAATTAGCGTGAACCGTGGGAATCATCGGACTTTGGGGATGAATCACAAGTGAAATTCCGCCTGCCCAAAACCAGCCTTGTTCCACTTCAAACCGCTCCCGAATAAGTTCGGGTAACTCCCCATGTACGGTTGAAATATTCACTCCGCCTTTTTCAAAAACGGCTCCTTTTTCAATCACCCGCGAATGTCCACCACCCCCACCATTTCGCTCCCAATCATCATGGAGAAATTTTGCTTTGCCGTCGATTTCTTCTAACCGGCTACAAATTTCATCCTGTAAATTTTCAATATAGGAAGCAAACCGCTGTTTCAAAGAAGGTTTTAAGTCCTCTTCCGCCGAAGGCGTGCCTATGGCAGAAGGGGGCGCAGGGGGATGATCGGCAATCCATCCTGAGATGGCTCTTTCTACATTTTCAAGATCATTCATGACTTCATCATCAGTGAATCGCAAAATAGTAAACTCATATTCTTCCAATTCGTTTTGCCGTTCCTGGTCCTTATACCATTGTTCTTCCCGATGATGAGTTGCACCATCAACTTCAATGATAAGCTTAAGTTCTTTGCACATGAAGTCAGCAATAAAATTTAATACCGGACGCTGACGAAGAAACTGATAACTCATCATCTTTCCTGCCCGTAATGATTCAGTCCATAGCCTTATTTCCGCTTTGGTAGAATCCTTCCGCAACTTGCGGGCAAGCTCTTTTAGATTTTTATTATAGCCGAAATTGTTTTGTTCAGTTTTCATTGGAATCAGCGTTTTGCATCCTTGCCAAAAAACCAGCTATTTAAAATTTGCTGCCTGATCATCCCCCGAACCCCCTTCGAAGGGGGACTTTTCCTTGCTTGTTCAAAAATATCCAGCTCTATTCCTACTGGCATCCCAACGTTTCGGGGTGCCACACAATCTATGCTCATCTGTGCCCCGATGCTTCGGCGGTGGCTAATACTTCCGCGTTCATCCGCGCTAATCCGCGGCTTCATACTCCTTCACCGCATCCACAAAAGCGCGAGCATGATCGACGGGAATATTCGGCAAAATGCCGTGACCAAGGTTTACAATGTATTTTTGCGGCCCAAATCGATCAATCATTCGGTTTACATCCCTCTTAATTTCATTAACAGGAGACAGCAATTTTGAAGGATCATAATTTCCCTGTAGGGTGATGTCTCCGCGTGTCGCTTCACGAGCGTATTCCGGAGTGATAGTCCAGTCGATTCCCAGGGCATCCGCTTTGCTTTTAAAACTGAGCCGCTCCATAGCATACCAGCTGCCCTTGGCAAACAGAATAACCGGCACTTCGTCAATGGCGCTGCAAATCTCCATTAAATAGGGCATGGCCCATTCGTTGAAATCTTCGGGACTCAACAGCCCTGCCCACGAATCAAAAACCTGCACCACCTGTGCGCCGGCTTTAATCTGGGCTTTCAGATAGTCAATCGTAGCTTTGGTCAGTTCCTTAATCACGTGTCGCGCCGCATCTGGATGCTGGTACAAAAATGCTTTTGCTTTGGCAAAGTTTTTGGACCCTTCACCCTCCACTATATAACAGAAAAGTGTCCATGGAGCACCTGCAAAACCGATTAACGGAACACGCCCGTTGAGCTCTTTCCGGGTAAGGGTGATCGCTTCCATCACATGGCTCAATTTCTCCGGCACACCTTCTGCCAAAATTGAAAAGGCATCATCCACAGTTCGAATCGGATTTCCCATCACCGGGCCTTTGCCTTTCACCAGATCCACGTCAATCCCTAAAGCCTGTGGAACGGTTAAAATATCTGAAAAGATGATGGCGGCATCGGGACCAATTTCATCGATGGGCTGAAGAGTGATCTCACAGGCCAGCTCCGGTGTCTCCACGCGTTCAAAAAAAGTGTACTTTTTGCGGAGCACCATGTACTGTGGCAGATAACGCCCTGCCTGACGCATCATCCAAACGGGCGGACGTTCAACCTTTTCTCCCCGGAGCGCCCGAAGCAGTAAATCGTTTTTTAATTCCGGAAATTCGTTACTCATAAATAATTATTTTGCCGCGGATTGAAACGGATGAAAAAGTAATATCTTTATACTGCGCCCCGATGCTTCGGGGTGCCAAAAAGCTTATTAATTAATGCCAGATTTTAACTGATTATAACTGATAAAATCTGTGTCCATCCGTGTTAATTCGCGGCTCCTTCTTTTTTAAAAATATAATTAGAAACTGTTTTTAGCAGCACTTCGGTATCGGGCTGATCGGCTACTTCGATAACCTGGTCGGTTTCTCTCCTCAGCGCGTCTGCCGTTGTTTCACCAATCGCAAAAAGTGGCGGTAATTCCTGCTCAAAGCCTGCGCCCCGCTTAAAGCCTTCTACCGTACTGGGACTATAAAAAAGGATAGCGCCAAGCGGTTTATTTGGAAGTCTTACAGGTTGAATGAGTGTTTTATAAACTTCTAATTCAATAGCCTCAATGCCTTTTTCCAAAAGTGTGTCTGTCATCTCATCCCGGCTCAAATTACCATGAAAATAGATTACAGAATTAATTTTACCTTCGCGAATGATCAGCTCAGCCAGATCTTTGCCATAGTAATTTGCGGGAATTTTTGATTCGAGTCCCAGTTCCCGCAAGGCTTCCTGCGTTTTGGCTCCTACCGCAAAAAGCTGCGTTTCGGGGCGAACCTGTAGTCCTGATTCCATCAGCGCTTCCAGTGCCTTTACACCGTTCGCACTGGTAAAAACCCAATCAGATTTCGGATAATTATTGATCACTTTAAGGATCTCATCCCAATACTTCGGAAACTCGAACTCCAGCGCCGGCCTGATAATCGGCTCCAATCCCAAAATCCGGGCATACTCAATTTGCCTGCCTGAAAGCGGGCGCGTAACTAAAACATTAAATCGTTGATTCATCTGATTTAACTGATTATCGCAGATTAGAGAATTAGCTGATCTCACTGACTAAATAATCAACGTCATCAGCTAAATCAGCTTAATCTGCGTTCCTTATCTGCTCAATAACTTTTATCGCCCCTTTATTCAGTAATTCTCGTGCTGCTTCGTGGCCTAAATTCCCTGCTTTTCCGACCGGTACTTGTTTCTCAAAATCATACCGTTCAGTGCCATCGAGAGTGAGGGCTACTGCTTTCAGGTGAATTTGTCCGTCTTCGATTCGGGCATAAGCACCGACCGGAGCACTGCAACCGGCTTCCATATCATGCAGAAAGTCACGCTCAATCGTGGTGCAAAGTGCGGTTCCATCATGATTCAGCTGAGAAATAATCTCCTCCATTTGTTCATCATCTTCACGAATCATCACTGCCATCGCTCCCTGCGCGGCGGCCGGAACCATCCAGTCTAAATACTGGGTGATGTAATGTCCCAAGTCAATTCTCAACAATCCCGCCGCGGCAAAAATAGCTCCGTTCCAGTCATTAGAGCTCACTTTTTCAAGGCGCGTGTTTACATTTCCGCGAATGCTGGTCGTGCTGTGATTGGGATAACGATTGAGCCATTGAGCACTGCGACGATTACTGCTGGTGGCGATGACCGCTTTATAATCAGGGTCATTCAAAAAATCCGTTCCTTTCGGAGCTACCAGCGTATCACGCGGATCTCCACGTTCTAAAATAGCCGCCACTTTTAACGGGAGCGGATTTTCGGTAGGCAGATCTTTGAAGGAATGAACCGCGATATCAATCTCATTCTTTAGCTGCGCATCATCCAGAGCTTTAGTAAACACGCCCTTTCCGCCCATTTCCATCAGCGGTGTGGAAAGATCAATATCACCCTCAGACTTAATAAAAATAAGCTCGGTTTCATGGCCGAGCTTTTGTAGTTGTCCTTCAACCTGCCGGGCCTGCCAGGTAGCTAGTTCACTGTCTCTTGTGCCGATTCGAATTTTACTCATTGGGAACTTCGGGTTTGAGCTTAAACATATCGCTGACCACCTTTGCTACCTGCTCGGACTCATGGTGATCGCGCAAATGCTCGATAGAATAAGCGGCTATTTTATTGACAATGCGACGGGTTAAATGCTCAACCTTCTCTTTGTCGGTATCGGAAATCTTGTTTTTGAAAAACTCGAATTCGTCTTCGCGAATAGTGTCGAATTTATTGGTCAAAGCCTTAATTGTCGGAACCACTTTTTGTTTGCTGAGCCAGTTCGTGTAATCCGTCAGCTCATCATCAATAATCTTTTTCACGAGCGGCACATTTTCCTCCCGCTTTCGATAGGCTTCATCGGTGACGTCGGTCAGGAAATCCATATTGGCTAAATCCACAAACTTGAGTTCGCCGATCTGGGGGTCAATATTTCGCGGCACGGAAAGATCAACCATCACTTTAAATTTCATATTGAGCAGTGAGGGCTTCATATCATCAAGCGTAATGACCGGCTTTTTAGCGCCTGTAGCTACAATCACCAGATCCGCATCGGCAATTTCCTGTGGAAGTGCATCCATATCCGCCACTTCCAAATTGAACTGGTCAGCCACAAATTCAGCACGATCGCGTGTACGATTAATCAGCGTAAGCTTACGGGCGCCCAGATTCACTAAATTTTTACAGGTCACTTTGCCGATTTTTCCGGTGCCTACGAGCAGGATATTTTTATCCTTAAGATTATCGAAGGTTTGAGTGGCAAATTTTACCGCGGCATAGGCGGTGGTCGCGGCACCTTCACCCAGTGATGTTTCGTTGCGGGACCGTTTATGAGCTCGGAATACGTGTTGCATCAACCGGTGCAATTTTCCTGAAACGGCATCCAGCTCGCAGGAAAGTTCATAGGCTTCCTTAACCTGCTTTACAATCTGTACATCGCCCAAAATCTGGGAGTCAAGGCCGACGGCTACGTGAAACAGATGTTCAAAGGCCTGTTGCCCAACCTTTTCAAATCCATAATTATGAAACTCATCAAGCGAAGCATTAGAATAGGCTACCAGCAAGCGAATAAGTTCCTGGGGAGTGGCATTCTGAGCAAAAATTTCCGTGCGGTTACAGGTCGAAATCACAAACAAGCTGTCAATTCCTTCCCGTTTCGCTCCCGAAATAAGCTCCTTTTTTTGCGCCTTATTTAAACTAAAGCGCTCACGAATTTCGATAGTGGCTTCCCAGTGGTTCACCCCCACAACGCAAAAATTCGTTATTTCGAGTTGATCTGCTGACATTTATTCGGCTGAAAGAGATTCTGATTCTTGTTCATCCGCCACATTCTGCAGATCAATTTCATGAGCCAGTTTTTGCAAAACTTCATCCGTGAGCGCCTGCAAGTAATCGGGGTGATCGTTAATACCTTCCATCACCGCGTAATTTTCAAACTCATAGCCTTCTTCTTCCAGATCTTCTACCAACTCCTGACCCAATTCATACAGCGTCTCGATGTGATCGGTTACAAAAGCGATAGGAATCATCAGAAAGTTTTTAATTCCGTAATCCAGATGACGCTGCACCAGTTCGGCAGTGTTTGGTTGTGTCCATTTTTGTGGGCCCACCCGTGACTGAAATGCCAGCCAGTACTGCTCTTTTCGGCCGCGCAAATCCATGATCGCTTCCATCGTTTCTTTCACTTCGGTGGTATAAGGGTCACCGCTTCGGACTTCGAGCATCGGCGTTCCGTGGGCGCTGAAAATGAGATGCGTTTTGTTCCGTGTTTCTTCATCCATCGCCTCCAAAGCCTGATCAATCCGATCGTTCATCGCCTTCAGATAATTCGTGTTACGATGGTAATTCTTTACATGAAATTCTTTCCAGGGCGTGTCATCACCAAAGCGTTTTTCACGGTGATTCTCCCAATCGCGAAAGCTGCTGCCGGTGGTCGTCCACGAAAACTGCGGGTACAAGGGTAACATCACTGCATGGGTGATTTCATCCTCAACCATATCTTCAATCGTAGTTTCCGCCGAAGGCAACCAGTAGCGCATACAAGTATAAACCTTCACAAATTCATTGGGGAGTATCTTTTTCAAGTGCTTTTCCAATCCCCGCCGCTGCTTTTCGGTTAAACTATTGATAGGCGAGCAACAGGTAGAAACATTGCTTGTTTTTCGGTTGAGGCAGTGCTTGTTGCCCAGGCATCCGTTGGGACAACCGTTAATTCTCTCGTAATCTACCTGTACTTTAGGAGTGCGGAACTTGGAGATAATTTTGGCAAAGAAATCCTGCATTTTTCCTCCGCCCATTTTGATGATGTCTTCATCCCGAAAAAGATCGTACAAAAAGGGGCGCATGGCGTAATCAGCCGTAGGTCCGCCCATATTCATCAATACAATACCGATACGTTTTTCGCCTGTGGACATTCGCTAATTCGATTTGACTTCTGGAGAAATTTAAATGACCGTCTTACCTACTGTAAGTTTAAGACAAATAACGCCATTCTTTGTGAAGGGAATTTGAAGAAAACGAGCGCTTAATTATTTGGAATGAGTCTATGTACTTGGTCAGGTCGCGCTAATGTTCTTTCCTATACTCACTGCTACTCTGGTTCATCAGGCAATAAACGAGCTCCATGAATGAATTGCCGGTTGAAATTTATCTCGATTAACTATTTCTACATTTACTGCTCCTCGAAATAAATTTCGAGCTACATGGAGTCTCTTTAGAGGTGCTTATTCTGCTGCAGTCAACTTGAATTTGAAAACGGTTCCGTGGTTAACTTCACTCTCTACCCCTATCTCCGAACCATGCGCATTCAAAATGCTTTTAACCACCGCCAGGCCAAGTCCTGTGCCGCCTTTGTCGCGGGAACGGGCGTTATCGGTGCGGTAAAAGCGATCGAAAAGCCGATCAAGGTGTTCTGCGGAGATGCCCGTGCCGGTATCTTCAACCTCGACGAGCACCTCTTCACCCTGCTGTTTGTAGCGCAAGCTGACCTTACCCTCATTCGTGTATTTGATGGCGTTTGAAATGAGGTTGTCAATCACCTGCTCAATTTTGCCGGGGTCACCAATCACCTTACAGGGGTGATGATCAATTTCCAGCTCAATATTCTTTTCACGGGCTTTATCGCTGTACCATTCCTGCATGTGTCGGGCAGTATCAGCCAAATCAAACTCCTTGGTTTCAACAAAGTACTCATCTGAATCATAGCGTTGCAAGGTCAGCAAATCTTTGAAAAGGTGCGAAATTCGCCCGGTTTGCTTTTGGGCGGTTCGTATATATTTTTTCTTTTTTTCAGGTGATAACTTCTCAAGCTCAAGCATTTCCAAAGCGCCCGAAATAGTGTGCAGGGGATTGCGGATTTCATGAGTGATGTCTGCAAAAAACTGCCGCTGCTTGATAGCAAATTTCTTGATCTGCTCAGTATCAGCCCGTAGCCTGGATGCCATTTGATTTAAAGAAGCAGCCAGCGCTCCGAATTCATCACTCCGTTTGATGTGAATCTCACGGTCCACATCGCCATCAGCAATGGCTTGTGCTGCATTTTTTATTTGAGTGATGGGCTTGGTTAAATAACGTGAAATCCAGATACTTACGATCACGACAAGTCCAATGGAGATGAACATGCCATAATAGATTATCCAGCGGATGGTTTTGATAGGAGCATAAATTTCATCCTTAAGCTGGCGGACCAGCAAATATTGAGAGCTATTGGGTGATTCCTGCAAGGATATATAGCTTGTCAACACCTCGGAATCGGGCTCTCTGGGAAGCAGCGGCAGGTTTTCGCGGGCTTTCAGGCTTTCCATGATACCGGCGGTTAAATAGGAATCGGGAGTGAAGACAGTGTCATCGCTCAGGTAAGAGGTCAGCAGCTTCCCGGTTGAATCATAAAGCGCGAGGTGATAGCCTGATATGCGAGCGGATTCAGCAAAGTGTTCTTCAAACTGTTCATTTTCCGCCAAGTTGGAAACGGTTACAGCCAACCAGCGGGTATCCTGCGCCATTTCCCGACGGCCTTCTTCCAGTAAATAATCACGAATAAAAACAATAGAATAGCTGCTGATGGCCGTGATACCGAAAATGAGCAGCAGGATAAAAGTCCACGCCAGTTTTGAACGAATTTTCATAGGGGAGGAACGCTGATTAAGCAGATTAAACGGATTATAGCTGATTTTTATATCAAATCTGTTTCATCAACTCAATTCGCTTCATCCGTGTTCTATACATTTACAATTTCACGATTCAAGCCATACCCAATGCCGCGGTAGGTTTTGATGATTTCACCCGCTTCACCCATTTTGAGGCGCAGATTTTTTATATGCACATCTACCGTCCGGTCAAACACAAAGCGGTCTTCGCCCGTGATATGCTTGAGAATTTCCTGCCGGGTGTAAACACGCTTGGGATTTTTGAAAAACAGCTGAACCAGAGTGTATTCTGTGGAAGTGAGGACTACCTTTTCATCATTCACATACAATTCGTGCGCATCAGTATCGAGATAGGTTTCGCCGTATTGCAGCCAGTTAGCTTTTTGCGGATTTTGTCTCCTCAGCAGTGATTCAACATGTGCTTTCACTAAATTCAAACTGGCGGGTTTGGGAATGTAGTCATCAGCACCAAGTTCGAGTCCTTCTATTTCATCTTTTTCCTCATCCCTGGCAGTTAGAAAAATGACGGGAATATCACCTAAAACCGGATGTTTTCGGATACGGCGGCAAATCTCCTTTCCGTCTACATTCGGCACCATGATATCAAGAATGGCAAGATGAATTTCACCGGCATGTTCTTCAATAAGCTCCAGTGCACGGTTTCCTTCATGAGCAATAAGCACCTCATAACTATTCATTTCCAGAAAGTTGCCCAGCATTTCAGCTGATTCTTCTTCGTCTTCAACTAAAAGAATGCTATGTTTAGGTTTCACAACAGTTGTTTTTTGGCGGTTGAATCACATCAAACAGCTTTTACGCAATTATCATTGTGCGGATAAGATAGTAAACTTTAGAGAGTATCTGAATATAGCTATTTTTTATAGGTTCAATACTCTTGAGCTATTGAGGTGAGTTTTGTCGGCAGACAACCTGTAAGTGCTCCGAATACTTTTGGAGCCTGAACACTACCAGGAACCGGGAAGCATCCGCACGCTGTCAGCGTCTTCTAAGTCTATAAATCATGTCTTGATACAACTTTCAAATTAAAAGAGTATTTTAACACCATTAAAGCTGAATTTTTAAAACAGGATTAACCTCCCATGGCTTTTCAAAATAAAGTTATCTGGATTACCGGCGCCTCATCAGGAATTGGTGAAGCGCTTGCTTACGCACTGCACCGGCGGGGAGCAAAGCTCATTCTTTCATCCAGACGGAAAGACACCCTGCAAAAAGTTAAAGATAATTGCACAGGAGATACTTCCGGCATTCATATCATTCCGCTGGATTTGGCCGAAACAGAGACCTTAAACAACAAAGCTCAGCAAGCAATCGGTATTTACGGACACATTGATTACTTGTTCAACAATGGAGGTATCAGCCAGCGGTCAATGGCACTGGAGACTAAAGAAGAAGTGCTTCGAAAAGTGATGGAAATCAATTTTTTCGGGTCGGTAGCCCTCACCAAAGCGGTACTTCCATCTATGATTGAACGAAAATCGGGGCATATCATAGTAACCAGTAGCGTGATGGGAAAATTTGGCACCCGTCTGCGCTCTTCTTATGCGGCTTCTAAACATGCCTTGCAGGGTTATTTTGATTCCCTTCGTCAGGAAGTAAGTCCGCATAACATCAAAGTTTCGCTCGTTTGTCCCGGCTTTATAAAAACAAATATTACTCAAAATATGCTTGAAGCTAACGGATCAAAGCATGGTAGAATGAGCCACGGGCAGAAACATGGAATGGCAGCGGACAAATTTGCTGAAAAGCTATTACCGAAAATTGCCAAAGGGGAAAAAGAAATTTATATCGGCGGTAAAGAAATTTACGGGGTTTATTTGAAACGTTATGCTCCTGATTTGTTCTATAAAATACTTAGCAAAGTTAAAGTTACGTGATGGAGAATTGTTGAATGATTGAGTTGTTGAATGGTTGAATGGCTGGATTCCTAAAATCAATAATTCAATCATTCGACCATTCAGCCATTTCCTCCCTCACCCCAGTCTCTTTCGCTTATTTAAGTAGGTCAGCAGTGCCAAATCAAAATCCTGCTGTGTATCAAGCTCTTCAAAGTCGATTTGGAATTCGCTGCATGCCATTTTGAAGCGGTGCGTCAACTCTTTTACCTTTTTCTTGTAATCTTCACGAACCTGAGCAGGTGCAATCTCCATCCGCGATCCCGTTTCCATGTCCTGCATTAGTACCCGGCGATCGGTAAAATCAAGATCACGCTCACTTTGCTGCTCCAAAACGTTGAACAATAATACTTCATGCTTGCGGTGACGCAGATGCTTGAGTGCTGAAATTAGTTCGTCCTGCTCATCAGCATTTTCAAACAGATCAGTTAGAACCACCACTAAGCTACGATGATTTAAGCGCTCGGCCACTTCATGAATGACCTGAGAGGTAGCTGTTTTTCGCCTTTCATCAGCTGTTTTTTCTTCCTGTTCAAGTAATTCTTCAAATTCCGAGAACAGCAGCCTCAAATGAGAAGCTGATGACTTTGCAGGGATGAATTTATCGACCTCTTCACCGAAAGTTACCAGTCCACAGGCATCGCGCTGGCGATTCATCAGATACATCAGGGCAGCTCCGAAATGAACAGCGTACCGCAGTTTTGACCATTCACCAAAATATTTAAAAAACATCGAGCTGCTGGTATCGAGCAAAACATAGCAGCGAAGATTCGTCTCTTCTTCATACCGTTTCACATAAAAACGCTCGGTTTTGGCGTAGGCCTTCCAATCCACATGCTTTAGATCATCTCCAAAATTGTAGGGACGGTGTTCAGCGAATTCCACACTGAATCCGTAGTAAGGGCTTTTGTGAAGGCCCGAAATAAAACCTTCCACAATTTTTCTGGCCCGCAACTCAAGCGGTGCCAGTTGTGATAGTAATTCGTGATTTAACAGCATAGTTTTTGCAATTATGTGAGCCACAGATAAATCAGCGGCCTCAGTTTAAAGCCTGTTTAAACAGGCTTAATATTTAGCCTGATGATTCATCATCAGGGGAAGGGAAATTCCATTGCAAGCTTAGGAGCTTTCAACCTACAAAATTATAGAATGCAACCCTAAACACCTGCCCGGAATTGAACATCCTCAATCTTTGAAAAAATAGTGTTGAAGCAGGCGTAACGGCTAAAGACAGCTATAGCACAAATCTTCAAACAAATTTCTGCAAAACTTCGATCTTATTACTTTGCAGCCAATGGTTTCTTCCCCGCAAATCGTTATCTTTGGTGCCCAAAATTATTAAAAGAAGGCTTTGAAAAACCAGGGATTTTGTTCAAGATCAAGGCCAGAGGAAGTTTGAAACCGGAGCATATAGCCATATGTGAGGATTTCAAACTTCCGATAACGAAGATCTTGAGCAAAAGAACGGTTTTGCAAAGCCTTCTAAAAATTTGAGAGGTTTTCATTATGGCAAAAGTTATTACATCCGCAGATCAACTCGATTTTTCTATTAACGATATTTCTGACATGCCACTGCCATCAGAGGTTTTGATGGTTCGGCCCCTGCACTTTTCGGTTGAATATGTCATCAACCCACATATGAATAACCAGGTGGGCAAAGTTGACAAAATTAAAGCCAACAATGAATGGGAAATGCTGCGATCCCTTTTTGATCAAATCGGATTGGATGTGCATGTAATTGAAGACCAGGAAGGACTGCCCGATATGGTTTTCTGTGCTAACCAAAGCCTGCCTTTTATTAATGAAGACGGAAAACGCCATGTTTTTATGAGCATTATGCATGCCGATCAGCGTAAAGACGAAGTGCCTTTTATTGAACAGTGGTACCGCCAGCATGGATTTGAAATTCATTATCTGGATGATGAAAGAATCGATGATTTTGAAGGCTGTGGCGATGCGATTTGGCACACCGGAAAGCGCCTGCTGTGGGGTGGTTATGGTTATCGTTCTTCTCACGATGCCTATGAAATTATTTCTGAAACTTTTGATGTACCGATAATTGCTGTAGAATTGGTGGATGAATCATTTTATCACCTTGACACCTGCTTTTGTGTGCTTGATAAAAATACCGCTTTAATTTATCCGGAGGCTTTCAGCAAGAAGGGAATAGAGCTGATTGAAGCCATTTTTGACAATGTTATCAGAGCATCAGAATATGAAGCAGAAACGCTTTTTGCCTGTAATGCTACCTGTCCCGACGGAAAGAATGTCATCATTCAGCAGGGCTGCACCGATGTGAATAAAAATCTGCGCGATGCCGGTTTTTCGGTTCATGAAGTGAGTACCTACGAATTTCTCAAAAGCGGTGGCAGTGTGTTTTGTATGAAGCAGTTGATTTGGTGATAAAGTAAGCCTTCGTCTGGCCGCTGGTTTTGCGGTCCGACGAATATGGAAAGATATGCTCTTCATTACACTTCCTTTCCTATCCATCCGACGGCAAGTTCAGCCGTTGGATGGAATCTTATTCAATACTTTTTCTGTTTTGGAAGAAACCTTACTCCATTATGGATATTCAAGAAGAATCACAGGGCACTGAATTCATCTGTGCTTATTGTGGAGAAACAAATCATACTTTTGTTGATCCTTCACAGGGAAAAGTTCAAAAGTACATCGAAGACTGTCAGGTTTGCTGCCAGCCGAATGAACTTTCGGTCTCTTTTGATGATTGGAATAAGGAGTATCTTATTCGGGCTGAACAGAGTCAATAAAGTTAACTTCTCACCGGTTGGCTGCTTTTGTTACCCGTGAATGGAAAAGGCATCCGATTTTATTTACCGGGTCACCAAACCCATGAACGGTGAAGGTTGCAAAAATGAAAATTCTATAACAAAAACATCATTGAATTTAGAAAGTTCGATTTGTATCTTCATACAGTTTTGCGTCAAAATTTAAATTGACGCTGCGAACCTTAACAATTGGCCGCATAATAAGAAACTTGACCTTCAAGGAAACGCCTTTTTTATTTAAAAAGAGTAGTTGCTATCTCAAAAAGCAACAACCATCCCTCATTCACTGGGTGGCTGAAAAACCATTTTCTTTACTAAAATCCGATGCCTCTTTTGCAGTCGGATTTTTTTTATACCTAAATTCCAACACTTCACCCTTAATTAATCTTCGTTATGTCACTGTATCCAAGAGATAAAGCTATTATCGCTCTGTCCGACGGCACCGTTGAGCACGGATTTGCCATAGGCAAAAAGGGCACCACCGGCGGAGAGCTCTGCTTCAACACGAGCATGGTCGGCTACCAGGAAATTTTCACTGATCCGAGCTACTATGGTCAACTCATGATGATGACCTATCCTCATATCGGCAATTACGGTACCATGAGTCGTGATGATGAAGCCCGGAGAGTGATGATCGCCGGACTCATCGTACGTTCTTTTTCATGGGAGCACAGTAATCCGCAAGCTGACGGTAACCTGCAGGAGTACCTTGAACGAAATGGAATTGTGGGAATCAGCGGAATTGATACCCGAAAACTGGTCCGCCACATTCGCACAAAAGGTGTGATGAACGCGGTGATTTCATCCGGAGAACTGGATGAAGAAACGCTCATTGAAAAAGCCAGAAACTGGGATGATATGGAAGGCCTCGAACTGGCCGGCGAAGTGACACGAAAAGAGCCGGAAACTGTTCACAGCGATGGACCTTTCAAAGTAGCTGCTTTCGACTATGGCATTAAGCAAAGCATTATTGATAATCTGGTGAAGCGAGGCTGTACCTTGCGCATTTTTCCCGCTAAAGGGAATTTCGAAGAAGAGCTTTCAAAATGGAATCCTGATGGATTCTTCTTCAGCAACGGCCCCGGCGACCCCAACGCTACGGGAAAGTACGCCTTAGATGTGGTGAAATATGCAATCAGCACCGGTAAACCTATTTTCGGGATTTGTCTGGGACACCAGTTAATGGCACTGGCCGAAGGCATCCCGACCAAAAAGATGTTTGTGGGCCACCGCGGAGCGAATCATCCCGTTAAAAACCTTGATACGGGACTGGTTGAAATCACTACCCAAAATCACGGTTTTGCGGTTGATGAAGATGCGATTGATGAATCGAAGGTGGAAGTCACCCATATGAACCTGAATGATCAAACAATCGAAGGCCTTCGATTCAAGAATTTCCCCGGAATGTCGGTTCAGTACCACCCCGAGGCATCCCCCGGCCCGCATGATTCACGATATCTCTTCGATCAGTTTTTAGATATGATTAAAGAAGGTAAAAAAGAACTTGTATAGACGCAGTCATACTGCTGTGAGGGAGTTGCTAAGTAAGGACACGACATGTCGTGTCCCCACAGAGAAAACCTTTTATAAATTATAAAATAACAAAGAAATGCCACGACGCGACGACATACATAAAATTCTAATCATCGGCTCCGGCCCCATCGTAATTGGCCAAGCCTGCGAATTCGATTACTCGGGCTCCCAGGCCTGTCAGTCTCTAAAAGATGACGGTTACGAAGTAGTGCTCATCAACTCGAATCCGGCTACGATTATGACCGATCCGATGATGGCCGATTCAATCTACCTGAAGCCGCTGACCGAGGAATCCATCAAAGAAATTGTTGAAAAAGAACATCCCGATGCCGTACTGCCAACGATGGGCGGGCAAACGGGACTCAACCTGGCGCGAAACCTGCAGCAGGAAGGCTACTGGAAAGAACATGATATCCAGATCATTGGAGTTGACATTGCCGCAGTCGATATCACCGAAGACCGCCAGCAGTTTCGAGACTTAATGGATGATATTGACATCCCACAGTGTAGAAGCCGTGCGGCGGAATCCTTGCTTGAAGCTAAAGAAATCACCGAAGAACTGGGCGGATTGCCAATTGTGATTCGTCCTTCATTCACCATGGGCGGAGCAGGCGGCGGAATTGTATGGAATGAAGATGAATTCGAACGAAAAGTAATGCGCGGACTTGAAATGAGTCCTGTTCACCGCGTGCTTATTGAAGAATCCATTTTCGGGTGGAAAGAGTACGAACTCGAACTGCTGCGTGATGAAAACGACAACGTGGTCATTATTTGTACCGTCGAAAATATTGATCCCATGGGCGTTCACACCGGTGATTCTGTAACCGTGGCGCCATCACAAACTTTAACTGACAAACAGTTTCAGATGTTGCGGGATGCGGCTATCAAAATGATGCGCTCTATTGGTACTTTCGCGGGCGGTTGTAATGTGCAGTTTGCCATAGAGCCGGGCAGTGATCGTTATGTGGCTATCGAAATCAACCCGCGGGTGAGTCGTTCTTCGGCGCTGGCTTCAAAAGCCACGGGCTATCCCATCGCAAAAATTGCCACCAAACTGGCTTGCGGCTACAATCTCGATGAACTGGCAAATCCCATCACAGGCAATACTTCTGCCTGTTTCGAACCTTCGATTGATTATGTAGTGGTGAAGGCTCCGCGTTTCAACTTCGACAAATTCCCAAATGTGGATGAAGAACTGACCACCCAGATGAAAGCGGTGGGTGAAGCGATGTCTATCGGACGGAATTTTCCCGAAGCGCTGAACAAGGCCTGGCAATCGCTTGAAATAGGCCGCGGTGGACTTGGGGCAGACGGATACGAAAAACTGGATCGTAAAGCAGTGCGTGAACGACTGAAAAAGCCCTACTGGGATCGCATGCTGAACATACGAAACGCTTTTAAATTAGGTGCTTCGGTTGAAGAAGTTACCGACATCACCAAGGTTGATCCATGGTTTTTGCAGCAGATCCGGTATATGGTTTCGCTGGAAAACCGCACCGAGGGACAGTCGCTTGACAGCATCTCCGAAGAAGATCTCCTTGAACTGAAGCAGGCCGGCTTCTCTGATCAGCAAATTTCCTGGATGCTTAGCCAGAGCGATGGCAAAGTAACGGAAAATGAAGTTCGTGAAAAGCGGAAAGAGTTGGGTCTCAAGCCTTCATTCAAAGTGGTTGATACTTGTGCCGCCGAATTTCCCGCTGAAACGCCTTATTATTATTCGGCCTACGAAGGCGAAAACGAGAGTGAAGTTTCGGACAAAAAGAAGGTGCTTATTTTGGGCAGCGGTCCAAATCGCATCGGACAGGGCATCGAGTTCGATTATTCCTGTGTCCATGCCGTGAAAGCCGCCCAGGAAATGGGTTACGAGGCAATCATGGTAAATTGTAATCCCGAAACCGTTTCTACCGATTTTGATGTTGCCGACAAGCTTTATTTTGAACCTGTTTTCTGGGAGCGTGTGCTCGATATTTTTGAGTATGAGCAGCCCGAAGGTGTGATTTTGCAGGTTGGGGGACAAACAGCCCTCAAATTGGGAAAACGTTTTGTTGAGGCGGGAATCAAGATTTTTGGTACTGAATTTGAGATGATCAATTTTGCCGAAGACCGCGGTTCTTTTTCTGAATTCCTGAAAGAACTTGATATTCCTTTTCCCGAATACGGCACTGCCAGTGATGTAGAAGGCGCTGTAGAAATCGCCAACCGTATTGGCTATCCCGTGTTGATTCGTCCCAGTTATGTGCTTGGCGGACAAGGTATGCGTATCGCAGTTAAGGAAGACGAGCTGAGGTATTATACCGAACGGGTGATGGCTACGCATCCTGAAAATGCGTTCCTCATCGACAAGTTTCTTGAAGGTGCAGTCGAGGTTGATGTAGATGCTGTCTATGACGGTGATGAACTGCATATTTCAGGTATCATGCAACACATTGAACCGGCAGGCGTTCATTCAGGTGATTCGACCGCTGTTTTGCCTTCTTATTCGCTTAGCGATAACGTGCTTGAAAAAATTCGTGAATACCAGGAGCGGATCGCTGACAATATGGGCATTCAAGGCTTTTTGAATGTACAGTATGCGGTGAAGGATGAGAAAGTTTATGTGCTTGAAGCGAACCCGCGTTCAACCCGCACGATTCCGTTTTTGGCTAAAGCCACCGGACGTGCAGAAGCACAAATTGCCGTCAAAGTAATGCTCGGAGCTAAATTAAAAGATTTCAGCAAGAAAGAGCTGACTTCAGCCTTGACAAGATGGGCCATTAAAGAGCCTGTTTTCCCATTTGATAAATTCCCCGAGGTCAAGAAGGAACTGGGGCCCGAGATGAAATCAACCGGCGAAACTATCTATTTCATGGATGATTTCAATGATGAACACTTCAAAAAACCGTTCGAGTTTAAGAACCTTTACTTATCTAAATAGAACGCAGATTGAGCTGATTGATCTGATGTCGCCGATTAATTTTTTCCTTTTTTTGTAAGGATTAGCGATTTCAAGGGTCTTACTTATAGGTGAAATCAATTTCATCTGAATTATCACAAAAATCAGCGATCCTTATGGGTTATAAATACAGTGATATAACAGGGGCTGTGATTGGAAGTGCAATGAAAGTTCATTCAGCACTTGGTAATGGATTTCCCGAAATTATTTATCAACGAAGCTTAGCGATCGAATTTCAAGATCAAAATATCAACTACGAGCGGGAATATTCAACTCCTTTATTTTATAAAGGGAATCCAATCGGCAAACGAAGAGTTGATTTTTTAGTAGAAGATAAAGTTTTAGTTGAACTAAAGGCTGTATCAGAAATCAATGAAATTCATTTTAATCAAGTTTTGAATTATCTAAAGGCCTATCAGCTGGAAATAGGTTTACTTTTAAACTTCGGGGAAAATAGTCTGAAGTTTAAACGATTCATTAACAGTAAAATCACAGATTAAAGTGATTAAGCGTTTAGGTTTTGAAGCTTTTAATCAGTGTAATCAGAAAAATCAAATTTAATCAGCGATCAATGATCAAGGAAGCAAAGAACGCGTTACAGAATGTTTTCGGATACGAAGATTTCCGTCCACTCCAAGAGGATGTAATTTCCCAGGTTTTAAATAAGAAAGACGCACTGGTCATCATGCCTACCGGCGGTGGAAAGTCACTCTGCTACCAAATTCCGGCACTGATTTTCGATGGGCTGACCATTGTTGTTTCGCCGCTCATTTCACTGATGAAAGATCAGGTTGAGCAACTCAGCCAGTATGATATTCCGGCTATTTATCTGAACAGCTCACTTTCACCCGAAGAATACCAGCTGAATGTTGCCAAGCTGAAGCGCGGCAAAATAAAGTTGCTGTATCTGGCTCCGGAAACACTGATGATGCCCAGGACTCGCCAGCTTTTAAAAAACCAAAAGGTAGACCTTTTTACCATTGATGAAGCGCACTGTATTTCCGAGTGGGGGCATGATTTTCGTCCCGATTACCGTCAGCTTACGGAAGTTCGCAAAGATTTTCCCGATGCAACTTGCCTGGCTCTCACCGCTACCGCAACGCCACGGGTTCGTGAAGATATTAAAAGCATTCTTGATCTTGATGATTCCGAGACTTTTTTAGCCAGTTTTGACCGTAAAAATCTGTTTCTGAAAGTAGCCGATAAAGATGGTCCGCTTGACCAAACGCTGGACTTTCTTTATACCCGCAAAAAGCAGTCAGGCATCATTTACTGCTTTTCCCGCCGACAGGTTGAAGAGCTCTATATGGAATTGAAAAAAGAAGGCCATTCCGTGAAGCCTTATCACGCCGGGCTTTCGAAACAGGTTCGTTCCCGCAATCAGGAAGCCTTTATCCGTGATGATGTTTCCATCATCGTTGCCACCATTGCTTTTGGGATGGGGATCGATAAGCCGAATGTCCGTTTTGTTATTCATTACGATATGCCGAGTAATATTGAATCTTATTACCAGCAGATTGGGCGGGCAGGGCGAGATGGTTTGCGCTCGGACTGTCTGATGCTCTACAGCCGGTCGGACAAACAGAAAATCCAGTACTTCATCAATCAGAAAGAAGGCAAGGAAAAAGAGGTGGCCGAAAAGCACCTTAAAGATTTGATGGAATTTCTTGAAACAGCCGATTGCCGCCGCGTTCCGCTTATGGAATATTTTGGGGAAACCTATCAAAATGAAGAGTGCGGAATGTGCGATAATTGCCTTTCTGTTGATGCTGAGGTTGATGATTTGACTGTTCAGGCACAAAAATTTCTCTCCTGCGTTGCACGTACAGATCAAACTTACGGAGCATATTATATTGCCGATGTACTGCGTGGCTCTGAATCGAAAAAAGTGCTTGAAAACGGGCATGATGATCTTTCAACTTACGATATTGGCCAGGAATGGTCGAAAGAGCAGTGGATATTGCTCGCCCGCATGCTGGTGCGTCAGGGCTACCTGAAACGAGACGAAACGCACGGCTCACTGAAGCTGGAAGACCAGGCGAAAGCAGTGCTTAAGGGACAGGAAAACGTTTTCGGTGTGCTTGATCGAACCGATACTGTGATTGGAACCGAAGCCATCAACCGTACTTCTTCTGATGTTGAAAATCAATACGATAAAGATCTTTTTGAACAATTGAGGGCCAAAAGAAAAGAGCTGGCAGACAGTCAGGCTATTCCACCTTATACCATTTTCCCCGATACCACTTTGATGGAAATGTCATTTTATTTTCCTCAGTCACAGGAGAATTTGCTTTCTATTTATGGTGTGGGATCGGCGAAGCAAAAAAAGTACGGCAAGGATTTTCTTAAAATTATCAAAGCCTATACTGAAGAAAATGGAATTGAGGAGCAGCAAAGATCCCTTCAAAAGAAGAAGAAAAAGAAAAAATCATCCGGCAAAAAGTATGAGCAGGTTTCCGAAGCATTCAACAACGGACAATCAATCGAACATTTGGCTGAAGAACACGGGGTGAAGCAGGTTACCATTCTCAAACACCTGAAAACCTATCTTGAGGAAGGCCATGATTTAAGGACAGAAGGCATCGCTGCGGCATCATCACTCTCTAACCGAAAACGAGATGAAGTGATGAAATCTATGAAAAAAGTGGGGCCTGATATTCTAAAGCCGGTGTACGAAGACCTTGATAAATCTATTGGTTACGATGAACTGCGGGTAATGCAACTTTATTACCTGGCACTGAATGAGTAGGGGTTCAGTCCCTCGCCCCTACTTCTTTTCGAATGGCGGCGCATAAAGTTTCAAAGGCCTTGTCTTTTCTCAAGTAAACCGATGCCCCGGCCCTCTTCATCCTCCGGCCTACCATGGTAAAGCCCCACAACGATAAACCGATTATAGGGACAGAGGGCATTTCTGCACTAATTTTACGGGTTGCCTGAATGCCATTCATAACAGGCATTCTAACATCCATTACAATGATGTCGGGAGTAGTTTCGCGCGCTAATTCAACGGCTTCCTTACCGTTACAAGCCTCTCCCACAACCACGAAGTCCTCCTCTTCTTCAATGACCTTTCGAAGCCCTTTACGCATTACTTCATGATCATCCGCAAGCAAAACTTTAATCTTTCCATCCCTGAAGAGGGGCTGGCTGATTGCTTGATTAAACTTTCGCCTGTTAAGTATCCTGGCACATTCTCTTACCTGAAAAATTAATTTCATGATGTTTTTACGGATATGCCTTGTTGTGCTGTAAACCTTTGCCATAAATGTATCACTTTGAGAAAATGTAATTAGTTCTATAACGTATTCCTACACATTTTATGCTAAAACCTTTTAACAACTCTCATTTGATTGTTTTGTTTCAATATCACATCTGAGACGATCTTTTCTTATCATTGGACGTAAATATCAACCTTTTATCTTTAAAGTTTAGTAAAGCTTAATATTTTTTACCTTAATCGTTGTCTTTTAGAAAAAATCTTCTTTTAAGGAAACTGATCTAAAAGCTTTACTAAACTTTTTGAAAATCCTATGATTACAAAAAATATTGCTGTAGCCTTTGGTGGCGTATCCCCTGAGCATGAAGTTTCGGTTTTGTCGGCCATGCAGGTTATCGCTTCGCTTGAAGATTCCGAGTTTCAAGTTATCCCTCTTTATATCACAAAATCCGGGCGGTGGCTGACCGGAAAGCCTCTGCTTGATTTAGAAAATTATGGGAACCTGGAATCGATTCAGCAACAGGCCGTTCGCTGTACTTTTTCCCACAATGATTTGGGTGAACCCGTGCTGCTTGAAACACAGAAAAAAGGATTTTTCAGTTCAGCCGAAAGCTATCCTGTTCACGCTGTTATTCCTGCTTTTCATGGTTCAGAAGGCGAAAATGGTTCTTTTCAGGGAACCTGTGAAACCTATAATATTCCCTATACCGGGAGCGGTGTTTTTGCTTCAGCCCTTGGCATGGATAAAGTGAAGGCCAAAGAGCTTTGCCGCGCTCACGACCTCCCCGTGGTTGATGATATTAACTTTTATGAAAGTGACTGGGAACGCGATCAGCAACTAATTTTGGAGCAAGCGGAGCAGTTAGGCTTCCCGGTCATCATCAAACCGGTAACGCTGGGAAGCAGTATCGGTGTTGCTATGGCTAAAGATGAAGCGGAGTTAACAGATGCCATAGAGCACGCTTTTCGTTATGATAATAATTTACTGGTTGAAAAAGCTATCACCCCACTCATGGAAATTAATTGTTCGGTGCTTGGTACGCCCGAAGAAATGCAGGTGAGCGTATGTGAACGTCCCCTGGGTAAAGCAGAAACACTTTCGTTTGAAGATAAATATCAGTCCGACGGCGGCGGACAGAAAGGCATGGCTTCAGCCGACCGCATCATTCCCGCCGATATTTCGGATGAATTGACTCAAAATATCCGGTCATTGTCGAAACAGATATTTAAGACTTTTCGCGCTGCCGGATTAGCACGGCTCGATTTTTTAGTTAACGAAAACACCAGTGAATACTATTTCAACGAAATTAACACCATCCCGGGATCATTTTCATTTTATTTGTGGGAAAAGAGCGGAATGAATATGCGTGAATTAATGCTAAAGTTAATTGAGATCGCTGAAAAACAGCATCAAAATAAAATGGGCCGCATTCGTTCTTATGAAACCAACCTGTTAAGTGAAAAGGCGGTAAAGGGTTTGAAAGGATTAAAAGGGGCACAAAAATAAAAGTACAAAATTTATAGAAAAATGAAGGCATTATTAACAAGGCGGCTTGCCGTATTCTTAGCAATTGCTATCTCTATGGTCGCCTGCAAGCAACCGGAAACAGTTATTGTTGTTGAAGAACCAACATCGGCGGTATCGCAAGACACCACAGACGAAATAGGACCGGAACCAAGTGACAAATTTCAAAAGCTGGTAATGGGTGAATTTAATACCATAGGTTCACTCGACCCGCTTTTTGCCAATAATGCCACTGAAATGCGAGCGGTTCAGTTGATTTATGAAGGATTGGTCAAGTTTAATGAAAACGGGGAGATCGTTCCCGGCATCGCCCAAAGCTGGACGGTGAGTGATGATTCATTACGCTACGAGTTCCATCTTCGTCCCGGCATTTTTTATCAAAATAGCGATATCTTTAGCACCGGAACCGGGCGAAGGCTGACTTCTGAAGATGTAAAATTTGTTTTCGAACGGATGGCCAAAGCAGGCGTTCCCCCGCGTGCCGCCCATCTTTTTATGAATATCGGTGGCTTTGATTCTTACTTTCAGGAGCAGCGGTTTGTTTATAATCCGCAATTCCGCCAATTAGAAGGTGTTGCAGGTATTCAGACTCCCGATGAAGCCACCGTGGTTTTCGAACTTGAACAGCCTGATCCTGATTTCCTGGAAAAGTTAGCCACTCCTTTAGCCGTCATTTACCCCGAAGAAGCCGTTGGCAATTCCGGAAGCTCATTCACCCCGGTGGGGACAGGGCCTTTTACTTTTGCCCAGTTAACAAGCGATTCAACTTATGTTTTTTCAAAGTTTGATAACTATCATTCAGCCAATGAAATTGAACTCAACCGGGTTGATATGATTATCACTGATTCGGAAATACAGTTGTTTAAATCAATGAGTACGAATGAAATTCACATCCTTCCCCAGCTCGGCCCGCAGCTTATGAGCGAAACTTTGAGTGATAGCGGACAGCTTTTACCTTCATATGATGAGCAATACTTATTGCGAAAAGCCGGAGGAGCGACGGAATATGTACTGCGTTATAACCCGCGTTCAAATTTAGCGGTATCAACTGCCCGAAAAATTGCGGGACTTATTCCAACCGATTCGAGCTCATTTTTGGGAAAACTGCCGGAGGATTTGGTAGAATCTCAATTCATAATAAAAAATTCTCCCTCCATAACTTCTGAAGACAGCACGAAAGAAGTTTATTCCACTTTTTCGGCTGATCCTTTTGTAAAAACATTCCTGGGCAATTTATCAAAAGCGTTAGATCCATATGGCTATTCTCTTCAAATGTTAAAGATTCATACCCCGGTTGAAAACACCGGTTTGATGGTTACCCGCGATTTTCCACTTATTCCAGGACAATGGGGCGATTATGAGAAACTGTTTGCATTTGAAATAGGCCATACAGCCCTTCAAAGACCGGTAGTTGAAGGGCTTTCATTCAACCAATATCCCTGGTGGATTGATTTGAGAGGAGTATCGCTGGCGGAAACTTCAAATTTAAATTAACAGGTTGGACCTGTTAGACTCTACTTCAGTTCCAATTTGTCTTAAAGCAAGGTGGATAATTAATGGGTTATAGTCACTGCTTTCATTCTTATTACTTTTTTGAGCGACCAAAAAAGTAATCAAAAAAGTTGCGGCTGACGAAAAGAACGCCTTTAGTTTTCAGCGATGCGTCCGGTAAAAGAAAAAAACTCGTCCCGATAAAAGCATCGGGACTTCAGACAGGTTTTCTTTTAACCAACCTCCCGCACCACTTCAACTTAAGCGAAAGGCATTCTTTTCTAAGGCCGGTGCAGGGGATTACTTTAAGCAAACGGAAAAAACATTTTTAAAGGTTATAAGTAACCCTTTTTGCTAATTTTTAAAACGTTTAGGACACTATTGATTTATAAGCTTATTTTATGCTTAATTGTCCCATAGGGACGAAATATTGATAGCGACCAAAAGCAACGAACCAGCACAAATCCCGTAGGGATGTAATATTAAAGATTCACTTTTGCCTGCTGATCTTATCAGAGCATTTTTATCTTGAACTCACGTTAAATTAATTATGAAGCTTGCCGTTGTAGCAAATCCGAAAAAATATTCGGTTAAAAAGCCTTTTATCGAAGTACTTGAATGGGCTGACGGTCATGATGTGAACGTATTTTTTTATTCTGAACTTCAAGAGCTTTACCGTGGTGAGGAGCATTCATCAGCGGAAGTTACAGAGTGTGAAAGAGAAGCTATTGATCAGGCGGATATCATTATCGCCCTGGGTGGAGACGGTACCATGCTTTACACGGCAAGGCTGATGAAAAACATTCAAAAGCCTATCCTGGGCATCAACAGCGGACGTCTGGGCTTTATGGCTTATACCCAAAAAGAGAATCTGGGGCAGGCGCTGGATTATTTGCTGGACGGGAATTATAGAATCGACAAGCGCTATTTGCTCGAAGCCGAAGACAATCAAAAAAACATCTACCATGCACTGAATGAGTTTTTGTTTGCTAAAAAAGATTCAACTTCGATGGTGAATGTTAGTGCTGAGTATAATGATATGTTCATCAACAACTACTGGGCGGATGGATTGATCGTAGCTTCACCCACCGGCTCAACTGCTTATAATTTATCGTCAGACGGCCCTATCGTAATGCCCAATACCGATGTCATGGTTTTGACACCGATCAACCCGCATACTTTAACCACACGTCCTCTTGTTTTGCCGTCGAATAAATCACTCAAAATCACTGTAAAAAAACAAGAGCATGAAGTATTGTTTTCATTTGACGGACGTGCCAACAGCATTCAATCGTACCCTTTCGAAGTAGAAATCAAGCGTTCCAATTTTACCATTGATTTAATCGAGCTGCCCGGCCAAAGTTATTTCGACACCTTACGACACAAGTTGATGTGGGGAATGGATTCGCGTCGGACTGGAGGTTAGAAGTTAGAAGTTGGAAGTTAGAGGCTGGGAAATTGGGTGCTTGATGATTTTTTCTCTTAATCAAAGGTTTTCCAATTTTGATAGAGTTTTGTCACTTTGCCGGTAATATTTATCTTTTCTGTTAATTGATGATACTCCTTTTCTGTTAAATACTCGCAATCTTTGGCAAACTGAATCCAATTCTCTGTTTCTGCATTTGACCCCAACGCATGAATCAAATGTTGCTTAAAGTAATTTTCATATTCCCTTTTAGCCCACCCTTCGTAATATTTGAACTAATAGATCTTGAAGACCTGACAACTTGTGATGTAAGTGAATAAAGCTCTTGCTTGGGAAACTTTTTGCTCATCCAAAAAATTTCCATGGCCAACTCATACGATAAATTATATACCTCAAGGTCTTTATACGATTTTATCATCTCTTCTCCCTTCTGTTAATTTTAGTTATATAAAAATATAAATACGCAACTTCTTTCAAACTTCCAAAGTCTAATCTAAACTCCAGCCTCTACCATCCAGCCCCCAGCTTCTAACTTCCATCCTCTAATATCCAACTTCCATCCTGATATTCAAAAATATTCGCAGTATCTTAAAGAGATCAATTTCTAACATAAAATTATTCGAAAATTATGAAAGTAACAGTAGTCGGGGCCGGTGGAAATGTTGGCTCTACCGTAGCTATGTCAGTCGCACAGCGCGATTTTGCCAAAGAAGTTGTGATGGTTGATATCGTTCAGGAACGAGACGGCAAAAAGATCTATCCTTCAAAAGGGCGCGCTTTAGACCAATGGGAATCCTCACCTATTCATCAGTTCGACACCAAACTTACCGGTACCGTTGATTATGCAGACACCAAAGACTCTGATGTTTGCGTGATTACCGCCGGTGTACCGCGCCGCCCCGGCATGAGCCGCGATGACCTGCTAGAAATCAATGCTAACATTGTAGAATCGGTTACAAAAGAACTGGTAAAACATTCACCTGATACTATTTTAATCATTGTTTCTAATCCACTTGATGTGATGGCACAGGTTGCCTACGAAACCAGTGGATTCGATTCCAGTCGCGTTATGGGAATGGCCGGAATTCTGGATACTGCCCGCTATCGCTCTTTTCTAGCTGAAGAGTTGAACATTTCACCTAAAGATATTCAGGCACTTCTGCTCGGCGGGCACGGAGATACCATGGTTCCATTGCCTCGCTTCACTACTGTTTGCGGCATGCCGATTACCCAGTTTATAGATGATAATAAACTGCAAGAAATTGTTGAACGCACAAAAGGTGGAGGCGGTGAACTGGTTAACTTGATGGGAACTTCTGCCTGGTATGCTCCGGGAGCTGCAGCGGCTCAAATGGTTGAAGCGATTATGCTTGATCAAAACCGTGTTTTCCCCTGTGCAGCCTATCTGAACGGTGAGTATGGCCAGGAACAATTATTTTTAGGCGTGCCCGTTAAATTGGGTGAAGGCGGAATTAAGGAGATCATTGAGGTTGACTTAAACGAAAAAGAACAACAACTTTTGGATGAGTCAGCTGAACATGTACACTCCGTTCTTAAGGAGTTCCGCAAGCTGATGAACAAATAATCGCAATAAATAGAAGGACGTAGGTTCTTCACTACTTGCATTTTAAAAAAGGCTCCGCAGACCATAGCGGAGCCTTTTTTGTTTTAAATAATTGCCAAAAATCTGACGGGCTCGGAACCCTCTAAAGGTTTTTAAGGTTCACAATTTACTTTTGTAATCATTGCTTTTATTTTGGTTCCTTAAACTATTATTCGCTCTTTAATAACAATCAATCATTTGAGTATGAAATATTTTAAATCATCATTAGCATTATTATTTCTGTCTATACTTCTAAATAGCTGTGCTTCATCCGGAGCTTTCAATGCAGCTACTCTAACCGAAGTACAGTTATCGGAAGCAGATTATGAAATAATTGCTGTTAATGTAAAGGGAGAAGCGTCTGCCGGTTATATACTTGGAGTAAGTGGCGGTTTTGATGCACGCCAAATACAAACAATTGCATTAGCTCGCATCTCGGGGAGTGGTATGATTTACGGAGAGGCCATTGAAAACTTGTGGGAAAATTTCAGAAAGGAATACGGAGAAACCGAAGGACGAAGTTTAGCGCTCATAAATATTCGATACGATACGGAAGCGCTCAATCTTATTTTATATACTCAGCCAACAGTATCAGTACGCGCAGATGTGATTGAATTTACAGAATAGTTAAAAAACTATTGATAGAAGCTCCCTCCCGGTTCACTCGTCGTCGGACATCAAAACCAGATGTGCGACGAGGACTAATCTTGTTAAGGGGCGGAAATTAGCACAATGTCTTCGGCTACCAGGCCTTTGTCATTTTCTATTAAATCAAATTCAAAAATGAGGTTACGGCTGGGCAGAAAGCTTGGATCAAAATTATCTTCGAATTGCGAAATATGGGCAAAAACGGTTTTATAGGGAGATTCATCAAAACGCGAATCGGTAATCCACAGATTTTCATTTAATCGAACGAGATAGCGCATAAAGCCATAGCCGTCGTTGTGAGAAAAGTCGTAGCACACCCCGCGTACACGAGAGCCGATTTGTCCCCATGCATAAGGCGATTCTATGGGCAACAGGCCGGGAATCAAATAGCCTGAGATATAGACATCTACTTCTTTTTTCAGATGATCGGGCACACTGTCAAATCCGATCAGCTCAACGCGCGTACCTTTTTTCTGTATGGCCTGAATTACACTTGTATAACTGCCGTTATTTGTAAGCAGCACTATTTTGTTCAAAAATTTTGACTGCATCATCACATCTACCGCCATATCCATATCAACGGTAGATTTTGTGATAATTTCACCCGTTTCTTCATCACGGTAATACTGAACCGGCCTTTCTATAACTTTATATTCAAAATCGCGAAGAACTTCACTAAAACGAGTTGTTTTATTTCTGTAAGAGTGATCTTCATTTGCCCGGCGTTCATCATAAGCCAGATAAACATTCATTCTAGAGGGATTGGTACTATCCCGCGCCGCAAATTTTCGAAGTACATCATATCGTAATCCAAATCCGCCATTTATTGTTACATTTACTGCGTCAACAAAAATACCAATATTATCTTGCATAATATTAGCTCCAATAATTTCAAAAAAGTTTATTTAATAATGTCGGGACAAATTGTTGCAGAAATAGCTGATGTAGTCAAGGCCACTTCACATGGAAAAGTGCCTCCATTTGATTATTTCTTCTGAAGAAACTTACTAACTCTCTTAACCTAAGCTTAAGTTATTTACTGTCCGGGATGGATAGTAAAATCATTCCTGCGCTTCCCACTGTTAACAACAGGAAACGGCTCATCCATTCCGCATTCAACCAGTCGGCCAGCAAGGGTTGGACAAGAACACATGCAGCGCCAAAAATAACCATCAGAAGGGCACGTGAAAGTTGATAATTAACAGGATAGACCTGCACACTTTTGAAATAAAGCAGGATGGCCATTAATGAATAACTGATAAGCGTGGCGGTGGCCGCACCCATCATTCCAAAGTAAGGGATGAGCAGGAGGTTTGCGCTTATCGTCACTGCGGCGCCAATGAGCGTGATAACGGGTAGCACCTTTGTCTTTTCTTTGATGAATATACCTGCCGAAAAGTTCATATACCAGCCTTGGAACCAGTAAGCGATAAGCAAAAGCGGCACAATTTGCAGACCCAGCCAGAATTCTTTATCCACAAGGTAAGCATCTAAAAAAGGAATTCTGATTTGGACAATTTGTTCAACAAACAACGCCACACCTAAAAAGAAAATACCCGCTATACCATTAAAATAGCGAAAAACATCGCGGTAGAGTTTTTTCGCGCCGGGTTGATCCGCCTCTCTGAGAAAGAAAGGTTGCCATGCCATGCGAAACATCTGCACCAGCAGTAGCATAAAAACCGAAAGTTTATAACAAGCACTGTAAATACCCACAATACTTTCCGGCGTGAGGTCAGCTCCGTAAAGTTCGGTAACCGTTGATTGAGACATATAATTGCCCAGAAAAAAACGGTCGATCATTTCATTGATCACATATCCTACTCCCGCCGGTATAAATGGAAGTCCGAATATCAGTGCTTTTTTAAGTATAGGCTTGCTCCAGCTACCGCCAAGCATTCTGGCGGTGAACATCCACATAATAAGAGTGATAATTCCCGAAGCAACGAGATTAGCAATAAATACGGCTTCAATCCCTAATTCCAGATGCAGAATCAGGTAAAGGTTCAGTCCCACATTAATTAAAACATGTCCGAAGCGAACGATCGCATACAGCAATGACTTACGCACCAGGCGCAGTTCGGCGAAAGGCACGAGCGAAAGCGTATCGAACCAGATAATGCCGATCATCATCAGAAAAATACCCTTGGTAGAGGGATCAAGGCTCATCAACGGCATCAGGAGGGGCGCAAGAAACCAAAGCAGTAAGGCAGCGAGCGAAGCAAAGGCCAACAGTGCCAGTTGTATGGTTTTGAAAACGGTGCGCGCCCTTTCCCGGTCTTTGGCATAGCGCAAGTAGGCCGACTCCATACCAAAAGTAAACACTATATTCAGAAAAGCGATAGCCGCATAAACCAGCGAAACAACTCCGTATTGAGCTGTATTGAAAAACTTGGTATGAATCGGCACCAGCAGGTAATTGATAAATCGTGCAAGTACGCTACTGATGCCGTATATAAGCGTATCGGAAAGGAGCTCTTTAAGCTTTTTCAAGGGTGTTTGTTACGAGTGGTTAAATTGGAGCAGAATGATATTGATTAGAACTTGCCTTATTTAATATCAGCATACTTTTTAAATAAAGTTCGGTATAAAGCTAAAAAAAGAGACCAAACTAAAAGAACAAGAATAGACAGTGAAATAAGCGCAGTATATTTAAACCAAATGTCATTTGAATTCCCTGAAAAATTGATCTCTACATTTCCTGCAAGGTAAATGGAAACAGGAAGCCAAAGCAACGCCATAATTGCCAAAAGTTGGGCGAAACGGTATTTAAATGATGCTTTTTTCGAGAGACGAACAGCTAATGATGCACCTGAAACCAAACCAAGTGGTACTATAAGGTTTCCAAGGGGAATATTAAAAAGAAATGAAACCGGATATTCCAGCCAGGAAAAACCTAAAATCAGTGATGCGACAGAAAAAAGCATCAAAAAAAATAAGCCAGCAATAAAATACTTACTTTCCCAAAAATTGGACATAATTTATCGATATTGAATTCTTAAACAAGAACCTTATCAAACGAACAACTCTTTTATTCCCCCTTTTTCAACGGGAATTTTTAAAATAAACTATTTCTTTGTGCAAGATATGAGTCTCCCTTAAAAAAGGGAGTACCGACTTTAGTCGGAGGTTGTATTTCTGTTAGCCCTTCAACCACTATCTACTTTTATCTGCGAGCCCTTCCAGTGCCCGGACGCCCAGTACATAACTCTGCTTACCAAAGCCGGTGATGATACCCGAAGCCACCGCCCCCGTTAATGTTCGCTCCCGGAATTCTTCCCGGGCATGAATATTGGAAAGATGTACTTCAACAATGGGAATTTCCAAGAGTTCCAAAGCATCCCGAATAGCAACCGAAGTATGAGAATAACCGCCGAAATTGGCTATCAACCCATCAAAATCACCTTCTGTTAATGACTGAACCGCTTCTACTAATTCCCCCTCCAGATTGCTTTGAAAGAATGATAACTGGTGATCAGGAAAGGAATCAGTGAGCAAAGCTTCAATATCTTTAAGCGTTTCGGTTCCATAATGATTCGCATCCCGCTTCCCTAGCATATTTAAATTCGGCCCGTTCAGAACTTTTACTTTCATAATTCCACCTTTGAACGAATTTTGGCTGCCAGTTCTTTCATTCGCTCTTCACTCACATCCACTTTATTTCCCAACACCATTACCTGTTCATTCTTATACAAGGGAATCAGATGCACATGAGCGTGGGGAACTTCCAACCCCTGTACAATAACGCCGGTACGTAAAGGGTGAAGGCTCGAGTCGATAGCGCGGGCGATGGTTTGGGCAAAATCCACGGTTTTCTTCATCAGCCCTTCGGGCAAATCAAAAAAGTAATCGATTTCTTTTTTGGGGACTACGAGTGTATGACCCTCAGCGATGGGACTGATATCCAAAAAAGCAATATGCTCGTCGGTTTCTGCCACTTTATGACAGGGAATTTCTCCTTCAATAATTTTGGTGAAGATTGTAGCCATAATTTGATCTCTTATTTATTTTGATGCATTATATTAGTTTGTAGAGAGAATTACATAATTAATTTTAGTGAAAACCTTATTAAATGTTCTCAATGATGGGAGAATACCCAGAGGAGACTTAATGTTATTCTGATACTTGAAACTTAATGCTGTCGGCTACCTTTTCTCTTTGAATTGATCCCTCCTCCTCACCCCAGTCCAAGTAACCCATCACTTCGGAAAGAACCAGAAAAATAGCCCCCTTTTTAATAGCATCGGGAAAGATTTTCTGTGATATTTCCATCAAACTAAGTGGATCTTTTCGCAACAGCTGCTGAATTGTTTCAAATCTTTTTTCATGCTCTTTTAGGTGATGTTCGGCAACAACAGCAGCATTTTTGATGATTTTTCCATGCCCGGGAAGCACCATCCCCTGCTGTTTCCGTATCCATTGCAGCGACTTTCGATATTGCAGCAGGCTTTGATTACGACGACCGCTGTCAGGATCAAAATTGATAAGTGCGTTGGTGCTGATATGTTCCAGCAGCAAATCACCGCCGAAGATAACCTCATCATCATAATGCAAAACTATGTGCCCCGGAGCGTGACCGGGAGTATGCTTTACCTTCACCCTCAACTCTCCGCTCGAAAGCTCATCATTATCCTCAACCCATTCCGGCTCCACGGGCTGTTGGAATTGCTGCAGCCATTGAAGCTGCTCAATCATCACCTTAACAAAGGTGACAGGAATGCCATGCTCCTTAAAAAACGTTCTGAAAAGTTCCCGGTCATCATTTCCCGCAAAATTTGAGCGCTCTTTGGGATGTCCGTAAATCGCCGCTCCATAACGATCAGCCAGTTTTGCAGCGAGGCCAAAATGATCGGGATGTCCGTGAGTAAGCCAAATTTCATCAATATCACTCAGGCACAAATCATGTTCTTGCAGGTGATTTGAAACAGTGCTCAGCGACTTTTCATCGTTATAACCGCAATCAACCAGCACTGTTTTTTGATCGTTAATTAAATAACTGAAGACATCACCCACCGCAAATGGCGTGCTTATTCGAATAGGATGTATGAGTTTGTTAAGCAACAGAAGGCTTTTTTCACTAATTTTTATCACTTTTAAGTTAAAAAGTATTTCTGTTGATGCCGACTTTGGGAGGGAAAAATCTTTTAAAGATTTTTGTTTGAAATTAGTTCTCTGAAAACCTTATATTTGGAATCTGTTTTTGACCCGAGAGTCGGTAGCTCAGTTGGTAGAGCAACGGCCTTTTAAGCCGTGGGTCGAGGGTTCGAGCCCCTCCCGACTCACAAATAGTAACATCTTGCAAAAGCCTCTGCTGGTAGAAACCTTCAGAGGCTTTTTTTGTATATTCGGGAAATGGAATTACAAAGCCTTTAACTTTGGTTACACTTTTGTGCATCAGTTATCATTAATAAATTTTTATGGCCGAGAAGAAGAATAGATCGGAGAAAGAACAATCACAAAGAAGAAAAGGGCCAAGGCGTCCGGGTGGACGTAATTCGTACACTTTTTACTGGATCGCCATTGCAATATTATTCGCTTTTTGGATTTTTAGCTCTCAGGGAGGCGGTTTTTTTGGAGGTCCTCCAACGATCGACTATAGCGCCTTTCGTGAACAAGTACAGTCGGGAAATGTGGATAAAGTCACCGTCCGTGGTACACAAATTACCGGAAGCCTGGAGAGTGAAACAGTTTTAAGAGCATCAGAAAATGATACCACCGCTTACAGTCATTTTGTGACTTATCTGCCGTCTTTTGGTGATGATGAACTTCTGGACATGCTGGAAGAAAGCGATGTTCAGGTTCAAACGCTGCCCCCGAGCAATTTTAACTGGTGGACCATCTTAATTTGGGGACTTCCACTGGCCTTTCTGGTGATTATCGGCCTTCAGTTTTTCCGACAAATGAGAACGCAGGGGCAGAGCATGTTCCAAATTGGCCAAAGTAAAGCCAAGCTCCAGGATTCCGAAAAAGTAAATACTACTTTTGATGATGTAGCAGGGCTTGAAGGCGCCAAAACCGAACTCAAAGAAATCGTCAGTTTTCTCAAGCATCCCGACCAGTTTGATTCGCTGGGGGGTGAAGTACCTAAAGGACTGTTGCTGGTAGGCCCGCCGGGTACCGGTAAAACACTTTTAGCGCGGGCGGTTGCGGGTGAAGCGAATGTGCCTTATTTCACCATAACGGGTTCCGATTTTATGGAAATGTTTGTGGGTGTAGGTGCCAAACGCGTCCGCGATATGTTTAATAAAGCCAAGGAAAAAGAACCTTGCATCATTTTTATTGATGAAATTGATTCCATAGGCCGTAAACGCGGTGCCGGACTTGGAGGCGGTCACGATGAACGCGAGCAGACCCTTAACCAGCTTCTTTCAGAACTTGACGGATTTGAAGCTAATGAAGGTATTGTGGTGATGGCGGCAACAAACCGTCCCGATATTTTGGATAAAGCGCTGCTTCGTCCCGGCCGATTTGATCGCCAAATCACAGTGCACTTGCCACCGCAGGAGCATCGAAAAGAAATTTTAAAGATTCACGCCAAAAATAAAAAGCTTGCGGATGATGTAAATCTGGAAGAGATAGCACGATCAACTCCGGGGTTCAGCGGAGCGGATCTTCAAAACCTGTTGAATGAGGCAGCCTTAATTGCTTCCCGTTTCAAACGGAAAGCCATTGAACAGAGAGATATCGATCAGGCGCGCGACAAAGTGATGATGGGCCTCAAGCGCGAGGGCATTCGTCTTTCGAATGAAGAAAAAAGGTTGCTGGCATACCACGAAGCAGGCCATGCTATTGTCGCTGCTGTTTTGCCGGATACTGATCCCCTTCACAAAATTACTGTCATTCCGCGCGGCAAGGCCATGGGGGTTACCATGCAGTTGCCCGAGCGGGAAAAGTTTCTGTATGAAAAGAAACATATGCTCGATCGCATGGCTGTAATGATGGGTGGGCGCGCTGCAGAAAATCTTATTTTTGATACCGCTACCAGCGGTGCCGAAAACGATTTGAAGCAGATTACTAAACTTGCACGTAAAATGGTTCTCGATTGGGGCATGAGCGATAAATTCAACAATATTGCTTTTGGCAGCCAAACCGAGCAAGTATTTCTGGGCGAGCAGATGGGTAACCAACGGGAGTATAGTGAAAGCACGGCACAGCAAATTGATGAAGAAGTACAACGCATTCTTAGTGAGGCATTTCAACGGGCACTATCAACCATCAAAGAACATCGTGATGTATTAGATAAACTTGCCGACCGGCTTCTTGAAAAAGAAGAAGTGTCGGGACGAGTTGTAATGCAATGGCTGAATGGTGAAGAACCTGTGGATGATAAAAGTCCGGAAGAGAGTGATCCGTCAACCATCGAAAAATAATTAACCAACGGCTTAAGCCTTAGATAAGAGGTTATCTCAATCTTGGTGAAAATGCGAGCTATTTCTTAAAACGAGTTGTTTCTGATAAGAAGTCCTGTTCTTTGTATCTTTGGCGACTTATAATAATTCTTATTTCTTAAATTTATTTTTTACAAATGCACGATATTGTACTAATTCCCGGTGACGGCATCGGCCCTGAAATTACTGAAGCTGTAACAACTATTCTTGAAAAAGCCGGGGCACCTATCAACTGGGTTCGTTGCACTGCCGGATTGAAAGCACACGAAGAATTAGGAAATCCCTTACCTGATGAAACGCTTGAAGCGATTGACAAATACCGGCTGGCACTGAAGGGACCCTTAACCACACCCGTAGGAGCAGGATTTCGTTCTGTGAATGTGGCTATGCGTAAGAAGTTTCAACTTTATAGCAACATTCGTCCTGCCAAAACCCTTCCTCACATTGAAACCCGGTTCGATAATGTCGATCTGGTGATGTTCCGTGAAAACACAGAAGGCCTGTACATCGGCAAAGAACAATGGGTAGAAGAAAACAACCATGCCGAAAGTATTGCCGTTGTTACACGCGACGCCAGTGAAAAAATCGTTCGCGCCGCTTTTGAGTATGCCAAAAATAACAATCGCAAAAAGTTAACACTTTCCCATAAAGCAAATATTCTAAAGTATACCGGCGGGCTGTTTTTAGAAGTGGGTAACCAGATTGCCAAAGATTATCCAGAAATTGAGTATGAAGATTTGATCATCGACAATATGGCCATGCAAATGGTTATTCGTCCCGAACAGTTTGATGTTATTGTAACCACCAACCTCTTTGGCGATATTCTTTCAGATTTGGCATCGGGGCTGGTAGGCGGGCTGGGGCTCACCGGCGCCGCAAATATCGGTGATGATGCCGCTATGTTCGAAGCCGTTCACGGATCAGCACCGGATATCGCAGGCAAAAATAAAGCTAATCCCATTGCCTTTTTACTCTCTTCGTTAATGATGCTGGAGCACTTGAATGAAACAGATCTGGCTGATAAAATCAGAAAGGCAATTTACAAAACGCTCGAAGATAAATCTGTTTGTACCGCTGATATTGGCGGCAGCGGATCAACGACAACCTTCACCAAGGCTGTTTGCAATAATCTGTAGATGAAGGAAGTTTAAGTGTCGGTAATGGTACCATATCCTTGCCCCTTCAAAGCTTGAATAAGCTCCAACCCTGTCAGGGTTAAAGTAAATAAGAATTAAATCACTGATAAAGCGACATAAACTCTACGCGCATTGAATCGGTATTCAAGAGGGCAAAAGTAGCTTCATTCCCGAACCCGTGGGCCGTTCCCGGATTGATGGCAAGCGTTTCATCAATGGTCTCTTTCTTCTTTTCGTGAGTGTGTCCAGAAACGACGATATCGTAATGACCACAGTGTTCGAGAGCAGCGGTGATGGGTGGTTCAATTCCACTGTATAAAGCGATTTTACGATCGTTGGCTTCTAAATCTAAAAAGTGCATTCCTAACGTCCCCCCGATAGCCTCAAACTTTTCTTTAAGCTGGGGGTGGTCACCGTCATTTTTGCCTACTACCCCTTTCAATGAAAAATCTTCAAAAAAAGCGATGGTAAAAGGACTGCAATAATCTCCGGCATGCAGTACTAAGTCGACTTTATGCTGTTTAAAAATCTGTACAGCCTGCTTTATGTGAGGCGAGTGGTCGTGAGTATCAGAAATCAGTCCTATTAGCATACTCTTTTGATTGAATTAGATTTTATCTTAAACTATTAAGCACAATACAAGTTATTGATTAAATTGGTTTTATAGAAAAAATTATTTACTATTAAATTAACTATTGTTTTTAAAAAGAGAGATCATGCCTTATAAAAAAGTTTCACTTCTGCTGTTTATTGTATTTTTTGCCATTACATCACTATCAAAAGGACAAGAGTTTGAAGGTGTCATTTATTATGAAATACCTGAAATGGTACAACAGGGAGTAGAAGAATTGCCTTATATGGTGAAAGGTTCAAAAGTACGAATGGGTTTTGGCGGACCGGGCGGATAAAGCTGCTATGCTGTTTATGCCTGAAGAATCTAAAGCAGTAATTATTATTGATAAAATGAAAGGCTATATGGTTATGGATTTTAAAGAAAATGCCGCTGATCAATCACAAAAGAAAGTTGAGATGGATGTAACAAACACGGGCAAAGCAAAAACGATAGCCGGTAGAAGCTGTGAAGTGTGGTTAATGAAATCGGCTGATGGAAGCTATGAAGTCTGTATCAACAAAGAGCTGGGAGCTTTTATGATGCCGAAAAGTTCTTCTTTTAGAGAAAATTCCCCGGCTTGGGCTAAAGAAATATCAAAAGACGGATTCATGCCTCTCGAAGTTTATGAGATTACTGAAAACGGTGAAAAGAAACTTAAACTAAGAGCCATCAGGATTGAAGAGAAAACGCTGCCTGCCTCCCTTTTTGAGATCCCCGAAGGCTACAGGAATATGAGCCACATCATGCAGGGAATGATGGACGAATACCAAAACTAGCCTTTTCTTTAGGGCCAGGCACTTCAAAAAATGCCCGGCACCTTAAAATGAAATTTACCTTATTTTTGAAAGCAACTCTTCTGCCCGTTCCGGGTAGGACGATTCCACATCTGCCCCGGCTACTTTTTTGAGATAGGTTGCCGCTTTATCCAACTTTTCCTGTTCGTACAAAATTTTCCCAGCATAATAGCCCGAGTAAGCGTGAAACGAACGACTCTGAGTAGCCGGTAATTCTTCACCTGCCCTAAAAGCTTTTTTAAAACTTTCCAGCGCTTCGGCATCCAGTCCTATTCTATCCAAAATGCGCCCTTTCCAGCTAAGTAATTCCTCTTGCATCACTTTCAAATAAGGAAGACTGTCCCGCTGCCATCGCGCCAGCGTACGATCAATAAAATCAAGAGCTTCGTCATAACGATTCTGCTTGTAGTAGGCTTTTACAAGAATACGAGCGTAATAATTGTTATTGGGATATTGCGAATGAAGTTTTTCAAAACTGTGAATAGCTCTGGCGTAATTTTCCTCGTAATTATAATTGATGTTTCCCAAAAAATAGGTAGCTTCGGCTTGTGCAAAAATGGCGTTTTCAGAAGCTATTCGTATTAATTCCAGCCCTTTTTGCTTATTCCCGTCCGGCAAAAACCACGACACTGTTTGCACAATTGGATAGGCCTCGGGCAGGTAAGCCGAATAGTAAAGCTTCAACCCCTCTGCCAGTTTAAGGTCCGGCAGACCGGGGTTAACTTCCAACAGGTACTCATACGCATTCATCGCTTTTCGCGCATAATTCAAGCTTGTCAGCCATTCACTGCGGTTGGCATACTGCCGCGCCATATAACCGTTGCTTATGGCTTTTATGATGAGCCCATCCACATGCGATGGGTGATCGTAGAGCAATTTCCCGGCTTGGTAGCTGGCTTTCTTCATGATATGATAAAACTGCTCATCATGCGAAGTATCTTGCAGGTCCGAAAGTACTTTCCACCAGAACTTCATGCCGTCGATGAGCGTCCACAAGGGATGATCAGGATACTTTCCCTTCCAGGTTGACAACCTTTCATCAGCCCCGTCAAAATTAAAATTATAGATCGAATCAACCGCGGCTTTGGCATCGGTACGAAACTCAGGATTGTCTATAAGTTCGGGTACCTGAGCCGGGGCGCTTAAAGTAAATGCCAGAAGCAGCGTGGTAAGTAAAAAATGTCGAAGTGTATTTATGAACATTGTTAAAAATAAAATTAGTAGGTGAATTAGTGCCAGGCAATCCCTCCTAAATCCCCCTTCTCCAGGGAGACTTTGAGTTTCACAGTGGTCAAACACCGGTAAGTTTTACTTGTTGAAAATCACTTTTGATTTAGCTAACCCGGCTAAGTAACTAACAAAAGCTTCGGTTATTGCAGATGCCGGCTGAACCACTTTTGGGTGTGCCCCACAACCTCTTTAAAGGGCGGAGGAAATTTGCCTTCGAAAGGGTGTGAAACATCAAAGGTATGTCCCGAGTCAGGAATGAGAATGAGTTCTTTATCATCCGATGCACAATTTTGATACAGGCTTTCGGCATCTTGATAAGGCACGGCTTCATCACCCTTCGAATGAATAAACATTGCCGGCAAGTCCAATTCCTGAACCCGCTTTACCGCCATCAAGCGACCAGCATTTTCAAGGGCATCTTTATAAACCACCTCTTTGACAGGCATCATTTGTCCTGTCCGACCGTTTTTAATTTCGGTAACGCCCTTCTCATTCCAATCGCTGATCATTTCATCACTCCACCGGGCATTATAATTTGACACAGCCGACCACGTAACCAAGCATTGGATTTCTTGGAATTCCGCCGCTGCCGCCACAGCAGTATGTCCGCCTCGGGAATGGCCCAGAATTCCAATTTTATCCGTCAGGACTGATGCTTTCTCGGGTGAAATAGCGCCATCCTTTAAAGCGGTGACTACTGATCCTATATCATCCAGATCCTGACTTAACGTTTCACGGGCAAACAAATCCAGTTGATCAAATTCCATCATATTCTCACCCACGCCGTTGAGTGAAAAGTTCATTGCCAGTACCGCAAAGCCGGCCGCACTTAGTTCCGCACAGGCCACAGGAAAGGCTCCCCAGTCTTTGAAACCTTTAAAGCCATGCAAAAAAATGATAACGGGAAATTGCTGCTCATCCTCGGAAAGGGGAACATAAAAATCATAATAAATCGGTAATTCTTCGGTTGAACGAAGGGAACCTGAACTTTTTGTAATGTCGTGATATTTCATCGCTTAAAGTGAAAACAAAAATTTTGGACTGTTAAGGAGTAATAGGCTGAGAATATAGTACAACCCACTGAGCGGTTAAGAATGTTTAAAGCAAAGAAAGAATCATTGCCTATCATTTCGAGCGCCCCGAATAGTCGGGGCGATGCTTTTTATCGAGATGAAGTCTCCCGTAGGGATTCCTTCGGAAGAAATGACAAAAAAATGAACTTTAGGTACTATTTTCAACCGCTCAATAAGTTATTGTTCATATTTATTGATGGCAATAAAAAACCTTCGTAAGAAATGTAGTCTAACAATCTTTTCCTTATCTTTGATTCTTAATTCAAAAATCATCCAAAAATTATTACCTAAGTTCATGCGCTATCTCTTACTGCTTTTATTAACCACATTTATCGCTTGCTCGAGCCAGACTCCTAAAAATTTGGCAGAAGAAGTAAACGGACTGATCGCTGAAGATAATTACGCTCAAGCCCTGGAGTTGTTGAATAACGCCGATTCCACTAAAACCAGCGCTGATATTTCAACTTTGAAAGAAAAAACCCATTTAAATTACGGGCTATATCTTGAATACCGAGGGCCGGAAGGAAGCAGCATGCGCGAGCGAATGACATCAGCCCTTAAGCAATACATTGAAGTGCTCAAAATCAATCCACATAACCGGAAAGCCCGGGGTGAGATTCAACAAATTATGAGTATTTACCAAACTATGCCCGACCGCTCACCGGGTGAAGAGATTTTGAAAGAACTTCGTGAGCTGGGGTTTGAATATGGTGAGGCAAACGTGAAAAGTGAGAAGTGAGGCGATTTTTCGTCTGCCCTTTCACGTTTCACGTCTTCAGCCCTTACAAAAAACATTTATTCCAAGATCATAAGCCACCATGTCCGACAACACACCAACTATTAAAAACCGGAAGGCCAGGCACGATTATCATGTTGATGAAACTTACGAAGCGGGCCTGGTTTTAAAAGGCACGGAAGTAAAATCACTGCGACAGGGCAAGGCGAGTCTGGGTGAAGCTTTCGCTTATTTGAAAGATGGCGAAGTGTGGCTGCAAAATATGTACATCAAGCCGTACGAGCAGGGCTCGTATGCAAACCACGATGAACGCCGCGAGCGCAAGCTGCTGTTAAACAAGCGCGAAATCCGCGAACTGGATAAGGCAATAACCCGAAAAGGCTATACGCTGATTCCGCTCAAACTTTATTTTAAAAAAGGCTATGCAAAGCTGTTGCTGGGTATCGCCAAGGGTAAAAAACGGCACGACAAACGCGATGATATCAAAGAACGCGACATCAAGCGAGAGATTGCTAAAAAAGTAAAAGGTTCGTATAAAGTGGATATGTGATAAGCTATGTTTGGTTTTAAAAAACGCCGCAGACAGCGCCTGATGCAAAAGCCTTTTCCCGAAGCGTGGGCGGCGATCCTTAAACAAAATGTACCTTACTTCCGTCACCTGCCCGATCAATTGCGGCAAAAACTGCAAGGGCTCATCCAGATATTTTTAGACGAGAAACGGTTTGAAGGCTGCGGGGGACTCGAAATTACCGATGAAATCCGTCTCACCATTGCCGCCCAGGCCTGCATTTTAATGCTCGGGCTGGACAATCTCTCTGCTTTCTATCCCGATCTTCGGTCTGTGCTGGTTTATCCTCATCACTATGTAGCCAAAGTCAAAAATCATCATCAAAGCTTTTTTGTTGAAGAAGGGTTTGAACACCGGAACGGAGAATCTTGGTCACACGGAAATATCGTGCTGGCCTGGGATGAAGTTAAACGCGGTGCTTCCGACATCAATGACGGACAAAACCTGGTATTTCACGAGTTTGCTCATCAACTGGACTACGAATCAGGCGCTACGGACCGGATAGAATCTGAATACGAGGAATCCCATTACCTTTCATGGGCACGGGTGATGGGGGATGAATTCCAAAATTTTTTGCGGGATCTGAAGCGGAATCAACAAACACTTATTGATGCCTATGGAGCGACAAATCTCTCTGAGTTTTTTGCAGTCGTTACTGAATACTTTTTTGAAAAACCCGGCCCGCTCAAGAAAAAACACCCGGACTTATATCAACAGCTTCAGAAATTTTACCGGCAAGACCCTGAATCCTACACATAATCTTTATACGAAATTAGTATATTGATGAATTCTTGCTAAACGGAAAATTGTTCATCACTGTTACGGCTTGTCCTCTTAATTTTAAACAAACTATTTCTTGTCTCCTAAAGAACGTTTTATAAAAATACTTGGCATCAATAAAGCCATTATGGCGTTGTCGCTGGCACGCATGGCAGACGCGATGGGTAACAGTATTCTTTTCATTCTCATCCCGCTATATGTCGCGAAACTTCCCCATGAATATCTACCGCTGGCCGTCCCGGTGCTGGTAGGACTGCTGATTTCTCTCTTCGGCTTCATCACCTCCATCTTTCAGCCCGTGATGGGGGCAATCAGCGACAGGCTGAACAAGCGAAAGTCGCTAATCCAGCTCGGGTTGGGACTCATTGCCGTAAGTACCCTCTTTTTCGTTTTTGCTGAAAGTTTCACCCATCTGGTTATCCTCCGTGCTTTTCAAGGCATCGGCGTTGCGCTGACTATCCCCGCATCTATGTCGTTAATGACAGCGATTACCCAAAAAGAGTCACGCGGCAGTTCGATGGGTGTTTTTAGCACCTTTCGAATGATCGGTTTCGCAACCGGGCCCGTAATCGGTGGTTACCTGAAGGTTTATTTTGGCTTTGATGCCGCCTTTTATGCCGGGGCTGCCCTTATTTTTCTCTCCATGCTTCTCGTTCAACTTTGGGTGAAAGAAGTAACGCTGGAGATGGATGAACCGGCTACAAAACGCCTCAACATTTTTGATGCTTCGCTCTACAATGCCGGCATATTCAGCGCTGCCGTTGCCATCTTTGTGATGGCCTGCTGTTTTTCGATGGTAACCACTTTAGAAAACGCTTTCAACGCACGGCTGGGTATGACCGCCATCGGCTTCAGCATTGCTTTTAGTATGTTGATGGTCGGCCGCCTTATTTTTCAGGTTCCGGTCGGATATTTATCCGATAATTACGGACGAAAACCCTTCATTCTGGTAGGCTTAATTCTCATGGCTGTCACCACCATTTTACTGGGTGAAGTTCAAACCATGAGCCAGCTCATCATCCTTCGCTTAATTCAGGGAGTTGCTGCTGCCGGAGTTGCCGCGCCTGTTTTTGCGCTTGCTGCCGATCTCTCAAGCAAAGGCGGCGAAGGGCGGCAGATGAGTATCATTACGATGGGCCTTGGCCTCGGTATTGCTGTAGGTCCGTTACTTGCCGGCGTGCTGGCCGTCTTTTTCTTTGAACTTCCCTTTATTGTTATCGGCCTCATGACTCTTGTGGGAACGGGAGTAGTGTATCACTACATGCCCGAAACCGTGCAAAGTGAAGTTGCGTTGTTCAGGGATTAAATTAGCATAAGAATCCGTGTTGTTACCGAAGTTTGTCCTCCATTTAAATCCCCTAACTCCCTTTTAAAGGGGGAAAGTCGAGATTTTCGGTTTAATTAAAGTGAAATCTCTTGTTTCCATTTAACCTTCTAAACAGGGCAAAAAAACTAAAAAGCAAAAACTCCCCCTTTCTCAAAGGGGGTGCAGGGAAATTTCAGGAAAGACTTTCGAAAAATGAAGATATTCTAAAGAGTAAAGTTATTAAACAGCTTTTCGTTTTGCCTTTATCCCTGGCAAAGGCACAAAGTAAACTCCCATTAAGCTAATTTTAGTACCATCAGTGTAAGATCATCTCTGAGTTTCGCCCCAAACTGATGAAACTGATTCATGAGCTCATTTATAAAACTTTCGGGAGATTTTTCAGCATTGCCGGAAGTGTATTGCTCCAGTTTTTCAAATCCGAATTCAGTTTGTTCATTATTACGTGCTTCTACCAGCCCATCGGTATAAAGTACCAGCATATCTCCGTCCGCCAAATGAAGTTTTCCTGATGTATATTTTGCCTCGGGAGCTAACCCTATTGCCGGACCTGTAGGTTTTAGCCAGTAAACAGAATTGGAAGTGGCATTCCACATCAATGGTGGGTGATGGCCGGCATTGCAATAACTGAATTCTTTTGTTTCAGGGTCAAACGTCGCTAAAAACAGTGTAATAAATCGAATTTGTTTCAGATTATATCGAAATAATTCATTTAACCTCGAAGTTAATGCTGATAATTCAATAAAATCGGGGCCAAGAATGCGAAGTGAAGCTTGCAAATTTGCCATCAGCATACCGGCAGAAATACCCTTGCCCATTACGTCAGCTATGGCTAACCCTTGTCCATGATTACGGTAGCGAAAGAAATCATAGTAATCACCGCCCACCGCTCCCGCCGGTTTCGACATTACCGCCATTTGCATCCCTTTCATAGACGGAAGATAGCGCGGCAACAGGTACTGTTGGACTTTAGCTGCAAGTTCCAGATCACTCTCCAGCTCACGTTTTTGCTCTGTGGTATAATGATCAAGACAAACACAGGTAGTAAAATCTAATATCAAACGATCCACTTCAACTTCTTCCGAACATTGCGCACATTTACCAAAGGTTCCATTCTCCATTTTATTGAGCGCCGTATCAATTTTGGAAATAATCTCCAGACTTCCGGAAGATTCTTTTCCGCTGCCGTCCAGCCCGAAATAAATACTCTTCGACCGGCCTTCATTTTGGAGCCATTCCAGCAGATTGATTTTGTGCTGTATTAGTGACTGACGAACTTTATTGACGAATGAATTTTCCATTAAAATCAACAAGTTAAACTGTATCTAAATCTACATTTTATACGCTTGCCACCCCGTTTAGTTTCTCTTAAGAGTAAAGCTGATCAAATTGGCACTGCCAATCAAAAGTTTGTATGTAAAGAAGGGCTGTTTTTTAATGTTTGATAAATCACACAATACCGCTCGGTCAGTTCAATTAGCTTATCGATTTTTGGTTGTTCAGCATCGGTTTCCAAATCAAAATTCAACCTGATTTCTTTAAAACCAACGGGGACATCCCGCGATACACCGAGCGTGCCGCGAAAATCCAGTACTCCTTCAACTTTAACGGTACCGTTTTTAATTTCAATACCCATAGCTGTAGCTACGGATTTTAACGTCACCCCTGCGCAAGCCACCAGTGCTTGCAGCAACATATCTCCTGAACAGGCCTTGGATCCATCACCGCCGGTAGCCGGGTGTAATCCTGCCTCTGCCATCCCGGCCTCTGTTTCTACCTCACATGTAATTTCCGATCCCAATTTTCCTTCGGCATGGAGAATCCATTCGGCTTCTTGTGGATCTGTTTTATATTTTTCCTTTAGCGGCGCCTGCATGGCCCGTAGTTCTGATGCCTTCATTTTCTGTCAAGTATGATTAATAGTAGTAGTTTAGTATAGCCCTGACAAGGTTTCGAAACCATGTCGGGGTTCTTAGATAAGGTACCAGGCACTTCCAAAAGTGCCTGGTATCTATTCCGTAAAATAACAAAAGGCCGCCCCTTTTCGGAACGGCCTTTTCATTTTAAAATTATGGATGATCTGTAAGCCGAATTCTGTCCCCGCACATAACTTTTAAGAAACAACACTGTTAGGTAATCGTTCCTTTAGCCTTCTTATCCCTTGTCCATGATGTTTCAATTTTTTTTCTCTTATTAGAGCATCTTTTTTACTTCGAAACCCTTCAAAGTAAACAAGTTTATAAGGGATATATGCTTTCGTTGATTGTACCTTTCCTGTATTATGTTCTTCCAGTCTACGTTTTAAGTCAGAAGTAAATCCAACATAAAACTTTTCTGATTTTTCACTTTGCAACAAATAAACATAATACATGAACAGTTGTTACATGTTAAAAGTTATGTGCGGGGGGTAATCATTTATCTGGACTCCGGATCACTCCGAAGTTCGAGCACTCTACCCGGCAGCGTAGCGACGAGCAGCGCAACTGCCTGCATGAGCTTGCACCCCGTGAGGTTTACCCTGCCTTTGATGTCACCATCAAAGCGGTGAGCTCTTACCTCACCTTTTCACCTTTTCCCAGCACGTAAACTTACGTGCTGGGTAGTTTGTTTTCTGTGGCACTTTCTATCCTCCCGATAACTTTAGGACGGATCTTCCCGTTAGGAAGCACGGCGCTCGTTGGTGTTCGGACTTTCCTCCCCGCACATAACTTCTAAGGACAAAATCTAAATTAGACAAATAAATATTAGAAGTTATGTGCGGGGCGATTACCCGATCATCACATACAGAAAGATACGAAAAATCTATGCCAATTATACCCCCTAAAGGGGGCTTTGAACATTGCCTTTTCAAAGAATAATTTCCTTTTAAGATTGCCAAATAAAATTAGGCTTCACTACTTATTATTTCAGCAACAATAAGTCCCCTTTAGGGGTGAAAAAAGGAAAAACATCAAAATCACGGATAACAGCTAAAGCGAAAGCTGCTTTTGGGCAGAATCGAAAAAGGAATGATCTACCACAATGCGTCCGCTGTTTTCATCGATGATGATTTTGCTTTTTCGTCGCACTTCAACCTGTGTTTGCGGAGGCAAAGCCATTCCCAGAGCAGCACCCTTTTCCATCGGCACCACAGCGAGGCCATTTGAAAGTCCGTTACGCAAGCGTTCATAACTTTTCAGATAGCGTTCGTCAATGTCTTTTTTAACATCATCACGCTTCTTCATCAGCATTTTTTCTTCCTCTTCGGTCTCTTTTACAACCTTGTCGAGATTTTCCTGCTTTTCTTCATGCAAATCGCGGATAGCATCGAGCTTTTCGGCAACCTGCTTCATTTCCGGCTCAATCTCTTCCAGGCGTTTTTCAATCTCCTCCTTTCGTGACTCCGAATTTTCGATCACCTGCTTTTGAGAATCAATCTCTTTGGTAAGCGCATCGTATTCGCGATTATTGCGCACCGTCATCTGCTGCTCTTCGTATTTCTCCATTTTACTCTGAGCATCTTTAACCTCAAGTTCCAGCCTTTCATTCTCCAGCTTCATGTTCTGCTGCTCTTCTTCAAGCTGCTTGAGTTTGGCTTCGTAACGGTTGATGTCGGTTTCGATATCGAGAATTTCTTCGGGCAGATCTCCACGCAACTGGGTCAGTTCATCAATTCTGCTGTCGATGTATTGTAGATTGGCTAACTGTTGAAGTACTTCTTCCATAGATTGCTTATCGTCGTTTATTCCTGCTGGTTTTGTTTGTGATCAGGTATAAAAACCTGCATTGGGTTGGTGATGACTTCGGTTTCAAGAACTTCGATTTCTTCAAATGCCTCGCTTAGCTCTTGCTGAAGCGCCTTCACCATCGGCACTTCACTTTCATAATGGCCTGCATCAACCAATAAAAAGTTCTCTGTATCGGTAAAATAATCGTGATATTTAATATCGGCGGTTACAAAGGCCTGCGCTCCTTCACCAATTGCTTTGCGTGCCAGCGATACACCCGCTCCGCCGCACACAGCTACTTTTTTGATACGGTCCACCGAGCCGGAAAAGCGCACCGCTTTTACACTCAGAGCATCCGAAACTACTTCTAAAAACTGCTGCTGGGTCAGGCCTTTATCCCGGTAAAATCCTACCACACCCATTCCGGCATTATTCGAGGGACTTGCCACTTCCATCACCTGGAAACTGCCGCGATGAAGTAAGCCGTTTTTCTTAAGCTCCTTTTTCAAATCGGAGACGTTATGTCGATCCATAATGGCTTCATAGGTGAACTGCTTGCCCTTTTTGCCTTCAACCTTGTAATAATGGGCTTCCTCAGCCGAATAATAATTCAACAATTTCAATACCGACTCACTATCCGTATGATTGGTGGTGAGCACGATTTTCCGGCTGATGTTGTAGCTGTTATCCAGAAACTTCAGATTTTCGAGTCCCAGTCGCTGGGCCAGCACGAAAGAGACGCCATCAAGCGCGGCATCAAGATTGGTATGAGCTGCGATGAGCGAAATATCATTCTTAATAAGTTTGAAAATAATTTTGCCCTGTTCATTGGTCGGGTTGATGCGGTCAATACTTTTAAAAATGAGCGGGTGATGGGCAACAATCAGTTCACAATCATTTTGAATAGCTTCTTCAACAACATCGAGGGTGATGTCAAGGCAGGTAAGAATTCGCGAAATTTTCTGGGCGGGATCTCCGACTAATAATCCTACATTATCATAATCAAGTTTGGTAGAGGGCGGAGCCCATTGGTTGAGGAAGGTTGAAATATGCCGAACTTGACTCGTCATACCGGCTATTGGCCTCCGTTCTTCTTGGTTACAGGCTTATAGCCTTTAGAACAACGTTCTTTTAACCTGCTGTGGAACTTAAAAATACTCAGTGTTAAATCTTCCAAACTTTGATTATTCTTTAATTCAGACCCGTAAAATAGCATTTTAATAACTTTCATAAAAGCTTATTTTTGGGTTTGATGAAAGGAATTCTAGAAGGCCATCCCCCTGCGCCCCCTTCTTCCGTAGGAATGCCTTCGGCAAAAGGGGGACGAAACCTCCGCTGATGCTATCAGCGGATTTTGCAACGAGAGGATATGATAGGTAGACTCTTTTCATTGGTAAATTTTTAAAAAATTATCTTAGCTTCAAATGCCCGAAGACATCTGTCAAAATATTGAACATGTAAAAAAACGGATTCAAAAAGCTTGTCAAAAAGCGAACCGTAATCCGGAAGAAGTGATGCTGCTTGCGGTAAGTAAAATGAAACCGTTGGATGCCGTTAAGGAAGCTTTTGAATGCGGGCAGCTTCACTTTGGTGAAAACCGCGCCAAAGAACTGCAGGACAAGATGGAGGCTTTTGACAAAGACGAAATCCAGTGGCACATGATCGGGGCGCTTCAGACCAATAAAATAAAATACATGGTTGAACGGGTGAACTGGATTGACTCAGTCCCCAAAATAAAAACGCTGCGAGAGATTGAGAAACGAGCTTCACGGCTTGAGCGAGTCATCAATGTGCTCATCCAGGTCAACATAAGCGATGAAGATCAAAAGAGCGGCTGTGAACCGGAGAAACTTAAAAAGGTCTTGAAATATGCGCAGGGACTTGATTATGTGCATATTCAGGGGCTTATGGGAATGGCCGCTTTTGCTGATGACCCCGAAGATATTCGCCCTGAATTTCGCCTGCTTCGTAAGCTACGAGATGAGCATCGCTCTTATGAATCCAAAAACATTGCCCTTAAGCACCTTTCAATGGGTATGACTCACGATTTGGAAATTGCGATTGAAGAAGGATCAACTATGGTTCGGGTGGGACGTGCTATTTTCGGAGAACGAAACTATTAAGCCAATTTAACAGTATAAAATGTTCAATCTCCTTAAGATTTAGTACATTTAAATAGTGCGTAAAGCGTATTCTACATTTAGGACTGATTGATACGCGATACGAGTAATCTAAACAGGTTTTATCATGGCTGCATGGATTTGGGTTCTTATTCCACTCGTTGCAATTATTGGTGGTTTTATCATGGAATACCAGAAGAACAAGATGAAAATGATGGAACGAAACCGCCACAACGAGCAAGAGGTTGACGAAGTGCGCAAGCTGGTAAATTCATTAAAAACACGTATTGAGAACCTGGAAGCAATTGCGGCAGGCGAGCCGGATGAATTCAAAACCGGTGCAGGAAGAGGCATGGAAGAAATTGAGATTGATGAAGAGCCTATTGTCGAAGAAAATAGAGAGCAGGTTTCAAACATTGCAAACAAAAGGAGGAATAAATAATGGAAGAATTAGTTGCAATAATCGCTATTGCCGGAGGTGTAGGATTAACTTTCTTCATTTTTGGAAATATTTTTAGCCTCATCAGAGCACGCATTAACAGAAGCAACTTTGATGAAGAAGCCTTTAACCGGTTGGCAAGAGCATTCTCGAAACATAAAAAAGACAGCGAGCGACGAATTCAAAACCTAGAGGCTATAATTGCAGGTGATGAACCGGAGGCACAATTAGATTCACCAGCTCAATCGCGGGATGATGTCGCTGCAAAAAGTATTGAAATTGAAGATGCTGAACCGACAAAAAGAGAAGCAGAAGGCAGTAACCTACGGAATATGTTACGTGAGTAGTTCGTTATCATTACAAATTGGATAAAAAGGTACAACAGTTATGAAATTAACGGCACTGGAAATAAAGCAGCAAAAATTTGAAAAAGCGATACGTGGTTATGACAAGGCAGAAGTTCAGGCTTTTCTCAACTTGATTTCAAATGAATGGGAGCATCTCGTATCTAAAAACCGCGAGCTGGAAAAGCAAATCGAAACGCTGGAAGGAAAGCTGAAACACTATGAAAAGGTGGAAGAAGCACTTCATGAAACCTTACAGACAGCCAAAAACTCGGCTGAACAAAAACTTTCCGGTGCCCGTAATGAAGCCCGTAATAAAATAGAAAAAGCAGAAATTGAGGCTCAATCTATCATTCGGGAAGCCACACAGCAACGCCAGCAGGTGCGTCAAAGTGTAATCCGCCTGCTCGACCGTCGTAAAGAGATTATCGGTGGTATTCGCTCCTATCTGGAACTTGCCCGTGAATCGCTGGAACAGTTCTCCGAAGATGAAGCCGCTCTTTTCACGATTCCCGCTGATGACAATCCCATTTCAAATAATCTGAATAACAGTCTTCAAAAGAAAAAGTTTGCTGCTGAAAACTCAGCGGATTTTGATGAGGATTCTCCACTCTCTCCCGGTGCTGAAAATGTGGATGATATTATTGATGAGCTGGATTAATGTTAGATATAAGGGTATAGGGAAATACGGTATAAGGAATCCCTATCATATACTATTCCCCTATACCTTTTCTACTATTGATTTCCTATCTTCTCAACGCTATTTCAATCTAAAATTACAGCCAATCACATGCCTCGAGAATCAGTAGAAGAATTCCGTCAAAAGCGTGATGAAGCCCTTGCCTTTATTCAAGATCAAACCGATGAACGTCCCGAGTATTTGATTATTCTTGGAACAGGACTTGGCCATCTGGCTGATGAAATCAACGTCAAGCACACCATTTCTTATGCCGATATCCCCCATTTCCCGGTTTCTACGGTTGAAAGTCATGCAGGAAGGCTGCTTTTCGGTTCACTCAGCGGCAAAAGTGTAGTGGCTATGCAGGGACGTTTTCACTATTACGAAGGCTATACCATGCAGCAAATTGCTTTTCCCATCCGGCTCATCAAAGCACTTAGCGCAAGCACTTTGATTGTCAGTAACGCCTGCGGAGGAATGAATTCCAATTACAAGCGCGGCGATATCATGCTCATCAACGACCACATCAACATGCTGGGCAATAACCCACTTATTGGCCCCAATGATGATGAACTCGGCCCGCGTTTTCCAGACATGAGCGAGCCTTACACAGAACGTCTTCTTGAAATTGCCGAAAGCGTGGCACTGGATAAAGGAATCCGGATGCATCAAGGCGTTTATCTGGCATTAAGTGGTCCTACGATGGAAACTAAAGCCGAATACCGCTTTTTAAGAATGATCGGTGCCGACGTAGTCGGAATGAGCACCGTTCCCGAAGTGATTGCTGCCATTCATATGGGCATGGAAGTGATGGGCATTTCCGTCATCACCGATGAATGTTTTCCCGACGCGCTGGAACCGATCAACATTGAACAGGTACTGGAAGCCGCGGGGCAGGCAGAACCGAAGATGACACAGGTAATTATGGGAGTGCTGGAACGGTTGTAGGGAAAGTTGCAGGCATTTGCGAAGTGTCTGGAAACTAAAAAGATCTTCAAATTTCCTATACCTATTTGCCACAAAAAATCGTTAATTTACTAACAAAAGATGTTGTCTCAAGCGGAACTTTTTTGTTAGATTGAAGTAGCGACTATTAACTCTTTTATATTAAATCATTACGCACTATGTTCAATGATGATTTTAATGATGGCCTTTGGGATGAGCACCGGTGGGAAGCTCATCTGAATGAAATCGAGAAAATGAGCGCTCATTTGCGGCAATTTATCACTCCCGACCCTTCCGGAAATATACCCCGCTGGCTGGCCCTGCTCCAGGATAATGCCGATGAGCTGGACGCTGTTGATGCTTTCATCGAAGAAGAGCTTCAAATTGAGGATGCTTATTTTCCCGATGAGTACGATGATCTTGATGAGTGGGATGATGAACTCGACGATTTCTTCTTTGATGAGTTCGAAGATGAAGAGTTCCTGTTCGATGAGGAAGATGATTTCGATGAGGGCGAAGACTGGAAAGAACTCAGCGATGACTTCACGATGTCTGATTATGGCTCTATAGATACCCTAAATATCTATAACGATTCCCGCGAACTTGCAGCCCTTATTTTACAGTGGGCAGAAACTATCAACCCCAAATATCTGGCCCAGTACAACGATTTTGTAGGCAACGTGCTGAAAATCGGTGCTAAAATTGCAGGAGGATATTCCTTCGGCTTTGAACCCGACTTTCTGGGCGGTAATATCGCTTACACCAAAAAAGCCTTGCACTGCGCCAATGAGGCCCTTACCATCTTGCAACGCGATCTAAAAAGTTCCCGTTTCCTTAGCAGAAAACAGTATTACTATTTCCATCAACAGCTTTTTGAGCTAAGGAATGATATCGGTATTTATACTCAGGAGTTACGAGAGCAGTTCTTAGGACTTTAGGGAGATTAGGTATAAAGGTACAGGGTATAAGTTTATAAGTTTCTCAATTGATAGAATTTCTTTATTTCGCCTGCTCTGTGATGGAAGTATAGAAGTTTTAAATTAACTACCCCTTCTTCTGCTCTCAGCCTTTTTTGCACTTTGTAGGTTAGAACCGCAAATACATCGCCATGTTTTTGCACATCAACCAGCTTTAATGGAGGGGTGGTAATATTTCGTGGCAATATTGGCGCACCCGAAGCAAGCATGACGGGAGCAACGCTGAGAATAAGTTTATCTAGCAGGCCAGAATCATGAAACTGCCCTACAAGCTCACCACCGCCGGCAAGCCAAACGTTCTTGCGCCGGTAACTTTCACCATTTCGGCATGGATAGGCGTGAAATCACCACGAACAAAACGAATATCCGCGCCATCAACAACAGGCAATTTCCGGCTACTGAATACCCACGTTGGAATTTCATAGGGCCATTTTCTCGAATTTTCAAGCAACTTTTCATGTCCTACCACCCATTCATAAGTTGTTGAACCCATAGCCACAGCGCCTACCGCTCAATCAACTGCGGGTAATCGTTCTGCACGCCCTCAATCTGCTCAATTTCTCCAAACTGAAAGAGCCACTCAAGAGAGTTATGATAATAAAATTAGTATAAGGAAAGGGAATACTTATACCTTATTTCCCCTATACCTTATACCACTATATAAATTACCAAATTGCAATCTTGCGGTTCCCTTCTGAATCAGATTGGCCCCGGTACATGCCCTGAGTATTCATACCCATAAACATATTTCCATATTTATCTACGGCAATCATCCCCGCTTCGCCCGGATTCAGCACATCCTGAAGCAGATAATGTGCCGCTTCCTCCAAAGTTGCAGGCTTAAACTTCATATAGGAACTTACAGTATGTCCTGATACAGCCCTCATAATCTTCTCGCCCCAGCCAGTCATCGAAACCGCCACCATATCACTGGCGTAGGTTCCTGAACCGATAATAGGCACATCTCCAACGCGTCCATACATTTTATTGGTCATGCCGCCGGTTGATGTCCCCGCTACAAGCATTCCGTTTTTATCCAGCGCTACGCAGCCTACCGTTCCAAACCTATATTTATTATTGGTTTTTTTATGCAAACTTGCCTGCTCATCGTTTTTTTCAGCTTCCAGCACCCGCTGTAAAGACTTATAACGAGCTTCAGTATCAAAATAGCTATTGGGTACACGCTCTACATCTACTTTATCGGCAAATGCTTCGGCACCTTGTCCCGAGAACATTACGTGCTTTGACTCTTCCATTACCAAACGCGCCAGAGAAATGGGGTTTTTCACTGTTGTCACTCCGGTAATGGCACCGGCTTCACGGGTATTTCCAATCATGATAGCAGCATCCAGTTCATGACGTCCTTCGTGAGTATAAACGGCACCTTTCCCCGCATTAAACCTCGGATTATCCTCCAGGTAATTGATTACACTTTCAACCGCATCAAGTGCAGAACCGCCGTTTTTAAGAATTTCTTCTCCAATAGAAAGGGCTTCATCTAAATCATTTTTATAAGCCTGCTTAACGGAATCAGGTTTATCTTTTGAAATTGCTCCCGCTCCGCCATGAATGACGATAGCCCATTCTTTCTTTGTCGTATCTTGTTCAATGTCTGAACCTTCACTCGCAGCGCACCCCGCAAAAAGCAGCACAGCCAGCGTCCATATCATATTTCTGAATTTCATAATCGCTGTCAGTTTTCATTTTTGGTTTGAAAAAGATCATTATAAGCACGCTAACTGCCAATTCAAAGTACTGCTAATTACTTGAAACATAATTTAACCTGAATTAGGAATTAAACAGCTATAAAAATTTTGTACGGCTCAAACCTTTACGATTGACTGATGCGAACCCACTGCAATAGAAAGGACTTTCCAAAGCTAAAATTTCTAGGAGTGAATCTATACTCACGTGTTTACCGATTAAAAATCATCCCTAACGGGGCAAAAGTGAAAAATCTAACCGGTAAACTCGTTATATCATTGAAACGAAAGAGAAACAATACCTCCTGAAGTTCGGGCTGTAATTTTGTGACCGCCGCCGTTAAGCATTCCTTCTACTTCATCACGTTCAATTTCACCTGAAAAGTTGTTTAGATTGGTGCTTATATAACTGCCCGAAAGATTTAAATCGAGACCGATATCTTCGGGAATTGTAATGTTGATATTTCCGCCGCTGGTTTTTAATTCCACAAACTGACCTACAGATTGTAAATCGGCCTCAATACTACCGCCGCTGGTTGAGGCTTCGATAGTCCCGCTGATACCGGCAAGTTCAATATGCCCGCCACTGGTTCTGGCCTTCAAATTGCCATCTACGTGATGAGCGGAAATATGACCTCCACTGGTACGGACATCTAAATTGCCCTGTATATTTTCAATCTCAATGTGTCCCCCGGAAGTCCTTGCTTCAACCGTTCCTTCTAAATTTGCCAGCTCAATGTGCCCTCCGCTGGTTGAAACATTTTGATCACCTTTTAAATTATAAACTTTAATATGACCGCCGCTGGTATTGAGATCGGTGCTCATCTCATCCGGCGTATAGATTACAAATGACACAGAAGCGTGATTGTTACTGCCCCAGAAACTCCAGTTGCTGTCTTTACGCTCCGCGATAACGTTTATGGCGTTTCCGGATTGAGAGATTTCAATATCCCAATTCTCCAGATCGGTGTCTTGTGGGTTAAGCTCCTGTCCGTCTTTTTGTACGTACATTTCCACACGGACAGTATTACCGGATGAGCCTTCAACCGTAATAAATCCGCCGGATGTTTCTACATTAAGGCTTCCCGCGCCATCAAGAGTGAATGTTTCAACCCGGTAGGGGTCATCACTCATCGGTAAATCAGTTGCGTGATTCATACCTAATGAGGGCTTTATTAATAAAAAAGTGAGGATGAGTGACAGTGAAAAGGCGAGAGCGATTTTCAGCAGGTAAATTCTCTTTGCAGTCATGGTATCTCCGAATTTTTATGTTATTGTCGTTAGAATGCGATACGTAAAGTGGTTAAAAGTGTTTCAATTGATCAAATATGAGTAAAGCGGTAGGAGAGAAGCTATCAATTCATTATTTTCCGGCACTTCCAAAAAATAAATATCATCTCATTTTTCATGAAGTTACCTTTTGTTTTTGCAAAGCGTTTTGTTGCCGGCGAATCGTTTACCGATGCTGCCCCCGAAGTGGAGCAGCTCAATAAAAAAAATATCAAAATAACGCTTGATCTGCTCGGAGAAAACGTCACAGACCGGAAGATGGCGGATGAAACGGTGGCCAGTTATATTGATTTACTGGAGAGCATCAGTGCGGCCGGCCTGCAAAGTACCATTTCTATTAAACTTACTATGCTCGGGTTAGATATCGATCGCGCATACTGCAAAGATAACCTGTTTAAGCTGCTGAATGTGGCTAAAAAACATGACCAGTTTGTCCGCATTGACATGGAAGGCTCGGATTATACCCAAGTTACTATTGATCTGTTCAAAGAAGCCTTCCAGGAATACGGAAAGCATGTAGGTATTGTTATTCAAGCTTATTTACATCGCTCAAAACAAGATATTGCAGAACTGGCTGAATTGGGGGCTGATGTGCGCCTTTGTAAAGGAGCTTATAATGAACCGAAGGACATTGCTCTGCAAAAAATGAGTGATATCAGGACGGCTTATAAAGATTACGCGAAGGTACTGCTCGAGAAAACAGATTACCCTCGTATAGCCACGCACGATGATGAATTGATCGAATGGGTGAAGGATTATGCCGCAAAAAAGGGGATCAGTAAGGAGCGTTTTGAATTTCAAATGCTGTACGGAATGCGTCAGGAAACCATGGAACAGCTAAGTAGTGAAGGTTATAACACGCGCATTTATGTGCCTTTTGGAACAATGTGGTTTCCTTATTTTAAACGTCGCCTACTCGAACGCAAGGAAAATATTTGGTTTGTGATTGCTACTTTATTTAAGAAGTAAGACAGACGTGAGATATGAGAAGTGAAACGTATGACGTCTCACAACTCACGTTTCAAACTGGCGCGAGCGTCCCGCTCGTGCCCATGAATAACAGCCATGATACAGCTGGAAACACACAAATACTTACTTACGACAATATTCATCACTGCCGGTATTTTTCATTTCATCAAACCGCAGGTATTTGCCGGAATTATCCCTGATTTCATTCCTTATCATCTGACCTTAGTTTATATAAGCGGAGTAGCAGAGATATTGGGAGGAATAGGAATTTTATGGCATCAAACGGAAGCTATCGCTGCCTGGGGGCTTATTATATTGCTCATCGCCGTTTTTCCCGCCAATATAAATATGGCAGTAGAAGCTGTTCAAAAATTAGGATATGCTTCCTGGTACAGTGTCGCAACTATTCTAAGGCTTCCCCTACAGTTTGTTTTAATCTACTGGATTTATTGGGCATGTTTGAAGTGAAAAAGTAAGAAGGCAAAAGTGAAACGTGAGATGATGTAGTCCATTTCCTAAATGGCCTACATCTTTTTTACTGAGGAGTTGAGAAGAATCGCAGTAACGTTCCGCCGCAGAGCGACGGAACGAGAAAAGGGGAAGCAACAAGCGTTTGCCGTTTCACTTCTCACGTCTGATTGCGTTTTTCCTTACCTTTAATCCATGAAAAATCACATTTTCCAAAACTATCTCAAACTCCTCATCCCTATTCTGCTCGGAATCGGGATGTTTTTCGTACCCCTGCTGGGCAATTTCCATATCGAATCGGCGATTCTGGCTTCGTTCATCGGATGCTTTTGGGCAGCGATTCGGGCCTGTGATGAAAATCGTTCTGTTTCAAGTGATTTTTTCGCCGCCCTTCAGGTTGCCGGCTACCTGTTTTTAGTTGGTGCTCCGCTGCTGGTACATGCGTTGCTGACCGGCTGTTTCAGTGTCCATGGATTAGGTTTTTGGCTTTTGTTTCCGCTTCCAAGCGTGTTTTTCGGTTACGCCATTGGCCGGCTGCTGAGAATGTGGGGCATTCCATTCAGACGAATTCTTGCGATCATTATTTTACTGACCGTAGGCATCGGAATTTTACTGATTGAATTTTTCAACTTCCCACAGCTTTACTTTTTTAATCATGTCTGGGGTGGCTGGCCGGGACCTATTTATGATGAAGTGGTACGCATTGATTCATCAACCCTGTTTTTCCGCACGCTCACCCTTCTCTGGGCCCTCTTTTTGTGGCATATTCCTATTCTCCAAAGGGACAGACAATCACTGGTGATTGTAGCCCTTTCTGCTATCGCCATTGGATTCAGTTATACTCAATTTGCCGAAATGGGTATTATTTCTCCGCGTCCGCATTTACAAGAAGTGCTGGGCGGACACAAGGAAACCCGGCATTTTGAACTGTTTTATGATGAACGTTTTTACAGCGAAGCCGAAGTAAAGCTGATCGCCAAAGAGCATGAATTCTACCTTGACCAAATTTCACAAAAACTAAACCTGTCCAAACCGGATTCCACCCATAAAATCGAAAGCTATCTTTATGCCCATCCCTGGCAGAAAAAGGAATTAGTGGGAGCAAAATTCACCAGTTATGTACCCGTTTGGTTGGATCAGGATCAGCTTCACATCGCAAAACAGCAGATTGACGGAAGCCTGAAGCATGAGCTCGTCCATGTGCTGGCTAAGCAATTTGGAAACAGCATCATTAACGCGAGCTGGAGCATCGGCTTGGTTGAAGGCCTGGCTATGGCCGTTGAAAATGGCTCGTCAGCTACTTCAACCATTGATCAAATCGTAGTTTCGCAGAAGTCCTATCCCACTGCCCGGGAATTGCAGCAGGCTTTTTCACCAACGGGATTTTATGGCGGACGATCTGGTGTGAATTATTTCACCAGTGGCTCTTTTGTTGAATATTTGCTTCAACATTATCCCGTTTCTTTCTTTAAAGAAGCTTATAAAACGGGGAGTATCGCCGCGGCCTATCCGTTTGGTTGGAAAAAATTAGCTGAAGGATGGCATCAACATTTAGAAACGGTTGAAGTAGATTCAATGGATCAAAAAATGGCTGCACGAATTTTTGCCGTCCCTTCGCTTTTTGAACAGGAATGTCCCCATAAAATTTCTGATTTCGGTTTGGCCTGGGATCATTATCACTTTTACTTAGCCAGTCACGATACGATGAAAGCTCTGCGATCATTAGATGCTGCATTGCGAGTGGCGGACAGTGCTTTAGCGATTCAGGCAACATGGAGTTATCAAAATTTATTGACGGGGAATTATCAAAAAGTACAAAAAGTGGCTTCATCGCAGGACACAACGATTGAATTGCAGCTTCTTTATGCCGATGCTTTTGCGATGACGGGTGAACGGCAACGGGCTGAAACTTTTGTCTCCCAAGCGCAAAAATTGTTTACTGAAAATCCTGATTCACTCCTTCAACCGGCCATCAAAACCCGGCTGAACCGGTGGCAGTGGCAAACTTACCGGGAAATGACATACAAAAACAGGTTACCCGATTCAGCTGCTTTCGTCAAAGCCTATTACCGCACCAAAATTCGAAGCCTCCAAAAAGCCGTTGAACGAGAACAATGGAGTACGCTGAAAAGGTATGTCCGGCAATTATTGAACTCGCCGCTAAACAGCCGCTATTTTGATAATTATCTACAGCTAATTCACCGGCTGGCTTTTTTGAATGAAGAGGATTTGGCACAGCAGTGGATTAAGGAAGTCGCTAAATTACCGCTCCGACAACGCTATCAGCAACGCCTACAGCAGGAACGACAGTGGGTTAAATTTCTCGCTCAGAGCCGCTAAGGCACGAAGAAAAATTCTTGCGGCTTTGCGCCTTTGCGTGCTATTATTTTTGTCAGCAATAGTTAAATTTGAAATAATGGTATAAATCAGGCAGAGCTTCAGTACAGTAATGTTTCCTTCGCGGCTCTGCGCCTCTGCGTGGTATTATTATGAAGAAAAACGAATATACACTCAATTTTGCACAAGCTAATGGTTATGCTCTCGGGTTAATCATTCCCATTTTCGCAGCCTATCTTTTGCCTTACGGATTGCTGTACGGCTGGGAAACAATGTGGTCAGACTTTATCGTTTTCTTCACCGATATTCCCCTGTTTTTGATCAGCTTGATAGCAGGAACTATCATTCATGAGTTGCTTCATGCCGTTTGCTGGTCATGGCTGGATAGGATTCCCTGGAGTAAAATTCATTTCGGGTTTAAATGGCGTACTATTACGCCTTACGTTCACTGTCCCGAGCCTATCGAGGTGAGCAATTACCGGTGGGGAGTAGCCATGCCGGGAATTTTTCTGGGAGTTTTGCCATTTTTAGCCGCGCTCATCCTGCAAAACGGCTGGTTGCTGGGTTTCGGTCTGTTCTTTACACTTGCCGCAGGAGGAGATATCCTCATTTTATGGCTGCTCAGAAAGGTTGATGAAGGTTTGCTCGTTCAGGATCATCCCGATTTGGTGGGTTGTATAGTTTTGGAGCGAGATTTAACTTGAATGCTCTTTGAATTTTGGAACAAGAAATCTTTTGTAGGTTTAACGTTTATCCCTAAAATCCCCCTGGCCCCCTTTGTAATGTAAAGGGGGATTCCTTGCTACTTTGGGATTCTTGTCTTCATTACAGTCGTAAAATTAGAAGTAAGAAATGTAACTATAAGCAATTGAAAATCTTAACTCTCCTTTGAAAAGGGGGTTAGCAGGATTTCCAGTGGAAAAATTTTTTGAAATAATAATCACCCCTTCACCCAAGTACCTGAGACAACCACTGAATCAACCACGGCGTCACGTACAAATTTTGTGAAGGAACCAAAATTTGCTTCTCCGGTGCTCAGAGTAGTGTCGGCAACTTCGTAAAACAAGGTCTCCTGATTATTGTGAATATCGAAATACACTTCAAACTGTTCAAGAGCGGTTGAACTGCTGGTATTGCGAACCCGGTATTCAACCTCAACATAAGAGCTGTCGGGGGCGCCTGTTTGACGCCACGAAGTTACATCAGCCTGTAAAGATGCGGAAAGATTTTGCCCTTCCGGTTCTAAAACTATTTTAGCGGACGACACCTCGCCCTCACGAACCAGTACATTCACCGATTTAATGCCGAACTCCGGCTTGTTAGCCTTAATCACGTACTTTCCTGTGGGCACTTCGGTGAGTTTAAATTTGCCACTATTACCGGTTAAAATTACTTCGGTTGCCGGTGATGTTTCGATGCTTACGCTGTGAACCCCTTTGCTCGTGGAACTGCTAATCACCGTTCCTTCAATGCTGCCATACAGTTCCGGTTCTATGATTTCTTGCGAGCAACTCAACAAGGCCAACAGGCACGTCAATGAAATGTAAATTAAAGCATTTCTCATAGTATTTAGGTTTTAGTTAAGGTTATTAGTAATTCCTGATAATAATTGGTATCGCCTGCCCTGTTTGATGAATGGTTAAAGGGATGGCTCCCGGGCCTCTTTGTATAAGTGTCATTCCCGAATTAGTTTGAAAGGCTTCAAAATTTAATCCTGATCCCCCGAGATTGAGATAGCTTTGCAGACCGGTGCCCTGCTGTACCATTTCAAAATTGTTGTAATTACCGAACAGATTGAGAATTGAAAACAAATTTTGGCCCCTTTGGCTGAGTTTTGCTTCATTCTTCCTGCCCAAAATGTTTATCATTCCTGCATTGTTTAATCCCTCCTGAATGAGAAAAGCTACGTTCTCATTGCCTATCATATTTATGCTTGAAAAGAGACTGCTTTTAGAAGCCTGCTGAAGATCTGCGAGTGAAAAGTTACTTAGAAAAGCAGTTACAAAATCACCGCTAAAGCTTTTAACCGCTTCATTATGCTCAATCGAGACCTGTTTGGGATAAATCTCCCGGTCCGTTTTTTGCGCCATAGAAGCAGACGCTATCGCTGTACTCATTAAAATGAACAATATTAAAGTTTTCATGATGAACTCTTTCGTTTTTTTGATGAATCAAATACGTTTAAAAAATTGAAAGCGTCCCGCTAAGGGACACTTTCAATAATGCAGAATCCTAGTTTGCCTGGAATACAAAAGCTGTATTTCCGTAACCGTTTTGGTTAACCGAACTCCAATGGTTACTGCCGGACTGCAGCTGAACAGACACGTTATACTTACCGTACTGATTTAAGCTCGCGCTCAAGTTGGAACCAAAGCCTAATTGAAGACCAAAGTTGTGTTTACCATCTTGTTTGATTTTGCCTTTAATTCCATGATAATGAGAGGTTCCTGCAAAGAATTGCCCTGCAACATTGCCTTTTCCATTTTGATAGATGTCTGCTGTAACATTTTTACCTAACAAAAGCTGGCCGGCAAGGTTATAGCTGCCATCCTGATCGATAAGAGCATCAAGGTCTTTACCTGAGGTAAGCTGACCGGCAATATTGCCTTCGCCATCACGCTGATGGATTTCAGCAACAATATCTTTACCAAGCAGATATTGGGCAGCTAAGTCATTACCACCCATTTGCTTAATGCTGGCGAACATATTATCGCCATAAAGATATTGGTAAGCAGTGTTATCATCACCTGATTGCTTGATATGAGCTTCTATGTGCTCAGCATCATTGTTAGCTAATCCCAATACATCATTAACGCCCACAAATTGGTAAGCATCGTTTTCATCTCCGGATTGTTTGATGCTTATTTTAAGGTGGTCGCCTTTCAACTTTTGGACTGCATCGTTTTTGTTCCCTGTTTGTTCTATCCGGGCCTTAACATGATCAGCTTCACCATAGGTTTTCTGAAACGCCCAGTTAGCTTTGCCTTCCTGGTCAATTTCTAATTCAATGTCATCACCGTCTATATCCTGACTTGCATCATTGAACCGGCCTTCCTGCTCGATTTCGGCGTCAACACGGTCAGCGCTACCATCGGTTTCCTGAGAAGCATCATTGCCTTTGCCTTCTTGCTCAATTTCAAGCTCAATGTCTTTGCCTTCTACGTCTTGTTCAGCTTCGTTGAACCGGCCTTCCTGTTCGATTTCGGCATCGATATCAGTACCGTCTAACCTTTGGCTGGCAGCGTTGCCCTTACCCTCTTGCTCAATTTCGGCATCAACATCTTCATTATCACTGTTTCCGGTAAATGTTTGCTCAGCGTAATTGTACTTACCTTCCTGCTCGATTTCAGCCTCAACATCTTCGTTATCACTATTTCCGGTGAACTCTTGAACAGCATAATTGCCCTTGCCTTCTTGTTCAATTTCAGCCTCGACATCTTTGTTATCGCTGTTTCCGGTAAATGTTTGCTCAGCAAAATTGTACTTACCTTCTTGCTCGATCTCAGCTTCGATATCTTCGCTGGCACTGGATCCAGTGAACGTTTGATAAGCAGAATTGTGCTTGCCTTCTTGTTCAATTTCAGCCTCGACATCTTCGTTATCACTGTTTCCGGTGAATTTTTGAGCAGCAAAATTGCCCTTACCTTCTTGCTCAATTTCAACCTCAACATCTTCATTGTCGCTTGATCCGGTGAATGCTTGAGAAGCAGAATTGTACTTGCCATCCTGTTCGATTTCAGCTTCGATGTCTTCTCCTTCTAATTCTTGGCTTGCAGAGTTATACCACCCTTCTTGTTCAATTTCGGCTTCGATATCTTCGCTGCCGGTTTTCTGGAAGGCAGAATTGCCCTCACCTTCCTGCTCGATTTCAGCTTCGATATCATTTCCGTCCAGGTCTTGTACGGCATAATTATACTCGCCGTCTTGCTCAATTTCAGCTTTGACCCGGTTGGCATCAGCATCAGTGGATTGATATGCAGAATTGCCATTGCCTTCTTGTTCAATTTCGGCCCTGATTTTTTCGCCTTCTAAATATTGATTGGCATAATTACCCCAGCCTTTTTGCTCAACGGTTCCTTTAATATTCCTTGCCTCCCCTTCGAGAATTACGCCGATATATTGATAGGAAACATTGTCTTCACCGTATTGTCTTGCACTAAGCCGCGCACGTTTGGCTTCATCAATAACTTGATGTGAGAAATTATCTTCTCCTTTTTGATTGACCCGCGCTTTTTGACCCGATTGCTTTAAAATAGCATCCTGAGACTGAAAAGCGAAGTTGCTTTCACCCATCTGTCTGATTCTGGCAACGCTTTTTCGTTTGCCTGAAAGCTGTGATTGCCATACAACCGCTTCATTATACTCACCTATTTGCTTTATAAAGGATGTTTGAAAAGGCTTCCATAAGAATGGAATCGAAAACTGGTTTACTTCAGCACTGTTAAATTCTCCGTACTGGAAAATTTCTGAATCTGAACCAATGCCTAATTGCCATACGGTGGCATTATGGCTGTCCCCGTCCTGATTTACTTCCGATGTATTGTCTTGCGCGAATGCCGTTGAACTGGCAAACGCACATGCGAATAGAAACATGATTAACTTTTTCATTATGCTACTCCTGTGTTTTGTATGTTAGTTGCGTGAGGGCTTTCCCCACTGTTTGTTTTTCCATGCATTTCTGCTATGGAAGTCAGGAGCAAGAATGATCCTGCAAAGAACCTTCCGATTCTATATATTTCTATCAGATACCTTACAGGGGCAACGTTGGGTCTCTCCCCTTACCGTGGATGTACTTCCACAGTAAGGTTCCCGGCGTTGCCTTCATTTTTACTCCATATTCTTTAGAATCCCTCTGATTTTCTAAACAACATGTAAGCGTCCGCCGGATGGCGGACCTGACAGTGTTGTTTCCAGAGACGTTGACAGGAACCGGAAATACGCCGGAACGCTGTCAGGTCTCATCTCTTTAAAAGTTGGGGCTTATCGTTATTCCCGTAAAAATATTCCACTGTTGGTCGTGAATTGAACCGATCGTCACCCCGTCAATACCATCTTTAATCAGGTACCGATAGTTGGCGCCTATTTTAAGTCCCAGCCAATTGCTAAGACGGTAGTCCAGGCCTGCTTCAACCGTTGCAGCAGGGAAAAACCGGGCCCTGGCAAATCGTTTATATCTGTCATAAGCGATCACCCCGCCTCCAAGACCTATATAAGGTGATAAGCTTAGGCTGGGCGTGATGTAAGCATTCAGTAATAAATCGGCGCTGGTATAGGGCTCAGAAAAAACATGAGTGGCGCCTATTTGAGAACGTACTATATTTAACTTTAGCGAAACGCCCGGCTTGATGAATTGCTCAAGCTGCAAAGCAACACCCGGATTTTGCGTAACCGTCGCATAATTGCCAACAAGACTGCCATAGGTGAAATTAAGGGACCCCGAAAAGCCTGTTCTAAGCCTTTCATCGCTCAAAAAACCAAAATAATTTCTTCTGATCTGCTCCTTATCTTGTTTCTCTTGCTGTAAGCTTTGAACATAAGCCCGAAATTCTCCTTCATTCAGCGCACTCCATAACCCTTCTTCAACGCCTTCAATAATTAATCTTTTTAGCGCTTCATCAATGGCTTCGGTTACCGCCATTACGGTAGGTTCGTTGTAGGTGAAGCCAACTTCTGCTTCAAGCAGCCTGTTGGTGTCAATAAAGCGGAAAAGCCCGCCACTGAGCTGTTGAGAAATAATAGATTTTGTAGTGTGAACGGATTTCAAAATACGTCCGGTTCTTGTAGAAACAGCGCGCAGGTAAATAGTAATGCGGTCTTTACGAAATTGTCCCGAAACGCTTGCCCCGAAATACCGCACACCCGCCCCGCTTGTAATAATGTTTGTATCATAACCGATAATGCCGCCTTCCAAAATGATGCCCGCAAAAAGCAAGGGATGAAGGCCGGTATTATCATTATTATTGGCTCGGGTTGAATGGATAATTTTCCGCTCGTTCAAAAGATTCGCCAGTCCGGCACGCTCGATGGGAATAAACCATCCCGATTTTTCCATAGCCTTAATCAAAATAGAAGTTGAGCCTTGGGTAACGGCGGTTGACCAGCTAGCAACCCGCTCGGAAGGTTTATACTGTCCGGTTTGATCTCTGAACCGGTATACAGCGGCAACAATTTTACTTTCCGGTGGCGGCAGTTCTCTTAGTGATGCACTTGCCAGGCTTTCCAGTCCGTCTCTTGCCGGTTCGGTTTGAAAAGGCTTAACAGCCGAACAAGCCGATATTGCTATAAATACAAATGCCCAAAACAGCTGAATGAATTTGTTCATTGATATTAAATGTTAGGTAAAGTTATAGTTGTCTCCTGACCGGTTGTCACATCAAAAATAGTAATCGTCATTCCACCGGAGCCGGGAACAACCTCTATTTGAAACTCTCCAAATTTTAATGAGTTTGTCTTGGTGATGTCAAAACTCCCAAATTTTTGTTCTATAATTTGGCGCGTTAGCTCGGATAACACCTGTCGCTTCAGCTGCTGCTGAAAATTTGCCAGCGGATCTTCATTGAAGCCAAAATCTCTTACTTCTTTATACTTATTTTGTACAGTGGCTGAACTTAACAGCCATTGATAGTTTAACGGACTGCCCCCAAAAGCGGGATTTGTAGGTTGGTAGACAAAATCCTGGCCAGCAGCCGTTGCCGGCACCATAAGAAAACATCCCAGGACAGCAAGTAAAGACATATAGAAAATTGACGAAGGTTTCATGTTAATAACCATTTAATTGAGTTGATGTTAAATTTTGTTGCTGAAGATTTTGATAACTGATAAGCGCAGCGCGATGAGCCAGTTTTTCAATAACAGCATATCGTGGCTGTAGCTTTGCTCTAAACACTTCTTCATGGTTGATCTTGACAAAAATCACCGTTCCGATAGAGGGACTCGGTTGCTCTGAAATGGTGAGTATAAAATTTCCGGCATTTTCAGGAGCCTGCCAGTATTTGTAGAAAATGTTATAAAAGTCATTACCCATCTTACTCCTGGTTTCATCGATCACAAGTCCGCCAAGTCCCAATCCATAATCCGGATTTGAGTTTTCAGCCTTTTGCTTTTTCTTTGCTTCAACTACTTTTCTGAATGCTTTTCGGAGCCTCTCAAGTATTTTTAAACTGTCTTGAGCAGTTATTTCGAGTGATGAGTCAATCATGCTCACGAATTTCTCTGATGAACGAACTGAGACCGGAATAAATAATTTTTGCCCGGGATAAATAAGATTCGGGTCGTCTATTTTATCTTTGTTAGCGTCAAAAAGTGCTTTTTGAAAATTACGGTCCCCCAGCTTTTTACTGATTTTTATCAGGTAGTCCCCCGGTTTTACTACATAGACAAGCGTATCATTTTTAACCTGAGCAAAACCGGCAGAATTAAAAACAAATAGCAAAATGAGCAGACAAATCTGTACGATAAGCCAAAACAAAAAGTTTATTTTTATTTTCTTTCTGGTATGCATTCTTTCTTGATTATACCTTCTCTCTTGCCTTGAAAAACCAACCACTAAAACCTAATTGAAATGCAAAGTCTAAAAAGGTGGGTCAACCATTCGCTAATGGGACAATTAATGTGCCAAGTTAACACCTATTAACATTAGGATAACTTAAAGTGTAATAGAAGGTAGGAGATGAATGTAAAAGCAGCAGAAACCTTAGGTTTCTTTAATCGCAATATTACTTTGCGTAAAAAAATTACACGCCAATAATTATTTGTGTAACATTGAGCGTAAAGGCTGAGTGTTTAATTGAAAGAGGAGGTATGTAGAGGCGGATTGGATCCGCCTCAAGGAAAATCATTAATTAAAAACACCCTTTGAGACGCATGCGATACGACTCTTTGTGAGTTATAATAGTTCAGGCAAACCGATCTGCCAGACGATTAATCAAATAACTGCTTTCTTCAAGCGCCTGATTGGCAAAGCTACCAAAGAAATCGGTGACCGCCTCAAATTCTTTGATAAAGCCTTTTTTGTCATCATTTTTAACCATCTGGGCAAGCTTATCATTGTGCTCAATGAACTTCAGCAGCAGATCGCGACGCTCTTCATTTGCAAACACAATATCAGCATACAGCTCGGCACTTTGAGCGAAGATTCGTCCTGTCATCATCAACTCGGCACGATAGATTGGAGAAGAATAATCCAGAATATCCTGCGGTTTCAAATCGTAGGTTTGCATGAATGAGCCATGCAGCAACGCCACAAAGTGCCGTAATCCCTGCACCATATTCATCACATGATCATGCTTCTCGGGGTCGGCTTCCATCACCCGCATGCCCCACAACTTCGATTGATCAACCACCCATTCCGAAGCTTCAGAATCTCGCACGGGACAAACAACCATCAACTGCTTGGAAAGATTATGAACACCGGGCCCGTGCATAGGGTGAAGCCCTAAAACCGGGCCTTCATGTGCTTCCTTCATCGCCGCTATGGGTTCTACTTTATTACTGGTAAAATCAGCTAAAATGGTCTCCGGCTTCAATTTTGGAGCCAATCGACTGATAACATCAACCGTAACATTTATGGGAACTGAAACGATGGCTAAATCGAGTTTGGGAGCTATCTCTTCAAGTTCATACCAGTTGTGCTTGTCGATTTTATGAACGGTATGTCCTGTTTGTTCCGCGATACGCGCATACAGGCTTCCCATTCCGCCTTTTGCGCCGACAATTAAAATATGCTTCGGCTCTTCGGTAGCCCGGGGGAATTCTTTTGATGATTGGCTGGCGCGTGAAGAAGCCATAATCATTCGCAGAAAATCTTCTGCCCAGTCGGGATCAAGACTACGTTCATCAGCCATTCGCCGAAATTTAGCCGTTTTCTCATCTTCGCGTTTGGGTGCAAAAATTGGCAACTGATTTCGAATTTTTTTCTCAATTACTTCATTTACAATCTCATTTCGCTCTGAGAGCAAATCCAGCAACTGCCGGTCAATTTCATCAATGCGGTTTCGCTGAGGGCCTAATTTGTTTTCTTTATTTGCCATTAAATTATCAATCAACTAAAAAACTTTACGCTTGAATGTAAGCTAAACTGGGTTCAGGATAAAGGAAATTGTAGGACGGGCATCCTGGTTTACCCCTAAATCCCTTAAAGGAGACTTATTATTGCTTGAAATAAGGAGATGAACCCTATTTTGAAAAAGACAATTTACTAAAGGACAGTTACCTTTGAGAAAGGTAGTCTCCAAAGTCCCCTTTAGGGGATTTAGGGGTGAATAAAAGTTCAAACTTCAGAACAAGGATTAATCCGGATGAATCGGGAATGATTTTAGATCAGATCGTCGCGGTTTTACATCACAGATCGTAAATCGTTAATCCTTGTTCTTAAATCATTGCCTTTTGACGGGCAAGATGCCCGTCCTACATTTGCGCTCAACTGGCGCAAACGTCTCGCTTGTGCCTATTAATCATTCAAAAAATCTTACTGTCAATTGCGGTAAAAATATGTGATTTTAACAGAATGATTTTACAGAAGCTTCGTTTACTAATGATGACTAATTTTAAAACCCTCTGAAACCCTCAGGGTTTGGGACTATTTGAACATTTGCCCAATTAAATAAATAATAAACCCTGAGGGTTTTTACTTAGCTACAGATTTTATCTTATGTCTAAATTTCATCTACAATCTCCCTGGCCGGCCGCCGGCGATCAACCAAAAGCCATTGAAGAGCTGGTAGCGGGAGTTGAAAGCGGTGATAAATATCAAACACTATTGGGAATTACCGGCTCGGGAAAAACGCGAACGGTAGCTGATGTCATAGACCAGGTTGAGCGCTCTACCCTGGTAATGAGTCACAACAAAACACTGGCGGCACAGCTTTACCGCGAACTTAGCGACTTTTTCCCCGATAACAGGGTTGAATTTTTTATTTCGTATTACGACTACTATCAACCCGAAGCTTACCTTTCCGCACAGGATAAGTACATAGAAAAGGATCTGTCCATCAACGATGAAATCCAGCGGCTGCGGTTGCGCGCAACGAGTTCACTGCTTTCCGGCCGGCGTGATGTCATTATCGTTTCATCCGTAAGCTGTATTTACGGTATCGGTTCGCCATCTGAATACGAAAAGCTCATTATCACCCTTAAAGCCGGTGATGAAATTCCACGCAACAAGCTGCTGTATGACCTGGTGGATCTTCATTACACGCGCAATGACCGCGAATTCAGCCGCGGGACTTTTCGAGTACGGGGTGATGTAGTTGATCTTTATCCCGCCTATGCTGAAGATGGCTTGCGCATCTCTTTCTGGGGTGATGAAATCGAGAAAATGGAGATCGTGGATACGAATACAGGCAATGTAATTGAGACTGTTCAGGAGTTCCGCATTTATCCCGCCTCGCATTACGTGACTACACAGAGCAGGCTGGAAGAAGCCATCGGTCAAATTCGGGATGAGCTGCACTGGCGTATCGGAACCCTGGATGATGAAGGAAAGTTTCTTGAAGCTAAACGCCTGGAACAGCGCACGCTTTTTGATATCGAAATGATGCAGGAAATCGGTTACTGCTCGGGCATTGAAAACTATTCACGTTATTTGAGCAGGCGAAAGCCGGGCGAACGTCCCTACTGCCTGTTCGATTATTTTCCTGATGATTTTCTGCTGGTGGTTGATGAAAGTCACCAAACCATACCCCAAATTTCAGCGATGTATGGCGGCGACCGTTCCCGAAAAATCGATCTCGTTGATCACGGATTTCGGCTGCCTTCAGCCATGGATAACCGTCCGCTTACTTTTGAGGAATGGGAGGGAATGATTAACCAAGCCATTTTTGTGAGTGCTACACCCAGCGATTATGAACTCGAAAAAAGCGGTGGCGTAGTGGTTGAACAGATTGTTCGTCCCACCGGATTGATGGAACCCGAAATTGAAGTGCGCCCCGTTGATAATCAAATTGATGATTTGATTGATGAAATTCGCCAACGTGTGGCAAAAAAACAGCGTGTACTTTGCATCACCCTTACAAAAAGACTGAGTGAAGAAGTAAGTGAATATTTAAAAAGCATCGGTATCTCAGCGGCTTATATGCACAGCGAGCTAAGCGCCATGGAACGGGTTGAAGTACTGTTCAAATTTCGCCGGGGGGATTTTGATGTATTAGTGGGAATCAATCTGTTGCGAGAAGGGATTGATATTCCCGAACTCAGCCTGGTAGCTATTTTGGATGCTGATAAAGAAGGATTTCTGCGTTCGGAGACCTCACTCTTCCAGATTGTGGGACGTGCGGCACGAAATGTGGAAGGAAAGGCGATTATGTATGCGGATAAAATCACCGACAGCATGAAAAAGGTGATGGATGAAACCGAGCGGCGGCGTAAAATTCAGAAGGAATATAACGAAGAGCATGGCATCACCCCCACAACCATTCAAAAAGAACTCAAACCACTGGTTGATCCCGCGCTGATTTCAACGCAGAAGTTCGATCTCGGAGATGGCGATTCCAAAGAAATAGATGCGCTTGAAGTGGTGAAAGTGGCCGAAGAAGGCATCAAATATAAAGCCAGCCCGGCGATGAAGGAAGTAACTTTTGATAATAAAGAAGAGTTTCTGGAGTACCTGCAAGAGTCAATGTATACCGCAGCCAAAAATATGGAGTTTGAAGAAGCGGCGCGGATTCGCGACCAAATAGAATCATTAAAGAATGAACTGTAGAACAGAACAAAGATGAAACGGATTAAGCTGATTTGCACAGATAATATTTGTATTAATCTGTGCTATCCGCATTCAATTGATAGACTAAAATGAGTACCCTAACTTACCTTAAAAGCTTTTTAAAAGATAAAGATGTCGCTTCTGTGACGCCGACTTCACGGTTTTGTATTCGTCATGTCTGCAAGCCTGTCGATTTTGGCAAAGATATTACCATTGTTGAGTATGGAGCAGGTGCAGGGGTTTTTTCTAAATATTTGCTAACCCGGATGACGGCAAGCTCAAGACTGTATCTTTTTGAAACTAATGAATTGCTTTTTGAGAAGCTGGAAAAAATTTCGGACTCCCGGGTTGAATGCTTCAATCAAAGTGTAGAAAAGGTGCTTGAATTGCTGCCTGAAAATGCGATTGGACAGACAGATTATATCATTTCCGGCATTCCGTTCTCCTTTCTGGATAATGATGAAAAAGATTCCATCCTTGAACAAAGTTACGAACTGCTCAAAAAAAATGGCGAGTTCTTAGCCTACCAGACATCAGGCCATTTAAAAAAGCCGCTCCAAAAAAAGTTTAATAATGTTCACACCGAATGGGAATGGCGAAACATTCCACCAATGACAATTTATGAAGCCGAGAAGTAGCAGGAGGCAGCGGCAGTCGGACAGGGAATTGTCTGCTTCATCAGCGAAATCAGCTTAATCTGCGTTTCTTTTTTTAATATCCTGTAACATTTTCTTTTATTATACTCAATCATCAATGATTGTAAATAAAAACAAAATGTTATGCTATTTTCCCCGCTAAAATTTTTCACCACCCTATTCATAAGCGCGCTCCTGTTCACCACTGGATGTGCCTCCACTCAAAATGTTGCAAATCAATCAGCCAATACTGCCGACGGCCTCAAACCCTATAACCAGCTAATCCCGGCAGATGCTGAAACTGACAGCGGACTGGTTACCATTCACCGCGCAGGCGATAAGCTTTTCTACGAAATTCCGGATTCTCTTTTAGGCGAAGATATGCTGCTCATCAGCCGCCTTGCAAAAGTGCCTGCCGAACTCGGTTCTTATTTAAACGCGGGGCGAAAAATCGCCGAACGCGTCATTCACTGGACACGGGATGGTAATCGTATTTTGCTCAAACCCGTTTCTTATGCAAGTGTAGCTGCCGATACATTAGCCATCGCAAACTCGGTTGATGCCAATACTTTTGAGCCGGTGCTTGCCATTTTTGAAATTCAGGCAGAAAGTCCTGACGGCGATGCTGTAGTAATCGAAGTAAGCGACTTATATACCGCTGATGCACAGGCTATAAGCGGTATCCCTACCAGGGCACATGAACAGTGGGAAATTCGTGGACTGGATGAAGACCGTACGTTCATTAACTTTGCTCATTCCTATCCACTAAATGTAGAGGTTCGTCACACACTTACTTTCCGGGCAACGGGAGAGCCGGCAGTGGGACGCGGAGTTTTTTCTGTACAAATGAATCAATCAATGGTTTTACTCCCCCAAGAGTTGATGACTTCTCGCCAGTGCGATATAAGGGTTGGATATTTTGATACTGAACACATTAATTATGGTAGCGAAGCATTAAAAGCCGATGAAGAATGTTTCATCAATCGTTGGAATTTAGTTCCGAGTGATAAAGAAGCATACATGCGGGGTGAACTGGTAGAGCCTGTTGAGCCGATTGTTTTTTATATTGGCAGGGAAGTGCCCAAACGCTGGTATCCTTATGCGATAGATGGCATTGAAGAATGGAACGAGGCCTTTCGTAAAGCGGGATTTAAAAATGCCATTGTTGCAAAAATAGCGCCTACCAAAGAGGAAGATCCTGAATGGAGTGCGGAAGATGTTCGCTATTCTACGCTTCGCTGGGTTGCCAGTACCACTCGAAATGCCATGGGACCAAGTGTGGTTGATCCACGCTCGGGAGAAATTATTGAAAGTGATATCATCTGGTATCATAATCATTTGCGCTCGTATCGCAATCGGTTAATGATTGAAACAGGAGCTGCGAATCCCGAGGCTCGCACACTTCGTCTGCCGGATGATCTTATCGGAGAAACCATGCAGCAAGTGATTGCTCATGAAGTAGGACACGCAATTGGGCTTCCCCATAATATGATTGCCAGCAGTTCCTACCCCGTTGACAGTCTTCGCTCTCCAACTTTCACCAAAAAATATGGAGTTGCAGCTTCCATCATGGATTATGCACGCCAGAATTATATTGCACAACCGGGTGATGGTGTTGAGCGATTCATTCGTAAAGTAGGCCCCTATGATCTTTATGCCGTTGAATGGGGTTATCGTCGTTTCCCGGAGCTGAATGCGGATGAACGCGAAAAGCAGCTTGATGAAATGATTTTGGCTCATGCTGATGACCCCATGTATCGATTTTTATCCTGGCCTGATGCCAGTGCTGATCCCCGTGCCCAGACTGAAGATCTTGGGGCTGATCATGTAGCGGCAAGTCGTCTCGGTATCAAGAATTTAAAACGGGTGGTTCCTAATTTGATTGAGTGGACTTCTACCCGTGGTGAAACTTATGAAGCACTGGATGAAATTTATGGCGAGCTGTTAGGTATGTGGAGTCAGTATACCGGTGATGTTGCTAACGTAGTAGGCGGCATTTATGCGAATCACAAAACCTTTGAACAAACAGGTCCTGTTTATACGCCTGTGCCACGGGATAAACAGGAACGTGCTGTTGAGTTTCTGGCAAATTATGCTTTTGATCCACCCGTCTGGCTTTTGAATGATGAAATTCTTGCCCGTGTATCCCGTGCTAATGCGGTTGATCAAATGCGATCTTTGCAAGTAGAGGTTCTAAGAGACTTACTCGAACCGGATCGCCTGCAGCGTTTAGTGGAAATTGAAGCACGGTGGCCGGAAAAGGCATATCCTATTGCTGTGTTTATGGATAATGTACGTCAAAGCATATGGAGTGAACTGGGTTCTGCTCAACCTCAAATCAGTATCTATCGCCGCAACCTTCAGCGTGGTTATATTGATCATCTGAAGTGGCTGTTAAATGATGAGGAAACTGAAGGAACGGATATCCGACCGGTAGTGCGGGGACAATTGGTAACACTACAAGATGCAATTGAAGGAAAAGTTTCAGATGCGGCTAATGAAATCACCCGGCTTCACCTGAAAGCCATGGCTAAACGTATTGAAGAAATTCTTTCTGTTGAATAGCAATAATTAACGAGTTGAGCGGTTAAGAATAAAAACATGACCTGACAGCGTATCAGTTTTCTGATTCCTGTCAGCGTCTTCCCAATCAACGCTGTAAGGTCCTACGGACGCTTACAGGTTGGTTAATTAGCTGGTTTAACTACTACAAAGCGGCATTACCTATTCCCTTAGAATCTGATTTTTCAAATCCAAGTATAAACAAAGAACCGTTAGCTGTCGATTTATATTCATACTCGGCAGCTAACTGTCTTGATAATTCATTAATAAGTTGAAGCCCCAGCGTTTTGCCTTTGCTAAAATCTTCAGGCAGACCTATACCGTTGTCTGAAATCCATAACTTTACCTGGTCATCAATTTGTGCTAATTCAGAAGTGATTTTGCCTTTCTTCATATCCTTAAAGGCATGTTTAAGGATGTTAGTAACCACTTCGTTGACAATTAATGAAGCCGGCATGGCTTGATTTACATTCAATTGAACAGGATCTGTATTAAATTCCAGTGTGATATCAGTTTCTGTTGGAATGGTAGCTGTAATACCTTCGATTAATTCTTTTAGATTTGCCGAAAAATCTAAATCTGAGAAGCTGTCAGATTGATACAAATGTTCATGGATGTAAGCCATAGATTGAATACGGGTAACATTATCGATTAGTTTACTTTTCAGCTCGCTCTTTTCTTCATCAAAAGCCTGAAGCTGCATCATACCTGATACTACGGCCAGGTTATTTTTTACCCTGTGATGTACTTCGGTCAGCAGAACTTCTTTTTCCTTTAATGATTCATGCAGCTTCTTTTCTGTCTCTTTACGCTCTGTGATATCGGTAAGTGAACCAACAATAGCCTCCGCCTGTCCGTCTCTTACCACGGGCGCTTCGTTTACTTCAACCCAGATAATTTCACCATTCTTTTTTTTCAATTCCAATTCATAAGAAGGCTGGGGCTGGCATGTTTTAATTGCTCTTTCAGCAGATTCCAATCCCTTTTTGTTTACCGGATGATTTGTAATGAATTCAGTCCATCGCTTCATCGCCTCTTCCGGGCCACAACCAAGGAATTCCCGCGATTGCGGACTAACATAGGTGATCTCATGATTGGCATTGTGGGCATAGAACATATTTGTACTGTTCTCCAAAATATCACGCAGCCTTTGCTCGGTATTTTGAAGCCTTTTCTCGTACTGCTTTCGTTCTGTAATGTCCTCTAAAGCCCCAACCATTCGTGTTACCTGCCCCTTTTCATTTCTGGTAATAAAGCCCCGTTCCAGAACAGCAGCATAAGAACCATCTGCTTTTTTAAACCGGTACTCTGATCGCCATTCAGATTCCGAAGGTGAGCCTAAGGCCTGCATTAAACTTTCATAGGTATGTTGTTGGTCATCCGGATGTATTTTCTCTGCCCATTTTTCGATAGTATACTCTTCTTTATTTAAATCATGGCCAAAAATTGTTTTAAAATTCTGACTCCACAACAAGCTGTTTGAGGAGACATCCCAATCATACACTATATCTTTAGTGGCTTTAAGAACCATTTCATATCGCTCTTTCAGCAGTTTAATTTCTACACTAATTTTTTTCTTCTCTGTGATATTATGAGTAATGCCTACCAGTCCATATATATCGTCATTTTGATTCCGTAGCGGCAGTTTTGTTGTAAGAAGCCATATTTTATTTCCCTTAACATCTAAGGCTGCTTCTTCACGATTAATTATGGGCACTCCGCTTTCAATAACCTTTCTATCATCACTATCAATGGCCTCAGCTGTCTTAGGTTCAAATAGATCATAGGCCGTTTTGCCTATCACCGCCCTTTCCGAGTTAGTACCAAAAATTTCAATATTTTGCGCTTTGTTACTTACAACAAATCTCCTTTGCTGATCCTTTACATATATATAATCCTGGTGATTGTCGATTATGGAGCGAAGCAAATTGTGTTCTTCTGCAAGCTTTAGCTTTGCTTTCTCGGTTTCTATATATGCTTCCTGTTCTCTTTTCATTAACCGTTCGATACACTCATTACTTACTTTCAGTGCTTCAGCAATTCGACTGATCAACTTATACCAGAGTGCGGAAGCTGCCAACAAAAAGAAGAGACCTATGTAGGTTTGGTAAGTAGCTATCAGTACTCTTTCTGCGATTAAAAAAGACAACGGGCTGCCGCTAAAGTAAATCCATACTGCAGCCGGCAGGCATGCTAATGCCGATTTTGAGACAAAATTATTTACAGGAAATACCTTTTTCATTGGGGGTGCAGAACGATTTAAGAAATGGGGCTATGTTTACTATAACTCAATAGTTAAGACTATATTTTTGTTTGTCCGGAGGGAAAATATCCCGAAGCTAAATCCGCTTTTAATCATTGCCATTTCTTTTTTAGTTCGGGTGAAGAATAGGGATAAAAAAATAAACATTAAAAAAATCTAATATCATAAATTCTAATGATTGATTTTGGGCTTAGAGCAGAATTAACAATTAGCAATTGATAAATTTTTCAAGAGCCTTATAGCCCGCAGTATCACTTAGATCCCCAATGTCATTTGTAACTGCAGCAGATGTTTTAAACCTATTAATTGCAAATATCCTGCCTGTTTCTTATTGTAGAGTAAATCATCTGCAAAAAAGAGGGCTATGGGTACAAATCGAATATTTTTATTAGCGTTAAGTTTATTTCTTATTGCCGGGTGCGCTTCTATTCCAAAAGAAGCTCCTGTATTGTCGCAAGAGATTGGAGAAAGAGTCGCTGTAATGGAGCGAGCACATCTGAGATTGGTTCATGAGTATTTTGAGCTCAAGCGGAAGAGAGTAAACCGGATTTTTGAACAAGAATGGATTCCCGCCTATGCAAAAAGCTTCTTTTCACAACCGCAGGTCTCTTCTTATTGGAATAAACTTGTTTCTGAAGACGATAAAGCAGCGCGCTTGCAATTCCTAACCGGATTGGGCCCGCGAATGCTGAAAGAAATCCGGGACAGCCGGGCTGAATTTATGCAGCCGCTTAACGAGTTGGAAACAACCATTGAGAACAATCTTCACTATAATTACCTGCAGATACTCTCGGCTAATAACACCCTCACTTCCTTTCTTATGAGCTCGTCTAAAGTGGCTGAAAACCGACAGCGTTATTTGGATATGCTGGGAGTAGAACAAGCAGAAATAGGGGTATATATTGATGCGATTGATAAAAAGACACAACAAATTATGGAAGCGATTACTAAGGCTAACTAAAAATTGAGGGGTCAGATGTCTAAAGAATTGGATGAACTGCTTGAAGACTTTGATGAGCTTTCGGCAAAAGCCAAAAAAGATGCGGATGAAGAGGTCGCAGGTAGAATATCATCAGTCACAACCATGACCAAAGATGAAATTACAAGTCTGTTTCCGAAGCGCGGAGATCAAAAGAAACTGGCTGAGCTGATGCAAATCGTAAAATCCGCGGAGAACCGCAATTCAAAAGTCAATGAAATAGTTGGCCGGGCTGAAGAATTTTCGGGTGTTATCCTGAAGCTGTTAGGGAAGTTTGTGTAGTAGGGAAAGGTGAAAGTTCGGAGATTGGAGGCTTGAGGTTTGAGGTTTGAGGTTTGAGTGGTCCACAAAAAGGTTATCCACCGAACCTCATCAACAGAATATTCCCCCTTTAACCGTAGGCATTCTTTCGGAAGAACGGGGTTCGGGGGATGGCCTTGAGATATAATTAAAACTATGTGTTTGCCGATTAAAATCATCCTGTTAGGGATGACATGTTGGTAGAAAATATGATAAGCTTCTTAGTTGTGTCCCTTAGGGACACGATGTTGCGGGAAGCAACTCCCATTCCGTACCTAACGGCACGGCGACAGGAGCTATATATTTTCTACCAATAGATTACCCCTAACGGGGCAAAACGAAAATCTAATTGGTAAACCGTTAAAACTCTTAATCTTCTTAAATAAGTTCATTTATCCATGTCCAAAAACATAGTTATCCTTTCGGACGGAACGGGCCAGGAAGGCGGGGTAGGAGTCAACTCAAATATTTACAGGATCTTCAACATGATTGAAGACCGGACTGATGAACAGATTGTTTATTATGATCCGGGCCTTGGAACCAACTATTCTAAATGGCTGGGATTAATTTCGGGCTACGGCATCTCAAAAAATATTAAAGACTGCTACCAATTTCTGTTTGAAAATTTCGAGTCGGGAGATCAAATTTTTTTAATGGGTTTTAGCCGGGGAGCCGCAACTGTCAGAAGTCTTTCCGCTTTTATTCATCACTTTGGCATATTGCCTAAATCACGCCCTGATCTCATCAATCGTGCTTATCAAATTTACCACATCAAGGATGATGAACTATTGAAAAAACAAGCCGAAAAGTTTATTGATAAACATCATACGATGTGGACAAAAGTAAAGTTCCTTGGTTGTTTTGATACTGTTGCGGCACTGGGTGTTCCATTTAAAGGTATCAGTGCTATACTTGATCAAATTCCCTATTTTCAGCACAAATTCCATAATTTCAAGCTCAGTGAAAGTGTTGAAAATGCATACCAGGCACTTGCGATTGATGATCAAAGAAAAACATTTCACCCTGTTCTTTGGGACCCGCAAGAAAAGTACGATCAATCTATCCGACAGGTATGGTTTCCCGGAATGCATACTGACGTAGGCGGGGGCTACTTAGAACATGCACTTTCTGACATTCCCCTGCTTTGGATGCTTGATATGGCTGCTTCTAACGGATTGCGAATACACGATTTGAATCGGGTACCTGTAAATCCTGATCCAAATGGATTTATGCATGATTCCCGCGGAAAATGGTGGCAAAAACTGTATCGCAAAGAAATTCGAGGCTGGCCCGAAGGGCGATCTGATAAACCGGTGATTCATCAAAGTGTATTAAACCGGTCTAAAAATACTCATAACGAGAACCATCCTCCCTATCACCCCTGGATTTTAGATCTTGACTATGAAGTGGAACCCTGGGAAGCTAAAAAGGAGCCGGTTCAATTTCTGTAACTGTATATAACGTGAGTTCGATGATAAGGTAATAGTTGTTTTATCCCTGCTATAGACGAGTAAATAGCCTTACTTCAACCACCCTGCCCAATAAATTGGGCACCCCTCCGTCGGAGGGACTAAATTTGAGTGGTTTCTTCGAGATTTCTCTTAATTCAAACATAAACCGACACATATCTAACGTAAGTTCGATGAGGATGAAAAAGAAATATTGATATCTTTGCATTTTAGACTATCTCCACTTCAAAAATCCCCAGGAAAATCCCCCGAACCCCCTTTGGAAAGGGGGAAGTTCTTCTGGTTTTTGGGATTTTTGCCCTGTCATTAATTTAGGTCATTGGCCATAAACCATTTAGTTCCTTCAAAATCTTAACATTCCCCCTTTTAAAGGGGGCGCAGGGGGATTTATGGGATGAACATCAATGCGCAACTATTCTTAAGTCGAGCGCACGTTAAATAATAAGTGACGAGTGATGAGTAAGTACAAAAAAAGATTGCTCCCTACACATTACTACATTTACAGCTTCGGCAACGTATATTCCCGCCCCTCATTTTGCTCTTTCAACCATTCCATGAGCGGCTGGAAATAATCAACCATCGCTTGTGCACTGAGTTCGCTGCCGGTAGCTTCTTTGATTAGTTTATTCCAGTCAACAGTAGCTCCCGGTTCCATTAAGCTGCTTAAAAATTCGCCTACTTCTTCGCTTCCATAATAATTGGTAGCGTGCGGGTCCTGATTTAAAATCTCAGTGGCTATATGATTATGCAGCTGAAATAAAATGAGCTTGGAGATTGCATAATCGTAATATTGTGCAGCATCATTGATAATATGCGTTTTGGATGCGGCATCATTATACTCTTCTCCGCGCGGGTTAGGCGGTACGATACCCTGATACTTTTTCTTAAGCTCCCACCAGCGATCATTAAACTGGTCTTTGGGCAGATCTTCAACATAAAGGGCATGCTCGAAGTGAGTCATCAGTCCTGCCGAAAAAGGAATGAAGACTACATTATTCAGCGCATCTTTTAACAACTTTTTTATTTCGTTGGATTCCGTGTTTTCCGGAAGCAGCTTAACCTCAGCTAGATAGGGCTTTTGCATCGAAGCAAGTCCCATCAAACTACCGATCGCCTCATGAAAAGCGCGATTGGCCCCGGTCCTCAGCAACAACGGTACATTGGGGTTGCTGTATGACATGTAGTAGTAAATGTGGCCCAATTCGTGATGCGTGGTTTCGTACCACTCGGCATTGGGTTCCACGCTCATCAGTGAGCGCACGTCATCTTTCAAATCCAGGTGCCAGGCCGAAGCGTGGTTATTTTTCTTGTAATCGGCTTCCGGGGGCAAGGGGTACAGGCTGGATTTCTCCCAGAATGATTGAGGAAGCTCATCAAACCCAAGACTCACATAAAAATCTTCGGCAATATGAACTAAATCTTCGGCTGATTTTTGACTTAACTGTGCATTTAAATTCATTCCTTCTATCTCTACCATCGGTGCCCAGCTTTGTCCCCAGCGATTGGGAAGCCAGTGGGCCGGCAGCATATCAGGCACTTCTTCAACGCCATATTTTTCAGCCAATTCGTAACGGGCATATGTATGCAATTCCCGGTACAGGGGGTAGAGTTCTTTGATGATGTTATCCATCAAATCCATCATTTCTTCAACGTTCATTCCGTACTCGGAGACCTGATAAGCGAAATAATTATCATAACCGAGCGCTTGTACCGTTTTATTCCGCAGGTCCCGCACCTTATCTAAACCGTCTTTGAGTTCCTTGCCCACTTCTTTGCTGGCTTTCCAGGCTTTTAAACGCTCTTCAAGGCTGGTTGACTCTTTTAAAACTTGGTCAATATCATTGGTGGTCACTTCTTCATCATCAATCACAAAAGTAAAGCCATAAAGCTTGCTGTTAAGCTCATTTTCGAGCCGAATGCGCTCGCTTACTAAAGAATCAACGGTTTGGGGATTATTAGCTGCCGCATATAGAATACTTTTTAGCTGACGAACCTGTATCTCTTTTAAATCCCCTTCCCGTTCTAAATACTTTCGGGCTTTGGTGATGTTTTCTTCACTTCCGGTAAAAGCCGCCAGTGCTTCGCTGGTTCGCTGCACCGCATTAGCTGTGGCCGTATCCCCTTCAACAATATGTGTATTAGCTCTCCAGGCAGCCTTTGCGGAAGCATAATACAGGGGCTGAAAGGTTTCGGTATAACTGTCAAGATAGGTTTGAACTTCTTCCTGAAACTGTAAGTTGTCGGTGCTTTGGCATCCTATCAGTAAAAACAGGATAGTGTAAAGAATGGAACGCTTAAACATGATGGTCTTTTTTGATAAAATTAAGATATCAATGATGATAACGGATTTTTAGGCGATGAACAAATGCAGGAGGACATACAGCAGGCAGTAAGCAGCGGCAGCTGGCTGCTAGTGTCTACTACTGACGGGCAGGATGCCCGTCCTACAAATCTTAGATATAAAAAATCCCATCCCGACTATTCGGGACAGGACAATTTATAATTCTTCATATCGAACACAGATCAAACGTTTTACAATTTCACACAGCTTATTCTGCGCAAATCTGCCTGATCCGCTAAATCCGCGTTCCATTACTTACTCTTCTTCAGCAGCAGCTTTCGCTTCCCGTGCAGCTTTTGCTTTTGCTTCAGCCTGACGATTTAGCTCGCGAACGTTATTTTGGTTCTGTCCTTTTTCTTTAATACGAGCTGCCTTTCCACGGCGTTCACGCAGATAATAAAGCTTAGAGCGACGGACATCACCCTGTTTTTTTAGCTCAATTTTAGCGATGAAGGGTGAATAAAGCGGAAAAACGCGTTCAACACCGATATTTCCGGCGGAAATTTTACGTACCATAAACGTCTTATTGGCACCCGAGCCCTTACGGGAAATTACGAGTCCTTCATATTGCTGAATTCGTTCTTTGTCCCCCTCGCGTACACGATAATGAACATTTACGGTATCTCCGGTTTTAAACTCGGGATATTCGTCGTTTATGAGAGTTTGTTCTGCTAATTTTAACTTATCCATGATTAATCTTTGCTACTGTTCGTTTCGAAATTTTTAAATAAATCGGGACGTACCTTTTTGGTACGCTCAAGCGATTGCCTGAACCGCCATTTACTCACTTTTTGATGATCACCTGACCGCAACACTTCAGGTACTTTCATGCCTTTGAACTCAGCGGGACGCGTATAAACGGGTCCTTCCAGTAAATCATTTTGGAAAGAATCCGTTAATGCACTTTCCGCATCACCCAGCGCGCCGGGCAACAATCGTACTATAGAATCAACCATTACGAGAGCGGGCAGTTCGCCGCCGGAAAGCACATAATCACCAATGCTGAATTCTTTGGTGATCAATGCATCACGCACGCGCTGATCAACGCCTTTGTAATGTCCACACAAAAAAATCACGTTTTGCTTGATGGAAAGTTTGTTTGCACTTTCCTGCTCAAACGGAACGCCGTCGGGTGCAGTGAAGATAACCTCATCATACTCCCGCTGGCTTTTCAGATGATTAATGCAGGAGAAAATCGGCTGCGGAGTCATCACCATGCCAGCACCACCCCCATAAGGATAGTCATCCACCTTTTTGTGCTTGTCTTCCGAATAATCGCGCAAGTCGTGAATATGAATTTCAACCAGTTCATCTTCGCGAGCCCTGCCCACAATGCTGTGGCTTAGCGGACTTTCCAGAAGCTGCGGTACCGCTGATATAATGTCAATACGCATCATCTATAAATCTGCTAACTGATCCAGGTTTTGGCACTGTATGATCTGTTGATCTTCATTGACTTCGACCACGTATTCATCCACAAAAGGGATAAGCAGTTGATTTTGATCGTCCGTTATCACCTTCAAAATAGGGTGAGCCGGATTATCCATCACTTCCCTGACGGAACCGATGAATGTATCATCAACCCGTACTTCAAAAATAGTCAAATCAACCGGAGTATCATCAGAATCTATCAGGCTTTCCACCGCTTCGGCCTCGGCAAAAACGGATGCATGTTTCAGCTTTTCAGCCTGAGTACGATCGGTCACGTGCTCAAATTTTACAAAGAACGAAAGCCGGTTATTTTTTTCCTGAACCCGAACCGACTCAATACGGGCGGGGACTAAATCCCCTCTGGCATTTTCTAAATGAACCAGATCAAGCGAATCAAAAAGTGCCGGGGCATCCATTTCAGGGATGATTACTATCTCGCCCTGAACCCCGTGTGAACGGGCGATATACCCGATCTTTTTATACTGGTTTTCAATTGGTTCCAGCATAATTGCTGCAAGGTGTAGTACACTTCAGAAGTGTGCTACACCTTCTCGTTTGATTAAGAAATTATCCTTCCTTTTTCTCTTCTAAAGCACGCCGAACTGTTACACGATCTTCATCATCTGTAACAAAGCCTTCGAGCTCTTCGAGCGGGGTATTTTCAATATGTTCAATGGCTTCTTTCGCCAACATATCAGCAGAAGTTTTTTCGCCTGATTTTTCGGCTTTTTCCTCTTCAGCTTCTTCTTCAGAAGATTCTTCCCCTTCATCGGAAGCTTCAGCTTCTTCTTTGGTTTCTTCCTCAGGCTCAGCCTTTTCTTCAGCAGGCTCTTCAGTTTCTTCTTTGGCTTCTGCGGGCTCTTCTTTAGCTGATTCCTCAACCGCCGCTTCCTCTTCTACGGCCTCGGTTTCCTGTTCTGTATCTTCAGATTCATCAGCTTTTGCCTCAGGAGCTTCTGCTTCGGTTGCTTCTTCATCTTCGGCTTTAGCTTCGACCTGATCTTCTTCGCCTTCTTCCTCTTTTTTAGCCAGCGCTTCCTGTTTGGCTTTTTCTTTGGCGGCTTCTTCAGCCTTTTTCTGAAGTTGTTTCTGGAACTCTTTCTCTTCAGCCTCAAGTAAAGCTTTTTGCTGTTCCTTACGGGAAGGAGCCTTTTCAGCTTTCTCCTCGCGGCGCTCGCGCCACTCCTGCATAGCTGCTTCAATCTCCTCTTCCGACTTATCCCAGCGAATCAGGTGCATTTTATACATAATACCCTGTCCCTTAAAAATGGAGCGCACGGTATCGCTGGGCTGGGCACCCTGTTTCAACCAGTGAATAGCCCGCTCTTCATTCAAAGTAAGCTCGTTATTCGCAACGATGTTGTTAAAACGGCCAAGGTCTTCAATAATGCGTCCGTCACGGGGTGCGCGACTGTCAGCCACTACAATGTGATGGATGGGCCGCTTTTTCCGGCCTCTGCGTTGTAATCTAATTCTTAACAATGGATTATCTCCTTATTTATAAATTAATTGTGATTTATAGAGGAATATAAATCGGAATCTTACGCTAAAAATGTGTCAAAATGCGGCTAAAACATTTCCACACAAAAATCTTATTATAAAATATGTCATCCTGAATTTATTTCAGAATCTGTAAACAAAATATTATTAACAGCTTTTAAAGTGAAAGTCGCAACAGATGCTGATCCGCCAGCTGACGGACAGCATGACATCCGGGGTTCCTATCTGCCAAACGGTAAATTTTTCATACCCTTCATGCCTTTCATCATTTTACCCATCTTGCCCATGCCCGAGAATGACTTCATCATCTTTTTCATCTGATTAAACTGTTTGATGAGATCGTTAATATCGCGAACGCGGGTACCCGAGCCCTTGGCGATTCGCCGGCGCCGGCTGGCATTCAGAATGCCGGGATTTCTTTTTTCTTCATTCGTCATTGAGCAGATGATAGCCTCAATCGGCTTGAATGAATCTTCATCAATATCGGCATCTTTCATTGCTTTGCCCGCTCCCGGAATCATACCCACCAGATCCGTTAAATTGCCCATATTTTTGATTTGCTGAAGCTGCTCGTAAAAATCGTTCAGGTCAAACTGATCTGACTTTATCTTCTTTTGCAGCTTCTGTGCTTCCTTTTCATCAAATTCACTCTGAGCTTTTTCAACAAGTGAAACGACATCACCCATACCCAGAATTCGCTGGGCCATCCTGTCGGGATAGAAGGGTGTAAGGGCATCCAGCTTTTCGCCGGTACTCGCAAACTTGATTGGCTTTTGGACCACCGTCTTAATTGACAGAGCCGCCCCGCCGCGGGTATCACCATCAAGCTTGGTTAGTACAACACCATCATAATTGATGGTTTCATTAAATTCTTTGGCCGTATTTACGGCATCCTGCCCCGTCATGGAATCCACAACGAACAGTGTTTCATTAGGCTGAACCGCTTTTTTGATCTCAGCCACTTCATCCATCATTTCCGCATCCACGTGCATGCGTCCCGCTGTATCAATAATTACTGTATCAAGGGCCAGGCTTTTGGCCATCGAAACGGCTTCCTTGGCCGCACGAACAGCATCTTTTTGGGTGATGGAGTAAACGGGTACATCAATACTATCCGCAAGCGTTTTCAACTGGTTGATGGCGGCCGGACGATACACATCAGCGGCTGCCAAAATAGGATTCCGGTTATTCTCTTTCTTCAGATAACGGGCAAGCTTGGCACTAAAAGTCGTTTTACCGGAACCTTGCAGACCGGCGATCAAAATCACAGTAGGAGGCGTGTGTGCAACGGAAATATCCTCGCGCTCCTGACCCAGAACTTGGGTCAGTTCATCCTGTACAATTTTGGTGAACTGTTGGCCCGGATTTACCGCCGTCAATACATCTTCGCCCATTGCACGATCTTTGATGTCGTTCGTGAACTTTTTCGCAACTTCGTAATTCACATCGGCATCGAGCAGGGCACGACGTATTTCTCTCACTGTCTCAGCGACATTTACGTCGGTAATCTTAGCTTCACCTTTCAGCGTCTGAAAAGCCTGATCTAATTTTGACGAGAGATCTTGAAACATGAGTTAAACTAAATTGAAATCCTTTTTAAGTATTGGCACTCCCGAAGGGATGCCTATGCGAAAGTTTCGCAAAATAAGGACATTGCACGCTATTATCAACAGGGTAAATAAAGATAAATTGTGGAGTGTCTCGCAGAGGTGCAAAGGCGCGGAGAAAAATTTCTTTTCGGCTTAGCGCCTCTGCCTGAACCCTTCACTCATCAAGCAATTCCCGCATTTTCTGTCCATTAAAAACAGCATGCGCTTCATAATCATTATTGAAATAAAGATAAACTCGTTCTGCCTTCAGTTCCTTAATTCGGTCGCTCCACTCTTTGAGTTCTTTGTCGGAATAATTGTACCGGTACCATTCTTTTTTACCATGAAAGCGCACATAAGCAGTATCGCTGGTAGTAATAAATTGCTCGGGCAGATTATCCGGCGCGGAAAGTATGCAGTAGCTTACGTTATGCTTCTTGAGAATTTCCATTACCGGTTCGACAAACCACGATTTATGGCGGAATTCCATCACATTCTTAAAATCGGGGCTCAATCGCGAGCAAAATTTTTCCAGCTTTTCATCCTTGCGGTGCAGGTTTCCGGGTATCTGCCAGAGCACGCATCCCAGCTTACCTTCAAGCACTTCAATCACTTCATAAAAAAACTTGAGTCGCTCACGCATGTGTTCATCATCCACCAGCTTTTTCCGATGAGTGATGTACCGGTTACCCTTCATCGTAAACCGGAAATTGCCCGGCGTCTGGCCATGCCATTTTTCAAGCGTTTTTTTCTTAGGAATACGGTAAAAAGAGTTGTTGATCTCCACCGTCTTAAAATGCTCGGCATAATAAGGCAGCCATTCACTCTTTGAAAGTTCTTCGGGATAAAACAGCCTTTTCCAGTCATCATAATGAAATCCGGAGCAACCGGTGAAGGTGTACATGGGAAGAAATCTATTTTGATTATCGAAAGCTTTCCTTTTGAAAAAGTATCAGTCAGAATAAAATTTAAAACGCGTAATGCATATTGCGTATTTTAATTCAACCTGAGTGAATACGCACTACGCAATACGAAATATTATAATTTTCCATTCCAAAGAGCAGATATACAATTTCTAATGATTCATTGTTTCCGAGATTCATAGATGTTATTTTCGTCCATTCAATCGTTAAAGCAATTTCAAAAGATATTTTTATGGCAGACCAAAAAGGATATGGTTTATTAAAGGGTAAGAAAGGACTGATTTTCGGAGCGCTGGATGACCGGAGCATTGCCTGGCGAATTGCGCTGGCTTGTAAGCGTGAAGGAGCAGAATTTTCGCTTTCAAATGCGCCGGTAGCCATGCGTCTGGGTTCACTGGATGAGCTGGCAGAACAAACCGGATCCAAAATTTTCCCCTGCGATGTCTCGAAAGAAGATGAAGTACAGGAGCTGATGCAGAAGGTAAAAGAAGAGCACGGCAAAATTGATTTCATCCTTCATGCCATCGGGATGTCGCCTAATGTCCGAAAAAACAAAGGCTACGAAGAACTGAATTACCACTGGAACCAACAGACGCTGGATATTTCTGCCGTTTCACTCCATAAAGTTTTACGGTATGCCGATGAAGCGGGAATCCTGAATGACGGTGGTAGCGTGGTGGCGCTTTCCTACATCGGAGCGCAGCGTATTTTCTCCAAATACAGCGATATGAATGACGCCAAAGCGTTGCTCGAAAGCATTGCCCGGAATTACGGAAGCCGTCTGGCCGATCGCGGCATTCGTGTAAACACCGTTTCGCAAGCACCTACCAAAACCTCGGCAGGAAGCGGCATCAAAGGGTTTGACGGCATGTATACCTTTGCCGAAAAACTAGCGCCGATGGGGAATCCCACCGCGGATGAATGCGCCGATTACTGTGTAACCTTATTCTCAGACCTCACCCGAAAAGTGACTATGCAAAATCTCTATCATGATGGGGGGTTTGTCACGGCCGGTATCAATGAAGATATGATTAACGATCTGGCAAAGCTGTATGCGGATGATGAATAGTAGCCAGACTGCTTAAGGTTTAAAAACTTGATCCAAGCCCTGACAGGGTTCCGAACCCTGTCAGGGTTTTTTGTTTTCCAGAAATGACCTCCTATCACAATCCGTTATATCCGTGCAATCCGTGGCTATACCAAAATGTTAAAAAATGTCGATTCGCTCCATTCTTTTGCTTAAAAGCCGTTAATTGATTAGGATTCAATCAAACTCAAATCAACATATCTTCTATGAAACGATTGGCTGCATTAAGTATCTCTCTTCTGTTTTTCTGTTCAGCGTTATTTGCGCAGGACCTGCCTTCCATCAGCAAAAAGACTCAGGGGCTTGAAAAGCACGAAGGCTTCTTCACTTATTACTATGATGAAGCTAAAGGAAAAATTTGGCTCGAAATGGATCGTTTTGATACAGAGTTCTTATACGTTAATTCCCTGACTGCGGGTATTGGCTCCAATGATATTGGACTGGACCGTAACCAGCTCGGGGATGAGCGAGTTGTTTATTTCGACCGGCGCGGACCTAAAGTATTGATGATACAACCGAATTATTCTTATCGGGCGATCACTGATAACCAGCGCGAGAAGCAGTCGGTTCGGGATGCCTTTGCCCGGTCGGTGCTTTGGGGATTTAAAGTAGCTGCCGAAGAAGACGGACGTGTACTGGTTGATGCCACTGATTTTCTGCTCCGTGATGCTCACGATGTAATTGACCGTTTAAAGTCAATGGATGAAGGCTCATACGAATTGGATCATTCCCGATCAGCCCTCTACTTAAAAGGGACCATGAATTTCCCTAAAAATACTGAGTTTGAAGCCACCCTCACGTTCACCGGGGATAATCCCGGACGACAAGTTCGATCAGTAACACCAACGCCGGAAGCTATCACTGTTCGTCAGCACCATTCGTTTGTAGAACTTCCGGATGATAATTATGAACCCAGAGTTTTCGATCCCCGCGCGGGCTATTTCAGTATCAGTTATCACGATTATAGCTCACCCATTGGTACTCCACTGGAAAAGCGGTTCATTACCCGGCACCGTCTCAAGAAGAAAAATCCGGAGGCGGAAATGAGTGAACCGGCTGAGCCTATTGTCTATTATCTCGATCCGGGAACACCCGAACCGATTCGAAGCGCACTTTTGGATGGTGCAAGGTGGTGGAATGAAGCTTTTGAAGCTGCGGGATATAAAAATGCGTTTCGGGTTGAAATGCTTCCCGATAGCGCTCACCCCATGGACGTTCGCTATAATGTGATTAACTGGGTTCATCGATCTACGCGTGGCTGGTCGTATGGTGCTTCGGTTGTTGATCCGCGGACGGGAGAGATCATAAAGGGCCATATTTCGCTGGGGTCGCTGCGGGTACGACAGGATTTTATGATCGCAGAGGGACTGTTATCACCCTATAAAGAAGGAAAGAGCTATGATGAGAATAACCCAATGCTTCAGATGGCACTGGGGCGGCTTCGTCAGCTTTCAGCCCACGAAGTGGGACACACTCTTGGACTTGCTCACAATTTCGCGGCCAGCTACAATAACTGGGCATCGGTAATGGATTATCCTGTTCCGAATGTTAAAATTACCGGAGAAAATACCCTCGATTTAACCAACGCCTACGATATGGGTGTAGGAGCGTGGGATAAAGCCGCTATTGTATATGGATATAAAGATTTATCTGATGCATCTAATAAAGAAGCTGCATTGAACGGACTGATTGAAGATACTATTGAAAAGGGATTACTATTCCTCTCCGATTATGATGCGCGTCCCGATGGCGGTGCTCATCCAAAAGCTCACCTGTGGGATAATGGTTCAAATGCAGTAGATCAATTAGAATATATTCTGGAAGTCCGAGAAATTGCCTTGCAGAATTTTTCTGAATCTAACATTCCCGTGGGAGCGCCTATGGCTACGCTCGAAAAAACGCTGGTGCCTGTTTATCTCTATCATCGATTTCAGATTAAAAACACGGCGAAGCTCCTCGGCGGACTGAATTATTCATATAACGTTCGGGGTGATAGTCAGCCGGGACCAGAGCCTGTGGACGATTCATTGCAACGAGCAGCTTTGGATGCGCTGTTAAAAACGTTATCACCTGAAGTGCTGCGGATACCGGAAAGAATTGTAGAACTTATTCCGCCTCAGCCGATCGGTTACTATGGATCCCGGGAACTGTTTAACAGTCATACCGCTCCGGCTTTCGATCCTTTGGGAGCCGCAGAGACCGCCGCAAATATGACGGCTGAAATGCTGTTTAATGCTAACCGGGCTGCCCGACTGGTAGATTTTGGAGCGCGAGATGATGATAATTTGAATCTCAGTGAAATGGTAGATAACGTTTTAAGTAAAACATGGAAAGCCGAGATGAAAGAAGGTTATGCAGGAGCAATCCAAAATACCGTAAATCATGTTGTGCTTTACCAGATGATGCAATTAGCCGCTGATAAAGATGCTTCCTCTCAGGTAAGAGCGATGATGAATTTAAAGTTGGAGAAATTGCGGGAATGGATGAAGACTGAGGCCGAAAAAAATGCAACGGATGAAAATCGGATGGCCTCGCTTTTATACGGTTATCGCATGCTACAACAATTCAGAGAAGGGGGTAATACGTTTATGCCTACCGAACCGCTAAGTCCTCCTCCCGGTTCACCGATTGGTAGCGGTAAGACAAGCGGATTACTGCGATGTGATTTTTAGTTATTCTGAGCAATTTCTGATTTAAAATTAACCCTGACAGAGTTTGAAACTCTGTCAGGGTTTCTTATTTACAGAAGCTTAGCCCTCTGCCGTAACCGGATCAATTATCGCTTTCACCTGCATGATATTATCAGCGGGGAAACCGGATTGCTCGGCATGTTGCTGAATCAGCTTTTCATCAGGAGCATTATAGACGCAGTAAATTTTATCACCTGTCACATAGCTGTGAATCCACTGAATCTTGGGTCCCAGGTTTTGCAAGGTATCGCATGACTGCCTTGAAGCCTGCTGCAACTCCTGAGCGTTCATTTTTCCCGCGCCGGGGATTTTACGTTCAATTAAAAATTTAGGCATGATAACCTCCGTATTTGAATAAGTATTTATTTTAAAACCTACTGCAAGAAACCTCATTTCCGGTAATGATACAATGACTGATGCTCCCGTAAAACTGACAGATGCTCCATAAATAAGTCTTCATTACTAATATTTTATCCGGAATTTGATTATCATGAATACTGATACCTTTCCTTAATACTAACGCCGATGGATGTACTGTCTGATGTTCTTCGTGTAGTTCGTCTTCAGGGAGCGCTCTTTTTTTCTACCCGGTTTACTTCTCCCTGGGCCTTTGATGCATTGCCTGCCGAACGGCTGGCACGGCTGATGCAAACACGGGCAGAAAGCATCTCACTGTTTCACATTTTTATTGAAGGCGAATGCTGGATTTCTTTAGAGGATCAGGAGCCCTTTTTAATGGAGAAAGGATGCGGGGTGATTTTCCCTCACAGCCCCGTCCACAGAATGCGCAGCAATCCCCGGCTTAGTCAGGCCAAACCTTTCGATAGCTTGCTGCCGCTTTTTGAAGGGGATATCGTTCCCAATATCACCTATGGAGGAAAGGGCGATCTCACCCGCTTTATCTGCGGTTATCTTGAATGCGATTATCGTTTCAATCCTCTTCTGGGCGCCCTGCCCCCGGTTATTCTTATTTCACCCCCTAACAGTTCTTTATTAGATCATATTTCCGAAGACGGACCCATTCAGCATTCAAATGTTATTATTACGGATTCTAATGATTGGCTTGGGACAACATTAGGCTATATCATCAAAGAAACCGAGAAAAAAGATCCGGGTTGTTCAACAATAATTTCCCGACTCACAGAACTCCTTTTTGTGGAAGCTTTGCGACGGTATATGCAACAACTTCCGGTGGGGCAACGGGGCTGGCTGGCCGGATTGAATGATCCGCAGACAGGGAGAGTAATTCGTCTCATGCATGAACAGCCGGAAAAAAAGTGGACCGTAGAAAAGCTGGCTCATTCAGTTGGTGTTTCCCGTTCTGTATTGGCAGGCCGGTTTACTGAATTAGTCGGGGAATCTCCTATGCAGTACTTAACGAACTGGCGAATGCAACTTGCCCGATTTATGATCCGGCAATCTGAACAAAGTTTTGCTGAAATAGCCGCGCAGGTAGGTTATAATTCCGATATTGCCTTCAGCAGGGCTTTTAAGAGACTTACAGGACAAACACCGGCCAAATGGAGGGAACAGATTAAATGATTTTGGATTGAAACTGAGGAGCTAAATTAACGTGAGTTCGAGATAATGTTTAAGTCTTGAATTGTCATTTCGACCGAAGGGCTGCGGTTTTTCAGCCCGTAGTGGAGAAATCTCATCCACTATAAGTGAGCTGCCGGATCTGAATGGATGAGATTTCTCCGTTCCGAGCGGAAAAGCACGCTCTCCAGTCGAAATGACAACTTAATAAGGAATTAAACGTTTATCTTATCTCGAACTCCCATTGAGTTATAAATTATTATGATTTCACCCGAAAAGCTGCTTAACGGTTACGCCAGTGGTATTTTTCCTATGGCCGATTCCCACCACGATCCCAAAGCCAAGTGGTACACTTCCCGGGAGCGCGGCATCATTCCGATGGATAAATTTCATGTTTCCTCTAACGTCCACCGCATGGTTCGCAACCATCATTATCATATAAAGTTTGATTACGACTTTCGAAAAGTGATGGAAGCCTGCACAGAACGTAAATCTACATGGATTTCAGGTGAAATTATTGACTCTTTCTGCCGATTACATAAACTGGGTTATGCGCATTCAGTAAGCGTTTACGATAAGAATTGGGAACTGGTCGGCGGACAGTATGGTGCTTCACTCGGTGCCGCTTTTTTCGGCGAATCGATGTTTAGCCGGGTCAAAGAAGCAGCCAAAGTAGCTTTATTTTGGACTCATCAGGCGTTAATACAAGGAGGTTTTGAGCTCTGGGATACGCAATTCTGGACCAAGCATCTTTCGCAGTTTGGCTGCATTGAAATTTCAGCCCGTGAATATGACCGAAGGTTGGAAGCTGCGCTTCAGAAAAAAGCTGAATTTAGAGCAGTTGACACAAATCAATAGCAAAAATTCATTCCTGCACAGAAAAACTGCCTACCGCTCCTGCCACTGCTTGCTCTTCGAAGCTTTAGCGTAGGAGAGCCTCCGGATCAATACTCTCTAACCCGAATTTCACTCATCGCTTCCTCCCGGCTTATATCGCCTTCATCCATCTGTTCCAAAATCGATTTTTCAAGTTGGAAATCGACTCGCCCGGGTATTTCATCAACCGAACTTTGAATATTCACGGATACCAGAATGTGCTGGTTTGAACCTACCGAGCTTAACGTCCGCCCGTAGTCAACCAGGTATTCTTTCAGGCGCTGTTTGAACTGTTTGTAAGCCTCAAGAACCTCCGCCTTGTGTTCGGCGGCCTCTTCTTCATATTCTTCCAGAGCGTCATCCGAATCAATAGTGATTGACTCTAAGATATTTGCGCTGTCGGTTTCCACTTCTGTCCCTTCCAAACGGTCTCCAATCACTTTTATACGCTGATTAATCGACCCGATGCTGACCCCAAAAATTCTATCATCATCGGTATATTCGGCTTCAAGAGAAAAAAGAGCGCCAAAGTTATCGAGGTGTAGATAATCTACAGAACCGGATACACGGAACAATTTTTCGTCTCCACCTTCAAAGGCTGTTTCAAAAATAGTAGCCATCACTTTTAGATCTACCGGGCCCTCATCATCAGCTTCGGTTTTATTAATTTGCAGTCGCTGGTTGAACTCTTCTTGACTGATATCTCCCGACCGGTAGGCCTGCAAATCACCCATTTGAGCAGTTACGGAGATGGTTGGCAAAGACTCGGTTTTATGTGTTGATCCCTGGCCATCATCGGTAACAAAAGTAAATACCTGACGACGAGATGGCTCTGTGCTATAAATAACTGTCACCCGGCCATTGGCAGAAAGCTGCCCTATGGTTGATGCGTAATCCCGCAAAAATTCAGAGATGCGATCGATAACAGATTCTGCGGTTATGGTATCTCCATCCGATTCGCTGTTATATTGAAAGGTAAAGGATGAACTTTCCCCTTCATCGCCGCTAAAAAAAATATAATTGTTTGACTGATGGGGGACGGAAAAAATTACGCCATATTCAGGAATATATGCCCCCCGAATACCGTCATCGCCGAACGAGACAATGCCCCCAAAATGCGATTCAACCTTGGTTTTAAAAAGCTCCTGCAAAATATTTTCCATTATGTTGATATCACGATTCATCCGTTCCATGTCAACAGATTGCTGGGCGTTGGCAGGTTGAAAGCTAAACGCCAGTATAATTCCAACTAAAAAGAAGGTGTGTTTAAGTAGAGTTTTCATAAGAGTGAGTTTTTGAGGATTGATAAACCTGCTAAAAATCGATGTCATCCTGAACTTGTTTCAGGATCTATAATTGAAATCTTAGTATTACTTCTAAGTAGAGAAATTGCTTACAGATGCTGAAACGGGTTCAGCATGACATTGTTCTTTGTGGACTCGCAGTTTCTAATTTTGTTTGCTGACGGTTTGTAACACTTCTCCCAGATACCGGTTGGTTTTTAGCAACCGGTAGTTGGTATTCTGCTGATATTCATCCAGTGCCCGGTTTACAAGCTTTAAATCCTCCAGGCGCTGCTGTTCGAAATAGGCAATCACCTGCTGAAGCTGCTGATCATTTTGTTGTTCTAATGCTTTAGCATATTCAGCTATCATTACCGCATTTTCCTGTTTGATCTGGTGAACAATCGCTTCAACCTGATCAGCCGGAATTCCCTTTTGTACGGTAACAGAAGGATTATAGCCGAGGCTGACAGACATTCCCGCACCGGCAGTTTCGATATGAAGCCGGGTAACTGAGCCAATAAACAAGAACAGAATGACGCTTGCGGCTATGGCGAAGCCGGCTTTGCCAAATGTTGATTGCGGCAGCAGTTTTTTGGCATCTTGATACCATTGAGAAAATGACCGTTTTTTCGGTTCCATCATCAGAAACTTTCGGGACGGCTCTTCGTCCGGCATTTTCTGTAGCAGCGAGCGGGTTTGGGAGAGTTCATCCAGTTCTTGCTTTAGTTTGGGATTTTTCTCCAAGTATGCTTCCAGCTTAATTTTGTCTTCTTCAGAAATTTCCTCATACAGGTAATCTATGAAGAGTGAACGGGCTGTTTGATCATTCATAATAGGCCTCCATTTCGATATTCCATTGTTCAAAAATTGTTCGCAGGGTTCTAAGTCCGTAATACAATCGCGATTTCACCGTATTTTCCGGCTCTTCGAGTATCTCGGCGATTTCACGAAACTTAAGTTCTTCATATTCTTTCATAATGACGACGATACGCTGTTCCGGCGGCAGCTGTTTTAATGCGAGCTGCAGGATTGATCCCAACTCCTTTTTCTGAATCAGTTGAGTGGGGTTTGCCGCCGGCATTTCATCCACAGGATGATCTTTTAGCACTTCCATAGAGACCGATCGGCGCCGCCCGGCCCGTTTGGTTTCGTCCAAACAGAGGTTATTGACGATTTGATAAAGCCAGGTGGAAAACCTTTCCGAATCCTCCAGCGTATCAAGCTTTTTATATACTTTAATGAAGGTTTTTTGGGTGATTTCCATTGCTTCATCATGCCCCGCAAAGTAGCGGTAAGCAAAACGGTGAATGCGATTTTGCCAGCGCTCAACAAGCAGGTTGAAGGCTTTTATATCGCCATTACGGAAATCAGTTATTAGCTTTGAATCGGTCATTAAAGTACTTTCTGTGGTAACAAAGGTGTAGGACACTTTTGAAGTGTACTACACCTTACTGTTATGCGTGTTACTAACCGTGCACCATTAAGACGAGACAGGACGGAAAAAAGTTTTAAGAAGGGGAAATCTTTTTCTGTAGAGACGGATTGAATCCGTTTTTAACCATTTTTAGGGAGGAAAGATGAGAAACGCATTCGATGCGTCTCTACAACCGAAATAGGATTAGGAAACTTTAGGAAGTTTCCTAATCCTTTCCATGGCAAAAGTCTTACACCTTTAGAGAATGAATCTGAAATAGCCACAAGTTGCCCCGAACATTCGGGGCGGCATCCTTAGGAAATCATCCGTAGTGCGGGAGTTAATTCCCACGCTATTGATAGGAGAAAGCTCTCTACGCCTTCAAAGAATGGCTATTCAGCACTTCGCGCACTTTCTTTTTTATACTCTCGGGATCAAGCCCCACCTCTTTATAAAGCTCCTCTTGGGTTCCGTGTTCAACAATCTGGTCGGGAACTCCCATCATGGAAACAGGAATATGATGAGCCTTATCACTCAAATACTCAGCAACAGCACTTCCGAACCCGCCTAACTTTGTGCCATCTTCAATGGTGATGATACGTTCGTAAGTATGGCAAATTTCATCAATAAGATCAGTATCCAGCGGTTTGGCAAAGCGCATATTGAAATGGCCAATGCTGATACCTTCTTCGGCAAGCTCATCAGCAGCTTCCATTACATAATTGCCTATGGGGCCAAAGCTCAGCACAGCTACTTCATCGCCTTCACGAATACATTCACCCTTGCCGACTTCCATTGGCTGAAATTCGTTCCGGACTTCCATTCCTGTAGCTTTTCCACGCGGGTAACGAATAGCCCATGCCGCTTCTTCATATTTTGAAGCCGCACACATCATATCGCGCAGTTCTTGTTCATTCATAGGTGACGAAACAACCATATTCGGCACCGCCCGCAAATAGGAAATATCGTACAGTCCATGATGTGTGGGACCGTCAGCACCAACAAGTCCCGCCCGATCAATGCAGAAAACAACGGGCAGTTTTTGAATCGCAACATCATGAATCACCTGATCATAAGCTCGCTGCAGAAAGGATGAATAAATAGCGGCAAAGACTTTTTTGCCTTCGGCTGCGAGTCCCGCCGCAAAAGTGATTGAATGCTGCTCGGCAATACCTACGTCAAAAGCGCGCTCGGGATACTTATTCATCAGCGGCCACAAACTGGATCCGCTGGGCATGGCCGGCGTGATGCCTACAATTTGCTCATCTTCATCAGCCAGTTCTACAATCGCATCACCAAAAACTTGCTGATATTTGGGAACGGAAGGTTCTTTTTTCTGTGGAATTAATGATTTGCCGGTAATTTTATCAAAGGGACTGCTTTGGGCGTGCCATTTGGTCTGCTCCCGTTCAGCAGGGGCAAAACCTTTGCCCTTGACGGTTACGGCATGAAGCAGCTTCGGACCGGGAATATCTTTCA
>DASVCW010000020.1:0-14405 GCA_036381435.1 Balneolaceae bacterium | reverse complement strand
GTTTGTGTCAGTGCGTGAGCGAACCAAGGAAATTGGTATCCGAAAAGCTGTGGGGGCGAAATCATGGGAAATTCTCTACCAGTTTTTGATTGAAGCCATTGTAATGTGTCTTTTGGGAGGTATCATCGGTCTGGCCATAGCTTACCCCTTAAGCTTGCTGATTAACCAGATTTTTATCGCCACTATCGACATCAGCGTGGTGATTGCAGCTTTTGTACTTTGTTCGGTGGTAGGACTCACTTTCGGCTTCATTCCGGCCTACAGAGCTGCCAATTCTGATCCTATTGAATCTTTGAGATATGAGTGATGAGGGGAGATTGGAAGATTTGTTCAGCAGAAAGCAAAGGCCATCCCCCGCGCCCCCTTCTAAGGGGGACTATTGTTGAATTATCTGTGATAATTCAGAACTTTTTGAAATCACAATTTTTGACCAATTTTATATACTGGAAATAGTCAGCAAATTATCTCCGCTGGTGTAACCAGCGGATTACTCATCCCCCTTTGAAGGGGGCGCAGGGGGATGGCCAAAAACAGTAGTTTAATAAGTAGCAAAAAATCTGATCATTAGGTTATAATTAAAAGGTAACATGAATTTAAAAGAAGTTTTTAAGCAAGCGTTCGACTCTCTTTGGTCTAATAAATTGCGCTCATCCCTTACGCTGTTAGCACTTATCGTAGGTGTATTTTCAGTCATCGTTTCAACGACTGCCGTGGCGGTTCTCGATAGTTACTTTCAACAGACAATGAGCCTGATGGGCGGAGATGTAATTAATGTTACTCGAACTCCTTCTGTACAAATTGGCCGGAGTGACCGGAGCCTTCGAAACCGCGAAGAACTTCGTTTTGATGCCGCTGAAGAGCTTGAAGAACGTCTCCGTCTTGCTGATGGGGTAAGCCCTGAAGAAACTTTTGATTATACCAGCGTAAGTTACGGGGATGAAGAAACCGACCCTGATATCCGGATTATCGGCAGCAATGAATATTACTTGAGTAACAATGCGTATAAAGTTAAATACGGACGTAATTTCAGCCCACAGGATATCGAAAACGGACGTCATGTAGCTATTATAGGAAATGATATTCGTACTGAACTTTTCCAGACCACTTTTCCTGTCGGAAAAACGATCAGGGTGGCGGGACAAAAATATCGAGTTATCGGAGCATTGGAAAAAAAAGGTAGTATTTTCGGCCAGTCACTCGATGAATTTGTACTCATTCCATATACGGCAGGCCTTAATATTTACGGTGGTGAACGCAATATTAATATTCAGGTAAAAGCCGCCAAAATGAATCTTGTGGACGAAGCTATTCAGGAAATTATCGGGGTGATGCGGGTGATACGAGACGTGGCTCCGGGAATGGAAAATGATTTTGAAATAGAAACGAATGATTCATTAGCCGGAACGTTTGATCAGTTCACTTTTATACTATATGCCATAGGTTTTATCATCGGTGGAATTACACTCTTCGGGGCGGGTATTGGAGTGATGAATATTATGCTGGTTTCGGTATCTGAACGTACAAGAGAAATCGGCATCAGAAAAGCGGTAGGAGCCACGCGGCAGGCTATTGTTTCCCAATTCCTGGCTGAAACTATTTTTATTTGTCAGGTAGGAGGGCTTATCGGCATGGTGTTAGGGATTCTGGCCGGAAACGGCATGGCATTATGGATTGAAACGAGTCCCGTTATTCCTGTCTGGGCCGTGTTAACCGGCTTTTTTGGCATGTTCGCCATCGGCATTGTTTTTGGAGTGTATCCCGCCTATAAAGCTGCTCAACTTGATCCTATTGAGAGCTTGCGGTATGAGTAGATTCTTCCATCGAATTGTTACACGAAGTTACACAGAGAAGGCACGGAGTTTCACAAAGAATATTCTCTGTGGTTTCTCTGGGCATCCTTCGTGTTTCTTTGTGCAATAGCCAAGACATTAGACGCTAAAGGGATTTGATATAAATCGGCTCCAAAGAAATAGCTTAAAGGATAAAATTATTTATCGGCATTAACCGGAAAAACAATGTGATAGGTTGTTCCCTCACCCTTTTGAGCATTTACGTTGATTACGGCATTCAAAAGCTGGCAGAGGCGGCGGACAATCAGCAGGCCGATACCTTCACCATGCCGTTGAACATTCTCTGAATCAGCAGCAGACTGATTTTGTGTTTCTGAGGAATCAGTACCGGTGGTGAGTGATGCCGCATGAATGTCGCTTAAACCGGGGCCGGTATCTTTAATTTCAAGCAGCCAGTACTCATCCGTTTTTAGTTTCCACTTTATTTCAACAAAACCTGAATCCGTATATTTCAAAGAATTTAGTACTAAATTCTGGATAATTCGCCGCACTTTTTTCTCGTCACTCTGTACCAGAAGTTTTTGAGGGCCCTCGCACCGCAAATCTAAATCTTCTTTTTGAGCAAGAGGTTGCATGCTTTCGCATAAATCGTTCAATACTTTAGCCGCATCAAATTCCGCTACTTTTACTTCTTCCTGTCCTGCCTCAATCCGAAAGAGATCGAGCAGGTCATTGAGCAGATGATCTAAAGTTTCTGTGGCCCCGGACATTTGATCAATAATTCGTGCTGCTTTTTCATCTAATTCGTAATCCTTCAGCAGGAAAAAACCGGTATTCAGAATATAAACTGTTCCTTTTAAATCATGCGAGGTTTCCCGAAGATTTTCGACAGGAAAAGGAGTATCCGGTTTTTGAAGAATCTGGTTTAAATCGTGCATTTGAGCCCTGGCTTCGCGTTTTTGCAACTCATTATATTTCTTCACGCTGAATAAAATTCCATCGTGAATACTTTTTGATAAAAGCTTCTGGGCCTGCGCTATTGTCTGCCAATCGGACAACAAAACATCCTGAGATGAGTTGAGTTGATCCGTTAAAATCATATGCAGAATTTCCCATTCTTCAACTACTTCCTGAAGTTCATATCCATATTCCCAGCGGTTGGCCCCGTGATCTATTGAGACCTTTTTGAATGAAGTGGGTTTGTTTTTGAGGGTATCATAGAAATGCTCAAGAAACAGGGGAATACTGTTATAAAATGAGCCTCTTGATTCCAAAATGAGTTCCGAAGCTTTTTTTTCCTCCCGTTGCATAAGATCTTTCCATTGCTTTAGAATAGCACTTTGTTTACCGGATAAATAATTGGCGATTTGGTGTAACTCTTGAAAATTTAGTGATGACATTGGAAAAGTAAATATTTAAATAAATTGAACTTAAAGGAAGTTGATGAAATTCCAAAGTTTAAATAATAGAAATATATATAGTTCCTTTAGTTCCCCCTTGATTGAGGCTGCAAAAACATTAAAATAACGTGAGTTTGAGATAAGATAGAAGCAGAAATTGCTGTAATAAGCCAATTCGCCCTTTCTCATGGTTGATGACGAATCATCACCCTAAAAATTGTTTAAACAAGCTTCCCCTTTTAGCCCTCTGATTTATCATCGGGCGCTGGTTCATAAGCCTTTTTATCTCGAATTCACATTAAAACATTACTTCATGAAAAACTAAAACTAAACTTATTTAGGTTGTTGAACTATAATACCAACTATCCCCCTTTGAAGGGGTGCAGGGGGATGGCTCTTTGTAATCATGATTAAAACTTAACTTTTTTAACCACTAATTTTTTGACTTTGAATTTTCTCACAGCCCTTTGTTAAGGAGGATTTAATATAAATTGGCTTCAAGCAGTAGCTGAGAAGATAAATTATTTGTCGATATCTAGCGGAAAAACAATGCGATAGGTCGTCCCCTCATCTTTTTTAGTATCGACTTTGATTACGGCATTAAGGATTTCACACAGCCGCCGGACGATTAGCAGGCCAATACCTTCACCATGACTATGCACAGCAGGATTTTTGTTGGCATCAGATGGACTCATCTCGTTCGATTTTTCGGATGATACCGACGGATCGGTTTTAGTGGTAAGTGATGATGCATGAGTAGCCCCTAAACCGGGACCGGTATCATGTATCCTGATCATCCAATAATCTTTTTCTTTCAACGTCCATTCTATCTCCACAAACCCTGAGCGGGTGTACTTTAACGAATTGAGCACTAAATTTTGAACAGCCCGCTTCACTTTTTTAGGGTCACTTCTAACCTGAAGTTCTTTATCGCCTTTACACCGTAAATCTAAGTGTTCGCCCTCAGCCAGGGGTTGATAGCTTTTACATAAATCACGCAATAACTTTGCTGCGTCAAAACTTTTTACGTTAGCCTTTTCTTTTCCCGCTTCAAGCCGAAAAAGATCAAGAAGATCGTTAAGTAACTGGTTTAAATCATCGGCAGCTTCCTTCATTTGATCTAAGGTTTCCCTGGTTTTATCATCAAATTTTTTGTCCTTCAGAAGAAAAAAACCAGTGCGAAGGATATGTACCATTCCTTTAAGGTCGTGTGATGTTTGCCGCAAATCTTCAGCATGAGAAACTTCCTCCGAAGCGTTAAGTGCTTGTTTCAAATCACGAAATTGCGCTTCGGATTCCGCTTGTTGCAGCGTATTGTATTCTGCAACGCTAAATACGACGCCTTGGTGAATATGATTTGCCAAAATACTGTTAGCCTCTTTTAATGATGGCGGGCTTAATGAGTGAGATTCTTCATACCGGTTAACCTGCTCCATTAAAATTTTGTGCAGCAAACTCCATTCTTTCATGGTTTGCTGGAGGTCTAAGCCGTATTCCCAGCGATGGGCTCCGTGTTCTTTTGCAACTGTTTCGGAAGAACTTTTTTTATGACGAAGAGCTTGATTTAACCGTTCAAGAAATACGGGAATATTGTCCCGGAACCCTTCACGGCTAAGCATATCCAACTCAACGGACTTTGCTTTATCCTGCTTCATCTCCTGTTCCCATTGGCGCAGAATAACTTCTTGTTTTTTCGATAAATAGTCAGCCAACGATTGTAATTCTTGAGGGCTTGATGATGATTGCGGCATTCCTGCTTTTAAAAAATATTAGGTTAATTTACTAACTGAAATTCATCTTTGAAGTCATCTCTTTCAAGCCAACGATGGAGAGGATCTTAAACGTTGATAGCGCTTTTTCTTAATTCTGGTACCGCCTTTATCACATTGAAATTCTCTCTTCCCCGAACGTGTACTACTACTATGAATTAATTAACCGATAACTTGTTAGATTAATTTTTTTAAACACAGAAAGGCCTGTGAAAATTCCAAACCAAACCAAACCAAACCAAACCTTAATTCTAATATTAGTAAAATTAAGTAAATGCATATTCGCCGGTGATTGCATCACCGGCGAATGGAAAAAGGGTAGTGATGAATAGCATGCTGCTACTGTATTTGTTTTTATTGGGACCCATCCTCCGGCTCAACCCGTCGCCCTGATGCTTCGGGCTATAAAGTGTCAGCGGCCTTCCCTATTTCCGTGAACTCATGGGACCAGGAAGGAGGGTAAATCCAAATAAATTTGAACCTCCTGGCGATATGTTTTTCGATGATGATAGGGTTGGGGGAGAAGGAACCGGATGACACATTTTTGGGGAACTTATTAGACTAATTCTTATTTAAAGTGATGAGATACAAAGAGTTTATCATAATTTCTTCAAGAGAACTTCTTTTTCTTTATGGAATTTGGATTTATTTTAGCAGTTCTTAAGTTATCACTAATGAAAACCACCTAACCAACGGCAAAATCTATGAACGAAGAAATTATTGACAACATAAATAAGCGTCTGGACGAAGCAATAGAACGCGGGCGGCAGATGGTTGATGAGGATGAACTGGCAGAACGTATCGAAGAATTAACACAACAGGCAAAATTTATGATTCGCAGACATCCCCTTAAAAGTGTGGCTGCAGGACTTTTTGCCGGTTATATAATTGGAAAGATTTTTAGCTCAGACGAATAAAATGAAACCCGAGAAAATTTTACAACAAATAACAAGACATTTGCGAGAGATAACTGTTGAGTTAAAGCTTTTTGTTGAAAAGCGCATCCAGTTGATGATGCTCAACGTCGGCGAACATTTTTCGGGAATGATAGCCTCCGCCAGCCAGATTGTTACGGGAGCCATTATCTTATTTCTCGGGTTATGTTTTCTACTGGTCGCACTGGCTATTTTTCTAAGCAACCTGCTCGAAATTGAAAGTATTGGTTATGTAATTGTAGCGGCACTGCTTTTTATCGTGGGCTTTTGTTTTCTTTATTTCAAGCCCATGGGGATCTTCAAAAAGTTGCAGCAGCGGCTGGAGTCAGAAGTTATTGATGTTGTAAATAAAACCGCGGGAGGGATTGAGCAAAAAAAATTGGAGGCTCATAAACCTTCTCCCTCAGAAATGTTAGAAGAAGAAAATATTTATTATGGCGAAAGGTAAAATGGACGAACTGCAGCAGAAAAAATTGGAGTTAGAAGCGGATTTGAATAAGCTCCATCATGAATTGGATCATTCTATCGACAGGGTTCGCACAGAGGTGAAATCACAACTGGACCCAAAACGGGCAATTCGGGATTATCCCTTCGTTTCGGTAGGTGCGGCCCTGTTGGCTGGCTTTTTATTAGGGCATAAACGCCACCCACACAAAAAGAAGAAGAAAAAAAAGCATAGAGGGGATACAATGGCGGATACAGTTATTGACGGTCTAAAAGGGATAGCTGCTAAAAAAGCCATTGATATGGGAATAAACTTTGTCGAAAAGAGGTTTTCGGGCGGAAAGTGAATCTTATTCTTTGTTTTAACCGCAAGTCCGCAAGGACGCAAAGTACGATTAGTAGACTTTTCTATGTAGGTTGAAGCGCCTGCTTCGATCAGTATGTTTTGCACATCTCAAAAGAACATCCTGTCATTCTGATGAAGGTCTTAATAGGCTTATGTCATACTGAGCAGAGGGCTGTGCTTTCCCAGCCCGTAGTCGAAGTATCTCCTTATCAAGGCTACTAATGTTATAAATAAACCGTAAGGAGGCAGTTGCCTTATTCAAGGAGATCCTTCGACTACATGTCGTAAAAAGCACGACACTCTGCTCAGGATGACAGGCTTTTCAAGATGACAGTCCTTTTCAACAGTTTCCTTTTTTTTACAAAAAAAATTGTAAGGATCAGGGTACTGAAGGGTCTTACTAATATATGAAAAGGCGAAAAATATATACCGTTTACATGACTACTAATAAGCATCATACTGTTCTTTACATTGGTCTAACCGGGTCGATGGTTGATCGGGGCCGACAACACAAGGAAAGGCTAAAAGATGGTTTCACTAAAAGATACAATGTTGACAAATTGGTGTATATAGAAGAATACCAGTATGTTTGTCAAGCTATCGCCAGAGAAAAACAGCTTAAAGGATGGACTCGAAAGAAGAAAGAAGCACTAATCAATAAGCTTAATCCCCAATGGCGCGATTTATATGAAGATTATATGCATTAGCCTTATTTAGGGAGATCCTTCGACTCACTCGTCGCAAGGCTCCTCGTTCCGCTCAGGATGACAGGCTTTTCAGAATAACAGCCCGCAGTCCTTTATAATATTTTTACCAAAAAAATCCGTTACCTTTGTAACTATTTTTATCATTGTTCGTGAAAGAACACAAATCGCAAACAAAAATCATACTATAGACATGCGAAAAGGCATATTATTTTTCTTTGGGGTGCTCATTTTACCGCTTATTGTTCAAGCGCAGGATGTGCAACAAATAACGCTACAGGAAGCTATTGATATCGCTTTAGAAAATAATTACCAGCTTGAACAGGCGCGCAACAATCTTGATCTGGCAGAAAGCTTTGTATTAAATGAAAAGTTGGATTATGCACCATCAATAAGTGGATCTATAGGCGCAAGTTCATCATCAGGGGGTAATTTTATTCCCGGTACAGATACTTTCGTATCTCGAAATATTAAAAGTTTTAACGCAAGCTTAAGAGCAAGTATTCCTCTTTTTCAGGGATTCGCAAATATAAACAGCCTGCGCAGTGCTCAGTTCGATAAAAAGTCGCAAAAAGAAAATGTGGAGTGGGTACGCGAAAGTATTATTTTTCAGACTGCCAGTACCTATTTGCAGCTTTTGTTGAACAAAGAGTTGTTAGAAATTGCGAGGGAGAATCTTGCTGCTTCTCAACAGCAGCTTGAGCAAGTTGAAGTCCAGGTAAAGGTAGGAGCACGTCCAACCGTTGATTTATACAATCAGCAAGCTACGTTGGCCAATAATGAGCTTGAAGTAACGAACCGGGAAAATGCTTTACAGATGAGCCGATTGCAGCTCATCAGTATCATGCAGGTTGATCCTCGAAAAGAATATGAATTTGCCACTCCGGAAATAAGTGACGAAGAAATTGAGATTCAGCGCTATGAACTGCCAACCTTAGTAAATACCGCTCTCGAAAACCGTTCCGATCTTGAGCGGGAAAGATTAAATATAGAATCGCTTGAATACCAGTTAAAGACAATAAAAGGAAGTTTATACCCTTCTCTTTCTTTATCTGCATCTATTCTTAGTCGTTATAATTACCCAAATGATGTTAGTTTCAATGATCAGTTTTTTTTAGAAAATGTTAACAGAAGTATTGGTTTGTCTCTAAGCATCCCCATTTTCAATGGCTTCGATCGCCGCTTAAATATACAGGCTCAGAAAATAAACTATAAAAACGCGAAGCTTGCCCTTGAAAATACCCGTTTGCAGGTTATTCAGGATGTGAACCAGGCATACAGCGATTATCAGTCAATCCTTAAACAGATAGAGGCGGCCGAAAAAGCTTTACAAGCGGCCGAGCGTTCTTACATCACTCAAAAGCAACGGTATGAAGTAGGGGCCGGAACGCTTATTGAATTGAGTGAAGCCAACGCCCAGTATGTGCAGGCACAGGCCGATTACACCAGCGCGAGATATAACTATATTTTTCAGCAAAAAATTCTGGAATACTTTATTGGAAAACTGGGACAGGATGTGCAATTACAGTAAATCACGAGGCGCTACTGATGCGGGCTGAAGAACCTTTTTAAATCAATATTACTATAACATTTATCTTAAACAGAAAGCAAAATGGCAAAACAGAAAAAATCTTCAACAAAAAAACTACTCATTTTCGGCATTTGCCTGATTGTCGTTTTTGGTATCGGGGCGGCACTGGCTAACGCTTTTGGATGGATCGGCGGGCAGGAAGAAGGTATAGCCGTAGAGACATCACCCGCAAAGCTTAAAACCATCACCCAGCTGGTTTCGGCATCGGGTCAAATTCAACCTGAGGTAGAGGTGGTAATTCGTCCCGAAGTATCAGGGCAGATTATCGAACTGCCGGTAAAAGAGGGGGATTATGTGGAGGAAGGAGATTTACTGCTTCGCATAAAGCCTGATATCTACCAGGCCCGAATTGATGAAATTAAAGCGGCCGTGCTTACTCAAAAAGCCCGAAAAGAACAGGCTCACGCAAACTTGTTGCTGGCAGAATCGGAGTATAATCAAAAGAAAAAGCTGTATGAAACGGGTGCTGTTTCTGAGGCGGAGTTTATACAGGCTAAAACAAATTACGAGGCGCAAAAAGCCAGCTTACAGGCCGCGGAGTACCAGGTGCAAAGTGTTCAGGCGCAGTTAGAGCAGGCGCAGGAAGAGTTGCAGAAAACGATTATCCGTGCACCCAGATCGGGCACCATCAGTAAGCTTTCGGTTGAAGAAGGAGAGCGCATTTTGGGAAATACAATGTCTATCGGTACTGAACTGATGCGCATCGCGAAAATGAACCAGCTGGAAGTGCTGGTAAGTGTGAATGAGAATGATATTGTGAGCGTATCGGTAGGAGATACGGCTAATATTGAAGTGGATGCTTATCCCGAGCGAATATTTAAGGGAATTGTTACGGAAATCGCTAATTCTGCTACGGTGACCGGCGCGGGAACCAATGAGCAGGTTACTAACTACGAGGTTAAAATTCGTATCGCCACTCCACATAACCTGGAGATGGCGGGTAACCAGCAGATGGTGCAAAAAATCATGGAGGAAAATCCGGAAATTGAATTCGCTCCGTCATTTAAACCCGGTATGTCTGCCACTGTTGATGTGGAAACAGAGACTGCCTTTAATGTGGTTTCTGTTCCTATCCAGGCCGTTACGGTTCGGGATTTTGCCAATGTGGAAACTGATTCTGCCGGTACCGATTCCGCTTCGGTTGATGCTGATCTGATTATTCCGGAGGAGGATCTGAGAAAAGTGGTGTTTGTGGTTGAAAATGGGAAAGCCGTTCGTACGGAAGTTGAAACAGGAATCAGCGACAATATGCATATTCAAATTTTATCCGGCATTAGCGCAGGTGATGAAATTGTGATCGGAAGTTACCGCGTCTTATCCCAGGAACTTGAAGATGGCGATAAGGTGAAGGTCAGCAACAACAAATTTAACAGTTTCGTAGCAAGCAATTAAGGTGAAGTTTATGTCAAAACCGGTTATTCAAATTCAGGATCTGACAAAAATTTATCAGATGGGAACTCAGGAAGTCCGGGCTTTAAACGGTGTTTCTTTTGATGTCCAGGAAAACGAATATATTGCCATTATGGGTCCTTCAGGATCGGGAAAATCAACAATGATGAACCTGATCGGCTGCCTGGATACGCCCACTTCGGGCACATATATTTTAAATAATCAGGATGTGAGTGAACTCGAAGATTCAGAACTTGCCGAGGTTCGAAATCGTGAAATCGGCTTTGTTTTTCAGACCTTCAACCTGCTTCCGCGAACCGATTGCCTGTCGAATGTGGAACTGCCGCTGATTTATTCCGGAATGAAAACCGCGGAGCGCCATGAACGAGCTTCCGATACTTTGCGAAAAGTTGGCTTGGGTGATCGGATCGATCACAAGCCCAACGAACTTTCCGGAGGACAGCGCCAGCGGGTGGCTATTGCCAGAGCCCTGGTGAATAATCCTTCTATCTTATTAGCCGACGAACCTACCGGGAACCTGGATTCCAAAACGGGTGAAGAAATTATGATGCTTTTCGAGGAACTTTACCGGATGGGCAACACTATCTTACTGGTAACTCACGAAGATGATATCGCTGAACATGCCCGTCGTGTCATTCGTTTGCGTGATGGAGTCATTGAAAGTGATGAACCGGTGGAAAAGCCTGTTTTAGAAGATGCAGAAGTGAGGGTGACGGCGTAAATTGATTTTAGCCTTGTTTGGCCATCCCCCTAACCCCCTTCAAAGGGGGACGAGTGCTCCGCTGATAACATCAGCGGATTGGACTGCTAATCGGAGATATGTCTATGAAAAATTATTGTTATCAAATGATTGAATTATCGCAGATAATTCAGTCTAATTCCCCCTTTGAAGGGGGCGCAGGGGGATGGCCTCTTAAGTATTGTATAAGAGTTTCAAAATGTTTTTCCATTTTGATTTGTTAGGATGATGAAAAATTACTTTTCCAAAAACCAATCACTCCATCACTCCATGAAGATCCTTTATGTTTTTCCTCATCCCGATGATGAATCTTTTGGTCCCGCACCGGCTATAGCCGCACAACGCCGGCAGGGTGATGAAGTTTATTTGTTAACGCTTACAAAAGGGGAGGCTACGAAACAGCGATTCCGGCTTGGGGTTGGCAAGAAAGAGATGGGTGCGATTCGTTTTAAAGAAATGGAGTGCGTGGGAAAGGTGCTCGATTTAAGTGGAATGATGGTACTCGACTTGCCCGACAGCGGACTCAAAGAGCTGGATCCCAAAGAAATTGAAGACGTTATCACTACCCACATTGACAAGATTAAACCTGATGTTTTGGTCACTTATGCCGTTCACGGAGTCAGCGGTTTTGAAGACCACTTGGTAAGTCATGCCGCAGTGAAAAGCGTTTATTGCGATTTAAAGAGGGAGGGGAGTAGATACCCAAAGAGGTTAGCTTTTTTCACTCACTACACAGAGAACGGTAGCAAGGGAAAGTTTAATCTCAAATCATCTAAGCAAGAGGAGATCGATTGTTGGGTTGAAGCTTCGGATGAAGATTACCAGAAATTTAAAGATGCGCTGGACTGTTATGAAAGCTACCAGCAGGTTATTGAAGACAGCAAAGTGAAAGAGGAAGTCGGGCAGAAGATACCTTTTGAAATTTTCCAGGAAAATTTTGATCCCCCGCTAAAGCACCTCACCGAAAAACTTGATTAATTTTAACACTATTCCACAATAATAAATGAGCAAAGAGTACCCTTTATGGTTAAAGGCAACGACAATCCTGCTTGGGATTAGCCTGATTTTTTTCATCATGTCTATCGGTAAATTCATCTTGATGCCGCTGGCGTTTTCGGCTCTGATTGCCATGCTGTTGGAACCATTAAGCAAACGGTTCGAAGACTGGAAAATGAACAGGGTCCTGTCGATTGTTCTTAGCATGACCTTCTTGTTTATCATTCTGGCCGGAGTAATTTCGCTGCTGTCTATTCAACTGGTGGATTTCATTAGCCAGTTACCCGAAGCGAACGAAAGAATTCAGCAAGTAAGCAGTGAATGGTTGCAATTTTTTCAATCTCAGTTTGGTATCGCTCCCGAGCGACAAATTCAGTACCTGGAGCAGGCTTTTCAAACAGTAATAAACAAAAGCGGAAGATATGTAAGCGCGGCTTTAGGCGCTACTACGAGTGCTTTTACTACTTTAACCCTACTGCCCCTGTTTGTTTTTTTCATGATGTACTACAAGGATATGTACCGGCAGTTCCTGCACTGGATAGCCCAAAAAGGAACCAGCGGAGCTATCGATTCGGTAGTAGACAGCATTCAAAAAGTCACCCAGAATTATATTATCGGAATGATGACAGTCATCACTATACTTGCCATCCTAAACGGAACCGGTTTATGGATCGTAGGCATTGAGCATGCTGTATTTTTTGCCATATTTGCGGCGGTATTGGCTATCATTCCTTACATTGGTATTATTATCGGCAGTTTACCGGCAATTGTCTATGCCTTTTTGTTCTCCGAATCTTTAGTTCAGCCTTTAGGGGTGATCGGTGTCTTTGCTTTTGTACAATTCCTGGAGGGTAATTTTATTACGCCCAATATTGTGGGATCAAGAGTGAGTATTAATCCTTTTATAGCGATGCTTGCCTTGCTCATTGGCGCAGAAGTTTGGGGTATTACCGGGATGATACTTTCCGTACCGTTTATAGGTATTTTAAAGTGCATTTTTGATCAGGTAGAAGCCCTTAAACCCTATGGTTACCTGCTCGGGAATGAACCGGACAATTATGAGCCGGCAAGACCTGAACCGGCCGCATCGGAGATAAAGGAGTGAAGTAGTTTGGTATTATTCCATTTTATCTCGTGCCATCGCTCTGGGGCGGAGCGTTAGCTCGGAATTTATTAACTTCAGGTAATTTATAAGGGACGTAGAACGTCCGGTTACAGTTCCACCGCGGAGCGACGGAACGAGAGGGGTAAGGGGTAAAGGTTTTTGAGATTAAAGCGGTGAGATTATTCCTATAGATGCCTGGAACAAAACAAGAGCTGAAACAGTTGTCAGGTTAAAGCTACATTTCCAAGTAAATTCTGCCATCATGAAGAGTTTTGCGTCTGCCATTCTAAAAGCCGGTTTCTGTTATTCAATTCTTATACTTCTTGCGGTTTCCGAATCCTATGCTCAACAGGGGGTTGTCTCAGAAGAAATAACATCACACATTTTTAAGCCTGTAAAGGTTGAAGCAACTCAGGAAAGGCTTAATCAGCTCGAAATGCCTGAGGGATTTACTGTCACCAAATTTGCCGAAAATCTTGGAAAGCCCCGGATGATTATTACAGGCCCTGGCGGAGCAGTTTATGTGTCACGACGCGACAAGGGTGATGTTTTGTTGTTAAAAGACACAAACAAAGACGGCGAGGCAGATGAAATGAAAACGATTATTAAGAAAGAAAACGCCCACGGCATGGCCATTCATGATGGCAAATTTTATCTGGTTACAGTGCAGGAAGTATATTCAGGAAAGCTGAATGAAGATGGTACAGTGGGTAAACTTCAACTATTGATTGATGATTTGCCTGTGGGCGGACAACACCCTAACAGGACGATTGGCTTTGGTCCCGACAGCATGATGTATATCACTGTGGGTAGCACCTCTAATTCCTATCCGGAACTCAACAAAAGAAGCGCAACTATTTTACAGGCAAAACCGGACGGAAGTGATGTTAAAGTCTTTGCTAAAGGTTTACGGAATACCATTGGTTTTGACTTGCATCCTCAAACCAAAGAACTTTACGGTATGGATCACGGCATAGACTGGCTGGGCGATAACGAGCAAAAGGAAGAACTAAATCATATAAAAGAAGGTGCTGATTATGGCTGGCCTTTTATCTATGGAGATGGAAACTTCAATAAAGCTGATGAGCCTGATTCTTTGACTTACGAGGAATATGCCGCCAAAGCCGAAGCACCTGTGTTAATGCATACAGCACACAGTTCTCCATTAGGGATGGT
>DASVCW010000019.1:0-110192 GCA_036381435.1 Balneolaceae bacterium | reverse complement strand
CTTATCCCGGAACTTTAATGGGCGATTCCTTCTCTTTTTGGATAGGGACAACTATTCTTCATGAATTTGTTCATTATGGAGATTTTGCTGATGGAACAGATTATCCAGGTGAAGAAGGAAACTTATTTGAAGAAGATGCTTATGGACAAGATGTTACTTGGACAAATGCATTAGAAATATTATTGAGAAACACAGATTATTAGTAATATGAAAACCTTTTTATTAACTCTTTTCTTAATAGTTTCTTGTAGTAGTAGCCAAACGACTAAGGAAAATGCTGTACTTCAAACAATATTAAAGAATCCCAAAATGAAAAAATTTTTTCATTTAGAATTAGATAGCCGAACCCCCCTCTATCTGTTAGATAATGAGTATTTAGATGAGAATCTAAAGCTGACTGAATTGGAATATAAAGTTGTTATTGTTAATGACACTTCGGGAACAAATAGGAACTATTTAGAGATTGTAAAATTGGATATTAAAGAAGATGAAGCTAAATTTGCTATTTACTATAAAATTGAAGGGACGGAAATATATGGTACATTGAAAGAAATAAATGGAGAATGGAAGGTAAAAAATATTAGTTACCTGGAGTTTTAAAGAATTTTTTTCTTAAAGGTAATGATGAAAAAGATTTTAACTTATCTTACCATTTTATGTTTTCTTGGTTCTTGTTCTCAAGATGTTCACTACCAGAAAATGATTCTTACGCATGTTATCAACGAGCCATCTACTAATGATTTATTTGATGGTATGGAAACCATTCCTCTTTTAGCTAACAAATATTCTATTTGGGAACTAGGAACGGAAATAGATCTGGGAGAAAAAAAAATTAAAATTGTAAATCCAACTAATTCTAAACAATTAAAAGTATTGAAATTTACTTCTTACGAAGTAACTGACAGTACTATTTCTATAGAGATGAATCTGCTCCATAAAAACGTCATTTATAAAGCTAACTTTAAAAAAGAAGGAAAGTCCCTTAAAAAATTGTCTTCAAATATAATGTTTGTAAGGCGTCCTTTAGAATAAAACACTTTTGAGTCAGTTACTTGCAGTGGAAATTTCTGTACTTTGGTTTAGAAGTTTACCACTGAAGAAGTTCCTATCAGGCCTTTTCTTTCTGTCATGAAAGTAATTATTCTTCATGAATTTGTTCATTATGCTGACCTTGATGATGGAAATTTTCGCAGAAGGTGATGCTTTTGAAGAAGATACCTATGGACAAGATGGACAAACGCATTAGAAATATTATTGAGAAACATAGATTATTAATAATATGAAAGCCTTTTTATTGACTCTTTTCTTAATAGTTTCTTGCAATAGCCAAACTGTAAGCTTACACAACTTATCCGCATGTAACTCTGAGAAGGTATCTGTTACTATACATAATAAGGGAACTGAAACGATGTATTCTGTAATATTACATGTTACCGGAGGTACATATTCTTTAGGAAATATACCGGCAAATGCTTCAAAATCCGTACAAGTTGCTGTTACTGGTGAATCACATATTGAACTTTCACAAGCTCAAGGTAAACGTTTAATTTTAAATGTTTATCTTGAGCCAGGATATCATAGTAATATTAGTGCAAATGTTACTACTGATTCAGTACTTTTTGTAGATCAAAATTATAATATTAACCCTTTATAGTATTTATGATAGCCTAGTATAAAATCTTTTTCTACAATGGCTTTGGAAACTGACTCATGGATTGAGCAGCTTCGTTTTTCCTTCTTCTAAAATTTCAAACTGATTTGTAATGGTTCATTCCAGTTCAAATTCTTCTCTCGAAGCTCGGTAGCATCGTATATACCATTCTTAGGCAGGAGAAGTGACGAAAAATAAAAGGAAAAATCAGACAATTACTGAGAGGATAACTTTTATAAAATCTCCAAGAAAACAAGACAACTATAGCATTTTGTCTGAAGATGTATTAAAATTTTGTCTTCTCTACCCTACAGAATAATTCGGTGCTTCTTTGGTGATTTGAACGGTATGCGGGTGGCTTTCGCGGTAAGCGGCGGCAGAAATTTTCACAAATTCCGCTTTTTGCAGATCTTCTATTCTGGCAGCACCGGTGTAACCCATTGCCGCTCTCAAACCTCCCACCATTTGATACACCACCTCGCTCAAATGTCCCTTATAAGGCACACGTCCTTCAATACCTTCTGGCACTAACTTGTTGATATTATCTTCCACATCCTGGAAATAGCGGTCTTTGGAACCCTTCTCCATTGCACTAATACTGCCCATTCCGCGGTAAGATTTGTACTTTCGGGATTCGTAAATAATCGTTTCACCCGGACTTTCATCAACCCCGGCAAACATAGAACCCATCATTACGGCATGAGCACCGCCGGCGATTGCTTTAGGAATGTCACCCGTTTGTTTGATTCCGCCATCGGCTATGATTCCCACTCCCGCTTCGTGAGCATATTCCGCAACCTCCATCACCGCGCTAAGCTGCGGAACCCCTATACCCGTTACAACACGGGTTGTACAGATAGAACCCGGTCCTACGCCTACTTTCAGCACGTCGGCACCTGCATCAACCAGTGCTTCAGCAGCCCCTTTTGTGGCAATATTTCCCGCAATTAAAACCAGTTCGGGATGAGTTTCTTTAATTTTCCTGACCATGTCCAGCACACCCGCAGAATGTCCATGTGCCGTATCAATGGTGATGGCATCTACGCTTGAAGCTTTAAGAGCTTCGACGCGGTCCATCGTATCGGGCGTAACGCCCACAGCTGCACCTACTCGTAACCGGCCCATATCATCTTTACAAGCGTTGGGGAAATTTCTCTTCTTTTCAATATCCTTGAAGGTTATAAGTCCTACCAACTTGTTATTTCCGTCAACAATCGGAAGCTTTTCAACCTTGTGCTCCTGGAGCAGTTTTTCGGCTTCTTCAAGAGTGGTTCCCTCGCGCGCGGTGATCAGATTATCAGTGGTCATGATGGTACTGAGCTTCTTATCCACATAGTGCTCGAAGCGAAGATCACGATTGGTGACAATGCCGATTAAGGTATTTCCGTCTTCAACAATGGGAATTCCGCCTATCTTATGCTTTTTCATCAATGACCGGGCCTCACGGACAGTTGAATTTTTGCCCAGCGTAACGGGATCCACAATCATGCCGCTTTCACTTCGCTTCACCATGCGAACCTGATCGGCTTGCTCTTCAATCGACATATTTTTGTGCAGCATCGCGATTCCGCCTTCTCGTGCCAGTGCAATGGCCAAACGATATTCAGAAACAGTGTCCATTGCTGAACTGAGAATGGGTACATTGAGTTTGAGGTTTGGAGCGAGAGTTACGCTTGTATCAACATCGCGGGGCAGGGTTTGGGAATAAGCGGGCACCAGAAGAACATCATCATAAGTTAGGCCCTGACGTGAAATGCGGTCGAAAGGTGAGGAGTTTTGCATGATTTTTATAGTCTGCAACTATTCGTGTTCAGGTTTGGGCAAAGATAAAAAAAATGTGAGCGACCTGCTTAACAGTTTTTAATAAATCTGCCAAACAAAATCGCTCACATTAATTATACGGCTCTGGGGTAAACCGCCTCTCTAAAATTTTGTTACCCGTCCGAACGCTGGGTTCGCAGTCTGACGGGTAAAGACATGCTAACTACTCCGAATACTGCTCTTTCTCACCCATCTGACGGCAAAACCAGCCGTCGGGTGGGGGATGAAACGTTATAGCTTCTTCACCCGCAACACCTCGATGGCTGTCTGCAAAGAGCAAGTACCATCTTCATAACTGTTTATCCAATAAACTACACTCTGACGACGACGCGCGATGAACGGGTCGCAACTGGAGTAGTTTCCTTTCAATTCATCTGCCATTGCCGCAACATCATCTTTGATCTCTATTTTAAGTGCATCCGGCAGATCGCCCCAGCCCATCAACTCAAACATTTCCTGAAGCTGGCGGTGTTCGCGTTCGGCTTCAATCAGCACCTTGCGGAGAACAGGCTCCATATTGCCAACGGGCCTTCTTTGGATAATTTTTTTCGCTGTATTCATGACTGTTTTCTTTGTTTAATTAATCTTCACTCACAAGATAATTAGCTATTATGACATCGTTATGTCACCCCTTTTTAAAGGGTATAAAGGTATAAGATAAAGGGGTATAAAGGGAGAATGCAGTGGCCGTTTTCTTTAGGCTTAGGAAACTTTCAAGGATATCTATAAGCTCTAAGAAATTAATTTTTAAAAGTTAATTGTGAAATAAAAGCTCTCTTTTAAAGTTTCCTAAGCCTTGAAGTCATTATTATTTTTTAGATGTTATAAACAAGAAACCACTAGTGATATGCTGACCTTTTATTACCTTACTTCAAACAGTTTTACCGATCAGATTGAAGAAAAGCTGAGTGAAATGGTAGCCGCTCATAAAATAGTGCAGGTGAATGGAGAGAGTACTTCAATTCCTGATTTTATCAGTAAAACCGATTTACCTGTGCTTTTTGACGGATATGAGATGTATTCATCACCCCACAAAATTGAGCGGTATTTAGATAAACTGCATCAGGAGCTCAACTTAGGAAGAAGTATGCAGTCCGATTCTTGCCACTTGGATCCTGATAACCCCGAGGAGTGTTTGTAGGAGAGAAATATGTGCTTTTTTGAAGGCTTAGGAAGCTTTTGAGAATATCCGAAAATCCCAAGAGATTAATCTTTAAAGACTAATAGTGAACGCAAATATTCTCTTTTAAAGTTTCCTACGCCTTGATCACTTAACAAATTTAAGGAGTGCTTGTAGAGACAAAGACATGCCAAGTTTCAAAAAACTTGGCATGTCTTCTCATACCTATTCGGGATAGATAGATTTTTTCGCAGCTAGGAGAGTATTTTTCATCAGCATAGCTACAGTCATGGGACCTACACCGCCGGGAACAGGTGTAATCCAGCTGGCCTTTTCTTTTACGCTCTCGTAGTGACAGTCTCCGACCAAGCTGTACCCTTTGTCCTGAGTTTCATCTGCAACCCGGTTTATTCCCACATCAATCACCACAACACCTTCCTTGACCATCTCCCCTTTAATGAGATTCGGTTGTCCCGCCGCTACGATTATGATATCGGCGGAAATAGTGTGAGCGGTTAAATCTTTGGTGTACTTATGGCAAATGGTTGTAGTGGCTTTGCCTTCGGACTCCTCTTTAGAAAGCATCATCGACACAGGGCGTCCCACAATATTGCTGGCTCCCACCACTACGGCATGTTTGCTCTTAGTAGGGATGCTGTAGTATTTAAAAAGTTCAAAAATTCCAGCGGGTGTACATGAGCGAAAACAAGGTTGGTTCAACGCTAAACGTCCCAAATTCATAGGGTGAAACCCATCTATATCTTTACGGTAGTCGATAGATTCAATCACATCATGCTTTGAAATGTGCGCGGGCAGCGGAAGCTGAACCAGGATACCGTCCACATCATCACTTTCGTTAAACTTTTGAATGGTGGCTTTTAGCTCTTTAGCTGAAACGGTATCAGGCAGGCGATGAGTGTTAGTTTCAATATTCACTTCTTTACAGGCCCGGGTTTTAGCGCCTACGTACACATTCGATGCAGGATCGCTGCCGATGAGTACAACCTGGAGAAACGGCGGGCGGTTCCCTGCTTCAACCCAGTCTTCGACATCCCGTTTGACTTCATCCCGAATTATGGCCGCTACTTTTTTCCCATCAATAATTTTTGCTGACACAGTACAATTATAAATTTTGAATTATGAATTTTGAACTACACATACTCCTGCCTCTCAACCGGTTATCGTTCGATATTGTACTTTTTCATCTTATTGTACATGTGGCTTCGCTGGATATCGATTGCTTCGGCTGTCTGTGATATGTTCCAGTTGTTTTCTTCGAGCTTCCGAAGCAAAAATAAGCGTTCTGTTGATTCTTTAAAATTGTGAAATGAATCTGATTCTTCAAGCAGATGATTAATCTTTCCGCTGTTTTTATTGCCCGAAAGCGTAAGGTTTTCGACATCCTTTGACTTTATCTGAGAATTTTCGGCGAGTAGCCCCAAACGTTCAACAGCATTTTGAAGCTCCCGTACATTTCCCGACCAATTTTGTTTTTTAAGAGCTTCAAGTGCATCACGGGTGAACGAAATGCCGGAAAACATAATGTCTTTTTCCGCCAGTTGCTTCAGGCAGTGCCGGGCCAGAAGCGGAATATCTTCCAGGCGTTTGCGCAGAGGCGGCACATGAATAGGAATGACGTTAAGCCGATGGTAAAGGTCTTCGCGAAAATCTCCGGTTTTCATCTCGTCAAGGAGATCTTTGTTGGTAGCGGCGACAATGCGTACATCCACCGATATTTTTTTGCTTCCTCCCACCCGGATAATTCTATTTTCCTGCAATGCACGCAATACTTTGGCCTGAGCCTGGGCGCTCATATCTCCCACTTCATCCAAAAAGAGCGTGCCGCCGTCGGCTTGTTCAAACTTACCGATGCGCTGACTGCTGGCTCCGGTAAAAGCTCCCTTTTCATGGCCAAAAAGCTCACTTTCAAGCAATTCTGCCGGTATGGCCGCGCAGTTTACGTCAATAAAAGGTCCGTTACAGCGCCTGCTTTTTTCATGAACCCAGCGGGCTACCAGTTCCTTACCGGTTCCGTTTTCACCGGTCACCATCACCCGCGAATTTGTTTGAGCAACCTTATCAATCGTTTTTTTTATCTGCCGGATGGCATCACTCTCCCCGATAATCTGCGGTACTTCGGGCAGACGCGATTTGATGCTCCTGTTTTCTTTGGTCAAACGGTTTTGATCAAGAGCATTGCGTACACTAAGCAGCAAACGATTTAAATCGGGCGGTTTTTCGATAAAGTCAAAAGCGCCTTTTTTGGTGGCATCAACGGCAATTTCGATATTGCCATGTCCCGAAATCATGATAACAGGAAAGAAAAAATTATTTGCTTTCAGCTTTTCAAGCACTTCAATACCATCCATACCTCTCATCTTAATATCGAGCAGCATCAGATCAACCGAATGCTCGGTCAGCAGATCGAAAACCTGTTTTCCGTCTTCGGCTTCAAGCACTTCATATTCCTCAAACTCAAGAATGTCGCGCAGTGAATTGCGAATGCTTTTTTCATCATCCGTAACTAATATGGTTGGCTTTTTCGTCATCAGGATTTAATAACTGCGGTATATTTTTTGAATAATTTTTTCCTGAACGTAATCAATATACGATGTTTCTTTGGTATAGTTATTTGCCACAACACAAAAAATAAGAGGCTTGCCGGATGAACTTTCCATATAGCCACTGAGCGAACGAACCCCCGATACATAGCCGGTTTTTCCGTAAATCTTGCCGACCATGGATGCAGGGAAACGATACTCCAGTGAGCCGTCAACACCGGAAATAGAGAGACTATTTTTATAGACTTCAAACTGGTGATGATCGCGCATTTCAACCAATAATTTGCTTAGATTTTTTACAGTAATGAGGGTTGATGCTGCCATTCCCGAGCCATCGCTGAGTTCCATCTTTGTGGTATCTAATCCGATTGAAGCGGAAAAGTCTTTCATCAGCATGATACCCAATTCAGTGCTGCCGGAAATATCGAAATGTTCTGCAGCCGACGTTTTGAGCAGCATTTCTGCATAAAAATTATCACTTTCTTTATTGAGTTGCTGTAACAACTTTCGGAGAGGGACAGATTCATGAACGGCCAGAATTTTATACTGGTCGCTATTCCAGTCTTGCTGCTGACTTTCAACAATTAACCTTCCGTTAACTGAAATATTGCCGTCTTCAAGATATTTTTTGAAGGTATCAATGAAAAACCTTGAAGCATTTAACACAGACAGTGCTTCATGTTCCACATAGTTCTGTGGCAACTTGCTTCGCAGAATGATTCGATTTGTTCCCATTAACCGGCGGTAAAACTCATCGTATTCCGATTCAGCGGGAGAAATCACCTGTTCATTAACAAATTTTACGTAATCGGTATCGAAAGGAAACCATTCAATTTCGGGAGTATCACCGATATCCCCATCGGCATAGACAGTCAGGTCAACCGTATTATTGTTAAAGGAAAGCGCGCTGGTTTCAACCCCGTAGTAAAATGAAAGATCGTTCCAGGCCCATCCCTTTGGGTATGGCTGCTGATCAAAAAAAGCATCATTCCCCACTAAATTTCCGTTGATTTCCTCAATACCCATCGCCTTTAACGCCTTGTAAAATTTGTTGAACACATAGAAACGATCTTCATTATAATATTTGCCGCTGATGGACGGATCCCCGCTTCCGCGAATAATGATATTGCCCTCCCAGCTACTGCCGTTTTGATATCCCAGTCCGTACATGACAGTTCGATAGGTATAATCAGCCCCGAGCTCGTTCAAAACAGTAGCGGATGTCAACAGCTTTAAGTTTGAAGCGGGACGTACCAGTTTGCCAATATTAAAACCTTCGAGAATTTTTCCCGTAGTATCGCGCACGATCACCGACCAGAAAGCATTATCTGCCCGACTTTGTTCGATAATTTCGGGAATATCAAGCGAAAGAACGGGTGCTTGTGCACGGAGATGAGATGGATTTACTGTCAGCAGCATGCTAAAAAGTAATGATGCCGTAGTGATAACATGTTTAAACATACTTCCCTTCCTTAATTAAATTGAATACCTTAGCCTTTTAACGAAACCTGCTCTTCTTTCTTGAACTGCTCAATAATTTTTTCTGCTGACGAACATTGCAGTAAGCGTTCCCGAAAGTCACGGTTGTTCATCAGTCGCGAAATACGGCTTAGCATTTTTATGTGCAAGCTGTTGCTCGACTGAGGCCCGGCAAGCAAAAAAACCATCTTTACAGGCTCTCCGTCGATAGCATCATAATCAACCGGATTTTTCAAAATAGCAAAAGCAGCGTAAGTTTCGCCAATGCCCGTTGTTTTTCCATGTGGAATCGCCAGACCCTTACCCACTCCGGTGGACATTATTTTCTCGCGTTCCATAACCGCATTCCGAATATCTTCAACTTTTTGATCAGGTATTTTATACCTAAGGGATGACACCAGAAATTCTAATATTTCAGCTTTGTTACCGGCTTTCATTTTTGGAAAAACAGTTTTAGTATCTAACAAGCTGAAAATATTCATGCAAAAAAGTAAAAAATTCCTGTTTCTGTTGAGCTTAAATATACTCATCGTTTGGAAGTTTTTGAATTATTGATTGGAGGAATTATTGAATTATTGAATTATTGAGTAATTGAGTGACTACTTCTTACTTCTTACTTCTTACTTCTTACTTCTTACTTCTTACTTCGTTAACTTTAGCTGATGAATTTTTTACAAGGGGTAGCCGCTGTTCTGGCTAAGGATTTACAAACCGAGTTGCGTTCGCGATATGCCATCAATACTGTTTTGGCATTTGTCGGGGCCTCTTTGCTGCTCATTTTATTTGCGCTAAACGCGGAGCAGCTCCCGCCCACTCCCAAAAGCGCTCTCGTGTGGATTGTCATTCTTTTTGCTGCCCTTTCCAGCCTGTCGCGCTCTTTTGTGATGGAAGCCGACCGCCATACCTTTGACCTCCTGCGGCTTCACAGCAAAGCGAGTGAAGTTTTTGTGGGTAAATTATGCTATAATTACCTTTTCACTCTTTCAGTAAATCTGGCAACCTTCATCCTTTATATATTTTTACTGGGAATGCCCATTGCCAACGGCCTGGCTTTTGTATTGGTTATTATACTGGGTACAGCGGGACTTTCGGGTGTAGCAACCATGTTGGCGGCTATTGTTTCTCAGGCGGATCGCAAAGGAGCTATATTTTCTGTGCTAAGCATTCCCTTACTGTTTCCGCTCATTTTAATTTTAGTTCAAACAACCAAAGCGGCACTGATTGAAGGTTTTACTACTAATTATCTCAACGATTTTTGGGCCCTTTTTGGTTATGCGGGTGTAACTATTACTGCCGGAGTTTTACTTTATGATTATATCTGGGAAGAATAAATCGTGAATAATTTTTTGTAAAGCTATTGTGTCATCCTAATAATTTGTTAGCATAAAGCCATGAATGATTACAAAAACCTGCATTTCGGAGACCGGCGGCTGGTGGGTCAGCCGTTTGCCCGGGAACAAATTAAGCGTATCGCTGAATCAGACCGCATTAGCCATGCATACCTGTTTTCAGGTCCCCCGGGCATTGGCAAAATCGCTTTTGCCCTGACTTTTGCCGAACTGATTAACGGGGTTGACAATTTGACTGATCTCGGCGATCAGACCTTTTCAAAAAAATCATCCTGGTTTACACATCCCGACATTCACGTTTTTCTGCCTGTACCTACAAAAGTTTCGGTTGAAGAGCTCCGCGAAAGGCTCGAACTCCTGCAAAAAGATCCCTACGAAATTGTTGATTTCAGTTTAAGGCCTTCAATTACAAATGAAGACAGCACCAAGAACAAACGAGCTTTTTATCCCATAAAATATTTTCGTGAAGAAATTCGTCCCAAAGCTTTTTTGAAACCTAACGAAGGCAAGAAAACGGTCGTGATTATGACCGGCATTGAAAGTATGCGTGATGAAGCAGCCAATGCTTTTCTGAAGGTACTCGAAGAACCCTCAGAAGACCTGATGTTTCTGCTGACCACCGATCACTCCGAAGCGCTTCTCCCAACCATCATTTCGCGATGCCAGCATATTCCGTTATCACCTCTGAAAACGACTGAAATTGAACAAGCATTAATTAACCAAGATGGGTTACCGGCTGAAGAAGCCGCTTATTTAGCGCGCGTTTCGGGTGGAAATTATGCAATGACTCGTTTTTTTGATGTAGCAGGCCTCAAAGAAACCCGACAGGAAATCATTGAATTTTTGCGCAATTCTTATTCCCAGGATGCTGTTGAAATCACCCAAACCGCCCAAAACTGGCAAAGTCAGCAAAATTTGGAAGGACAGATTGCCATCTTAAACGTGCTCGAAGTTTTTCTGCGCGACCTGCTGGTTTATCGTTCAACGCAAAATGAATCGCTCATTACCAATGCCGATCAACTTAAAGTGATTCAAAAATTTTGTAATACTCTGGGTGAAGCGCGGCTGCAAGAGATGATCGAAGAAGTTAACAATTGCAAGCCGATGATTTACCAAAATGTACAGCCTAAATTGGTTTTTACGGCTCTGGCATTGCGTTTCTCGAGTTTAATACGAAATGTGGATCCGGAAATTTCGGCAATGGATTCCTGGAAACATTTGCCGGCATTTTCATAATATTAAAATTGGCCACTAAACACTAAGGCACGAAAAAAATCATTTTTAGTGTTTTTGGTGTTTTAGTGACAAACAACCATGACTAATCTCAATCGAAAAATATCGTTTGCCAAAATGCAGGGAGCAGGCAATGATTTCATTGCACTGGATAATCGATCTCTGAATCTTTCGAAAGATGAACTTATCGAATTAGCTCCTCAAATTTGTGACCGAAATTTTGGTGTGGGTGCTGATGGCATCATCATCCTGTTATCCCCTGAACAAGATGATGTGGATTATACCATGTTTTACCGCAACGCTGACGGAAGCGACGCCGGGATGTGCGGAAACGGTGCCCGCTGCATGGCTTTATTTGCTCAAGCCCATGGCTTCAGCAAGCAGCAGCACTTCAATGTTCATAATCAGGTTTATGAAGCTATCCTTGAAGGTCCCAATACCGTTCGTATCACCTTCCCCATGCAAGCCTCCATTAAGAAGACAGAACTTCATAATCGTCCTCATTATTTCCTTCATACCGGAACTGAACACCTTGTTACTACTGTTGATGAGAACTCACTCAAGGATGAAGATACACTAAAAAAAGAAGGCAGCGAATTACGCTATGATGCCCAATTTCAGCCCGCAGGCACCAATGTAAATTTTATCAGTGGTTTGGATGAGTGCAGTTTGAAGTTGCAGACTTATGAGCGAGGCGTTGAAGATTTGACGTTTGCCTGCGGCACCGGTGCTATCGCTTCAGCCCTGGTTTGGCATCATCTGCAAAAAGAGAAGCCTTCGGGCTGCAAATACGAAGTAGAAACAAAAGGCGGATCACTGTTTGTATATTTTTCTTTTGATCCGGAAACAAAAACCTATTCAAATATTAAACTCGAAGGGCCTGCTCATTTTGTTTTCAAGGGTGAATATTCATTTTAATGATGAGCCGATTCGGATAAGAATTAAATGATATCATTGCCGATTAATCAAAAATCAGTCTTTCCTGCAAAAGGGGACCCACCCCCGGCCCCTCCCTATCCCGATAAAACCCATCGGGACAAGGAGGGGTGTTTTGCTTGTCCACAAACTATTCTCAACTATTTGTCACAAGTCCCTCCTTGTGCCGTGTTTTTACGGCATAGGGAGGGATTTAGGGTGGGTCCGAATACAAAAGATACCTTGAGTTTACGTTGGATTAATTTTATCAGTTTCCTCATCCTAATCTTCGGAACCTTTGCCTGTATGGTTCCTCCTCAAGGTACCCTTGAACGACAGGAAAACAATACCGAAACCGGCCTGCGCGGAAGCTTTATGTTAAGCGTTCAGAAAGCTCCGCCTCATGATATTCAAAGCGTTCATTTAGCTCCGAAAGGAAATCCTGCCCTCCCTCCTGTCATTGGCCTTCATTCTGAACAAAAACTGGTACTTTCTTTTGATTATCTAAGCGAACAGAACCGGCAGTTCAGGGTCGAAGTTTCGCATCGAAGCCGGGACTGGCAAGAAAGTCCTATAGCTCCCTCGGTATATCTTGGCAGCTTTTTCCAAACTTATATCCAGGGCTCGGAAGAAAGTTTCAGCCAACAACCTGCTTACCAGCATGTTGAGTATGAATTTCCAAATCAGCAGCTTCGTCCTGTGGTGAGCGGCAATTACCTGATTGAAGTTTACAGCTATAACGGCGGTGACCTTCTCTTTTCCATGCCCTTTTTTATCACAGAAAATCAGGGTGCGGTACAAACAAGGATTGAAACGATTTTTGCCCAAAGAAAAGACGGGCGTTCGCTTGATCAGCTTTTCAGCTCTTATCGCTATCCTCCTTTGGTTGAGTTCCCCCAATTTGATTTGGGTATTTCATATGTGCAAAATCAGTTCTGGGGACGAATGCGGGAAGCGAGTTTTTTGAATACTTTCGGGGGAGGTGAAATCAGCGGGCATCTCGATCGGAGTGAAGCCTTTATCTCTGATTATGAAATCAAAGTACTTGATCTGCGAAATTTCACTGCTGATGGAAGGCAAATCCTCGAATACCGGCCCGATACCACTCCGCCAACGGTAATTTTACAGCGCGATGTTCAAAATCTCGATACTGATCCCCGTTATTTTCCTGCTGCCGGTTTAGGCAATCCTTTAGATGATCGAAGCAGCGGTTATGCCCGTGTTCAGTTTTCGCTCGAAACAGATGCTTCCGTGCCGCACTCTGCAGATATTTATATCACAGGCGATTTTAATAACTGGATGATTAACGATCTCAATAAAATGAGTTTCGATTTTCAACAGAATCTGTGGATAGGCCATGCGCTGATCAAGCAGGGCGAATATGCTTATAAATATGTGCTGGTTCAGAATGGGGTGATTAATGACCTTGCTCTTGACCAGGGTTTTTTAGCCCCCAGCCAGGAATACTTAACTTTTATTTATTTTAAAGACCCCACCCATAACTTTGACCGGCTGCTAAAAGTTGGGCGAACTGTTAGCCGATGAATGTAGATCGAAATTCATCTCGATTAGCTGGATCTACCTTGGCTGCTCCCTCGAAATAAATTTCGAGCTACATTATCCCATCTCATCCAGAAACATTGTAGGACGGGCATCTTGCCCGTCTTGGAAAGATTATAAATCAACCTAAGAATGTTGCTGTGGGTTCAGTCTCTGAAATAAATATTTCCCTACTAATAAATCTAAATCGTTTTAAAACTAATTCCTCGGGCAGGATGCCCGACCTACATACTTTTAAAAGTCGACACCAATCGTGATATAGTGAATGGGATCTCCGCCAAAACCATCTCTGTAATAGGGCCAGCCTACATCATACCGCAAGGGAAGGCCGAAAACAATAGTACGAAGCCCGAAACCTGCTCCCATCAAAATGTCACCCCGACTAAACGGTAGACGGGTGTAGCGGTCGGGCTGCTGTTCAATATTAGCCGGACGGCTTGTTAAAAAATCACCCGTTAAAGCGTCATAATATCTATCGGCTCGTTCTTGCACTTTAAAATTCAATGCTGCCGAATTCGTACCGTATGTTACAATATCCCCGTTGTTAAAAGTTACTTCATACGGTATTTCTTGTCCCCATGCCATACCGGCATCTAAAAACGCAACACCGGTTATGTTATAAAGCGGCAAGAAAGGAATGGGACCGGGTAAGACAGCCGCAAAAAGCGGAAACCTGAATTCCAGATTCAGCAGAGTAAACTTATCGCCGGAAGTAGCATTGTACGGATGTCCCCTTAGAGGCAGTGCCGGCAGGGTGAAGAAGGTATCACCCAGTTTGTCTAAAGGCAGCGAGCGGTTTGACCAGCGCTGGTTGATCCATCCGAGCATACCGCCCATAAAAAATGTTTGTGAATCTCCGCCAAACGAAACAGCACCCGAACCGCGAACCGCGAAAGAGTATCCCCGGCCTATGTTAAAATACTTGCGGTAATCACCTAATATTGAAACAAATTGAAGGTCTCCAATGGGCGGACTAGCGGTTAAACTAACCGAATAACGAGAGCCTCCAATCGGAGTAATAAAACCGTAAAGGGCTTTATCAGTTGTATAGGTAACCTGCGGATAGAAGAAGGTGGACGATAAGTTTTGAGCAATATCGGTAAAGGCCCGTGTATAGCTTTGCTCCAGGCTTACTACCGACATACCTACATCAATACGTCTAAATTTATCAAAGGGGTATTGCACATTTATAGAGCCGCCGTAGGCACGGAATCGATATAACTGCCCTGAAAAATCCTGGAAACTGCTGGCATTGTGAAAGAAATTGAATCCCCAGTTGGTGCGGTGCTCAAGATAACTGTACTGCAGAAAATAATTGCTGTTTCGGAGATCAAAATTAAGGTTGCTGCCAAATGCTACCCGGTGATTTCCTAGCAGATCGCTAAAAACAATTTGCGTAATTCCATTAGCCCCATAATAGGTTGAAAAAGTTCCGCCGGCATAAACGATGTCGGTGCTGAATTTCAACCGGTAGTCTTTGGGAACATAACGCCCGTCATCTGTTTTATTATTATCCAGTTCAAACTGTGCCTCTGACAGATATTCCTGAACAAAAGCAGAATCTTCTGTCAGCGATGTATCGAAAGTATAGTTCCGGAAATCAATAGAATCGGTAGTATCTACTTGCTGGAGAGAGTCTTGCTGCTGATCGAGAAAATCTTGTGGCAAGGATGCTATAAGCGTATCTAAAATAGCTTCTTCATTGGAAACCGTATCAACCATAGCTGCTACCTCGGCTGCCAAACTTGTTTCCCCAATGGGATTTGTTCGAAGCATCTGCCGCACATAAAGAGTAGCAGGCACGCGTTCGGCCTGAGTGGTTTCATCCCGCCGCCGAGCCCATTCATTCGGTTCCAGGGGCTCATCTTTTTCGAGCCTTAAAGGCGACCGGATCATATAAACATCCGGCAAACCTTCATTTATAGTGTTAACCGCCATGCGGCTGCCATCTGCACTTACCGACATTTGCATCACCCCGGTTTGCAGATTGGTTATGGGTGATGAAGTGCGATCTGCCAGATTCATCAAATAGATATTGGGAATTCCGTTTTCATCAGAAACATAAAATAGTTTCCCATCACGGGTAATTGATGGATTCGTTTCATCCCATTCGGGAGTGATAGTTAATCTGCGTACGTAATCATCACCGGCTTCAACTGCATAAATATCGGAGCTGTAAATATCATCATCCAACAGCAGTCGCGAAGTGTTTCTTATGTTATTAAGTTTCACTTCATCTCCACGGTGTGAAACAAAATAAATCGTTTCAGAATCAGGGCCCCAGGCAGGCTCGTAATCGGTGATGGCATCATGCGTTACATTTGTAAATTCTTTTGTCTCAAGATTATAAACAAAGATATCCTGGAGTGAGCCGATATTGCCGTCAAAAGCAATTTTCTTTCCGTCGGGGGACCATGCTACCGAGCCGATGGCATCCATTTTGGGAAATTTGATCATCTTAACATCCCCCGTTTCATAATCGACAATAGCCAGATTATCATGGCCCTCTGATTTTGCCGAAAGGGCAAGCTTTTGCCCGTCAGGCGACCAGCTCAGGTTAGGATTTAAAATATTGAACTCTTCAAAATTGACATTCGCCTGGCCTTTAATCAAGGTTTTGAGCTTTTCACCGGTAATGGCACTGATCACAATCACATCATAATAACCTCCTTGATTGGTGATCAAGGCTACTTTGTCACCCTGAGGAGATATTTCCGGACTTCTGTTAACAATTCCACTTTCGCTCTCTTTGGTTAACAGAGTGCCAATTTCTCCAATTTCTACCCGGTTGGCAACTTCAGGCAAGTACCGCTCACGGTAGTAGTCTCTCCACCGTTCAGAAAGTTCTTCAAGTGTTAAGCCGGTTGTACGGATAAAAGCTTGCTCAATATTACGCTGAGTCATCAGCGTTTGCATGATTTCGGTGATCTTTTGGCGGCCGTATTCCTGAGCGATAAAGTTCCAAACTGACTGTCCGCCACGATAGGCGAAATAGCCTCCCAGCCGTGTTATGGGCGGCAGATAATCATTAATTATTGCATCGCGCATCCACATATCTGTGTGGGTGTCCCAGCCAAGAGATGTATATTCAGCCAAGCCCTCGTTGAACCAGAGCGGAATTCGAAGAGCATTGCCGCTAAGGCGCGATTGTACCGTTCCCCCATAAAACATATCGTTGATTACAGCATGTTCAAGCTCGTGGTGAAGCACGTTTCGGAAATCGAGATAATTACCCATAAAAGGCATGGTTATACGATTTTTAAAGGGATCGGTAGCACCGCCGATTCCCTCTGCATCTACCGGCAACGCAATTACATTCGTCTGTGAAAAGTCGTTATGAGAATCATAAAGAATAACCTCGATACGATCGGCGATTTTATGACCAAAATCTTCCTGTAACTGTTTCAGGGCTGATTCCAGAGAATAAGCGGCAAAGTTAGCCAGATCGTAATTCTTTGAATCGTAATAAAAAACATCAAAGTGCTCTGTTTGGATATAGCGCCAGTTGAAATTGGTATATTGAACGCGGTTTTTACCGAATGAAAAATACTGCGCTTCGGCTTTTTCAATACCAACCGTTAAAAAAGCTGCTATAAAAAACAGTACCGGTATTTGTTTTTTGAATATTTTCATGTCTGTACCCAATGTTGAATTTAAATATGTAGCCGAAGCGCTGCTTCGGAAGAATACCGCCCGAAAGACCAGGGACAGTTTTGCTAAGGATTACTTAATACCATGTAATCCCTTTAAACTGTTGTTGTCATTTCAACCGGAGTCCGTGTTTTGCGACGGAGTGGAGAAATCTCCTCACCTTTAAAAATCGTTACAAGCTATAACAAAGGAAGCTGCCATTTTACAGCCGATGAGATTCCCCGGCTTCGACTCTTTAAAAATCAAAAGAGCCTTCGCTCGGAATGACACTTTCCTTTTCAAAAAGTCCTACCATCATTCTACAAGCTTTAAATCGATCTGGCGAGCTTTGACATCGGTTCTGGTAACTTTAACTCGCAATTCCGTTCCCAGCTGGTATTTCTTTCCGTGATTTCGGCCAATCAAACAATGCTGCTTTTCACTGTACTCGTAATAATCATCATTCAGATCACTGACCCGAACCATTCCTTCACAATGCAGATCTTTTAAATCAACAAAAATACCTGCTTCAATTACTCCACTAACCACACCATCAAAATCATCACCCAAATGGCGGCTCAGATATTCCACCTGTTTCAACTTAACAGAATCTCTCTCGGCATCAATCGCTGCTCTTTCACGCTCGCTGCAGTGCGAACCTAACTGCTTCAACTCATTATACAAATAACTTGGCTTGCCGGTTCCATAACTTTTCAACAAACGGTGAATGATCACATCGGGATAGCGGCGAATGGGACTCGTAAAATGAGCGTAATATTTAAAACCAAGCCCAAAGTGACCGATATTATCCGGACTATATTCCGCTTTCGACATCGCCCGCAACATCAGGTCATTCACCGTAAGCTCAAGCGAAGTGCCTTCAACCTGTTCCAGCAGTGTATTTAAAGCTTTTGAACTTACCGTCGTACCCTTAACACGAAAATTAATTCCAACCGGTTTAACATTTTCTTCAATATTTTTGAGTTTTTCCAAATCGGGCTGATCGTGTATGCGGTACAAAAACGGATATAAATCTTTGGTTTTCTTTTTGTTTGATTGGTTTCGCAGCTCTTCGATATGTTTTGCCACGGTTTGGTTAGCCATGAGCATGCACTCCTCAATCATGTGGTGAGCAAACAAGCGCTTTTTTAGTTTGATGTCAATGGGTTTGCCGGAATCATCCAGAATAAACTTTGGCTCAGGCGTCTCAAATTTGATGCTGCCTTCCCTGAAGCGTTTATCTAAGAGGATGTGCGCCAGCTTAGTGATCGTCTGCATTTCCTCAGAATAGTCGCTGTCCCCGCCGTCAATCACCACCTGTGCCTGCTCGTAAGTAAAACGATGATTAGAGTGAATGATGGTTTCCTCGATTTTATGATCAACCACTTTTCCACTGGGGGTAATTTCCATAAAGCAGCTAAAAGCAAGCTTATCTTCGCGGGGACGAAGGCTACAAACACCATTGCTCAATTTTTCGGGCAGCATGGAAATGACACGATCTACCAGGTAAACGCTGGTGCCGCGGTTTTCGGCTTCATCATCCAGTACCGAATCGCGGGGCATATAATGAGTGACATCAGCGATGTGAACACCGAGATAATAATTGCCATTACTCAGCATTTTAATACTCAGGGCATCATCAAAATCTTTGGCATCTTCGGGATCAATGGTAAATACTACCTGATCACGAATATCATGTCGCCGTTCGATCTCTTTTTGGGGAATATCAAAATCAATTTTTTGAGCATATTCTTCCACTTCATCCGGAAAACCTGCCTTTATCTGGTTTTCAGCCAAAATAGATAGCAAGTTTGCATCATTAGTCCCCTCTTTCCCAAGCACTTCAACGATAGAAGCTTCAGGCAGTGAACGCGGGTGAATCCAGTCAACCAGTTCAAACACCACTTTATCGCCCGGCTTGGCATTATCCAGCTTTTCCGGCAAAATGAAAAAATCAGTATGAGCTGACTTTTCATCCGGTTCAATCAGATAATTTTGTTTACCCTGCTTTTTGAGCGTTCCCACAAAAATGCTTCGTCCGCGCTCTACAACTTCAACAATTTTACCTTCTCTGCGTTTTTTCCCTCCCTTTTTATTGAAAAGCTGAACCCTCACCGTATCATCCTGTAAAGCGGTACCCAAATGTTTGGAAGGAATGCGGACATCCTCGTCAAAAGCATCAGTAATTAAATAGCCTGTACCGCGACGGCTGATATCAATTTTGCCTTCTATCGTATCTGATCCTCCCGCTTGCCCGTTCGATGCCAATTGAATGGCTCCGCCCTTTCGTTTTACAATTAACTTTTGATCATAGAGGCTGTTGATTGCCCCCTTCAAACGTCCCTGGTCTTTCTTACTCGTTACCTGTAAAATGTTTTTTAAGACATTATAAGGAAGGTTTGCATCAGGGTTTTTCTGCAAAATCTCGAGAATAATATTTTTAAATGTTTCTTTTTTGTTAGCCATTGAATGATTTTAAATATAAAATTTTCTTTTGGTGACCTGACAGCGTGCCAGCGTTTTTCTGGCTCCTGTCAGCGTCTTACAACCAACTCTACCAGGTCCCGAAAGCTTTCGGGACGCTTACAGGTTGGTCTATTTCTCTTTTATTGCTTTTTGTATTACTAAATTTTTGTTTTTGGCTGATTTATTTTCTTTATCATCATCTCCGCCTCCAAAAATACCTTCAAAAAAGTTGCCTATTCGATGCAATAATCCTTGCCAGGTATTAAAATTTACCTTGGCTTCTAAACCGATGCCATTTACCTCAGGAGCTATATCTCCGTCCTGAGAACCTCCTGCTCCCAAACTTCCTAAAATTTGATCCTGTCGGTGAAAGGCCGTCAGCGACAATCCCTGCTGAATTCGATAAGTGGCATTCAAATCACCGATACGATCGCCGAGAGTATTTTGCGCTCCTCCGGTAATCCGGCCTTCACGTCTTAAAACAAGACGGTCATTATACAGGCGTAAGGCGATACCTAAATCCACTTCGTTATAAGCGTTAAGGTTAAAATCCACATCAAGGCGACTTACATCACTGTTAAGTAACGCATTTATTTGGTTAGATAATAACGGACTGATAAGCTGATTTGATATCAGCGGATTTAAAACAGTTGATCCGCTTAGACTTTGCCCCAAGGATTCGGAGGTGCTGCCCTCTGCAGTGGTGATAAATTCACCTGTAAACAAAATACTGGTAGCCTGCAGTAACTTTAGCTGCTCATCACGATTAATTTGATTGATCGCATAGGTAACGGTCGAATTAGACGATAAATCCATAGACGTGGGCAAGCGGAAATAGTAATTATTTTCCACGCTGTTGAGCGTACCGTTGATTTCTACGATCAGATCAACCGGCACTGATTGGGTTAATTCATCCTCAGGATCCCCGGCCCCGGCGGTAGTGAGTACTGCTACATTGGGACGCGCGTGATAAACAGCGCTGATGTCCAGACGGGCATTATCGGGTTCACCCTGCCAGACAATGGAGCCTCCCGGCAGAAGCTCAAGCTCCCGGCTTATAATTTCACCCGTAACAAACTGGTAACTTCCGCTGTTGATATTATATTGGCCGAACATCTGCACATTTTGGTCCTGCATGGTAATGCGCAACTGCCCCGTTCCCTGTGCCGTCAAAATTTCACCTGTAACCGGGTCAAAAATGAGATGAACGGTTACATCATTCGGGGCGACAAATTGCAGATCAAGATCGAAGCGTTCACTAAAAGTCAGACTTTCGATCGCAGCTTCAAGCGCTTCTTCACTAAGCCCTTTCTGTGTCACTGAATTACCGTCAAGTACGGTAATGGTTGAATTCAACCCTTCTTCAAATGAATCAACAAAGCGGATGAATCTTCCGGTCTTGTTGAGTTCAGTTTCTTCAAGTAAAGGAATTGAAATTTCCGATTCGTCAGTAAGCTGGACGGGGGTTTCAGTTCGCAGGTAAAGATCGGTATTTGAGCCGGTAAGCCGCACCAGGCCCGTTCCCGAAACATTTCCGTAGAATGGAATATCAGGATCAAAAGTACTATTAAGGAACTGCAACTGATTCATATCGAGGGTGAGATCGAGATAAGTAATCGGCTTAAAATCATTCAAGTCAATCGTGCCCCAAACTGTTCCCGATCCGCCTTTGGTGTCTATCACATCAAGCGAATCTAAAAAAACACCTTGCTGCCGGTCAACGACAACATGTCCGTTTACAAAAAGGTTGGTGTTTACGAAACGCGGTTTTGCAAACACATTTCGAGTATAAAAATCGGCATGGAAATCAATTTTTTTGAAATTTCCGGTGATGTATCCCTCACCCGATGCCCGGCCCTCCATCTCAGCAAAAATATTATCTAAAAGGAGTGGAATCACCCACATATCAATTTGTTTGAAATCCGCATCAAAATAGAAAAGGGAATCCTGGTTTATGCCAGGATTCGGAGTCACAAAATAACCATTCAGAGCGATGTTTTGCCCGATGTTGTCATTAATTTCAAGATAATCCTGATATTTAGTAGAATCGGTTACGATGCCAATTTTTGTATCAAAACGGTCTTTTTTGGCATTGTATCGACTGTTAAAGGAGACATCACCCACCAGGCGATCATCTAAAGCAAAACGATTGACGGTAAGCTGGCCCTGTATACTGGGGCGCTGCCTTAGTGAACGGGTTATAAAGGTACCGTTGAGAATACCCCCGAATGATATTTTACCGTTAATAAGTTCAGAAATTCGTTCGAGGTGAACATCTCTGATTACATATTTGAGTGAATCGCTGCGATCGGCACTAAGCACTCCGCTAAGCTGGAAATATTCATCCTGATTCTGAAAACGGAAATCTTTAAAAACTACACTTCCGTCGCGTTTATAGACAAAAGAGGGCGTTTGGCGGTTCACCCATGAATACCTGTTATTTCCCAAAAAGAAATCGCGAACGGAAACGGCGATGGATGAATCGGATAAAGCCGAATTCAGCTCCATATTAAAATGGGCATTTTCTGAGATGCTGCTGATTTGCTGAGCGTAATAAAGAGAATCATCTTTAAGGGAAAAATTTATACCTACAGAATCAAAGCTGATCGTCTCAATTTGCGCAGAGCCAAGCCGGGCATACAAGTCGATGGAGGAAAATTCTTTAAGCGTCCGGTCACTTCTAAAACTTGCCGTTAACTGGGTTCGGCTATCTTTAAAACTCCACTGGTCGTACTGCAAGGAATCGACCTGAACTTCGGCCGAGAGCAGTAACCGGGTACCATCGGTGTTTACATTGAAGGTAATTTTAGAATCCGCCTGCAGCTTAGGAAAATCAGGTACATATTTTTTAATCAGACTCAGGTCTTTTGTCCTGAATGTGCCATTGAAAACCACATTTTCATCCGGACCTGTCTCTGGCACAATGATCGGATCGGCCGGAGCATTCATCAAAATTTCAGCTTTAAAACGATTGCTTAAGTAGCTTGACCAGTATTTTGCCTGATTAATAATATTACCGGGAACAAGCGGGCCGCTGACATTTAAATCAAAAAGTGAGCTGGTAAGACGAAACGTACGGATATCTTCATTGGGTGAATTAAGGTCCATGTAAATTTGATGAGCCCGAACGGTATCTCCCCCAATAACGGAAGTTTTGATATCAAGATTCGCGAGCCCCTGAATTTGGTTGATGGTGAGTCCGCGGACTTCCACATTGTAATCAAAATTCAATTTAGTAGGTGCAACTACAGATTCACCGAAAATTTTTGCCAGGTTGATATTTTGTGCATTTCCCTCCAGAGATACCGGCGGTACTTCTTGACTGAAATCAACCCAACCGGTACCCTTGATAAATTTTTGGGCATTGCGATACTCGTACTGCTGCTTTAAAAGCCCGCCAGTGAGTGACGAACTGAATTTGAGCCGATCGAAGGTTAAATCATCAATACTGCTGTTGCTAAAAGTTGCCGTAAATTTTGTGTCGGCTTCGCGCAGAGTAAATCCACTGCCGTTAATTTTTGCTTCGAAATTGAGTGAAGTGGTATCTAAGGTCGCGGTGACTAAAGGGCTTATGTCCACATCTTCGCCGCTTAAGGTGCCATAATATTTATACGGCTTTTGAAGACGGCTCCACCCTTGCAGTGAAAGTTTCCCCAGCGGACTTGAAAGGCCTACATCTACATGAACGGAGTCGAGATCGCCACTTGCTTTTCCTGATGCCGCCAAATTGGCTAGCGCCAAGTATTGCGGGGAGGCTAATGAGTCAAAAAAAACTTTTAACTGCGGCTTTTCAAGATTGAAGTTGTCGATTTGAAATTGGTACTGAAAGGCGTCTTTGTCGCGGAGATTTTGAAGTAAACCATTCACGTCAATAAAACTTTCACCCATGCCGAGAAAGGCTTGGTCAACACCCAAAGAATCTGTTGTACCTTGAGCTTGAAGACGAAAAGAAAAAGGGTTTTCAATATCTGCCGGAATCGTCAATATCTTTTTGAGGTCATGGGGAAACAGCTCTTTTGAATAAACATCGACTTTATAGTGCGCAGTCAAAAGCTGCTCGGGGAGATCAGGCTGATAAAGATTAAATCCGTCGATTTCTCCGTTTAGAATGATTTCAGAATCGCCAATATTCAAATGGAAGGAGTTAAATTCCAGCACCTGCTGATCGTTATAGAGCTGCCCCGAAAAGGAAAGATGATTCATTCCCAGATTATCCGTTTCAGCAGAAAAGGCATTAATATTCAAGAACCGTTGTTTATCCCGCCACTCAATAAAAAAATCAGCATTAATATTTGTGAACGCGAAAGAAGCCGGCAGGTCTAAAGCTTTACTGTTCTCTAAAAAAGATTCTATATAAACGGCTCCGTTGTGAATTTCTATAGTTGGGGCAATCATTTCAACTGTGCTGAACCACGGTTCATCCCCCTGCCCGGCCTGCGATTTTCGCTCATTTTTTTGCAGAAAAGTAAGGGTTCCGTTTTCACCCCGCAGCCAAATTTGGATACCGCTAACAGAAAAATCGCTGATACTGACTTTGTTCTGGAGCAACCCCCAAAGATCAATATTCATTTTCAGGCTATTGACCGCGGCTAAGGTATCACGGCGGCCTGAGTCGCTTTTCGTCACAACAACATCTTTGAACATCAAGCCAAAAGGTACAAAACCTTCGATATCACCGATCGACAAATTGGCAGCATATTCTTTTTCAACCTTCTGCTCAATTCTTTGAGCTAAATAATTTTGGGTAACATCTAGTTGAAGCAGTCCGATTACAGCTCCGGCCAGAATGAGAGTGACCAGCAAAAGAGTGAGGATAATTCCCCAAAAATACTTCCAGCTTTTATGTAACCAGCGTAAAAACACTTTTTATTTACACCAAAATTTTCAATTGAATTGTGTCAGCGTGTACTGCCAAGCATCGTGTAATTTCGAGAGGTCTTCGCATTTGTAAATATAAGGCGAACCCCAGTCATTCAATAACACCAATCGGAGAGCGTTATTCTTCACTTTCTTATCGGATTTCATAATTTCAACTAGTTTGCCGATATCATTGGGCAACGGCTGCATTTGATGCCTGTACAACGCTTTAAAGGGTGAAAAACGTGTATCATCAACAGGAAAACCCAGTTTTTTTGAGAAATGGGCGGCAGCAATCATTCCGGCAAAAACGGCTTCTCCGTGAGCTATTTTTCCATAGCCTGCTGCCTTTTCTATAGCATGTCCAAAAGTGTGCCCAAAATTTAAAAAAGCCCTTTTCCCTGCTTCTAAAGCATCTTCCTGTACAATTTTTACTTTGATCCGCGCGCTTTCGGCAATCACCTGCATCCATTTTTCATTAGCCGAGAGAGAATCTTCCGCCAATTTTTCGAGATCATCAAAAAGTGAAGGTTTTTGAATAGCGGCGTATTTTAAAATCTCTGCCATGCCATTAACCCACTCTTTTTGTGCGAGCGTTTCCAGAAAATCGAGGTCTGCAAAAACGGCATCAGGCTGATAAAAAGCTCCGATCAGGTTCTTTCCTGAATCATGATTGATGCCCGTTTTGCCACCGATCGAACTGTCCACCATTGCCAATAAAGTGGTAGGCATGTGAATAAGCGGAATGCCCCGCAAAACCGATGAGGCCACGAATCCCGAAAGGTCTCCCGTTACGCCCCCCCCCACCGCCAAAAGCGGAGTGCCTCGTTCCACTCCATCCACTAAAATCTGATCAACTGTTTTTTGCCACTGACTGAAGGATTTGCTTCTCTCGCCTTCCGGTATTTCTATTAATTGAAGCCGGTCAAAATAAGACCGGCACATCTTTTCCACGCGTTGCCCGTGCAAACGGTTGACATTCTCATCAATAAGCACTACCACTTTTTCGCTCGAATATTTTTTTGAACAGAATTCCACGAATTGTTTTTCGAGGTCGCTACCAATGTAAATTTTATACTGTTGTTTGAGGGAAACAGCTACTTCAATAGCTTGAGACATGGGTTTTTATTTTCTTTAAAAGCTGTTCTGCAATATTTTGAGCGGTTTGTTGGCCGTCATTCACCAGTCTGATGTCAGCCTGTTCATAAAAAGGCAGCCGGTTTTTGTAAAGGGAGATCAATTCATCCTTCAGCTTTTCACGGCTTTTCAGCTTCCCTTCTTTATCCAATAATAAGGGGCGGCTTTCATCCTTACAGATTCGCTCCAAGATAACAGAAATTGGCGTCTCAATAAATACAAGCAGGCCATTTAGTTTAATATGATCAACCAGCTGCTGATCCTGAAGACTTCCCCCTCCCAATGCCACAACACCCTCAGAGTTACGTATAACCTGGAGTAATGTTTCCCGCTCTATTCTTCGAAAGCCGGTTTCGCCTGAATCTTTAAAAATATCAGGAATGCTTTTTCCCGCATTTTCTTCAATCTTTAAATCCAAATCCTGAAAATCAATACCTAATTCTGTCGCCAGAAGTTGACCTATAGTCGATTTCCCCGAGCCCATGAATCCACATAAAAAAATAAGTTGAGGCAAATTTTTCATCATCATTTAAACCATCTTAGGATTAACAGGCGGCACTAATTCCACTTCTTCCCGTTCAACTAAGACAGCCCCCGGAGCGGCTCCTTTTGGCTTTCGCACGTATTTTCGTTTGGTGTACATCACCGGCGCTATCTCCATACCCCGTGCTTTTGAATACCAGGCAGCAAAACCGGCCGCCCGGAGAATCACGTTTTTAGGCGGATAATCCTTTTGATTACCCATTCGGATTACTACATGCGAACCGCCTACCCCACGGGCATGCAGCCATACATCTTCTTTGTGAGCCAAACTGGTCAATTCATCATTACTTTTGGCATTTTTACCAATCCAGATTTCATATTTGCCCGCCTTAAATTTTCTATAAGGTGATGAAACCTGCTTTTCATCGCTGCTGCCAAAACCAAATTTTTCAAGTGTTTCTTTTTTGTCCTTCAGCCAGGAATTTAAATCGGGCAGGTGCTCTATTTTCTTTATTTGAGTGAGGAGATTCTGAACCTGGCCTAATTCATTTTTCTCAACCGGAAGCCGCTGTTTTGCTTTTTCATTCGCCTTTCGCGCATCTTTCGCCTTTTTATAATAAAGCTCAGCATTACCGGCAATATCGGCATTGTTTTTTAAAGGGATAGTTATTTTTTGCTGCCCTTCATAAAAATCTTCGAGCGTAACTTCCTTTTGCCCCACAGGCAACTTTTCGTGCGCATGCGCCATTAAAAGATGCCCGAATTTCTCGTATTCTTCAGCACGTTCCAGGCTTTTATCCGCTTGCTTTAACTGCTTTACCAAACTGCTTTTTTGATTTTCAATTCGGGACAAAAATCGAATTACGTCTTCTTTTTTGTTATGTATCCGCCGAAGGTGAACGGCATTTTTATAGGCAAAAGCTACGCAGTCATTCACCTGCCTGCACTCTTTTTCGCTCTCAATCGGCAACCATTTTTCGGCCCATAAACAAAAATCACCGCTTTTAAGCACTCTGGGATAAGAATTTTCGAGCAATTCATCCGTAATTTTCCGGGTGAAGGTTTTCACTTCGTCGGTGCTCATCTCATCCACCTTATTTTGTTCAATCAAATGGGGCAGCAAGTTGCGTGGCAAGAGCGGATTCAATTCAAGCATCTGGTTTTTAGCACTCTTTTTCGGGCTCACTGCATCTTTAAAAGCCGGTGTAAAGGGCTCAGGCGGAGCATCTCCCTTTACAGATTCGGGATTTTTAAAAGCATCAATAATCTCATCACCCTTCACCAAAAATACGTTGGGATGTCCGCTAAATAGCTTAAACAGCAAATATTGCCCGTTTTCAAAATAGATATACGCCAGCCGGTCTTTATCCGCCAACTTAACATCGGTAATTTTTTGTCCCTCGAGAGAAGTGAAAAAGTCAATCACATTGCTTTTTTTAGGGGGACGATAAAAATCATGGAACAGAGCTGTTTCACTTGAGTTAGCGCTGAAAATAAGCCGGTACGTCTCCCCGCCTTTTTCAACATAAATATGCAAGACATCTTTATGCGGACTAATGGCAAAGTTGTAAAATCCCCCCTGCAATTTTTCTTTTATCTCAGGGATTAAATATATTAGGGTATAATAATTATTCATGTTTAAAGAGACGTATTCACACTCAGAGAATCCTTAAAATAAATTTATCGAATGAAATATCCGATTTTCAATTCAGTAATTAACCGAATCGAGAGCGACCTGCAAGCAAGAGATATCAATATTCAATCATTTCGCACGTGGAATGAAGATAGAATAAATGCCACCGGACTTGAAATTCAAATCAGCCTAAATCAAAAGTCTCGAATTCTTAAAGCCCTTTCCATAAATTTTGACTGGGATCGTTTTAGAGAAATTGTTTTAGCCCGTGAACTCGAGGGAATGGAAGAACACCCCTTTCTGCAGGATGAAAATATGGCTGCAACATCCATTTCGCCGGCCATCGACATTGAAATTACCTGGATGTTTGATGAAAAGGCCCCTCATCCGCAACTTGCTGCCCATAATGGAAATCATTGCCTTGAAGCCGCCAGTAAATGGATGGAAGAAATCAGTAAAGAAGTGAACAAATTATTGGCGAATGATGATATCATCACCCGTTGGCATATTGAAGTTGAAGGAAATGAGAATGGTAAATATTTATCAGCCGTCAACCTAATTTCTTATTTTCAATACACTTTATCTGATCTGAAAAGCCTTAATGATGTCCATGCTTTTGTTTTAAAATGCCTGCAAGAGCTTCTTCTGAAATCGAACAGGGTTTTAAAAATTGCAGATAGAACACTGCAAATTCAGGCAGCTTAACTTAATTCAAAAATTGACTAACCTTTGAGAGGCACAGAACAAAACACAGAGTTTACATTGGGAAACTCTGTGCCTTCTCTGTTAAGCCCGGTAAAATAAGTAGAAACTACTTGGTTTTCTTATGCCGGTTTTTACGTAACCGTTTTTTTCGTTTGTGCTTGGCAATTTTAGAACGCTTTTTCTTCTTCGCACCAGCCATCTGTTCACCTCAAATTTTTAATTTAAATCATTGAAAATATTCAACGAAGATACAAACTTAGAAGTATGTAATGCTAATTTTTTTAGGAAAGATTTTTTAATGCTTGTGCAAAAAATGCCTGGACAGTTCATTTTTCATCATTCATTACCGACTCATTAACAGCCTCTTTAAAATCTTTCGACATTTTTAGTACAGGCACATACTGTTCGGGTACGATGACTTCCTCATTGGTCTTGGGGTTTCGCGCCACACGCTGAGCTCTTTTTACAACTTTGAAACTTCCAAATCCTCTTAGCTCAATATTCTCACCGCGTTTCATGGCATCAATAACCGTTTCCATAAAGCCATTGACAACAGCTTCTGTTTCAACTTTTGTAAGTCCGGTTGATGACGCGATCACATCTACGATGTCTGCTTTAGTCATAAAAACCACCTTGATTAATAAGCTAACCGATTGATTGAAAAATAATACTTAAGTATAACTTAAAAAAACGATAACACTTTTATTTATAAGCATTTAACGTTTTTTAATAGTTCCTTGCTGATCAAGTTCCAATTTAATCTAAAAAATTCGAAAATCTTTTTATACCTTCATCTTAATTCTTTTGGTAATTAATATTAACGATGTTTTCCGTAAAATCTGAATTCCATTTTTGAATTATGGGTGATGATATTGAACAACTTATACTGGTAGATCACCCTGTAATTCATCGCGACCTGACCATTCTTCGCGATGTTTCTACCCCAATGGGTGAATTTCGCAGGGCGGTAAACCGGGTCTCCATGATACTGGCTTATCGCGCCCTCAAAGACCTTCCTCTTAAATCATTTCCCGTTCAAACGCCTATAAAATCAACCACCGGCTTCGATATTGATCAGGATATTATCATCGTACCTATTTTACGCGCAGGCCTTGGCATTTCTGATACCCTGCAAAAATTCCTTCCTGATGCAAAAATTGGCCATTTGGGTATGTATCGTGATGAAAAAACTCATCAACCTGTAGATTATTATTCAAACATTCCGGCCGGTGTTGAAGATGCCATGATACTGGTGGTCGACCCTATGCTGGCTACCGGCGGAAGTGCTCATGACGCGCTTTCGTTCCTCAAAAAAGCGGGTGCGCAACATCTGCGGTTTATCTCGTTAATTAGTGCGCCCGAAGGCATAAGTAAAATAAAGCAACTTCATCCTGACGTGCAAATTATAACCGCCGCCATTGATGAGTGCTTGAATGATGATGCGTTTATCGTTCCCGGTTTGGGTGATGCCGGAGATCGCTACTTCGGAACTGAATAAAGTTACAGCTCTAACATTCTGAAATTGAGTTATCGATTGAAATCCGCTACATCACATAACACCTTAATCGCTCTTCTTTTTAGCCTGTTTATCATAGCAGCCTTTTCTTCCTGCAGTGAACTTTCGCCCGAACAAACAGAGCAGGTAGCAGATGTACTTAATGATTCTCTAACATCTTCTACAGAAACCTGGGGTGTGGATATGGAAATTATTGAAGACGGACAACTAAAGGTTCAACTTCTTGGCTCATATGCGACTACCGAGGCTACAAAATACGTGAATGAAACGCGCATAAAAGGTCCCGTAACCATTCATGTTTTTGATTCTACCGGAGCTATAACAACACGTGTTCACTCTAATCGTGCCGTCTATAAGGCTGAAACAGCCATCTTCGAACTTTATGGCAATGTGGATGTCTATACAACCAACAACCGTCATCTTTGGTCGGAATATTTAGAATGGCACCAGGGTGAAAACCGGTTAAAAACAAATCGCTTCGTAATTATTGAAACACCTACCGACAGCCTCGCAGGCACAGGCTTTGAAGGTACTACCGATTTATCTCAGTACGTAATCAAAGAACCCCAGGGGCGTGTAGTCGTAGATTGATATGATTTTTAAGAATATCATTTTAATAAAAGAAAAGTGTCATCCTGAATTTATTTCAGGATCTATAGCAAGAACTGCTTCATTACTTTTAAAAACATTTTTGCTGGTTTTCTTTTGGCTGATAACAAGCCTCTCCCGGCAAGCCGTTGCCCAAAACGAAGTCACCATTATAGAAGCAAATCGCATTGTAGGTGGTACTTACCAGGGTGAGCGAGTACAAAAAATTTTGGGCGATGTTCACCTCAAAACCGAAGAAATTGAAATATATGCTGATAGCGTATATCAGTTTGTTAATCTGAATGAAATACGCGCTTCCGGGAATATTGAAATTATCACGGACACAGAACGCATCTGGGCTGATTCTCTTGTTTATTACACCGATATTGATTTTAGTAAGCTCAGGGGACGGGTCATCATCGAAGCAGACAGCACTACTCTTTTTGGCAATAGCGTAGATTATCGTTTCAGCACAAAAGTAGCGCACTTTCTTGATGAAATCCGCTTCGAAGACCAGCGGGGAGTGCTCCTGGCCAATTCCGGTTTCTACTTCAGGGAAGCAGACAGCGCTGTATTCCGCGGACAAGTCCAGCTTTCGGATTCATTGCAGTATTTAGAAGGGGATTCACTGTTCATCAACCGCCAAACAGAGTATTATGAACTATACGGGGACATTTTTGGACACGACCGCGATAATCATTCCATGCTTCAGGGACATTATCTCGAAGCCGATTCAACCGGAAAACGTATTCTTAAAGGCAATGCGTGGATTAAAAATTTTGAACCTGATTCTGCCGATTCCGCTCAGACCGATACCACTCATATTCAGGCAAAAATTATCATTTCTGAAAGTATAGAATCGCCTGCGGATACCACCACTCTTGTTCACGCTTTTGAAAACGTTCGAATCTGGTCGCCCGATTTTTCTGCCATCGGCGATACCCTGTTGTATATAGACAGCACTCAAACTTTTGAGATATGGTCAAACTCTATTGCCTGGCATGAAAATGTACAGCTTACAGGGCCTTACATCAAAGCCACGCTCAAAAATGGCGATATTGACAGTCTTATCTCGTACCCAAGGCCTTTTTCAGTGCAGCAGGATACTTCCCTCAACCGGCTTAATCAAATTACGGGTGATACGCTGGAAGCTGATTTCGAAGAGGGATCCCTTGAAGAAATTTATGTATACGGAAACGCTCATTTGCTGCGCTTTACAAAAAATGAAGCAGGCGAAGCCGACGGAGCCATTGACCTCACCGCCCCGGATATCTTTATCTTTTTTGAAAATGGAGAACTGGTTGAAATGAAAGCGATCGGGGCAGTGAATGGTTCTTATTTACCGGGAGGTCCCGAAACAGCCGAACGCAGGCTTGAGGGATTTGCCTGGAATCCTGATTTGCGTCCCCAACGTCCTGAAGAAGGTATGGAGCGTCGGTTCCCGCCCATTCCTGATGAAGTGTTCTTCGAATTGCCGCCAAGATACATCAATCACTTAAAAAAAGAACATCCCGAAAGCCCGAAGTTGGATAGTGTAATAACGAGTAAAGAGTAAATTCTATCCGTTCCACCGCAGAGCGGGCGGAACGAGATAAGTTGTCGGATAAGATGTCCGACCCATAGAGCACCGCAAGTTTACAACTTGTGCAGCGGAAATTCTCACAAGTTACAAACTTACGATATTTCAGGGAACGAGATTACCTTTATACCCATATACCTTATACCTTTCCTATCACCCCACTTCTTCAAGATTCATCGTCTCTTGAACAATGCGATTCTGAATATTTTTAGGCACCGGGGCATAATGATCAAACTGGCGAACATAAGTGGCACTTCCTTTAGTGATGGATTTTAAATGGGTTGCATAATGATCCAGTTCTTCTAAGGGCACCTGGGCTTTTATTTTCTGAATTGACCCTTCTCCATCCATCCCCAAAATTTGACCGCGCCTTGTGCTGATATCACTCATCACATCGCCCATATAATTTGCCGGTACCGATACTTCGGCAGCATAAACAGGCTCCATAAGTTGGGGCGCCGCCTTCATGAATCCTTTCCGGAATGCCATAAGAGCAGCCATCCGAAAAGCGGCATCATTAGAGTCAACCGAATGCATGGAGCCGTCGTAAATAGAAACACGAATATCGCGAACGCGACAATTACTCATCGGCCCGTTTTCCATCTTTTCCATAATACCTTTCAAAATAGCCGGCATAAAGCGGTTATCAATCACCCCGCCTACAATGCAATTTTGAAAAACCAGCCTGCCGCCCCATTCAAGATCAATCTCCTGCACATCGCGGACTTTCAAATCGCTGTACTCGGGCATATTTTCCTGCAGCGGTTCAATCAGCATATCAACCTCGCCAAATTGTCCCGCCCCGCCCGATTGTTTCTTGTGCCTGTAATGGGTACGAACGGCTTTAGTGATCGTTTCCCGATAAGGAATTCTTGGGTGAACATATTCAATATCAAGCCCGAAACGCGATTCAAGCATATACTTAATCGCCGCCAAATGCTCCTCGCCCTGCCCGTGAATAAGAATCTGTTTTAGCTCCTGGCTGTGCTCCACTTCCAGCGAAGGATCTTCACGCTGTAACTGATGCAAAGCCGTACCTAGCTTATCTTCTTCCCCCTCATTCTTTAATTTAATGGCCGTCCGAATGATGGGAGCCGGAAAATGAATCGGTTCTATTGCGATATCTTTTCCTTTTGTATGAAGCGTATCATTAATATCCGTATTTCTTAATTTCACTGTCGCACCAATATCTCCCGTCATTATCTTGTCTACTTCCATCCGCTTTTCGCCGTTGGGTAAATACAAATTTGAAAGGCGCTCCATATTGCCGGTTGAATGATTGATTAAATCTAATCCCGGGTAGATATCCCCCCCATAAACCTTGAAAAACAGCATATCACCCACATGTGACTCTGAACTGTCTTTAAACATGAATATCAGAGGTTCCCCGTCCGGTAAAAGTTCTACCTTTTCGCCCTCGGTGGTTACCGGCGGATTCGCTTCCAGCGGATTGGGAGCTACATCACCCAAGAATCCCATCACCCTTCCTGTACCCATATTTCTTTTCGCACTGCAACAGAAAAGTGGGTAAATATCCTGATTTAACAGTGATTTTTGCAAGCCTTCACGCATCTGGCTTTCCGTGAGTTCGCCCTGCTCAAAATATAAATCCAACAGTGTCTCGTCATTTTCGGCCACCATTTCAACCAGTTCATTGTGGAGCAATTCAGCTTGTGCTTTTTGAGAATCAGGGATAGGCAATTTATCGGGCTTTCCGCCTTTTTCGGGGAATTCATACATCGTCATTTTAAGCACATCAATGATGGCATGGAAATCTTCGCCTTCGCTAAACGGATATTGAACAATCACCACTTCCCGGCCAAACCGTTCCTTTGCCATATCCACCGTTTTCTGAAAATTGGACTGGTTGCTGTCCGGCTTATTGACAATGATCATTGACGGAATTTTGTACTTCCGGGTATATTTCCAAAGAGCTTCCGTACCCACTTCAACTCCGTATTCTGCGTTAAGCGTAAAAATAGCAGTATCCGCCACCCGCAAAGAGCCTATCACTTCACCCATAAAATCGAGCGTTCCCGGTGTATCGAACAGATTGATTTTGTTTCCCCGCCAATCCAGATTCAGAAGTGTAGAAAATACCGATTTCCCTTTTTGATGTTCAACCTCATGATAATCAGATGATGTCGTTTTTTGTTCTACTGAACCCCTCCTTTTTTTGCTTCCTGATTCGAACAGCATGGTCTCGGCTAAAGTGGTTTTTCCCGATCCTGAATGGCCGAGCAGCACTACATTTCTAATTTTTGACGGTGAATAGACATTCATAAGCTACCTCTTTTTGGGTGATGAATAACGTACCGGGGCAGGCTGACAATAAAATGGCAGTAAACGAAAAGTGAAGGAAAGCTACTATGTTAAACGGTTTGGTAACCATTGCCCGCTCCGATAAATAAAAGTATACGGTAAGTAATGGAAAAAATTATTTGAACTCAAAAAAGTTTGCTTAAAAATTATTAATATTGCAGGTGTCATCCTGAGTGAGCGTAGCGGAATCGAAGGACTTCCGGAATAGGTCTGCCCATGGAATCTAAAAGAGACTCTTTACACCACCATCTGTTGCTTGACTCAGGAGATTTTTCTGCCATAGGCATTCCTACACTCCCTGCCGCTTTTTCCGCTCTGAATGACAACAAGATAAGTAGAATGCAATTTGAACTGTAAGTCAGAACAATTATTTTCTGAATCAAAGCACAAGCAATCAGAAATAATCTCATGAAAAAAATTCTGCTCATCCAGACCGGCGGCACCATTGCAATGGACATCAGCGGCGGCCAGCCTACTTTGAATTCGGATAAATGGGCAGAGCTAATTCATCGTGAAATTCCCGAACTTTCAGAAATTGCTGATATTGAAATGGAGCAGTTATCATTTCGCGACAGCTCCGACATCAACAAAAAGCACTGGGCAAAATTAGCTGCCTTTATTGAAAAGAAATATGAGCACTATGATGGTTTTGTGATCCTTCATGGCACCGATACGATGGCTTACACCGCCTCTGCCCTTTCTTTTGCCATTCAAAATTTGGGTAAACCGATAATTTTTACCGGCAGTCAGGTACCTATGAGCAGCCTGCGCAGTGATGCCCGCCGAAATCTGGTTAATTCCATCGAAATGGCTACCATGCCGCTGCCCGAAGTGGCCATTTGTTTTAATGATTTTGTGTATCGCGGCAATCGCTCAACCAAAATGAGTATCGGTGATTTTGACGCTTTTGCTTCACCCAATTATCCGCCTTTAGCTGAAATCGGGCTAAATATCGAGATGAAGAATCATGTCAGGAGATCATCTCAAAAATTAAAAGTCATCCCGCAGTTCTCAGATCAGACGTTTCTGCTTAAAATCTATCCCAATCTTGATCCTAATTTCCTGGATCAAATTGATTTCAAAAACACCCGCGCACTTATTGTTGAAGCCTTTGGGAGTGGAAATTTTCCTATTCACGAAGAACAAAGCATACTGCCGTTTTTTAAGAAATTAACCGAACAGGGTATTCTGCTTATCATTACTTCACAAGCCGCTTACGATTCTGTGAATTTGTCGAATTACGAAAGTGGACAAAAAGCGCTTCAAATAGGTGCACTAAGTGCCGGCGATATGACAACCGAGGCAACACTTACAAAAATAATGTATCTTTTGGCTCAGTACCCTGATAATCAGGATGTCATCAAGCAGTTCAACCGGAATTTAGCCGGAGAAATGACCGAGTAGATGTAAAACGGATCGCCAACCCGTCAGATAATAGCTGCAATCAATAGCGGGAACTAATTCCCGCGCTATTGATTGCGGGATTAATAATTAATTGTAGCACTCATGTTTTTTGTATTTGATGTAGAAACCATCCCCGACTTTGAGTTTGCAAGACGGGTTGTTAAAAATCCGGTAGACAATGACGACGAATTTTTGCTTCAGGCCTGCGAAGAACTAGCACCCGGAAAATCTACTTTTTTACCGCCTATGTATCATCAAATGATCGCGTGGGTAGGTCTGTGGATTGAAAACAACGGCATGCCCAAGCAAAAGGTGGGCTGGCATGGCAAAGATGAAAAAGAAGGACTCAAGGTGTTGTTTAATGCCTTGAGCACTTATAAAGATTTTGGGGTGATTCATCATAACGGGCGGGGATTTGACCTGCCGCTACTCACATACCGAGCCATGAAGCATGGACTTCAAGTGCCTAAACGCTTGAATCATTACGACATCAGATACCGCTACAGCAGTCATAATGTAGATTTGCTGGATGAATTCAGTAATTACGGCGCCAGTTCCTGGCCCAAGCTCAAACACTTGGGACATCTCATCAACATTCCCTTTAAGCAAACCGGCGAAGGCAGCGATGTACTCGAAATGTTTCGCCGGGGAGAGTTAGCTCAAATTGAACATTATTGTCATGAAGATGTGATGGCCACCTACATCGTTTGGCTTCATTTGAAATATACAATCGGCGACATCACCAAAGAATTGTTTGAAAATTTAAAGAAAAGAGCGCTTTCAAAGCTTAAAGAAATTCAAGGTGAAGAAAGGAATTATAAATTTTGAATGCTGAATTATGAATTTTTAGGCCCATGAGCAGCAAATCGGCCAGCCACTTTGCCTTTTGCCTTTTGCCTTTTCACATTTCACCTCTCACGTTTCCTAAATCTTCGTGCCGTCTTTTAGAACAGAGTTTTTCGGAACAATCACAATACCGTCAACCACATTGTAGCTGCCATAATCGCCGTCTTCAAGATGATCTCCGCCTGCGATCTGAACATCATTGCCAATCTTACAGTTTTTGTCGATGATCGCCCTGCTGATGGAACAGTTCCTGCCAATGCCCATAGATGGATTTTCGGGATTGGCGCTTTCCATTTCTTCAACCGATTGAAAAATGTCATTCCCCATAATGATCGATTCTTTGATGGCGGTATCTTTTCCAATTCGGGAGCGAATGCCAATCACCGACCGCTCAATTCTGCTGGCTTCAATCAGGCAGCCTTCTGTTACTATCGAGTGATCAAAAGTAGTGCCCGACAATTTGGAGGCAGGCAGCAGGCGGGCGCGGGTATAAACGGAATCTTCGTTATCGTAAAGATTGAATTTGGGGAGATCGTCAGTAAGGGACAGATTTGCTTCAAAAAATGACTTTATGGTTCCGATGTCGGTCCAGTAACCGTCGAATTCGTAGCAATGCACTTTGTAATGATGGCTGATTGCATTGGGAATCACCTCTTTGCCGAAATCGGTAGCATCTGAAAACTGGTCGAGGAGCTTGCTCAAAATTCCTTTTTTAAAAATATAGATGCCCATTGAAGCAAGATAATTACGCCCCTCTTTACTGAACTTTTCACCTGTTTCTGATTTCCATTTTTCTAGATCATCAGGATCAGGTTTTTCTACAAAATTTTCAATTCGCCCGCTGTCTCCGGTTTTCATGATTCCTAAAGCAGGGGCATCATCTGCCGTCACGGGAATCGTTGCCACAGTAAGGTCGGCATCAAATTTTTCGTGCTTTCGCATCAGATTTTCGTAATCCATCTGGTAAAGCTGATCACCGGAAAGTACCAGTACGTGTTCATAACTGTGATTTTCCATGTGATGGATGGATTGTCGAACAGCATCGGCCGTACCCTGGTACCAGTTTTTACTGCTGGGTGTCTGCTCAGCCGCCAAAATATCCACAAAACCGCTGCTAAACGCATCAAAATTGTAGGTATTCTTAATGTGGCGGTTGAGTGAAGCAGAATTGTATTGGGTAAGCACATAAATACGGCGAATACCCGAGTTCAAACAGTTTGAAATGGGGATATCTACAAGCCGGTATTTCCCCGCAATCGGCACCGCCGGTTTGGACCGTAATTTCGTGAGGGGATAAAGCCGCTTGCCCTGTCCCCCGCCAAGTATTACTGATACTGGTTTATCGCGCATGGAGTGATTTTTAACTTAATTTCTATGAGGGATCATCCCCTGCAAGGGGGACAAAATTTCCCTTCTGGAAATTCTAATTCAACCTGTCAATTCATTATACAGCCTAATATACTCTTTTGCAGAAGCATTCCATGAAAAATTTAAGTTCATTATTCGCTTCCGTATTTCACTCATTTGATCTTCGTCCTGAAACAATTCAAGTGCACGATAAAGGGCATGGTTTGCTGATTCGAGAGTAAAATCGTTGAATTTAACTCCCGATCCTTCACCCTGAGAAATATCTTTCACCGTGTCTTTCAAACCGCCGGTATTTCGGACGATGGGAACACTTCCATACCGCATAGCATACATCTGATTCAGTCCACAAGGCTCTACCCGTGACGGCATAATCAAAAAATCACTACCGGCATAAATCTGATGTGCCAACGGCTCGTTATAGTCCAGCGCGGCATCAAAAAAGCCGACATAAAAATTGCTCATTGCTTTAAACCGCTGATGCAATTCCCGCTCTCCGGTACCAAGAACAATAAAACTTACCTTTTGAGGTGATTCAAGTAAAGCCTGAAAAAGATCAGGCAGCAAGTCAGCCCCCTTTTCACGCGCCAGCCGGCCAATATACGAGATCAGCGGATATTCGGGGTTTAAACCGAACTGCTCACAAAGAACTTTTTTATTCTTTGCCTTGCCTTTTTTTATATCATCGCTGCTGTAATTATGGGCGATAAAACCGTCAGTAGCAGGGTTCCAAACCTTCTCGTCAATGCCGTTAAGAATACCATGTGATTTTTGCTGCTCATTCTGAAACAGCCACTCCAATCCCCTACTTTTGTGGCTAAGTTCTTCCATATAAGAAGGAGAAACGGCAGTTATCTTCCAGCAACTTTTAAGTCCCGCTGCCAGGCAATTTAACTTTTGATCCCAGTCCAGCAACCCGACGTTTTCCTCATTGAATTCCGGCAGTAAATCGCTTTTGTTCAAATCGAAAATGCCCTGGTATTCGGCATTGTGCACGGTAAAAACGGTGGGAATATGTTTGATGTCACCATACCGAAAACTTTGAGTAAGCATGAAGGGTGTTAAACCTGTATGATGATCATGACAGTGAATGATATCAGGCTTTTTAGCAGTAGAATTCAGCCAGTTGAGTGCCGCAATTTGGAAAGAGACGAATCGCTCAAAATCATCTGAAAAAAAAATCCCGTCCTGGTCTGAATAAATGCCGGGACGATCAAAACGACCGGGAATATCAATCACATAAAGTGGAAACCCCAGTGTATTTTCCGACTCCCGCTGAACGCGAAACTCAAATTCATTATCGCCCAACAGAGCGGTACTTTTAAAAACAGTTTCAAAGCAGTGATCTTTTATCCATTCAGTACCATATTTAGGCATCATAACTGAAGCATCTGCCCCTTCTTTCGCTAAATATTTGGGCAATGCACCAGCAACATCTGCCAGTCCCCCGACTTTCGCCGCAGGATAACATTCAGCACTGAGATGAATTATTTTCATAGAGTTGAAACTTGTTGCAAATTTATGCGTAGAGGAATTCTTTTGGTTTATATTAAAATACTAAAGTAGATATACATACGAACTAATTCTTAGCAAAGAGAAATAATGTTCTGAATTATTTCAAATAATTCAATAAAAGTCCCCCTTTGAAGGGGGTTCGGGGGATGGCTAAAGCAACTGATTAAATTATGGCAAAAAATTTGATCATTTAGGGTATAACCGAAAACTAAAAGAATTAGCCCGGAAATTACGAAAAGATTCAACACCGGCAGAGATTAGACTTTGGACGGAATTGTTACAAGGAAGAAAAATGAAAGGGTATCAATTTCTTCGGCAACGGCCGGTTTTAAATTATATAGCTGATTTTATGTGCAAAGAATTAAAGCTTATAATTGAAGTAGATGGATATACTCATAACTTTGAAAGGCAATGGTATAAAGATAAGGAACGGCAAAAAGAATTAGAAGAAAATGGATTTACCGTTTTAAGATTTTGGGATGAAGAAGTTTTTAACGATATAAAAAACGTAGGTCGAGTTATTGAACAATGGATAGAACAACACTCCGGCCATCCCCCTGCGCCCCCTTCAAAGGGGGACTAATGCTCTGCTGATTATATCAGCAGAGTTTTTCTAAATCATTAAATTAATAGATCTTTAACCAAAAACTAATTGAATAAGCTATTTAGTTAATTCAAACAAAAACTTTCTTTGTTGGCGAGTATATACTATGTTTTTGAAAATTTCATAAAAGGGATCATCTATGGCAGTTATAGAAGTCGATAACATCAGTAAATCTTTTGGGGATACACAGGCGGTTCGAAACGTTAGTTTTGAAGTACCAAAGGGACGAATTTTTGGCCTTTTGGGCCCAAACGGTGCCGGTAAAACCACCGCCATTCGCATCATCAATCACATTTTAATTGCCGATTCAGGTTCTGTAAAAATTAACGGCATCGATGTGAGTCCCAAAACTCAGCAGCTCATTGGCTATATGCCGGAAGAACGCGGGCTGTATAAAAAAATGAAGGTCGGGGAACAACTTGTCTATCTGGCCCGGCTGAAAGGGTTATCACAATCCGAAGCTAAAGGAGCAATTAATCATTGGCTCGAACGGTTTGATGCAGCTGACTGGCGCGACAAAAAAGTGGGTGAGCTATCGAAAGGGATGTCCCAGAAAATTCAGTTTATCGCCACCGTCGCCCATGATCCCGATATTTACATTTTTGATGAGCCTTTTAGCGGACTTGATCCCATCAACAGTGAAATGCTTAAAGAGATTGTGATCGAACTGCGCGAGAAAGGAAAAACGGTTCTTTTCTCTACCCACCGGATGGAACAGGTTGAGCAGATGTGTGATGATATTTGCCTGTTTAACAACGGAAAGGCGGTGCTTCAGGGGAATCTTCGTGAGATCAAACAAAAATTCGGCAAAAATACTATCAATCTTGAATTTCAGGGCGATCACAGTTTTCTCGATAAGCTTGAAGGAGTTCGCATCAATAATCGATCAACTAATTTTGCCGAAATTCGCGTACTGAACGGACAGGAAATGCAGGATATTCTCAAACTGGCGATGAATCACGCCGAAATCTATAAATTCCAGCGTGTGGAGCCTTCCCTGAACGAGATCTTCATTTCAACCGTCGGCGAAGATAATATTAATCAAAAAGAACTGGCCTGATTTATGAGCTTTCGACAGATTTTTCTTGTACTAAAGCGGGAATATATCACCCGTATCCGTTCCAAGGCGTTTATCATCGCCACCATTTTAATTCCGGTTGCTATGATCGGGTTTATGGGTGTGGGAATCGGGATTGCCCTTTGGGATTCTGGGACTGATTACACCGTTGGTATTGTTGATCAAACTGAAGTTCTTTATCCTCGTCTGGAAGAAATCGCGGGCGAGCAATATGAAGATTTCTCATCCCTTTCGGAAGATTCACTGCGCTCGCTGGTAATGACTGAGCAGATTGATGGCTATATTTTTCTGACCGAAGCGAACATAAGCGAGGGTGAAAGTCCCGAATTTATTTCCAGCGGTGCGGGGGGAATCAGCCTGCAATCATCCATTCGTTCTGATTTGCGTGAAGTAATTCGAAGTGAACGTTTAAAACGGGCGGATGTCTCTGCCGATGTCAAAGCCATCTACGAAAGCGAAGTAGATCTCATCACCCGAAAACTTACCGAAGAAGGCAAAAAAACAGAAGATGATACCGGTTTTCTAACAGTGGTAGGTATAATTATGGGTGCCATTATCTTTGGTTCTGTTTTGAGCTATGGCGGGCTGATTACACGAAGCGTTATTGAAGAAAAAACGAATCGGATTATTGAAGTTATTGCTTCATCCGTTAAACCTATCGAACTGTTATTTGGAAAAATGGGCGGTGTAGGCGCACTTGCGCTGACCCAAATGAGCATTTGGGTGGCTACTTTCTTTGGGCTTGCTGCCGCGGCCGGTCCCATTGCGGCGATGGTTCTCTCTTCAAATGAATCTGTAACGTCTGTAGCTGAAGAGGCCACGAAAGCATCGCAAGGCATGAATCCATCCGCCTTTACCATCCCTGAAATTGACACTTCGCTTATTATCTATTTCGTGATTTTCTTTCTGCTCGGCTATCTCATTTACAGCGCAATTTTTGCTGCCATCGGCTCTGCCGTCGATTCTGAAGCGGATACTCAGCAGTATATGTTTCCGGTGATGGTACCCATTATGATTGCCTATTTCATCATGTTCCAAGCGGTTGAAAATCCGGACAGTACTCTTTCGGTAGTGGGATCGCTTATTCCCTTCTGTACTCCCATTGTTATGATCACCCGAATTGCTATTACCGATGTGCCCTTTTGGCAAATTCTGCTTTCTATAGTATTGATGATTGGAACTTTTGCCGGTACTATGTGGCTCAGCGCCAAGATTTACAGCGTGGGTATTCTAAGCTACGGCAAAAGTGCCAGCTTTAAAGAGTTAATGAAGTGGGTTCGGGCTTGAACAAACGTGAGAAGTGAGACGGCAAACGATGGCAAATTTATCTCGTTCCGTTCGCTCCGCGGCGGAACGCACGGGAATAAATTCCCGCGCTATAGCGCGAGCGTCTCGCTCGTGCCTTTGCCTCATTCTTATAAAGTTCAGGAGTACAACTCCTTCACAGCAGTTATATGAGGCAGTTCTTACTCGTACTCGCTACTCATCACTCCTTACGCATCACTCATCACGAAGCAATTGCTCGATTTTAAAGTACACCCTTGCATCATATTCATCCTGCATATACTCCTGAAGGAACTCCCTGGCTTCGGGCTCCGGATCTTGTTGAAATCCTGTTACTGTTAAATAACGAATACGGGGATCAAAACTATTCAGTAACTCCTTAGCGCGGGCCAGCCAGTCTCCCTGGTTATGCTGAATAAGAATCTTTAAAGCCGTACTTCGGATTTCATAATCAAAGCGGGGCTCCACGAAAAGGGAAGCTTTTTTCACTGCGTCTTCCACTTCGCCCATATTGGCCAATTGTTGGATAGCGAAAATAGCGCGACGATTCATTGTTTCTCGTGCCATTAAATTTTCAACAAAATTACTGAATTCTTCGGCTGATGCAATCGCTGTAAGTACTTTAACTCCTTTTCTAAATGCTTCAATACCCTGAGCATTAAGGGCAAACTGCTCAACCCGGTTCAAAATGGAAGGATCATTTTTATAATTTTGAAGAGCCATCAAAGCCGCATCGCGAACCTGTATATTTTCACTTTCCAACGCATCAATAAAAACCTGTCCGGTACCGGACGCGCCTTTGGTAATATCCCCATAAGAACTTAGAAGGGCCGCTTTTACTTTAGGATTGGTTTCCCGGTTCATGAAATCCGTAATGACTAACTGCAGGTCGGGATTCTCTGCATAAAGACCTAATTTTCGGGCGGCTTCTGCTCGCTGCTCAACCGACTCTCCGTTGCGAAGTTCATAAATCAAGAAATTTGCAGGCTTATACTCATCCAGTCGTAACTTTAGATCTTTTGGAATTTCCAATCGCAGAGTGCTGATCATCGGAGAAACCTTCAGCACGATAGAATCTTCGGCTCCGGTAAAGGTAACTTCAACCGTATCGGTTTTAGACGGATAAACTTCATAAGCCTTCAGGGTAGTTAGCTCATCGTAACTGCCACTCACGGATGAAAAATTTAGCGTGAGTTGGCTGGCGGCTTCATCTAATGAATAATCTACCCGATAAGCAACAGAATCTGATTCCGGACCTGATTTCAGCTTGGTTTCGGCAACAGTATCTTCACTTTGAACATAGAAAACGGGCGCATCAAACAAAGGCTGTCCGCTTTTTCGGTACCAGTATTCGGCATAATTATCCCAGCCTATGACCTGCGGAAGGCTACTTAATACTTCACCCGCGGCTTCCATGATGATCGTTTTCAGTGATTCCCTTTCCCAGTCGGAAAAACCTTTCTGCCATTCATTCCAGCTCTTCACTCCAAAGTTATCATAAACAGTGGTAAAGGGAGTACTTGGCTGATCTTTAATCTCAAGCAATGCTGTGGAGTCTGGCATTGACTGTTGTATCACGGTTTGATAAAGAGTGATGGCATCGGCCTGACTCCACTGGCCTGCCCTCTGGTACACCCCAAACCATTGAGCTGCGATTCCCCGCATCAATTGAACCTGTAAATCTCCGCGATTTTTGTAGAGAAAAATGGTTGAAGCTGCCCACGACCTGGTCTCCCAGTTGTGATCTTCAAGCACCATGATATCCAGTTCAGCAAAAGGATATTCGCGTTGTAATTTTTCTTCTATTTGTGCTAAATAACCGGAAGCTGATTTTAAAAGTTGTTGAGCATCAACAGTATCAGCCAGGGCATCTTCGACTACCAGATTAATTTTAGTATCTCCCGAAACAGTAGAATGATGGTTGAACCGGCCGATTGAAAAGGCAAGGCTTGATGCAGGTACTTCTTTATCGGTTGCAAAGTGATAAGTAACAACATCAACCGAAGCGGCTTCCTGCCCGGTTTTGATTCCGGTCGCGCGGACATTGAATCCGGAAGGGACCGAAATATTAAAAATGGTTTGAAGGGTGACATGGGGATTATCAACAATGGGCACCCAATGCCGTTGAGATTGAGGAAGCTGTGAGGTCCAGACGGTGCCGCTGGCATTTCTAAGCAAGCCGAAACGCGGACTCGCAGAGTAGCGTATGTAAAGCTCATAGGTTTGCCCCCTTTCGGAGGGCTGGCTCAACGGTATAAAAAGTGAATCGTTGTGAAGCATAAAATCGGCTTTGCTCTCATCAACCAAAACAGAGCTGATATCCAATCGACTTGCATATAAGATGACAGTATCGGCGCCGCTGATGTTGGCTTTTATTTGATAAGTAGCCGCTCCATTCAGCCGTAAATTCTGAGGCTGCAATCCCAGGGTCAATTCGAGATTTGTGAAATCAAAATCCAGCTTGGGATAAGGTTTATAATCAAAATTTTGAGCCTGAAGCAGATTAAAAGGCGAAAATACCAACAGTCCCAACAGAAGAACTAAAATTTTATGCTGTTTTGGAAAAATACTATCGGAACTGTTCATAACTTTGTTTTTAATACTTGTTTTAATTCTGTTACTCTTTGAAACGCAGAAATATAAGGAGTCTTATTAAAGAATAACGGGTTTTATCGGTTTATTGCCAAACTATTGCACAAAGTTTCTCTTCCAAAGGAATGCCTTCGGCAAAAGAAGCGCAAAGGAACACAAAGTTAAATTATCAGATTGAATTGAGATCAAATTCTATTGTACAAATTATCGCAAGCTGTTTATTTTCTGCCCCGTTTCAAATATCCCCTACTACGCCGAGGCTTCGTAGGGTAAGCAACTTTCAAACATTTTGCCCTACGTAGCTTTAGCGAAGGAGGGCCAACATCCAATTTCTAACTTCCAATTTCCAGCTTCCAGTATGACCGATTCTCAGATTTACAGCAGTATCGCAAGCGAATTAAACCTCAGCCCGAAACAGATCAAAACAGTGGCGAATTTTATGGATGAAGGTGCTACCGTCCCCTTTTTGGCCCGTTACCGCCAGGAGGCAACCGGCGGACTGGATGAAGAGCAAATTCGGAGTGTACGGGATAAACTGGAATTCTATAAAACGCTTGAAGACCGCAAAAAAACGATTCTCAAATCTATTGATGAGCAGGAAAAATTAACGCCCGAACTTGAAGAGAAAATTAAGAAATGCGATGATCTCAAAACACTGGAAGACCTTTATCTGCCTTACAAGAAAAAGAGAAAAACCAAAGGTGATATGGCCAAAGAAAAGGGACTTGAGCCCCTGGCTGAGCTGATCTGGCAGCAAGAAATTGAAGAAGGCAAAACTGCAGAATATGCTGCTAAGTTTGTGGATGAGGAAAAGGAAGTTCATTCAACCGAAGAAGCGATAGAGGGCGCTCTTGATATTGTGGCTGAATGGATTAACGAATCTACCGAAGTCCGGGAAAAGCTGCGGGATATTTTTCAGGAACATGCGGTAATCAAAACTGAAAAAAATCCCGCTGTTGATAAGCGAACAAATTTTGAGAACTATTACGACTTTTCCGTGAAAGTCCGGTATTTAAAACCCTATCAAATTTTAGCCATCAACCGGGGTGAACGTGAAAACGTGCTCTTTGTAAATGTGGATTTGTGGGATGAAGTCACGCTTGAAAATATTGATGACGCCGTGATTACCAATGACCAAAGCATTTTCATTCCGTTATTGCAGGATGCTGTCGAAGATGCTTATAAACGTCTGCTTTTTCCTTCACTTGAACGCGAATTGCGCAACAGCTTAACTGAAAAGGCAGATGCTCATGCCATCGAAACTTTCGCCACCAATCTTTCCGGCCTGCTGATGCAGCCTCCGCTCGATCGTAAAGTGGTAATGGGAATAGATCCGGCTTATCGCTCGGGCTGTAAAGTTGCCGTAGTTGATGAAACAGGTAAATATTTGGAAGGAACAACCACATACCCCACCCCGCCTCAAAATAAAGTGGCCGAAGCGGAAGAAGTTTTTACACAGCTCATTGACAAATATAAAGTGAATCTTATTGCTATCGGCAACGGAACGGCCAGTCGGGAAACAGAGCAAATTGTGGCGGAATTCATTCAAAAGCGAAAAGAAAAATATCCTGATGAGGAATTGAATTATTTGATTGTGAATGAAGCCGGTGCTTCGGTGTACTCTGCATCAAAGATAGCGGCAGAGGAATTTCCTGATTTGCAGGCTGCCCAGCGAGGCAATATTTCTATAGCGCGCCGGGTACTTGATCCGCTGGCAGAGCTGGTAAAAATTGATCCCAAATCGATTGGGGTGGGACTATACCAGCATGATGTAAATCAAAATCAATTGGCACAATCGCTGGATGATGTGGTTGAAAGCTGCGTAAACCAAGTGGGCGTTAACCTCAACACCGCCAGCGCACCGCTGCTTGCTCATATTTCAGGACTTAGCTGGCGGGTGGCAAAAAATATTGTAAAGCGTCGCGAAACAGAGGGCATATTTTCGAGTCGTGAAGAGATCAAAGATATCACGGGAGTCGGTGAATTTCGGTTTCAGCAGTCGGCGGGATTTATGCGTATTCCCGATTCTAAAAACCCATTGGATAACACCGCCATTCACCCCGAAAGTTATGACGCTGCCGAGAAGCTTTGTAATCTATTCGGTATCGATCTGGAGAGCCTCAACCAAGAGCAAAAAAGCGTATCGCAAAAACTAAAAAAAATCAATAAAACACAGGTGGCTGAAGAGATTGGTATAGGCGTTCCTACCCTGGAATTAATCATTGAGAATCTGCAAAAACCGGGACGTGATCCACGTGAATCCCTACCCAAGCCCGTACTGCGCCAGGACATCATGAAAATGGAAGATTTGAGCGAGGGACAGATTGTTGAAGGAACCGTTCGCAACGTCGTAGATTTTGGAGCTTTTGTTGATATCGGTGTGAAGCAAGACGGCCTGCTGCATATTTCGAATATGGCCTCCCGTAAAGTGGATGACCCACATGAAGTGGTTTCAGTAGGTGATATTTTAAAATTGAAAATTATCTCCCTCGATCTTGAAAGAGGACGAATTGGCTTGGCGCGGGAAGTGAAATAATTGAGGTCCTCGCTACAAAAACCCTTCCCGGAGATTTCCCCGCCCCCTATTCTTTAAGGGGAAAGTTGAGATTTTTTTGATTGTTATAGAAAAATCTCTTGTTCCCAAATGTTTACTATAACCAGATCGAGACTCTCAAAAACCACCAGAACTCCCCCTTTTTTTCAAAGGGGGTTAGGTGGATTTGAATGGGATAAATTTCAAACAGCTATCCTTATATGAACTCAGATTTAAGCTGGAAACCTACTACGATAGCCTTAAGAAATATTAAAATTCATATTAAATATTTATCGTAACCCATTGGATAACAATGATTAATATCATAACTAAAAATAGTATCTTTAGATTTCCTTCCCAATTCTAATCACTTGCCCTTAAAAAATTAAGGGGATGGTGAATTAGTTTAAGCTCGACCCTTATTATATTCATAACCTTTTAAAAATCAATCACTTACTTTTCATTACTGTTTGAGCTTTATTTATCCGTCTATCATAATCACCTAATTTATTTAGGTGTTGTTAATGGTGCTTCAATTACCTGTCTTTTTTATAGAAAAAGAGTTCTAAGTACTTGGTAGTCAATAAAAAACTTAGTTTTATGTTTTGTTGGAAAACAAATGCTAATTTTTAATGTTATACTACTTGGGAATCATTAGAAGAACATCATTTGACTAAACTTCAATTAAATAAAACCATTTTTCGGGGAATAGCTCTTGGCTTTTTTGTCTTGTTCCCATTGTTGCTCATGGCACAGGAAAATGATTCTACAAAACAAAAACTCAGGCTGGATGAGGAAAGGCGAGAAATAATTCTTCGGGGGCAATTTGACCGTTTAATGTCAGGCGGAATAATGACTGAAATGGGTACCTATCAAGTACCGACGGAAAAGCAGTATTACATCCCTCCTTTTAAAGGCCAGTATTATTTAGATATGGCTGTCGAAGCTTATCGCAAGGAACTGGAAAACCGGATTGGTGATGACTGGTACTGGCAATTTTTAAAGGCCATAAGCCCGTATATAAATAATCAGTTTCAGTTCGGGTTTTACAACATGTATGATATAGAATTCGTGGATCGTGATCACCCGCTCCTTGAGTCGGATCAATGAACAAATGTTGAGGAAAATCCCCCACTTTCCCGGCAGTATTTTGAATGGCACTTCTAACGAGTTTGTTTTCATTCATCAGTAATTAAACACGAATTAAAAGGGAGGAAAATAATGACTACTACCGGACTTTCAGTATTTGACACAACGGTTCAAAAGTCAATGAAAATCGTGGATGATGTGAGCATGAAGGCAAATATCTATGACAGGCATAAAGCTTTTCAGGCACTCCGTGCTACGCTTCAAACCCTGCGTGACCGTCTACCTGTAAATGAAGCCGTTCACCTGGCAGCGCAGCTTCCCGTTTTACTTACAGGATTTTATTATGAGAACTGGAAACCTTCTTCCGTGCCTAAAAAAGACTGTACTAAGGACGAGTTTTTAGATCACATTCGAAGTTATATGCAGGATGTAGATCCCCGGCTTGATGCTGAACATTCCGCACGGGCTGTATTTGCAGTGCTTAGCAAAAATGTTTCGGCAGGCGAAATAGATGAAGTTAAACAAGCCCTGCCCAAAGAACTTCGTGATCTGTGGGAGAAAGAGGCGACGAAGTCTTCGTAACTCAGGGCGGGCTTCGACAAACAGAACTTTGGTGACGGACAGGATGTCCGTCCTACTTTAGTTATTAAAGCGTTTTATAAAGGCAGATTGAAGCTGTTTTAAATCTTCGTCCGTAATCTCAAAATGAAAAGTAGCGCGCAGGGTTTGGGGGCCAAAAGGTACTACCTTCACTCCTTCTTGTTCCAGCTTTCCAACGGCTGACTCGGCAGGCTCTCCCGTCACATCAAAAATCAGGATATTCGTTTCAACTGATTCAAGATTGATGGAAAGTTTGCTGCAGGAATCTATGGTTTCAGCCAGCTCCCGCGCCCGGCGGTGATCTTTGTTTAAGAGCGGCAGATGATTTTCAATAGCATAATCTGCGGCCGCTGCCAGAATCCCGATTTGGCGCATCCCTCCGCCCCACATCTTGCGCATTCGCCGCGCCTTTTTGATGTTTTCTTTTGACGACAGCATCATTGATCCCACTGGTGCGCCCAATCCTTTGCTGAAGCAAACGGACATGGTATCTGCAATTGAGCCGTAAAATTTAGGATCGGTTCCTGTTGCCGTCATTGCATTCCAGATTCTTGCACCGTCTAAGTGAACAAATAACTGATGTTCATCGGCAAAAGATCGAATAGCAGATAATTCTTCTTCAGAGTAGCAAGCCCCGCCCCCCTTGTTGGTTGAGTTTTCCACGGCAATAACCCTGGTAAGCGGTTCCCAGTCATAAGCGCCGCGAACGCTATCTTGAAGCCGCTCATCCGATAGTTTGCCCTGCTCTCCGAGAATAGGTTTTAATTGAACGGATGAAAGATGAGCGGCGGCCGCTGTTTCATAATTAAAAATATGTCCCGTTTTCTCGATTAAAACTTCATCACCCGGCTCAGTAATCACATTTACACAAAGCTGATTTCCCATCGTACCGCTGGGGACGAACAGTCCTGCTTCAAAGCCAAACATTTCAGACACTTTTTGTTCGAGCGCATTGGCAGTTGGATCTTCGCCATATACGTCATCCCCGACTTTGGCTTCCGCCATTGCACTTCGCATTCCGGATGTTGGTTTGGTGATGGTATCACTTCGTAAATCGATCATAGAAGTTATTATTGAATTTTAAAAGAGGTGATAAGTTAAAGGAATGCTTACAAAAAATTGTATTGTTTAGTAAAATATTTCCCAAACTATTGCACAAAGTTACGCGAGGAGACACAGAGAAAATTCATCAATAGCGCGGAAATTAATTCCTGCGCTATTGATGACGAAGGGAGGAAAATTCCCTGTACCTTTACGTTAATCAGGTAATCAGCTTAATCAGTGATCATAGAACCCTTCTCCGCTTTTATCCCCCAGCTTGCCGGCATCGACCATCTTCACCAGCAACGGACACGGCCGGTACTTAGGATCCTTGAATCCTTCATACAACACATTCAAAATATCCAGACACACATCCAAACCTATGAAATCAGCGAGCCGCAGGGGACCCATAGGATGTGCCATTCCGAGTTTCATCACCGAATCAATATTTTCAGGCTCGCCTACACCTTCATATACACAGTAAATAGCTTCATTAATCATTGGCATCAGCACCCGGTTAGATACGAATCCCGGATAATCAGCTACAGGCACCGGCGTTTTATCCAGCAGCCGCGACGTCTTTTCAATCGTTTTGACGGTTTCATCACTCGTCTCAAAGCCTTTCACCACTTCAACCAGCTTCATTACAGGAACAGGATTAAAGAAATGCATTCCTATAAATTTCTCCGGACGTGAGGTCATCGCCGCCAGTTTGGTAATCGAAATGGATGATGTATTGGAAGCAAGAATTGCTTCTTTGGGCGCAGCCTTATCAATATCGGCAAACACTTTTCGTTTGATGTCTACATTTTCGGGAACGGCTTCAATAACCAGATCTACATCCTTAACGGCTTCAATAACATTAGTGAAGGTTGAAATGTTATCGAGTGACTGTGCCTTGCGGGCTGAATCGATTTTCTCTTTCTTCACCATCCGATCCAGGTTTTTTTCAATCGTATTCAACGCTTTTTCCGCCAGTTCTTTATTCATTTCCACCAAATGAACAGGAATATCATTCATCGCAAATACATGGCAAATTCCATTGCCCATTGTTCCGCCGCCAATAACCGCTGCTTTTTTAATCTCCATAACTCCTAAATGTGTTTAAAAAAATTTTCAGTTCAAGGACAGAGAGTATTGAATTTATGAGGCATTTTCAATATTCATTTTTACCACTAAAGCACCGAAAGCTTCTTAACTAATTCATATTATCAGGCTTCGCCACTCGTCGGACATCAAAACCAGATGTACGACGAGGAGATTCTAAGTTTAATACTTTTAACCGCGATGTTCGCTAAGACTGGCGCGGAGGGCGCAAGGAAATCCTGGCGAACTTCGCGTTACCCTTGCGACCTCTGCGGTTTCTACTTAGAGCAGCATTCTTGTTACTCTTTTTCATTTATCGGGCGGCAAAACTAGTCCCCCTGATGAACCTTATTGCAAGGAGTATTAATGGTTAATTCTTGGACTTTTAATCATTCCTACCATATTTTCAGTTGTTCTTAGATATCACTATTTCCCACGGCATGAAAACATTCCTTCGAATTGTAATTTTTCTACTCATTTTTAGCATCGGAATCACAGGGCTTGCTTTTTACTGGACCTTCTACCGCCCCCTGCCCGATTACCAAACAACTCTTGAGCAGCCGCAGCTTCATCAGCAAGTAGAAATTCACTGGGATTCGTATGGCGTACCGCACATTTATGCTGAAAATAAACATGATTTGTATTACAGCCTTGGTTATGTACATGCTCAAGACCGGCTTTGGCAAATGACGTTGAGTCAATTGGCCGCACAAGGACGCTTTGCCGAATTCTTTGGTAAAAAACTTTTGCCTCTCGATAAATTGCAGAGAACATTGGGATTCTGGCGAATCTCCCAAAAAATAGAACATACATTATCAGATTCAGCAGTTAGTTTTCTGCAAGCTTATGCAGATGGTGTTAATGCTTATGTTGAACAACATTCCAAAAGCCTGCCCATCCAGTTTACGCTTACTAATATGGAGCCCATTCCATGGACGGTAACTCATTCCATCGCCTTAGCCAGATTGATGGCCTGGGATCTCAATACCGCCTGGAAAACAGAGCTCACTTATGCTTATTTATTAGAGCATTTGTCCCCACAAAAGTTTGCCGAGTTGTTGCCGGGCAACGAATTTTTAAGCAGCTTAAAGAGTGATGTAAAATCATTGTCGTGGGCGCAGACCTTGCTGCCGCTGCTTGAGAAAACGACAAATCTATTAGAATTGAGGGGCATTCAGGGCTATCAAAAAGGAAGTAACGCCTGGGCAATCAGCGGTCAGAAATCAACTTCAAATGCGCCGCTGCTGGCTGGTGACCCTCATTTGGGGTTGAATATTCCGGGCAGATGGTATGAAGTTCATCTCAACCTTAACGGGAGGAATCTTTCAGGAGCAACTTTAGCCGGAGCCCCGGTCGTAATCCTCGGCCAAAACGAACACTTGGCATGGTCATTCACCAATGTAATGCTGGATGACATTGATTTCTTCCAGGAGGCCGTAAACCCGCAAAACGAGAATCAATATGTGCTTGATTCACTGGCTGGTGAACCGGTATATGCCGAATTCAAAATTCAGAAAGAAGTAATTGAAGTAAAAAACGGCGAAGATGTCCTCTTCACCCGAAAAGTAAGCAAACACGGGCCGGTTATTTCTAATATTTTTCCCGAGCAACGGTATGTCCAGAATCGGGTAATCACCATGAACTGGACCGGCTACGAAGTAAGCAATGAAATTGAAGCCCTTATGACCATGGGCTGGGCTCAGTCTTTCAAGGAGTTTCGACGCGGGGCAAGCATGTTTAAAGTACCGGCTCAAAACGTAATTTATGCCGATAAAGCCGGAAATATTGCCCGGCTAACGATGGCTAACGTCCCTATACGCTCCGGAAATCCCGTACTGCTTCGCCAGGGCTGGGATCCGTCACAGGACTGGAAAGGCTTTGTTCCTTTTGATGAACTCCCCGCAGTGGTCAACCCCGGGCGTGGATGGGTCGCCAATGCGAATAACTCAATCGTAAGTGAGGATTATCCCTACTACTTGTCCATTTACTGGCAATCTGATTCCCGTTATAATCGTATCAGACAGTATTTAACACAGGACAAATTACTGTCCCCCGAAATTTTTCAGCAAATGCAGTATGATGCCTATTCTCTTTACGCTCAAGACCTCACCCGACAAATACTACCTGTTTTAAAAAGCAACAGTGAAAACAATTTTGAAACAGTTATTTCCTATCTCGAAAACTGGGACTTTTCTTATGATGAGTCTGAAACGGCTGCTTCAATTATGGAAGTTTTCCTGCTCAACCTCTCTCAAAATATTTTTCAGGATGAAATGACCCGGCCCGTATACGAGAATTATACTAAGTTCTCCGCCATGCCCGCTCAAACACTCATGCGCTTTTTACGCAACGGAAGCTCCTTTTTTGATAATGTAACCACTGAACGATTGGAGTCAAGCGAAGATATCATCATCAAAAGTATGAGCGAAACGATCGGGTTTTTACAGCGAAATTATGGCAGTGAACCTTTTGAGTGGCGGTGGGAACGCCTGCATACACTTACTTTAAAGCCCCCGCTGCTGGGACAAGCTGCCGGGGCTCCCGGGGCGCCTGCAGCTTTAAAAGTGATTGTGAAAAATGTATTCAATAAAGGGCCCTATTCCGTTCCGGGAAACAACATGAGCGTCAATGCGGGAAATTATAGCTGGAACAGCCCTTTTGAAATGATTGCAGGAGCTTCCATTCGGCGCATTGTTGACCTCTCCGACCTTAGCCGAACCTGGTCTATCCTGCCAACCGGACAATCGGGGAATCCTCTTTCGCGCTTTTACGGCGACCAAACCAATAGCTGGCTCGAAGGCCAGTATAAGTTTTTATACCAGGACAGTACGTTCTTCAAAGAAAACCAGTTCAAGACCATGACGCTGGTACCGGAAGAGTGATGGCTAAAATGTTAACCATAAGTCACAGACCTGCGACCGGTAAATCTTAAACAATGGCAATGCCATCCCGAGCGAAGGCGGTGCTTTTCAGGCCGCACCCGAAGGATCTCCTTTTAAATGGCTGCTAAATGTTTTAAAGAAACTCTTGATAAAGGCAGTTGCCTTATTTGAAGATTCTTCTGCCGTAGGCATTCCTTCGGAAGACTGCATTCCCTGCCGCTCATTCCGCTCAGAATGACAACTTTTTTTCGTTGATTCACACCTGCATTTCAACTAAGTTATCACGCCTTCAGGCCCTTAATAACTTTATATCCAAAGCATGAAAGATACTTCCTCATTCACTGATATTCGCTATTCTTTAACCATCACCCTTTTTATCGCTTTCATTTTCCTGGTCCAGGCCTGTTCAACCAGTAAAGAAACCGTTGATTCCGAGTCTGTTGCCCAAGTTGCCCTGGAACAGGAGAGCATTTTAACACAAATCGACTCCCTTTCGGTTGACAGCTCCCAAATTCCTCAGCCCGAGCCTCAAAAAAGCTATGCCCCGGGCGATACTGTAATCATTGATTCGCTGCTTGCCCAAATGAGTTTGCATGAAAAAGTCGGGCAACTGTTTTTCATCCCCGCTAATGGTTATTTCAAAAGCAGCGATGAAGATGAGTATCAGGAACTGGTGTCAAAAATTAAAGAGCATGACGTTGGCGGAATTATTTTCTTTAGCGGAAATATTTATGCTCAGGCCGTTCTAACCAATAAGTTGCAGGGCATCAGCAAAATCCCGCTTTGGATTACCCAGGATATGGAATACGGTGCGGCCATGCGTTTAAACCGTGCTACTCGTTTTGTTCCCGCCATGGGTGTTGCTGCTACCCAAAACCCCGATTACGCCTATTGGGTAGGCAAAATTACCGCTCGTGAGGCCAAAGCACTTGGAGTGAATCAAGTTTTTGCCCCGGTACTGGATGTCAACAATAATCCGGAAAATCCTGTTATTAATGTGAGGTCTTTTTCGGCGAATCCTGATACCGTAGCTTTGTATGGTAACCGATTTATTGAGGGGGTGAGATCGGAAGGAATCATAGCCACCGGCAAACATTTTCCCGGTCATGGCGACACATCTACCGATTCGCACCTTGCTCTCCCCGTTCTTAATTTTGATTACGCCCGTCTCGATACGGTTGAACTTGTTCCCTTTCGTTCAGCAATCGAAAACGGCATCAAAAGTATCATGAGCGCACATATCGCCTTCCCGGAATTTGGCAATGGCCTGCCTGCAACAATGGACTCAACCATTCTGGAAAGGATTTTAAGAGATTCTCTTAATTTTGAAGGTTTGGTAATCACCGACGGACTCGAAATGAAAGGTATTTCATCCCATTTTTCACCGGGTGATGCCGTCATTAAATCTTTAAAAGCCGGGGCCGATATTATGCTGCTCAGTCCCGATATGCTCACCGCCATTCATGAAGTTGAGGTGGCTGTCCGCCAAGGAAGGTTGCCTGAAAGCCAGATAAATGAGTCAGTAAGAAAGCTGTTAAGATGGAAAAAGCAGCACGGCCTCTTTAAGGACAGTAACGTTGATGTCAGTGCCCTCAGTTCAAAAATAAATACGCGTGCTCACGAACTTATAGCCGCAGAAATCAGCCGAAAATCACTCACTCTGGTTAAAAATAAGGGTGATATTCTGCCAATCAGGGCTTTTGAATACCCCGAAGTAATCGTTGTTACGGTAAGTGATGATGAGTCAGGCGGATCATCACTGGCAAGACGAATGCGCCGCTACCATCCTTATGTGATGTCCCATGTACTGGATGCCCGAACCAGTAAAAAGGAAAAAGAAGAAATGCTCGAAGATGCCCGTGATGCAGATTTGATTGTGATCGGTTCCTTCATTTATGTACGGTCAGGGCAAGAAGTTCAGCTTAGCGAGGAGCATCAAAAGTTTATAAAAAAACTTATTCAGGATAAACCTTCGGTACTCGTCGCTTTTGGAAATCCATATGTGGTTCAGGATTTGCCCAAAACCGATGTTCAGCTAATGGCCTGGGCAGCTAATGAAGGACAAATTGCAAGTGTGGCTCCGGCCCTGTTTGGTGGCTCTGAAATCAGCGGACGACTGCCCATTGAGATACCTGGAATGTATGAAATCGGCGATGGTATCACTCTGCCGCAAACCGCACTTCGATACGATCAGCCCGAAGTTGTGGGAATTTCGCGCGACTCCCTCCAAAAAGTAGCGGACATTATGCATGAAGCCGTCTTCGATTCCACTTTTCCGGGCGGAGTAGTTGCCGTGATTAAAGATGGCGTCATCGCTTATCAAAAAGGGTTCGGCTATCATACTTATGAAAAGCTGAAACCGGTGCGGGCAAATACCATTTACGATTTGGCATCACTCACCAAAGTGGTTGCCACCACACCCTCCATTATGAAACTGATTGATGAAGGGAAAGTCAGCCTTGACGATAAAGTGGGCAAATATATTCCTGAGTTCCGAAAAGGAAAGAAGAGCCAAATTACCATTCGAAACCTGTTATTACACAATTCAGGACTCCCGGCCTTTCGGGTGTATGTGGATGAGCTTAAAACCGAAGAAGAAATAATTGAAGCGATCAAAAATGAACCGCTGATTTATGAGCCGGGTACTACTTATGAATACAGCGACCTTGGTTTCATTCTATTGGGAGAAATTGTTGAAAAGGTTTCAGGAAAATCACTGGATGAATTTGCGCGACGGGAATTTTATTACCCGCTTGGCATGAGCTCAACATGGTTCAACCCTAAGAAAGTGGGCGGCTGGATTTCAAACCGCATTCCTCCCGCAGAAATCGATACCGTTTACCGAATGAAAACCATCCGGGCCGAGGCTCATGATGAACGGGCCTGGTATCTGAATGGTGTTGCAGGTCATGCAGGCTTATTTTCCAGCGCCGGCGATTTAGCTATCTATTGTCAGATGCTGCTCAATAACGGCTCTTATGCGGGAAGGCAGTATCTTGATCCCGCTACCATAGCTATTTTTACGAAACGGCAGTCTGAGCAGGTTCACCGCGGTTACGGCTTTGATATGAAAAGTCCGGGTTTCAGCACTGCGGGTTCATTGACCAGCGACAAAACTTTCGGGCACCTTGGCTTTACCGGAACCAGTTTCTGGATTGATCCCAAAAAAGATTTAGCCATCATTCTGCTGACAAATCGCACTTACCCGTATCGTTCATATGGCGAAAATATCAGTCAGATTCGAGCAGCTGTTGCCGATGCTGTGGTTTCATCGATTATTGAAAATTCCCCTTCTGTCACCGGGCCTGTGGCGGAAAGGAATTAAAAGAATGATTGCTGTTTTAGGGTCCGGAATGGTGAGTTTTTAATGATATAAAAATATAGCCCGGTGTTAAAAATCTATTCCAGTTATCCCCCCGCGCCCCCCCCTTCAAAGGGGGACTATCCTCTTCTTCGAAGAGAATGATGAAAATATTTTGAGATTAAAATTCTTCCTTATGATTATCGCTATTTAAAAAAAAATATATACCTTTAAATGGATTTTTGTCCCCCTTTGAAGGGGGCGCAGGGGGATGACCGATAAGGCTCACTTTAAATACAAAGCTAACAGTTAATGAAAATTCCTAAGCTCTTATCCCACAGCTATACCCCCTATTCAGGCAAACAAGAACTGGCTGTAGTCAAAAGTAAAGACGGAAAATACTTTCCCGGCGTCCGTATTGAAAATGCCTCCTTTCCCCTAACGATCACCGCCGCACAAAATGCCCTTTTTTGCTGTTTGAGTGAAGGACATCAACCCGAAGAACTGGCTGCAACGAATATTGAAGACCCGCAGCTACCATTTTGGGAGGAAGAACTCGGAATAGAAATTAGTGAACTTAAAATTAATGATCTGCCTGATTTTGATTTTGCAGATCTCAGGTTAGAAAAAAGTATTGAACCGAAAACAACCCTAAGCGACTTATTGGGGAAAGCTATCGTCAATGAATCGAATTTCCCTGTCGCTGCTCTGGTTGAAACGGAAAACGGTTATTTCAGCGGGGTGAATATCGAATGTACTTCCTGGAATATGGGACTTTGTGCGGAACGGGTGGCACTCGCAAAAGCATTGACTTACAACAGTACAAAACTAAAGAAACTTTATATCCACACGAGTAAAGGCGAATTTAGCAGTCCGTGTGGTGCTTGCAGACAAGTGATTATTGAGCACATGTCCGGCCGGCAAGTACACCTCCATCACGCCGATCATTCCGAATCTGTTCATTTTGCGGATGATTTGCTCCCCTACGGTTTTCACTCTTCATCGCTCACTGAATAGATTATGCAGTATATCGCAGCACTGGATTACAAACATCTCGATAACCCCATTTTTTTAACTACTTTGGCACGCTCGCTTTCACAACAGCAGCAGAAGAATGATGTCCGCTCAATCATCCTTCATGCCGATAGTGCTTACACCGAACGGGTAATACAAACCGGGGTGATGCGGGATGAAGCCCGGATTCGAGCCGTTAAAGACCTCAACCACCGTCTTGTAGCCCTATTCGCTGATGAGGGTGTTTCTACCATCGGCATCAATCCTTCACAACGAAATTTTATTACTCTGAGTGATGACCGGTTGCAGATGGATCACTCTTTTTTCGATCACTTACCCCGGCAGTCGGTGTTATTGCTCTCAACCTTGGTGCAAAATGTGGATACTGATCAGCCCGCCGTTCTGGATTTGGCTAAAATGACATCCTTCCTGTCTGACGAATTAAAAACCGGTGAACTGATCATTTTTTCAAAATCGGATGAATCAGAAATTTTTACAAACACAGGCCGGCCTAATGAAATGAACTGGAAAACGATGGACGATTCATTCCGTGAAGCACGCATTCCAGATGAGTTTTCACACTTAAATCGCCCCGTAAGGCTTACCACCGCCCGCGATTTCAATCAAATCCCCGATTTAAATCAAACCATTTCTATTCACTGATTTTTTTCAAAATCTTCGTTTTTTTGCCCGTTTTTTAGATTTTTTACATCAAAAAAACCTAAAAACCCACTTAATTTATTAGAAATGGGCTTTTTTACTTGACAGATCAGTTTCATATACCTAGATTCGAGCATTCGGTGCAATTTAGGCATCGGAATGATTTTACAATAAATATTAATTAACAATAAGGAGTATACAATGAGCCGATACGACGAAATGAACAGTATGTTAGAAGAACTGGAGCCGGATATCAACAAGTTTTATGAAAAGGGCAATAAAGCTGCCGGTACCCGTGCCCGAAAGACTCTTCAGGCAATGAAGAAAAAGGCACAAGAAATTCGCTTAGAAATTCAGGATATGAAAAACAACGGAGACGTATAGTATCATCCCGATTTCTAAAAAGGGCTGTTTCTTTATTGAAGCAGCCCTTTTTTGTTGTCTATTTTTTGACTGGTGAAACTTTGAGCCTGATAATCGGTTTATAATATTAGAATTCTAAAAAATCTAATCATCAATCATTATGAATCATTTAGACGCACCGATTAACAATACCCCTTACAGTGACGAAGAATTAGAACACTTCAGAAAGCTGTTGAAAGAGAAACAAAAAGAATCCGAAGAAAAAATTGATACCCTAAAGGAAAATCTTGATGACTTCTACGATAATGATGCCGATGAATATTCGTCACTCGGTCATCATATAGGTGATCTTGGCAGCGAAGAAGAGCAGAAAGAAACGGATTATATTTTAATTGGACGTGAAGAAGATAAGATTAAACAAATAAAGGCTGCGCTCGACCGCATTGATAAAAAAACCTATGGTGTCTGTGAGGAAACGGGCAAAAAAATTCAAAAAGAACGGCTGGAGACTATTCCCTGGACGCGTTTCAGTATGGAAGCCATGAAAGGCGATGACACCTCAAGCCATAAGCCGAAGGTGTGATGCGAAAGGAATAGCCACCTCGATGTTTCGGGGCACGGATTGACATTGATAGTGTAAAGCTTTATAAATCAGTGACTATCTGTGTAATCTGCGGCTAAATAAAAAAATATCGAAATACTCTTGACTTAAGGCCGACTGAATCTTTATATTTGTGCTCTCTCAAAAAGGGTTATTTTTGAGAATGATATTCCTCGGTAGCTCAGGGGTAGAGCAAGCGGCTGTTAACCGCTGGGTCGTAGGTTCGAATCCTATCCGGGGAGCATTGCAAGGACTGATTGGCGCAAGCTGATCAGTCCTTTTTTATTTTTAAAAGATATGGTTTACTTCTTATACATTTTAAAATCAGAAGTTAAAGAAACTTATTACATGGGATCTTCTGATGATCCCAGTCGTCGCACCTACTTTCATAATAATGATAGCAAGGGATATACGCTCCGATATCGTCCATGGAAATTAGTCTTTACGAAAGGATTTCCAAACAAGGACGAAGCTTTAGCAGCTGAAAAAAAGGTAAAAAGCTGGAAAAGCAAGAAAATGATTCGGCTGTTAATTGAAGAGAAAATTGATTTGGATGATTATTTATAATTATAAGGGTAGAGCAAGCGGCTGTTATCCCGACAGCTGTCGGGACGTAGGTTCGAATCCTATCCGGGGAGCATTGCAAGGACTGATTGGCGCAAGCTGATCAGTCCTTTTTTATTTTATAGGTAAGTAAAATCTAAAACCGCCACTGATTGAAGAGGAGAGCAGTTGGTATAGGATTTGGCTGTAAATAATTAATAGTTCCAATTACTTAAAAAGGCCATCCCCCTGCGCCCCCTTCTCCCGTAGGGATTCCTTCGGAAAAAGGGGGACTTAAGCTGAATTATTTGCAATAATTCAGTCATTTAGATCAAGTATGATATGTTATATATAGCAGTAATACATAGAATACGAGACTTATCCGCTGATGAAAATCAGCGGAGCCTTCTTCCCCCTTCGAAGGGGGTTCGGGGGATGACCGGAATAAAATTTGAATCGATTAATTTTGTTCGAAAAGAAACAAGTTATCCTTCAATAAATCACTTCTTCCAAAATCAATCCCTTTGCCACCGCGCATGAGCATTTTTATTCTTTATCAGGGTAAAGTGAAGCAGCAGTTGGCTTAGCTCATATTTCTCTGTTTTCTAAAAATAGCCATGCAATCCCCCTAAATCCCCCTTCTCCAAGGGGGACTTTTTCTCGGCAGTTTTTAAGTTTCCAGGCCTAAAACTGTTTTCGTCCAAAATATATTTTGTAACCGGCTTCACATATAAAATATCATTTTAGGTTTTTAACTCCCCCTTGGAGAAGGGGGCCGGGGGATTGAAAGTTCTTTCCGTTTTAGTTATTTCTGAAAATGATAAATGTTACCGGCATGAAAATCCCTTCAATAAATCACTTCTTCCAGAATCAACCCTTTTGCTGCCGCTCCGTGGGCATTTTTGTTTTTATCAGGTTTATGAAGCATGTCAGTGAATTCCTCAAAGGTTCGTTTGCCTTTACCCACCTGAATCATCGTTCCTACCAGCCGGCGTACCATGTGCCTCACAAAACGGTTTGCTTCGATATGATAAATGAGTAAACCATTATTTTGGGAAAATTCCGATCGCTTTACTTCACATACTGAATTTAAAGTTTCATTATCCGGCTTTGTAAAACTGTCAAAATGATGAGTGCCATTAATTCTTTCGGCGCATTTTTGCATCTCGTCCAAATCCAAATCACCCAATATCATTTCAGAAGTCGAACGTAAAAGCGGCTTGGGCCGCATTACAATTTGATAACGATAACGACGCCACTTTGCATGAAAACGGGCATGAAAATCTGCCGGGACTTCTTCTATTTTCCATACCGAAATATCATGCGGTAATATGCCGAGGAAAGCCGAAAGTATTTGGTATGAATCAAGCTTTTCAGGGAAATCGAAATGAGCGGTCTGTCCTTCGGCATGAACGCCACTGTCGGTCCGGCCCTGTCCGGCTATATCTACAGGTTGACGTAAAACCTGAGATAAAGCTTTTTCAATCTCTTCCTCAACCGTATTCCCATTAGGCTGTTTTTGCCAGCCGCAGTAAGACGAGCCATCGTATTCTATGAAAATTTTATACCGCGGCATCTGGATGTAGTAAGGGAATATTCGTCGATTAAAATGTGAGCCTCAAAAGGTCATTTTCCTAAACTATCCTGGCTCTCATTGCTTGACATTGTATTTTCTCACCAACAGGTGTCGGGCAAGATACCTGACCTACATTTCAAGTAAACAGGTCAAAGAGAAACATTATTAACCCAGCTTCTTTCGCTCTCTGCCCCAATGGCGGAAAATAGAAACGCTGAATCCGGCCATCAGTACAAAAGTACCGAACCAAACAAGCGAAATAAAAGGTTTTTCTTCGGCTACCAACAATACCCATTGCTCCTGTACCACCCTGTCAACTCCGCGAATCGTTAATTCAATTTCTCCGGTTGATGGCTCCACACTGCTGAATTGGATGGTTGCATTATGATTTGGTATGACAACAGGCGGGGCGTATGACCAGTTTTTGCCACCTTCAGTATAAATAGAGAACAAAGGTTTTAGGTTGTGATGAGTATCACTGCCCCTCGGGGTAATTTCGAGATCAGCCCGGATGGCAACACTTGTACTGTCTTGCAAGCTGTTATGGGCAGCCGGTTCATAGTTTAAAAACTTTATATCAAGGCTGCCTACCGAAACTGTTTCCCCCTTCTTAAGCGTTACTTTTTGAAGTTCCAGGGTATCTTGCGGTGTTGATGCTGCTGCCTGAGCGAGCGGACTTCGTTCTTCAGCCTGCTCTTTTTTTCTCTCTATGAAAGAACTGCCCGCTACATATAAGTAAATGTCGCTGAAAAGTCCGGTGTAAACATCAGGATCAACCGACCATTGAATATTATCAGCGGTAGAAGACCTTAGCATTGGGTACACTTGTGGGCTCATCACAAATGCTTCATCCCCGTCTACAGGTTCTATTTTAATTCGATACTGTTGCTGGCCGGGGCGCGCCTGGTTTTTCAACGTATAGCCTTCATAAGTTACTTTATATTCATTATTGATGATTTTTGGCTCATTTAGCTTAAGTTCAAGAAAATTTACGGTCTGTATTACCTTGAATCCCTGTTCATCGACTACCTCACCCCTTTTTACCGCCGCATTGTATCTTTTTGTTGCATCATCTATCAGATGGTGGTTGTAGGCGGATGAAGCTATAATCCCCAACAGTAACAACCCAAAACCAACGTGCGAAAGCGCACCGCCAATAAGCTTTGGGTTCTTTTTTATCAGCTTAATCATAATCACCCCGTTACCGATAAAAGCGAACCATCCCGTTAAAATATAAGCCATATAATAAAGATTACGAACATCGGCTATTATGATGGTAGCCAAAGTAAGCACGCACGAAACGGCAACCGGAAGAGTCAGTTCAGCGGCGAGTGATTCTGCATCTTGCTTTTTCCAGAACAGGTACTGACCCAGCACAGTCATGATCGCGGCAATCATGGCAAGGGGCATAGTCCACTCATTGTAAAAGCTAATTTCAGGCGGGGTGGGATTTTCAACAAAAAGCTTGCCGATGATGGGTGAACTGGTTCCCAAAATAATCACCAGCCCGATGAGAAAAAGAACCATCGCCCCTCCGAAGGTCATAAACTCGCGGCTCAGTATTTTTGATTCCTTTTTCTGTTCGGGCAATTCCTTATAACGGTAGAAAAACATTCCTAAACCGAGGCCGGTCACTGCCAGTATGAAAATAAGAAGTTGATTATAGAGGCCTAAATCAACAAAACTGTGGACCGAAGCATCAGCCAGAATACCAGAACGGGTAAGAAAAGTTTCATATACGATGGCTACATAAGCCAAAATCGCGAAAATAATAGATGCCTTTTGAGATGTGGAGCTTTTACGCTGAATAATCATCGTATGAATACCGGCCGTACCCAGCAGCCAGGGCACAAGCGAAGCGTTCTCAACCGGGTCCCACGCCCAGTAGCCACCGAATGAAAGCGTTACATACGCCCAGTAACCGCCAAGAAAGATGGCTGTTAACAGGGCAAGGTTTGCACCAAGCGTCCATGGTAAAGCGGGACTTACCCATTCGTTATATTTCCCTTTCCACAGAGCGGCCATGGCGTAGCAATAAGGAACGGTCATCATGGCAAAACCGAAGAATAAAATAGGCGGGTGAATCATCATCCACGGGCTTTTCAGCAGATCATTCAGTCCTTTACCATCCTGGGGTACAAAATTCGGATTGGATTGCAAAAATGGGGCGTTCGGCATTGCATCCGCCAGCGTTCGGAAAGGAGAAGCGCCCAAGGTGAAATCACCAATTGAGATCCCTAAAATCATCGAAAGTAGAAAAATCTGGGTGAGCGCCAAAAAGAACAGAACGGGGCCGCGATAAGGCTCGCGCGTCAGCCTCATAAGACCAAAGCCTATCAGCGTGGATATCATAATCCAGAGCATAAAGCTGCCTTCCTGTCCACCCCAGAAGGCCGAAATCAGGTATCTTAGCTGGAGATCTTCGCTTGTATAATTAAAAACATAGTAAAAATTAAACTGGTGAGTGAGGATAAGGTATAGCAACAACCCCGAAGCAGCGAGCAGGAATAATCCCTGAAAACCAAACAGCCAGTTTGAAATTTTAAAATAACGCTCACGGCCTTTTTGTGAATAAAGGTAATAGCCTGCCGCAGCTAATATGGCGCAAAGAAAAGCGGCATTAATAAGAAGGCGTCCAAATAATTCTATCATGGATGATGTGAATAAAAATTTGTAGGGCAGTCTAAATTCTTTTTTGACAAAAGGGTTCGGTCATCCCCCTGCGCACCCTTCTTCCGTGGGAATGCCTTCGGCAAAAGGGGGACTTATCTCCCCTTGAGGGGAGATGATGAAATGGATTGTTCTCCATTTCATCTGTGGGGTGTCGACAAGTGAAATTCTCAGCTCTTAGCAGCATTCGCCTTTTTAAATTGGGACGGATCTATCTCGTTATATTTCGACGGACATTTCATTAACATATCGTTGGCATAGAAGGTGCCGTTTCGCATTTTGCCAATCACCACCAACTGGGTAGCTTCTTCAAAATTATTGGGCTTGGGCTTGGGATAAATAACGCGGTTCACATTCCCGTCTTCATCCTTCATATAAAAGGAAAACTGTTTGGTTTCCATAGAAAAACCATAGGCGCGAGAGTCAACCCAGCTTCCCACCACATGGGCCCCTTCCATTCCGGCTGCTTCTTCGAAATTAACATAGGTACTGATGCTATTGCCAAAATTGTACATTAGTAAAGAAGTAAAACCAACGATGGCAACAATGCCAAAAACTAATTTAGGTTTCATGCTGTCTGTTTTGTGTTAGGCTGTTCCAGTTTGTGCTCAAGATCTCCCACTTTTTTATCCACCCGGATGATGAAAAACAACAGCACGAACCAAATCACAAGGCTCACTGCCAGAACGATAAAAATAAGGTCGTTAGATGCCGCGGCCTGAATAACAGCATTAGCTTCCTCAAAGCCCGAAGCCCCCTCCCATTTTTGAGAATAAGCATTCATTAGGGTATCAGCGGTTGCTAGAGTATCGCTTGATACTTGTGTTAGCAGATTTTTCATACTTGTTGATTCGTTTGATGCTTAATTTTTTTGTAGCGGTTCAGCACATCATTCAGCCAAACGGCCAGAGCTATAAAACCTACCACAGCGGGATAAAAAACATAGCGCAGTTCGGGAGCGGTGATTTCACTAAAAGCGGGATTACCTTCTGCACCGGGATGCAAACTGGGAAGTTGACGCGGAATGATGTACATCAAAAAAGGAATGGTTGTTGCCGCAAAGATATTGAAAACAGCGGCTATTTTAGCTCGCTTTTCAGGGTTATCAAAGGCGGTGCGCAGCACAAAATAAGCTACGTAAATCATCATTCCGAGCGCAGCAAGATTCATCCGCGGCTCGGCGAAGGTCCACCAGGTTCCCCAGGTAAACCGTGCCCAGATTGAACCGGTAAGCAACCCACAAATGCCAAACAACACCCCAATTTGAGTTGCGGTAGCGGCTTTACGGTCGGCAGTGATATCGTTAGAATTTAAATATTTGATGCTGTAAACCAGTCCCGCCGCAAAACAGACAAACATGGTAAACCACATAGGTACATGGAAAAAGAGATTTCGGGCAGACTGTTCAAGAATGGGAATGTCGGGAATGGGGATCAAAAATCCGGCAATAATAATACCTGTGATCCAGACAGCAACAATGTATTTCCAGGGTTTTAACTTCATGCAAAGGTTGTTTTTCGCCTGAGATTTTCAGACTCTGTTTGAAGCGCGGTAATATACAAAATCTGATTGGGAAAAATTAGTCTTTCCGACTTTGGATTTTATGAATTTTGCCTAAGTTTATAGTGTTTGAAAAATACATCATATAAAGCACTAAAACCATGAATGATCAGCCTAAAAACAAGAGCATTTCACTTGAAACAAGCTGGAAAAATCACATCATCGGTTATGTCGTTTCTATTCTTCTAATTCCTGTGTTCGGGATTGGTTTTATAGGCTTATACTGGGTGAGAAAACGACAAAAACGGGTTTCATATGTGGTAAGTGGTACTAAAATTACTTCCCGCGACAGCAAGTACGAGCGCAATGTTGATTTGGTAAATATTGAAAGGGTCCATATTCGGCAAAGCTGGATTCAAAAGAAAATGGATGTCGGGGATATCCAGCTTTTCACTTCGGCTTCATCTATGACGCTGTTCGGGATGGAAAGTCCGCAAAATCTGCAAGCGCTGATCGAAACAGCTATTGCCACAGAAAAACAGCAACTGAGGCAGCAAGAACAGACGAAACCCCGCGAACCGGAGTATGAAGCCGGGACGATGGATCGATTGGATTATCTGACAGGACTCTGGCAACAAGGGCTCGTCTCGGATGAAGACTATGAAAAAGAACGCAAGCATTTTGAATGAACAAACGTGAAACGTGAGAAGTGAGATGAGTCCGTTTCACATCTCACTTCTCACGTTTGTTTTACCACCTTTTACGCGCTTTAAATAGCAAATTTCCTTTCCTTTTTGTACATATAGGTAAATTTTAAATCACCCCATTTGTAATTATGAATTTATCAAAGTCAGCAGGGCATCTTCTTGCCTTCATTTTTAGTGCAGTTTTCATTTTAACCCTTTCTTCTCAAAGAGTATCGGCTCAGGCAAATTTTGATCTCGCGGAGCAGTTCACCACTCAAAGAATGCAAAAGATGGTGGGCAGCACCGAAGTGGATGCCGAGTGGATTGAAAATAAGAATCGTTTTTGGTACAGCTATGAAAGCGATGAAGGCAAAAACTGGTACATCGTGAACGCGTCCGAAAGAGAAAAACGACTGCTCTTTGATCAAGATGAAATGGCCGCTAATCTGTCCGCTCTTTTGAATAAACCCTTCAACAGTAAAGATCTGCCTCTTAAAGATTTTGAATACGACACTAAAGAAGGACTTTTTACTTTTCATGTGGATAGCATCAAATTCAAATACCGGGTGGATAGCCGGGAACTCATCAAAGGTGATTCACTTCGGCAAGAACCGGATGATGACTGGAAAACCTACTCGCCCGACAGCACCTGGATCGCTTTCGCCAGAAATCATAATCTGTATTTAATGAAGGCTAATGATCCCGACAGTACCGAATATCAATTGACTACCGGCGGTGAACGCTGGTACAGCTTTCAGGCCGATGAAAGTGACACTACAAGCAATAAACGATTAAGATCTACGGCTCGATGGTTTAAAGATTCCAATAAGCTATATGTTCGCAGAAGAGATGAACGCAAAGTAGATGAACTTTGGGTGATTCACACTTTAGGTGAACGTCCCACCCTGGAGACCTATAAATACGCTATGCCCGGTGAGGAGCATATTGGTAAAACTGAAATATGGGTATTCAATGCCGATACCCTTTCCAATACCGGCGGAGTAAAAATGCAAACCGCTAAAGAAGAATGGCAAGAAGGCTACGCGGGTTTATTTACCGGCATGGGCTCCGACTATTTGTATATCCTGCGCCGTAACCGTCTTCGAAACAAATACGATGTACTCAAGGCCAATACTGCCACGGGTGAAACAGAAGTATTGTTTAGCGAAGAAAGTAAACCTTATTTTAACCCTCGCTTCGGCGGGCAGTTAGCGGTAATCAATAATGGTGAGCAGTTTATCTGGTGGTCAGAACGATCGGGATGGGGACAATTATATCGCTATGATAATGAAGGAAATCTGATAAACCGAATAACCGAAGGCTTCTATACCGTAGGAGATGTTGTCAAAATTGATACTACCGCACAGACCATCTATTTTGAAGGTTATGGACGCGAAGAAGGAGTAAATCCCTATTATGCCCAGCTCTATAAAGTTCGTTTTGACGGCAGTGATTTTAAACGGCTTACCCCTGAAAATGCCACGCATGATATCAGTGCTTCTGAAGAAGGGAATTACTTCGTAGATAATTATTCAAGGGTTGATATGCCTACCAAATCGGTGCTGCGTAATGGTGAAGGCGAAGTGATCATGAAGCTGCAAGAAACAGACGTCAGCCGAATGAAAAAAGCGGGATGGAAAGCGCCGGAAATGTTTAAAGTTAAAGCAGCCGATGATGTTACTGACATTTACGGGGTGATGTGGAAACCATTTAATTTTGACTCAACCAAGAAATATCCCATTATCGCTTATGTATATCCGGGTCCGCAAACCGAACCTTTCCCCATCGGCTTTACTATCCGCGGCTCACGGGCACGTCCCACCGCCCTCGCCCAACTTGGTTTTGTAGTCGTAGCAATGGGTCAGCGCGGCGGAAGTCCGATTCGATCCAGATATTATCACACTTATGGATACGGAGATCTACGCGACTATCCGTTAATCGACAATAAATATGGCCTCGAACAGCTTGCCGCACGCCACAATTTTATTGATGAGAGCCGCGTCGGTATTTATGGACATTCGGGCGGAGGATTTATGAGCACTGCTGCCCTCCTCACCTATCCCGATTTTTATGATGTAGCCGTTTCTTCATCGGGAAATCATGATAACAATGTTTATAACCTCTGGTGGAGTGAAGCACACAACGGGGTCAAAAAAGTAACGAAAACGATTGAGGTGGATGATAGCGAAGGCGGAGTAAAAGACAGTACCATTACTGTATTCAAAGCACCGGTAGAAACGAATATTGAGCTGGCCGAAAACCTGGAAGGACATCTGCTGCTGACGACAGGTACTGTCGACAATAATGTACACCCGGCAAACACCATTCGAATGGCTAATGCCCTAATCAAAGCGGGCAAAGATTTTGATTATATGATTATGCCCGGTCAACGCCACGGTTATGGCGAATATAGCCCTTATTTTGAGCGCATGCTCTGGCGCTATTTTGCCGAGCATTTGCTGAGTGATTATCGTCCGGATGCAGTTGATTACAGCATCCCGGAGTACGACGACTAATTTTTATTGAGCAGACTTAAATCTAACCTCTGACAGCGTTTTGAACGCTGTCAGAGGTTTTTTATAAAAATCCGTTTCAATCCCTGTAAATCCGCGGCCTACTTCACTCCCGTACTTCCAAAACCGCCTTTTCCTCGCTCGGTTTCTGATAAGTCATCCGCTTCCTGAACGGTAGCTTGAGTAACAGGGGCAATCACCATTTGAGCGATACGGTCGCCATGATTAATAGTGAAGGCTTCATCTCCCAGATTCACGGCCAGTACTTTCACTTCACCCCGGTAGTCGGCATCAATAGTACCGGGCGTATTTAGCATGGTGATGCCATTTCGGTAAGCGAGTCCGCTGCGGGGACGAATTTGAGCTTCATAGCCTTTTGGGAGAGCCATTTGCAAACCTGTAGGAACCAGTATCCGCTTGCCCGGCTGTAATTCTACCGGTTCATTCAGTGCAGCCCGGATATCCATACCCGCGGCAAATTCTGTTTCATAAGTCGGTAGGGGTAAATCTTTGCCATTGGGGAGCTTTTTGAATAGGATGTTCATTTGATCTGAATTGTTTTAAAAATTTTATCAGTAATTTGGTTCTAATAGTTTCTCAAGCCATCCCCCTTACCCCCTTCGAAGGGGGACAAGTGCTCCACTGATTGCATCAGCGGATCAATTCCTATTAATACTGATTTATTATAAAGAATAAGAATTGTTATAAGCGAACTGAATTATTGCAAAATAATTCAGTTTAATTCCCCCTTTGAAGGGGGCGCAGGGGGATGGCCTTTCGAGATAATTAATCTTCAAGCTACTTAAAAATCCGCAAGAAAAATTTATTTCTATTATGCCTTCAAACTTCGATATTATCGTCGGAATATAAATTTTCGAGTAGCGGGAAGAAAATCATTCATGACAAAAATATTTAGTTCATATTTTTCAATTATTCTTTTAGCCGGAATTTTACTTGCAGGCTGTTCAAAAAGTGATGATCAGCGCCGGTTCGAAGACCAGGCATTGGTTGCACCGCAGAGAATCACCGAAATGACGGCAAACGGAAGGGCAATCGCCGATAAGGAAGATCCTGATGACTGGCGGATCTCCCCCATGTACCGCGGACTTATTGATATTGAAACGCCCGCTTATCCCAACCCCGTAGCTTTAAACTCAAATCTTCGCATTGATCTTTACATCACCGGGCTTGAAACTATCAGCACGCTTGATGTATATGCCTTCGAGCTGCCGGGCAGAATTTATGGCCCTGTCGACATCCTTGAGAACTTATCATCGACCACTTTGGTTACCATTAACCTAAATGCCGCAATAGTGGCAAATTCATCTGCCGGAAGTCAGGCGTCAGGCATTTATCGCATCCTGATTTACGACGGGCGGCAGAACTTAATCAGCTATGGAGACGTTCGTCTTCAATAGTTGTGAAAATGGTAATCACCCCCTATTTTTAGACGAAGTGCCCGATGAGTAAACATGAAGTTACAAAAAGTGAACGCCTTGTATTAGGAAAGTTAATTTTCCCTGAAGAATTTCAGGATATTTTAGAAGAAACCGGCCTGTTATATGGCGAACTTCGGGATGATTTGATCAATTTGCTGAGCTTTGGATTTATTGAAGCTTATGAAAGCAAAGGCGGCAAAGTCAACCTGACAGGCTCGTATGATTCCGATCATCTGCAAAATTTTACCTTTCGTGCTACCAGCAAAGGCTTATCAGAAATCAACAAAAATAAATAATGAAGCTTGAAGCTACCATTAATGATGAAATCACTGAACTTGAACTGCTTGATGATGCTAGTGAAGTTCGATTCGGGGATGAAGCTCAATCCTATGAATTTACCCGTCAAAAAAACGGACGCTATCTGCTCCGTTTAGGTACAAAACTTTATAAAATTGATAACGTTGAGCGGGATAAACACACCATCACTTTCACCCTTAACGGTACTTGGTGCTCTGTTGATGTGCGTGATGAGCAAGACCTGCTCCTCGACCGTCTCGGATTTAAAACAGCGGCAGACGTTGGCGAAGGAGAACTTAACGCGCCCATGCCCGGCAAAATTCTGGAAATCCTGGTCAGCGAAGGCGATGAAGTAGCCCTTGGCGATCCTGTTGTCATTCTCGAAGCCATGAAAATGGAAAATGAGCTTAAAGCACCTGTTGATGGTGTTGTTGCATCCATTTCTGCAGCCGAAGGTGACTCTCTTGAAAAAAATGCTCTAATTTTAGAAATCGAAGCCATTGGATAAATTTGTTATAGAAGGCCCCACCCCTCTCAAAGGCACCATACCTATCAGCGGATCAAAAAATGCGGCTTTGCCTTTAATGGCGGCGGCTATTTTGGGTGATTCACCTACAACCATTACCAACATTCCCAAACTGCGCGATATTTACACTTTCAATAATGTAATTCGCGTAACCGGAACCCGTGTGGATTTTGATGAAGATGAAGGAACACTTACTATAGATTCCGCCAATCTTTGTCATAAAGAAGCTCCTTACGAATTGGTCCGAAAAATGCGGGCGTCATTCTATATGCTCGGCGCTTTATTGGGAAAATTCGGAGAGGCGAAAGTTTCCCTGCCTGGCGGATGTGCCTGGGGACCGCGTCCCGTTGACCTTCATCTGAACGGAATGCGTGAAATGGGTGCTGAAATTAAACTCGAAAAGGGTTATGTAATCGCCAAAGCTCCCAAAATGATGAAAGGCGGAACCTTTACCCTTGAACCCAGCAGCGTGGGAGCTACAGTAAATTTGGTACTTGCTTCGGTTCTCCGAGCTAAGGAATTTACCCTTAAAAATGCTGCCAAAGAGCCTGATGTAGTCCTTCTTTGTAAAAAACTGGCTAAAATGGGAGCAGATATTGACGGAATCGGCACTGATACCCTCACCATTCGTGCCGTTGATAAACTGCAGGGCGTTGAAATTCGCAATGCCGCTGACCGCATTGAAACCGGTACTTTTATGATCGCTGCTGCCATGCACCCCGAATCAGAAATTGCACTTACCGGGGTTGATGTAGATGATCTGGGAACTTTCCCGAAAGCTTTCAAAAAAACAGGCGCTGAAGTGACGATTGAGGACAGCTCTATTCACATAAAGGCACCAAAACAAATCAACCCTGCATCCGTTAAAACTAAAGTTTACCCCGGTTTCCCGACCGACCTGCAGGCACAATGGTCAACGATGATGACACAAGCCGCGGGAGATTCTTCGGTCACAGACACCATTTACTTTGACCGGTTCAGTTATGTGCCGGAAGTAGTTCGACTCGGGGCCGACCTGGAAGTGAAAAAAAATGCGGTCCATATTAAAGGTAAAACGCCGCTTAAAGGCGCTTCAGTGATGAGTACCGACCTTCGTGCAAGCGTAAGCCTTGTTTTGGCAGGAATGGCTGCCGAGGGAACAACGGAAGTATTGCGCATTTATCACCTTGACCGCGGTTATGAGGATTTAGAAGAAAAATTGAGCGCTGTCGGGGCTAAAATTAAGCGGATTGATCAGGATGAAGAAGTGGGAAGTGAGAAGTGAGAAGTTTACTCATCCAAGAAATTTGGATAGAATAACAGTTCACAGAGGCTCCTGTAATTAATTTTTTTAGTACTTACATTAATGTCAAACTACTTGTATATTATAGTATTCGTTTGAAAACGTTCAGAGAATTTTTCTTAAAAAAATTTTTAGGTTTCTTTTGCAGCTTTTAACAACTCCACAAGCCTTATTAACCTTTTTTTCAGCTTTTCTAAAGCATTTTTATGTCTATTTGTATCGTTCGGTAGATTTTTTGCTTTCGCCGAACTCTTGTGTTGATTCGCTGCAAGATACTCCCCTCTCTGAATATCAACGATGTACACAAACAAATTTTTCTCCTAACAGGAATTTTAATACAGCGGCCGCTGGACCTCCGCTTCGACAAACAATTTTTAAGACTGTCATATCTATGGTAAAACCGATTGAATCTTTGATCAGGATTGAAAGTCCGGAGAATAGTGGCTGCGTGAAAGACGAGTATTTCAATGAAAAATCAAATCATTATTCACGCTTCGGGGAAACAGACCCGAATAGCTCTGCTGGAAAATGGCGAACTTGCTCAGCTATTTATAGAATCTGAAGAGAACCAACGCACTGTTGGTAATATTTATCTGGCAAATGTACACAAGGTAATGAGTGGCATTCGTGCGGCTTTTATCGATATGGGTACACCTAAAGATGCCTTTTTGCACTTCTCTGATGCCAGCGACCATCTGAAAGAATACGTACAGATGCTCAACGGACGCAATGCCATTCATAAGAATGTCCGCGATGAGCTCGAAAAGACAAACTTTGACAAAATTCCCAATTATGAGAAGCAAAACTGGGCCGGAAAGATATTGCAGTCCGGGCAGAAACTTTTGGTGCAAATTGTTAAAGAGCCGATCGGTTCAAAAGGGCCACGAATTTCTACTGATATCACCGTAGCGGGCCGTTTTCTCGTGCTCATCCCTATGGGTGAATACATCGCTGTATCCCGTAAAATCAATAATTACAAAGAGCGGCGAAGGCTTAAAAGTGTGGTAGGCTCAATGGTACCGGAAGGTTTTGGAGTCATCATTCGAACGGTTGCAAAGGGCCAGGATAAAAAAGCTCTTGAAGATGATATGCGGGATGTGCTGAAGAAGTGGGAGCATATTCTTGAGCGCCTCGAAACGGCGAAACCACCCGCGCTGCTTTATAAAGATCTGGACATGACCGAGAGCCTGGTTCGGGACCTTTTTGCCAAACAATACGACCGCGTGCTGGTTGACGATCCCGCTATGTTTAAAAACATAAAGTCGTACGTGAGTCAGATTGCACCGCAAATGATTCCGAACGTGGAGCTTTACAAGGGACGTGAGCACATTTTTGACTTCATGAAAATTGCCAAAGATGTGGATTCCATTTTCAGCCCGCGGGTCCGCATGCCTTCCGGCGGCTATTTAATTTTCGAACAAACTGAAGCCATGTACGTGGTTGATGTTAACTCGGGACCTTATGCCGCGAAAAAGAAACAGGAAGATAATTCGCTGAAAACCAATCTGGAAGCAGCACGAGAGATAGCAAAACAGCTTCGTCTGCGAGATATTGGCGGTATTATTGTGGTTGATTTCATTGATTTACGAAATGATAAAAACCGCAAGAAGATTTATGATGAACTCAAAAAAGAGTTCAAAAAAGACCCTGCAAAAACGAATGTTATTGGCATGAGTGATTTTGGCGTCGCTCAAATCACACGCCAGCGCATTCGCCCGAGTGTAGTTAATTCGGTATCAAAAGTTTGCCCTACCTGCGGCGGATCGGGTAATGTGGTTACTCAAAATACCATCATTGCCGACCTTGATGCATGGCTCAGCAAGTTTCGAACCAACACCGATTACCGCGCTGTTGATATCTACATCAACCCTTACCTTAAATCTTATCTTGAAAAAGGCATTTTTAGCATCAAGTCGAAATGGATGTTCCGCTACCGCTTGAAAGTTACGCTGGTTGCTGATGAAACCGTTTCACTCAACGAGTATAAAGCCACTATTGCCGGTTCTGATATAGATGTTACTGATGTAGTAATGCAGGAAAAAGATGTGGATGAACTAATTGCGAATGAAGATGCCGAACTTGAGGATGTCGATACAGGAAAACCTGATTCTGAAGACCTGGATTATTACAAAAAAGACAAAAATTCGAAAGGAAAGTATTATAAAGGCAACGGTAGTAAGAAAAAAGATACCCGAAAGCCGCGCCCCACGAGAGGCAGTTCCGGAAGCAGGTCTCAGTCAAAATATTACAAGCAGTCGGATTCTTAGTGTTGCCACTAAAGCACAAAAACACTAAAAAAATTTTATAGACTCCCTTTTGTGCTTTCGTGTTTTAGTGGCAGAAATAAACAAAATTTTGAAACAGAATTTTTTACGATGAGTTTACCTCAATTAGAAGCAACAACCGTACTGGGTATAATCCATAATGGCGAAGCGGCCATTGGCGCCGATGGACAGGCAACGATGGACAAAACTGTGATGAAAGCAACGGTTAAAAAAGTACGCCGCCTTTATGAGGGTAAAATTGCTGCCGGCTTTGCCGGTTCAACCGCCGATGCCTTTACCCTTTATGAGAAGTTTGAAGAAAAATTAAAGCAGTATAATGGCAACTTGGAGAGAGCAGCTGTTGAAATGGCCAAAGAATGGCGAACGGATAAATTTCTGCGAAAACTTGAAGCTCTGCTGGTTGTAATGAACAAAAACGAAGCTCTGCTGATATCCGGACAGGGTGATGTTATTGCACCTGATGATCAAATTTTAGCCATCGGCAGCGGTGGCTCTTATGCCCTGGCAGCGGCACGGGCACTGAAGCAAAACGCGCCGGAATTATCCGCCCGCGAAATCGTTAAGAAATCACTCGATATTGCTGCCGATATTTGTATTTACACGAATCATAATTTGAGTATTTTAGATATTGAAGATTGATGATACAAGAAACGCTTATTCAAAAAAATTTGACACCGCGGCAAATTGTAGCCGCGCTTGATAAATATGTTGTCGGCCAGAATGAGGCCAAACGTTCGGTGGCTATTGCATTGCGCAATCGATGGCGTCGCATGAATTCTGATGAGGAAATCAGGGATGAGATTTTACCAAATAATATTTTATTAATCGGTCCTACCGGTGTTGGTAAAACTGAAATCGCGCGCCGTCTCGCCAAACTTGCCGAAGCCCCTTTCATTAAGGTTGAGGCCAGTAAATTTACCGAAGTAGGTTATGTTGGCCGCGATGTAGAATCCATGATTCGCGACCTGACCGACATTGGCATCAGCATAGTAAAAATGGAGATGCAGGAGCGGGTAAAGGAACAGGCCAAAGATATCGTCGAAGACCGTATTTTGGATGTTTTGATTCCCCCTGTGAAGAAGAATCAGGGAAGCGATGCCCCGGGTTTTCAATCAAAGAATGACCAGGATTTTGACCCTTCAAAAGCATCAGACAATGAATTGAATGAACGTACCCGTGAAAAATTCAGGCAGAAGCTGCGTAATGGCGAGCTTGAGGATCGCAAGATTGAGATCGAGGTGAAATCCAACAAGTCACCGATGATGCAGGTTTTTGGTCCTCAGGGTGGCATGGAAGAAATGGGAATCAACATTCAGGATATGCTGGGCAATATGGGCGGACGAAAAAAGACAAAACGTACTGTTACCATTGCTGACGCCCGCAAAATCTTATTGGATGAAGAATCCGAAAAACTTATTGACCATGATGCCGCCGTTCAGGAAGCACTGGAACGTGTACAAAAGCAGGGGATCGTATTTATTGATGAAATTGACAAAGTTGCAGATTCATCATCCGGAAATGGCAAAGGCGGCGGACCCGATGTAAGCCGTCAAGGTGTTCAGCGTGATATGCTGCCGATTGTAGAAGGCAGCAATGTATCAACTAAGCATGGAATGGTGAAAACAGATCATATCTTGTTTATTGGTTCCGGTGCTTTTCATGTGTCAAAGCCATCAGATCTCATTCCCGAATTGCAAGGGCGTTTTCCTATTCGCGTGGAGTTAAATTCACTTACCGAAGATGACTTTTTTGACATTCTTACCAAACCGCAAAACGCGTTAACGAAACAGTATCAGGCTATGCTGAGATCAGAAGGCGTAGAGGTAGAATTCAGTGATGATGCTTTAAAAGAAGTGGCTGCCATTGCTGCACAAGTGAACGAACGGGTTGAAAATATCGGCGCTCGAAGGCTTCACACTATTCTCTCAACCCTGCTTGATGAACTGCTTTTTGCTATTCCCGATGATATCAATTCAGGAAAAGTTACCATTGATAAAGAATACGTGAACAAACAGTTAGACGATCTTGTTAAAGACAAAGATTTAAGTCATTATATTCTTTAGAAAAATGCAGTAAAACTGAATATATTAAAAGTGCGTATCTGCTATTAATATCAATAATTTTAACCTGTTTGCAGCGTTACAAATTAAAGTAAAACTTCAACAGAAAGCATTATGAGCGTAAAAAAGTTCTTAGCCCCCAATTTAGCGGTTCTCATTGTTTTATCCATTTTTTGGCTTGCCGGTGTTGAATCGGTGGTTAAAGGGCCTGACGAACATCAAGTCAACCTAAAAAAATACATCGAGACACAGCGGCGAATTATTAATAATTACGTTGATCCTATTGATATCACCAAGCTATACAAGCACAGTATTCGCGGTTTGGTTTCGGGCCTTTCTGATTCTACAGCAGAACTCGAAGACACGCCTCTGGATACCACTTTTACTAACAATTTAGTGATTGACGGGCTGACAGAATCGGTCCTCAAGTTTGAAAAGGCCTACCTGTATATGGCCAACCATTTTCCTAAAGAAAATATGACCGAGCGTACCGAAGATGCTCTTGTAAGCATGTTTAATATGCTCGACCCTCACTCCATTTATATTGAGCCGCAGGACAGTGACCTCATCGAAACAGAATTCGCGGGCAAGTTTCAGGGCATTGGTGTTCAATTTACCATTGTTAATGATACCATTACGGTTGTCACTCCCATTTCCGGCGGACCAAGTGATCAGTTAGGCATACAAGCAGGTGATCGCATCATAGCCATTAACGACAGCAGTGCCATTGGCTTCACTAACGAAGATGTAATTAACACGCTACGGGGACCAAAAGGCAGCCAGGTTGATGTAACTATTAAGCGTCCGGGCGTTGAAAATCTGCTCGAATTCACCATCACCCGTGATGATATTCCTTTATATACCGTAGATACGGCCTATATGCTGGACAAGAAGACGGGCTATGTAAAAATTAATCGCTTTGCGGCTACCACTCATCAAGAGTTTATGGAAGCGATGAAGGAGCTGGATGATAAGGGAATGGAGCAGGTGATTTTGGATCTTCGCGGAAATCCGGGCGGGTATTTAGGACAAGCTATTGCTATTTCCGAGGAATTTTTTCCCGCGGGAACTGAAATTGTTTCAACCAAAAGTCGCCATATGCGCTTTACCAGTGCTTATTATTCTCGGCGTGATGGCTTATTCAAAGATTTGCCGGTAATTGTACTTGTTAATGAAGGCTCGGCCTCGGCAAGTGAGATCGTAAGCGGAGCTATTCAGGATCATGACCGGGGATTGATTGTAGGCCAGCGAACCTTTGGTAAAGGGCTGGTTCAGCAGCAATATGAACTGGCAGATTCCAGTAAAATTCGCGTCACCATTTCTAAGTATTATACTCCTGCTGGACGATTAATACAGAAGCCCTATTCCCCCACAGATGGCGAAAAATATGCCTATGAGATTTATAAACGGGGTGATGCAGTGAGTGATGTTACAGAGTTCCTAAATCATGTACCTGATTCGCTAAGACATTATACCGATGCCGGACGTGTTGTTTACGGCGGTGGTGGAATTGTACCTGATCACATCGTGCAGCCAGACACCACACAATCTTTCGCAATAGTGAATTATATGCAGCGTAAGCGTATCACTTTTGATTTTGTTCGTGATTTTCTTGATAAAAATGGAAAGGAATTTCGGGCCGAATGGGAAGAGGATTTCAACCGGTTCCGCAAAGAGTTTGAGTGGTCGGAGGAGCAGCTGGATATAGTATTTACCATGCTTAAAGAAAATAATGTGGTGGTGAGTACCAGCGATACTTTATCCAAACCAGATTTTAAATCAGATACCCTTTATATCCCTCAAGGTCACTTTGAAGAAATTGAATGGATGGCCCGGGGAAGCTTAAAAGCAGAATTAGCGCATCAAGTCTGGGGACTTAAAAAAAGATATCCTGTTTTCAATGACGTATTTGGTCAAACGATTGAAAAAGCGATGAAAATGTGGGATGAGGTTGAGGAGCTTAAAGAATTTGCTACCAATCACACCATAATACGAAAGGAAAACTAAGTTAACTAAAGCCCGATCATTAGGTCGGGCTTTTTTATTTGATTAGCATCATTTTTCTTTGTTGAATAATCTTTTTACCATTTTCTGCATCTGCGATTACCCGGTAAATATATAATCCACTTGCCATTCCATCAGCATTCCAGTGCAATTCCTGCCGGCCCGCTTCCTGCGTTTCATCTACTAATGTAGCTACTTTGCGACCTAAAATATTATAAATGGTAACTTTTACCTTCATCTCTGCTGGCAAAAGATACTCAATTGTTGTGGTGGGATTAAAAGGGTTAGGGTAATTTTGTAGCAATTTAAATTTAGAGGGAGCAGCAACTTTTAAGTGTATCGATTTTGACCATTTATAACCCTTACCATCTGTTGCCAATATTTCAATATTTTTAATATTTCCAACCGGGGCTTTCTTATCTATATCGAAAGAGAAAATAACTGTTTTTCCTTCGTTAATTTGTAATTTTGAGATAGACTTATCTTTAAGCCTGGGTTTAATCCACTCAGGTAAATTTTGCAAAATAACTTCAATATTTTTGAGCACTTTATTGGTAGTATTTATTAAGGTAAGCTCCAAAACATTTCCCTGACTGACAAAAGGAATGGCATAAACTTGACTAGCAGCTTTTTTTACTTCTTCATTACTAAAGTCAGATGTCACTGCTCGGTTATAAACTGAATTTTGAGCAAGAACCGAATTTGAAAAGAGTAAAAATAGCCACAATAATATATACTTTGAAATATCCATACTATCCCCTTTGTTTTTCCTGTTCCGAAGGATGATCCGGCAAACGCTCTAATAAATATCCTGCATTGTAATATAAAAACTTGTACCCGTCTTCAGTTACAAATCGCGGATTATTATTTCTCTGCTGGCTTTGTTCATATACTTTTTGCAGCCGCTGGCGGAAACCGACAATTTGTTTGGCAGCATTCGCAGAGTCACCGCGAGCTAAATGACGTTGTGCATTCTCCAGGCGGTTGGTTAACTCATTCACAAATCCCTGATCACCTAACCAATCATAGGAAGCGACATCTTTTGTATATGCCTTTAGACTATCCAGCGTTCTTGAAGGAGTATAGTTATATTCTTTTCCAAAGGGCTTAAAATAAAGCCACCAGTAATCTTTATAAATATTAGCCGCTTCCTCCTGAACTATTTTGTTTGAGCTACTATTTTTTAACTTCTTAATAAGAAATAAACTCCGGGGATTATATTCTTCATATATTATAAATAAATAAAGTTCTATATTAGGACGGGTATTTATTGCTTCTAAATTGGCCAGTACCAAATCTAAAAGGTTCGGATCTTGATATGTATCCTGTAACCTTATTAGCGACCATTTGCGAACTGCAAAAGAAGTGTCTTCTACAGCCGATTTCCGAAGCGCATTTTGAAGTTTTGTCGATTCGGGAAATAGGCAGGATCTATTTGCCACACTAACACGAGAGGAAGTATTGGAATAATTATTTAAAATAAATATAAATGTATTAATAACTTCATCTTTAAATTTATCCACTCCCAAAAAATTTAATAATAGACTATAATATCCTTGAGAATCTTTAGCTTTCGCATTAGATTTTATTATTTCAATAATCCTCTCAAACTGCGAATAATTGTTGAAATCCATTAACAATTGCAACGTACCCTGATATACATAATGCTCTGTGTCATGGGCCTTTCCCGCCTTAATTACCCGGTACAAGGAATCTGCAAAAGCAATCAACATACTTTCTGCTGAATTATCTTTAAGCATTTTAAGGGCTTTTAGATAGCGGAAAGCACCATGTGTATATTCCCTTTCCTTATTATATTTATTTTTAATCAATTCAATGGCATCTTCTTTGTTGTGCTCGGCAAGGAATAAAGCGGCATACTGACTCTTTAATAATATTCCCTCCCTGAGTGCCTGAAAAACAGCATCTATTTGAGTGGTATCTACCCCCAAATTATGCAATTGCTCGCCATAAGTCGGAGGAGGTCCAAGGACCATATCGGAGGCAGTTAAATAACATTGCCCATAAGCCGACTGTGATATTAACAAACCATATCCTAAAACTAATAGCTTAACAATTTTTTTATACTCTTTTAAAAGTAGCATAATACTTTATGATTTAAAATTATTCCGTACATGGTTGCCAGTTCAGTTGTTCCGCTCTCCTTCTAATTTCATTTAGAAGATTCTTATAAGGAGGTATAGTTGCCACCCTCGCTTCAGATTCCCGTTTGTCTCTAAGTTCTTCATCTAACAAATCATTTCTAATATCAATTTTTGTGTTATTCCAAAGAAACGTGAAAAAAGGCTGCAGTATTCTTTGGGCTTCTGCAGCATCAGAAGCTTCATTTTTATCAATCGTATAAGTCTCCGAGTCTAATTGATCAAGTAATTCCCCCGCCAATAAAATTTGTTCATCAATTACCCTAGTAATTTGCTCAATATGCTTTTTTTCATGAGTTATAACTGCACTGGGATAATAAACTTCAACATTTCCACCCTCATTAAGTGCCTCGATGGTAGCCTTAATCTTATTATTAATTGTACAATAACTTTCTTCAGTTATATCAGAATCAGCAGAGCTTGTTATTATTTCCATATCTTTTTTCTTTGCCGTTAATGGACAAAGCCCCCACTTAATATCTGCATCCACTTTTAATAACTGCCCCTTCCATCTTTTAAGATCACTCGAAAAGCAAGCTCGTATATCTGCTCTATAATGCTGCGTTTGGATAGATGTGGAACCTAAATTATCTCCATCACAAAGTTCTCCTGAATTATCTGGCTGGCGATCTCCTCTTGCATCAATATTCGGAAAAACATTTTTACAAGGAATTAATTTAGGTTTCGCAATCTTAAAATATTCCCATCCTCTAATAAACTTATCTTTTATAAGAGGCCCATCAGCTCTTGTTGAAACCTCAATCTTCGCATATAATGAACGTGGCAAATCAGGATTATCTGCAATTACCTTGAAACCAAGTGGGATATTTTCAAAAGAATCAGCAGTATTTTTGCCGTTAGGATGTAAGAGAGTCACATATTCATCCCGCGTAGCTATTTCTACATCAAAAGGATGATTTTTGTCAAACGATATTATTTCTCCATTTTCTCTTTTCGCATATACATTTACCAAAGCTGTATCTCCGACCATAACAGGTTCAGGCTTAATAGTGAGATTGATATGAGATGGTTCTTTGGGATGCGGCCGTAATAAAAGTTCAATATTTATATCATCAAACCTCAAATCTGTCCACCCTTCGAATATCAACTCTTTAAAAACTCCATAGTCCTCATGATTAAGAACGTATGGATAAATAGGAATTCCCTGAACAATCTTATGACTTGATTTAATGAATAAACGAATCTTTTCTGACGGAGTGAAATAACCTACCCAAAGCGTATCACCTTCAACCGAATTTAAATTCGTAGTAAGAATTTTATTTGTTGGAAGGTCCATATGCAATTCATAATTCACATCATCCCGAACCTTGTTAACCTTAACTATTAAAAACCCGGGTTCGTCTATAGTAATTGGCCTGATAGGTAGGTATATATTCGGAGGACTCCACCAATAATTAAAAAATCCCTCTGAGGGAATTGCCGGCTTTGAAGAATCGGCCTTTGAAAACGTTATAGTTGCACTGGGAAAATGTATGCCTGGGCGGCTTGGATTATCTTCTTCAATGGAATCAAAAGTTATGAATGTAGTATCATTAGGAGATACAATTTTAGAATTTAATATATGTCGCTCATAATCTGCGTCGGTTCTTTTTAAATAGAAATCCAACTTTTGCCATTGTTTAAAACCACTTATCTCTACTGTAGTATATTCATGCCAGTCAATTATCCCCGATAGTTTACCAAAATTACGTTCATAAAGCTCCCACTCATGCTTAAGTTCTTCTTCCCAAAACGGAAACAACTTTAAAACTATACTCCCGCTAAATCGAGGAAAAACTCCAGCATGCCCATCTCCATGGCTTTGAATAGATATTTTATTGCTTTTACTCTTGAAAGGAACTTGTCCCAACTCCATTCTTTCTTCAATAACAATCTGCGCCTCACTTTGCGCAGCTAATCCTGTTATTAACAGAAATGTAAGTATAAGAAGGTCTTTTATTTTAAAACTATATCCCTTCATAAAGATATTACCCCGAATTTTTCTCAACGTACTATTTTAACAGCATAATGTTAAAATTTTTTAATATTTGCAAGAAGGGCTTTACAACTGACTAAAAAACGGCTCAAAACGGCATTAGCATCGATTCAGAATAGGAGTTTACCGCAATAAAGTTTCCATCCTTTCTCTAAATCAAAAAGTTTAGTAAAGCTCTGCTGTTTTATTAGATTTTAATAATTCATTTTAAGAAAGCAGTATTGAGACTAACGCAAAACTTTACTAAACTTCAACAAGAAATTTCAGATTATACTCACGTCAAAAACCGGCTCAAAAACACTACCACTGCTGTTTCGGTACGCAGACGGTGTGAACCTAAAGAAACAAGCTTCCCTCCTTTATCTTTCGCGGTTTGAATCTCATCATCAGAGAATCCGCCTTCAGATCCCACCAACAGTAAGAGTTTATCTTCAGAAATAGCTTTTAAATCGAGATCAGCATCAGCGGGATTTACTTTCTCATGAGCAACTAAGCAAGCGGCATCACTATGTTTTTGCAACAATTCCTCGAATGACTGAAAGAGTGATATTTCCGGTAGCCAAGCCCGCAGGCTTTGTTTCATCGCCGAAAGGGCAATAGATTCCAGCCGATCCATTCTCACCTTTTCTTTAATGGTATGATCGCCACGAAACAAACAAATACGGCTTGCCCCTAATTCAACTGCTTTCTCAACCGCAAATTCCAACCGGTCCCGTTTTTTGATGATACCCATGCCGAGTATTAACTCGGGCTTTGGGAAAGAGACCTTCTTTTCACTTTGGATTTTAAGCTGAATTGATTGTTTAGCAATTCGTCGAATCACTCCTTCATACCACCCTCCTTTTCCGTCAACAATAGTTAACTGGTCGCCTTCACGGACGCGCATCACTCTGGAAGCATGTTTTGCTTCCTGTCCGGTTACTTCGGCGAAGCCACTATGGATTTGCGATGGCGGTGTGTAGAAGATGTTCATGAAAGTTGTTTTTTACATAAGTGACTATCCAGACGGTCATCCCCCTACCCCCTTCTCCCAAGGGGATTCCTTCGGAAAAAGGGGGACGTACCTTCCACTGACGATGTCAGTGGAGAACTTTTCTCCTCCGAAAAGAATTCTTCGTGTTCCTTTGCGATTCTTTGCGCAACTTTGTGAAATAGTTCTGAAAACTTAGCTTTTCCATTCGTCGGACATCAAAACCAGATGTGCGACGAATATATTTATCGGAAAGGTTCGCCGGGGGTGAATTCTGTTTGTCCGGTTTTTAGCATCATTTCAACATAGGGCATACAGAGGCGGCAGCTGTTGCTGCAATAATTTCTTTTTTGAAGTTCTTCTACGGTAGAAATGCCGTGTTCTTCAGCATAAGCTTTGACTTCATCAAACATTTTATCATGGCAGATACACTTTACCACTTTGTTTCGTGCCATAGTAAAAAATCAATCCTGCTTAAAATGCTTACCCAATTTTAATTCCTGCCCCTGGTAATTGCTTTTGATATCGTCACCATAGGTGAATTGGGGGACTTCCGTATTCGGCTCAAACTTCATGCTGCAAAATGTTTGTCCGTCTTCAATCAAAAAGGGGACATCGTGTGAACGTACTTCAAGCACTGCACGAGCTCCTTTGTCTTCCACCCTTCCGCCAAAACCGCTGTCGAAAAAACCCGCATAGTGTGTTCGCAGTTCTCCCGAACCGGTATCGTAAGCAATCATCTCTGCCGCTAAGTGTTTAGGTATTCGACAACGTTCTTTTGAGGCAAAAATATAAAATGCTTCCGGTTCCAAAATCATGTGATCGTCTTGCTGTGCATAGATAGGCTCCCAAAATTCAGGAACTTCATAGTGCCCGATGTTGTCCAGATTGATAAAATCGCGATGCTTTTTGGCTTTGTAGCCAACGATTTCCCCCTTTTTTCCGTGTAAATTTACGCTTAGAAATAAACCGTTGTTCACTTTCAGTTCATCTAACGGAACGACATCACCATTCTCTCGAAACAGCAGGGGGTCGGCACTGTGAGTGCGCAGAATTTCCTGATCGGAGAGCACGGTGTTTCCGTGACTGATACGCAGCTGATTCAGGCGGTGCCCTGTTTTCACTTTTATAGGAAAGGATTTGGGCACTACTTCGAGATAGAGTTTTCCTTTGTAACCGGAGTGAATTTCTTCAAAGCGGTGAGAAAAATCGGTTATCACACGGGTAAAAATATCTAACCGCCCCGTTGTACTTTTGGGATTTGCTTTAGCCGAAAGATGTTCGCCCGAAATAATGCGATAATGGTTTCCATTCTTTTGTCCGTTGAAAAGCGTTTTCTGAGGCGAAATGTGAGAAGGTAAATTCAGCTTTTCCAGTAGCGGAATGAGGTACACGCAGTTAGGTTCGAGAATAGCACCATCGGTGATTGAGAACTCATATTGGCTTAGCTTTCCCAGTTTCTGATCAACCGACTCATCTTCGGGCAAAAAACTGCATCGCACGCGATAGGCTTTTTCGCCCAGCCGAAGATCAATGGAATTGGGCTGAAACTGGTCATCTTCCAGAGGGTAGCCGTCAGCGGCAGAAATAATGCCTGCTTCTGCTAACAGCCGTAGTTTCTGAACCGGCAAAATGCCTTTGGTGCGTAAATGTACTTCTTTGGTTTTACTACTCAATTGGTTATTAGTTAATGGTTATTAGTTAGTTGTTACTGCTGATTTTTTTTCCACTTCTTGTTCCTCTCTACCTTACTTCAGCTCTGGCCATTTCATGGATTTTCAGCCATTCTTCTTCGGTTACCGGAGTTATGGACAAACGAAAACGCTTCAACAGTATCATATTTTCCAAAGCCGGTTCTGCTTTGATAGCATCACGCGTAACAGCTTCGTTAAATTTTTGAACAAACTTTACATCAACCAGCTCCCATGTAGGGTCTTCTTCACTGCTTTTCTCATCAAAATACTTTGAATCGGGATCGAACTGAGTGGGATCAGGATAAGGCTCGCTGGCGACTTCCATGCTGCCTACGATTGAAGGCGGACGGACATTGGAGTGATAAAAAAGTACTCCGTCGCCCACTCTCATATCATCTTTCATTAAATTCCGTGCTTCATAATTTCGAATTCCATCCCACGGCTCCGTGCCCACTTTTTTCAGATCGTCAATGCTAAAAGCATAAGGCTCGGATTTCATCAGCCAAAAATTTCGTTTACCCATCGCGATTCTCTATTTTTGTTTTCATTAGTGAATGATGGAATATAGAGTTCAGACAGCACAAATCAGAATTTTATAGCTACCTTTGTGTGTCATTCTGAATTTATTTCAGAATCTCCGGCAAGATCTGTTTTACCACTTGAAAAGGATTATTAATTACAGATGCTGATCCCGAAAAGTTTTGGGACAAAAATGACACAGTTTTTTATCATCAATCTTCAAAAGAAATATATTTGAATGAACATACTCTTCTGGAGCGGTGGAAAAGATGCCTACCTGGCGCTTGAGTTTTTTCGGGAAAACCATCCTGATACCGAAGTTCGACTTTTAACGACTTACGATGAAACGGATGAAATCGTCCCGCATCAAAAAATAAAACTGTCGGACATAAAAAAACAGGCGATTGATCTCGGACTGGAATTAATTACCGTACCATTACCGCCGAATTGTTCAAATGAAATATATTTGAATCGCCTTCAAAAAGTTTTGGATAATTTAAACGAACCTGTCGAGCATCTCATCTTTGGTGATTTGTACCTTGAAGATATTCGCCGGTGGCGGGAAAAAGTATTCGGTAAAATGGGTTATAGCTGCATCTTTCCTATCTGGAAAAAGAGCATTCATGATTTGCTGCCGGTACTTTTATTAAAGCCGGTTGAAGTGAGAATCAGTGCAGTGAAAGAAGAATTTCAGCCGTTGATCGCGGTTGGGGAAACTTTCGATCAAAAATTTGTTACCCAGTTAGAGCATCTGCCGCAAGACATTGATCCGCTGGGTGAAAACAGTGAATTTCATACACACGTGATTTTTAAAGGCCTTGATAAGGAAGAAACTTGAATAAGATGTTTTTGGAGTATGTTTACTACTATGTTTTAGTAAGGGTCTAAATGAAGCAACCACCTTAGGGTCATCCCCCTGCGCCCCCTTCAAAGGGGGACAAGTGCTCCGCTGATTGCATCAGCGGATTAATTTTCCCTTAATACTTATTATAAAAGAATGATATAAGTGAACTGAATTATTGAAAAATAATTCAGTTTAATTCCCCCTTTGAAGGGGGCGCAGGGGGATGGCTTTTGATATAAATGGCACCAAATAATTTTCATTTGAAAACAATAACACAAGAAACAACAGAAACTTTTCGCGAAAAGGGTTCAAAATTTATTGGATTTCTGTTTCCCGTTGAATCGGTTAAAAAATTTGAAGAAAGGCTGGATGACTTAAAAACGGAATTTTATGACGCTAGTCATCACTGTTATGTATGGCGAATAAATCCCAATAATGTTGAAGAATTTGCCCAAGATGACGGCGAGCCGGGCGGTACGGCAGGATTGCCTATTTTGAATCAGTTGAAATCTTATGACATCATGAATTGCGCTTGCGTAGTTATCCGGTATTTTGGCGGAACGAAGCTTGGCAAGTCGGGACTCATCCAAGCCTACGGACATACCGCTGAACTATGCCTTCAAAAAGCTTCACTCAGATCGCTCATTCCCACACAGAATTTTGAAATCACCTATCCTTACCATGAACAAGCTCAAATCAACCGCTTGAAAAGCAGCTTTGATTTGAAGGAGCTTGATGCGGAGTATCTTGAAACTGTCACCTTAACTATCGCCTGCCGTTCTGAACAGGCCAAGGCTTTCTTTGAAGAGCTTCAAAGACTGGAACATTTAGGAATTGAAACAGAGAAGAATGGAGATGGGTTTGTGACGATCAAACGTGAGACATGAGACGGCAAACGAGTGGAGGCAAAAGTGAAAAGGCAAAACAAATGGCACAAGCGGGACGCTCGCGCCATGTTCACTTTTCATACTGAAAATCTGCCATTTTACATCACGCGCCGGCAGGTTCTATATTATCGCTACTGCTTCCAAATGGCAGCCAGCTTTTAGCGCGAATACGGCTCAAAGCTTTTTCTGTCGATACATAAACAACAGGAATAAATATTAAGGTAATCAGTGTAGAAGCGGTCAGGCCGCCAATCACTACGCGGGCTAATGAAGCCTGAATTTCAGCCCCGGCACCGATCCCGAGCGAGAGCGGAATCAAACCGAGCACAGTGGTAAGAGTGGTCATAAGAATGGGACGAAGCCGGAGCCTGCCCGAGTGAACAACTGCATCATGTACATCCATGCCATGCTCCCGGCGCATCAGATTGATGTAATCAATCAAAACAATAGCGTTATTCACCACAATCCCGATCAACATCACCATACCCATCATACTTTGCATATTGATGGTCGTGCCGGTAAGCATTAGGGCCGGTATGACTCCAATCACCGCTAATGGTACTGAAAGCATAACAATCAGCGGGTCGATGAAGCGCTCGAACTGAGCGGCCATCACCATGTAAATAAGAATGAGAGCCATAATGATAGACAACCTGAAATCAGCAGCGGCTTCCTGTTGTTCCTGATACTCACCGCCGTAAACGATAGAAAACCCTTCGGGTAATTGCATATCAGAAAGCTTATCCTGAATCTTTTCTACTGCAGTTCCCAGCGGGACACCACTTATCAGGTTTGCGGTAATGTATGATACCCGTTGGTTGTTTACCCGGTTGATTTCTGTGGGGCCGCGGCCTTTTGTTTGTTCTATTACTGACGAAACAGGTAAAACCTGGTCATCAGGCGTACGGATAGAAATATTTCCGATATCGGTAATGCTGAGCCGATCTTCGGGCTGTAAACGAACAGTGATGGGGAATTCATCACCGCCAGCGCGGAAAGTACCGGCACGGCTACCACCGACATTGGTTTGAATAACCTGTGCTACATCACGAACCGACAGACCAAGATCTGCAATTTTTTCGCGGTTGAAAATAATATTTTGCTCGGGCTGGCCTTCACGCCGGTCGGTTCTTACGCCCGTTACTTCAGGTATTTCTTCCATCCGGCGTTTAATTTCATTTGAAATTTTCCGGGCAATTTCAAGGTCATAGCCGCGCAATTGAACTTCCACAGCTTCGCCGCCTCCCGAGCCAAAGATCATTCGCAGCATCCACAAGCCGGATTGGGCACTTACGCGGATATCTGCGCCGGGAATAAGCCCCACGACATTGGCACGAATCTGGTCTGCGAGTTCTGATGTACTAATAGAGCGTTCGGCTGCGTCTACCATAGAGATTTCCACTTCAGCCCGTCCGTCGGTTACCGCGGTGGTTACATGTTCTACATCCTCCATCGGCAGAGTGGCACGAACTACTTTCTCAAGCTCCTGCAAATACTGATTTTGAACAGCAATATTAGTTCCCTCAGCCATCACCAGGTCGACATCAATTTCATCTGCATCGGTTTGAGGCGCTAGTTCAACCGGAATAAGCGGAACCAGCAAAAAGCAGGCAATGACCAAACTGGCCGTAACACCGAATATAAGTTTTCGGCGATTTAGGGCCTGCTCGATAAGTTTTGAATAACGTTTTTCTATGCGGGAAAAAAATCGCTGAAACCGGCTTTTCTTTTTAGCTTCTGCAGAATTGTTCGGTTTTACCGTTAGAAATTTGCTGCAGAGCATGGGCACAAGTGTAAGCGCAACAAAGAGCGAGCAAACCAACGCGAAGACAACCACCAGGGCAAGCTGCTGAAAAATAATACCCGAGATGGTCTGCATAAACACTACCGGCAGAAAAATCACGCAGGTTGTCAGGGTTGAAGCGACAACAGCACCTCCTACCTCTTTAGTACCAACCAAAGCACTTTCTTTAAGGCTTTTCCCTTTTTCTTCCCTGAGCCGTATTATATTTTCGAGTACCACAATGGAGTTATCAACAATCATACCGACGCCCAGCGCAAGCCCCCCAAAACTCATTTGATTTAAGGTTAAGCCATTAAAATACAGCAGGGCAAAAGTGGCGATGATCGAAATAGGGATAGATGTAGCGATGATGAAGGTGGATGAACCGTTGCGCAGGAACAGGTACAGCACAAAAATTGCCAGTAAAGCCCCTATCATAGCAGAGCTTTCCACATTGTCGATTGAATTCTGGATAAAATCGCTCTGATCAATAGCAACGAACAGCGCCATATCATCCCGCTGGCTGTTAATTCGCTCAATTTCAGCGCGAATTTCCTGGGCTACAGCTACCGTATTGGCTCCCGTCTGTTTGCGGATTCCGAAGCGAACCATGGGCTTTTCATCAATCGTTACCAACCGGTTCAGATCTTCATAGCCCCACTGAACTTCAGCCACATGGCCTACGCGGATTGGCTTACCGTCAACAACAGTGATTACCGTGTTGGCAATTTGCTCGAGGGATTCATACTCGCCAAGCGTTCGCACGTAAAGCTGCTTAATTCCGGAATTCACATTGCCGCCCGGTAAGTTCACATTTTCTCCTGCAATAGCCTGTGTAACCTGCGTTGCGGAAAGTCCGCTGGCAATAAGGCGATCACGTTTCAACTCTACCTGTACTTCTTTATATACACCGCCCCAAACATCAATGGAGCCTACGCCTTTAATCTGTTCAAACCGTTTTGTTACTTCCCGCTCTAAAACCTGCGTAAGTCTTTGCAGATCCATTTCAGAATTTGCACCTACAATTACGATGGGGAAGCTGTTGGGATCAAATTTTCTTATGCGGGGAGCTTCGGCTTCGGGTGGCAGTTCATCCCGAATGCGATCCAATGCTGCCCGGACTTCATTGGCGGCAACATCAATATTTGTGCCCTGTGCAAATTCCAGCGTTACATCACTTTCGCCTTCTTCAGAACTGGAGCGAATTTTCTCTATTCCCGGTACCCCGGCAACTGCATTTTCTACACGCTCGGTGATGATTTCTTCGATTTCTTCAGGCCCTACGTTAGGATATTCGGTAGAAACGGTTAGCTGCGGAAATTCGATGGGGGGCAACAAATCAATCGGCAGATACCGGAGTGAAACTACGCCAAGAACGATGATAATCAGGAAGAACATCGTTGTTGCGATGGGGCGGTTAACGGCTGTTTCGGTAATTTTCATGATAGTTGTATTTCAAAAAATTATGTGGGGCTATACGGGACTTTGAGCTCGCATATCAAGCACTTTTCGAAGCAGATCCTGCCGCTGCAATTTCTGAAGTGCTAAAATTCGCTCCCATGTACTGGTGCGAACGCGCGCTTTTCCACGTCCCTGCGAAAGAAGGTTCTGCCCTACCGTAACCACCCAGCTCCCCGGTTCAACCCCGCTGACGGCAACTTCCATAGCACCCTCGGCAATCACTTCAACCCGTTTAAACTGAACTTCTGTGGCTTCGGTAAGTGGGGGAAGTCCCATCGGGTTATTGTCCTCAATCGGTTCTACTTCCGTTCCCAGCGAGGTGGCAACAAAAACACCAACCTCGCCTGTAACGGGATCAGAATAAAGTGCACTGGTAGGGATAAGTGTCGCCTGTTGACTTTCGCCATATAAAATATCAACCGGTACGAACATGCCCGGGCGAAGCAGCGATCCTGGATTTTCGACATCAATTTCTGCTTCAGTACTTCGTGTTATCGTATTAAGGAAAGGTGAAATGCGGGACAGCTCTGCTTCAATGATATGACTATTTCCTTCCTCTTCAGAACCCACATGAATGAGGGCGGTCTGACCGGTTTCCACCTGATTTAGCATGCCGGCTGTTAAAACAATTTCAATTCGGAGGCTGCTTAAATCACCGATAGTAAAAAGGGGCGTATCGGTTCCGGCTTGCATGCCTACTTCCGCATTACGTTCACCAACCGTTCCGGCGAAAGGCGCACGAATTACTGTTTCCGCTAAAATTTCTTGTTGTTCTTTTAAAACCGATTGCGACTGCTGCACCCGGGCCTCGGCCAGTTCAACATCGGCTTCGGCAGAAAGCATCTGGGCTTCCAGCATTTCCATTTCCATTTCGCTGGAAAGGTTTTGGTTGCTCAGTTTTTTCATCCGGTTATACTGCGCCGCAAGCTCTTGATACCGGGCATTGGCTTGCTTCAATTGTGCCTGGCTAATTTGCAAATCGGCTTTCGCCTGTTCAACCTGCTCCTGGTACTGATCATTTTCGAGCGTTATCAGCGGGTCGCCCTCCTGAACATAATCCCCTGTTTGCACATGAACTTCAGAAACAGTACCCCCGATTTCAGGATAAAGGACAACCTGGTTATGAGCAAATACGGTACCGCTTATTCGTTCTGATAACGGGAGTGAACCATACCGTGCCTGAACTGCTTCAACCGCAGGAATAGTACCTGCATTTTGGCGTTCGAGATTTTCTTGAGCTTCACTTCCATAACAGGAAATTAAGCCAAGAGGTAAAAGCAGTAGAATGAAAATATTAATGGGGGATTTGCCGTATGTCATTGCTTTGGGGATGAAGAAATTCGCATTGCTGATTTAAGAAAAATAAAAATTCTCACTTAAATCATTCGCTTATAATTGTAATAGATTGTTTTAGTTACTGCATGAATTGTAAAACAAGCTATATCGTCCTCCTGATAGTTTACAATTACTTATAATCTATTTTTGAACTACACCAATTGATACTTAAATAAACAACATAATTCTGAAGCAAAGTTGAATTTTAAGGCCCGTTTAAGACACTTTTTATGAAAAAAATTGTAGCGATAGACGATAAAAAATTAACGGGTTATAGTAATCTCCTATTGCTTGATAAACCGAGAAAGGAGCGAGGGTGAAAAGGCAGAAGTGAAAAGGCAAGAGGCAAGCAAATCCCGAGCGCGAATCGCGCGCTCACTTTTCACTTTTCACTTTTCACTTTTCACTTTTCACTTTTCACTTTTGCTTTTCACTTTTGCTTTTTTTATGCTGAAAGTCTGCCCTTCACTCCTTATTTTAGACATCAACTTTTACTAATCGAAAACTCATGAAGATATACACAAAAAGAGGCGATTCAGGAGAAACATCCCTTTTCGGCGGTACGCGGGTTTCCAAATCATCAGCGAGAATTGAAGCGTATGGAACGGTTGATGAACTGAATTCAATTATCGGTCTTGCTGCCAGTCACACTCTAAGTCAGAAGGGTACTTTTTGGGCTGAAAAGCTTCAGGAGCAACTTTTTGTATTAGGCTCTGACCTGGCAACGCCCATTTCAAAAAAAACGCGGATTAATCGTATTAGTGATGAAGAAATTGAAGCCCTCGAACAGGCTATTGATGAGATGGAAGGAGAATTATCTCCTTTGAAAAATTTTATTCTTCCCGGCGGTTCACAGCCGGGAGCAATCCTGCATTTTGCGCGTACTGTTTGCCGGAGGGCCGAACGCGCTGCAGTAGCCTGTAGCAAAGAAGAAGATATTTCCGAAGCTTCGGTCAAATTCTTAAACCGGCTCTCTGATTTCCTTTTTGTTTTGGCCCGCTACGAAAATAAATACCTCAGCGTTGAAGAAAAAACGTGGAAAGTTGACAGGAGGCAGTAGCAGTTGGCACGAGGCAGTTTTTTCCCTGCTTCCCGCCACCTTCCGCTGCCGACTCTTTTAGTAAAAGGCAATTAACTTAAATGTAAAATTAAACGTTTTATAGAATGGCATTAATGGTCTCAATTTCCGGTATCCGGGGCGTTTTTGGAACTGATCTTACCCCTGAAAACCTAACACGTTTTACCGCAGCTTTCGGCAGTTGGTCCGGCAGCGGCAAAATTGTTGTGGGACGAGACACCCGCGTAACCGGACAAATTTGTGAAAATATTGTCTGTTCTGTTTTACAATCTGTAGGTTGTGATGTAGTGAAAGTCGGGGTGGTACCGACGCCCACAGTGGCGATGGCGGTACTCAAACATCAGGCTGATGGAGCTGTCATCATTTCCGCAAGCCATAATCCCGCCGAATGGAACGCACTTAAGCTGCTTAACGACAAAAGTGAATTCCTGGATGCCGATCAGGGTAAGGAAGTGATTCAAATCAGTGAAAACCAATCTTACTCTTATAAAAAATTCGATGGAATTGGCTCTGTAATTACTGATGATAAAGCTTTGGATTATCACATCAATCAAATTTTAAGCCTGCCCTATATCGACCGCGATTTAATCGCCTCGAAGAATTTTTCGATAGCCGTTGATCCCGTTAACGGCACCGGTGCGATTGGCATTCCCCCAATTCTTGAGGCCCTGGGAGTTGATAAAGTTTACTCCATTAATGATGAACCCAGCGGGCTTTTTGCTCATAACCCTGAGCCACTGCCCGAGCATTTGCAGGATATTTGCAAACTGGTGAAAGAGAAAAATTGTGATCTGGGTATTGTCACTGATCCCGATGCAGACAGGCTGGCGCTGGTAACCGATAAAGGAAATTTATTCGGAGAGGAATACACCCAAGCGGCTGCTTTTGATTTTATGCTGAGCAAAAAAGATGGTCCTTGTGCTACGAATCTCTCTTCATCGCGCGTGGCTGAGGATGTAGCTGCGAAGTACGATCAGAAATGCTATCGATCGGCGGTGGGTGAAATCAATGTGGTTAAAAAGATGCAACAGGTTGATGCAGTCATCGGCGGTGAAGGCAACGGCGGGGTGATCAATCCCGATCTGCACTACGGACGTGATGCCTTGGCGGGCGTGGCCATGGTTTTACAACTTTTGGCGGAGCGGGACATTACCTCGGATGACTACCGCAATAGTCTGCCCGATTATAGTATGAGAAAAAGTAAAATACAGCTGGCTGATATTGACGGCGACGCGGTACTGAAAAAGGCGCTCAAAGTTTATGATGAATACCAACCGAACATTACTGATGGTGTGAAAATCGATTTCGAAGAGGGCTGGGTTCACTTGAGAAAGTCGAACACCGAGCCGATTATCCGGGTTTATTCTGAGGGAACATCACCTGAGAAAGCCAAAGAACTTGCGGAGAAGGTGGTGCAGCGAGTTCAGTAATTTCACGCAGAGCCTCAAAAGAGTTAGAATACTTCTCTGTGGCTTAGCACCCTTGCGTGAATTATTTCAAACTGCAGGTTGCTTTCTTATCTTTAGTTTTCAGGATTTCCTAATTATCACTCTAAAAAATAATTTATGATCACTTCCATGACCGGCTTTGGCCGCGGAGAAGCTTCTGCTGACGGTATTTCCGTAACGGTTGAATTGAAAACCGTAAACAGTCGCTATCTCGATATTTCATTGCGGATTCCGCCAATTATTCAAGATAAAGAGCTCGAATTTAAGGAGTTACTGCAAGAGTATATCCAGCGTGGGAAAGTGAATGTAAATGTACGCGTTGATAAAACCGATACTGGAGTGCCGGACATTACTTTTAATGAAAATATGGTGCGCGGGTATAAAAAGATGCTTAATGAGCTTTGCGAAAAAGCAGAGATTGAAGAAGGAATCACTTTAGAATCGCTTTTACAGTTTAACGATATTTTTGAAAGCCGGGAAGAAGATGAAGAAACCCTCAAAACGATCTGGGAGCTGACTAAAAAATCAATCAGTGAAGCTGGTGAAAAACTGAAAAAAATGCGCCGCCAAGAAGGTACGCAGCTTGAGGACGATTTGCTTCAACGGATCAACCACATTGAAGAAATGCTCCAAATTGTGCAGAAAAAAACGGAGGGACGTGCCGGGGAAGCCAAAAAGCAACTTTTAGAGCGCGTTTCTACTTTAATTGAAAGTGATAAAATTGATTCTGACCGGTTGGAAATGGAAGTGGCAATGCTGGTTGATAAAATGGACATTACCGAAGAAATTGTGCGGACGCAATCGCATATTAAGTTTTTCCGGGAGGCAGTGATAAATAAAGAAGCTGTGGGAAGAAGGCTGAACTTCTTGAGCCAGGAAATTAACCGCGAAATTAACACCATTGGCTCCAAAGCTAACGATTCTGAAATTTCGCATTATGTGGTGCAGGCCAAAGAAAGTTTAGAACAAATCAGGGAACAGGTGCAGAACGTTGAGTAAAAAAAGCCGCAGCAAAGTTATCGTTATTGTCGCTCCCAGCGGCGCCGGAAAAACAACCATTTGCCACCTTTTGCTGAAAGAGTTCTCCCTGATCAAATTTTCTGTTTCAGCCACTACGCGCGCATCCCGAAACGGTGAAATCGACGGCAAAGATTACTACTTTTTGAGTGATGATGAATTCGTGCGAAGGGTTGACGAAAAGCGGTTTTTGGAATGGGAGTTTTACAACGGCAATAAGTATGGTACCCTGCAATCTGAAGTTGATAAACTGCTAAAATCTGGCTATTTTCCCTTGCTTGATATCGAAGTGAAGGGTGCTCTGAGTGTGAAGAATATTTATGGTTCCGATTGTATTTCAATCTTCATTCAACCACCTTCTATGGATGCTTTGGAACAGCGGCTTAGAAAACGGGGAACGGAAACTACGATTTCCGTTAAAAATCGTTTGAAAAGAGCCGAAGAAGAGATGAGTTTCGCAGAAAACTTCGATTATTTAGTAGTGAATGATGATCTTGAAACTGCTTACAAGGAAGTAAAAGCAATTATTGAACCCTTTATTACGGATTAAATCCGACTTTTATGCCTATTAAAACGCTTGATATAGAAAAACTCAACAAAAATACGGGCAATCAGTATGAATTGATTGTCATTATGTCTAAACGCGCACGCCAGATCGCTGCTCAGGAAAAGCTCCAGTTAGACGAAAAGCTGAAGTATTTCGAAGGCTTTGAAGATGAAGACGAATTCTCTTTCAACGAAGAGCAAGAAAATATTTCGAAAGACTTCGAGAAACTTCCGCATGCCACCCAGCGAGCTGTTGATGAAATGAGACGAGGAGAGATTTATTTCCGATACCCTCAGGACGAAGAATAATTTATGTTATCCGGCAAGCGGATAATACTCGGTGTTACCGGAGGAATTGCAGCTTATAAGGCTGCTTTTCTTTTACGTGCCTTCCAAAAAGCCGGTGCCGATGTTCGTGTAACGATGACTCCGGGTGCCGCTAAATTCGTAGGCGCCCAGACTTTTGCCTCTCTTTCCAAACACCCTGTAGCCGTAGATATTTTTCCTGAAAGTCAACTAAACTCCGGCTCATGGACGCAGCATATCGAGTGGGGTGAATGGGCTGATCTCTTTGTGATCGCTCCCTGCACGGCTAATACCCTGGGCAAAATTGCTTATGGTCTGTCTGATAATATGCTTACAGCCACCGTTTTGGCTGCACGCTGTCCCCTGCTGATTTGCCCCACGATGGATGGTGAAATGTATGAAGCGCCTGCCGTGCAAAAGAATTTAAAAACGGTTCAGGATTTTCGTTATCACATTTTAGAGCCGGGAACAGGTTATCTTGCCAGCGGACTTGAAGGGAAGGGAAGACTTCCCGAGATGGACATCATTTTAGCCAAATGCTCTTCTGTGCTTGCTGAATCTCGTTCTAAAGGCGTTCTTTCCGGGAAAAAAGTAACAGTTACTGCCGGCCCTACCCGTGAGTATCTCGATCCCGTCCGTTTTATCTCAAATCCCAGTTCAGGGAAAATGGGTTTTGCGATGGCCGAAGCGGCTCATAATCTCGGTGCTGATGTCACCCTGATTCACGGCCCTGTTCAACTGGAAAAACCGGCAGGCGTTGAAGCGATAGAAATAACATCCGCCAAAGATCTTTTTGATCAGGTAAAGCAGCATGCAGATGCGGACGTGGTAATCATGACAGCCGCAGTGTCTGACTTCACTCCTCAAAAAACACATATCCAAAAAGTAAAAAAAGAGAAGGCTGAAACAAGCCTGCAACTCAAGCAAACACAAGACATTTTGGCCTGGCTGGGAGATCACAAAAAAGACGGACAGGTGCTTATCGGCTTTGCTATGGAAACCCAGGATTTGCTTAAAAATGCACAAAGAAAACTTCAGGCGAAAAAAGCAGAATGGATTATCGCCAATTCGTTAAGCGATGAGAATGATGAGAATACCGGTTTTGGGGCTGACAAAAATACTGTTTTTGTTTTGGGAAAAGAACATCAAGAAAAAGTATCAGGCTCGAAAAAAGAAGTAGCCAAAAAAATCCTATCTCTGATTTTCTCTAATTAAATTAACGTGAGTTCGAGATAAGGAAGCAATTAATCTTCCAATTTTAAATATAACATTGGGAGATCGCTTCAGTCGCAAAAAACACTCCTTCGCGATGACAAGAATAGGGATTTAAAGTGGATAATAACGAAAACTGTTATTGTGAGCGTATTTCCAGCAATGTCTCTTTAACGCTGCTAATTTCAAAACCAATAATGTTTCAGTCACAGACAGAAATAGAGCGACGCAATCTCCAATCGTATGCAGGATTTATCTCGGACTCACGTTAATTAGCCCGCGCCCCGACCATCCGATAAAAACCATCGGGACAAGGAGGGGGTTTTACTGTTTCGTGAACTCTTTCCTTTTTGCTTGGTGAAAAGTCCCTCCTTGTCGCGGGATTTTGCGTGATAGGGAGGGATTTAGGGTGGGTCCGAATGGCATTTCTTATTTTGAGTTCCTGCTAATTAAGAGTATGCAAGGTACCACTGCCGCGCCTTTTTGTTTTCTCAAAATTAACGGTAAAGCACCCCCCGCCTTCGGATTTTACGTTAAGCTCTCCCTTCAACTGTTGAGTTAAAGTTTGAATTAAATTCATACCAATCGATTTTTTCTTGTCTATAGAAAAATCATCCGGAAGCCCCACCCCATTGTCCTTCACTTTGATGATCAGCCGTTCCCCGATTTCTTTCAATGTAATTCGGATAGAACCTGATTTCCTGCCTTTAAAAGCGTGTTTGAAAGCATTTGTAATGAGCTCATTAATCAGCATTGCACAGGGAATAGCCTGATTAATATCCATCAAAATTTCTGCTGTTTCAATCTTTACATCAATCTTTTTATGATCAAAAGGCAAGGTATTCTTCATTGAATTGATCAGCTTATTGACATAGGTTTTGAACGATATTTCCGCAAAATTTTCCGATTGATAAAGCAGTTCATGAACCGTGGCCATCGATTGAATTCGAAGCTGGCTGTCATTTAGTACACTCAGGATCTTTTCATCTTGGGAATCAAATGTTTGCAGTTGAAGCAGACCCGAAATAATAGCCAGATTATTCTTCACCCGGTGATGAATTTCCTCTAGAAGCACCTGCTTTTCTTCCAACGATTTTTTCAGCTTTCGCTCATTCTCTTTCTGCTCGGTGATGTCGATATAAATACCAAAACCGGCTATGGCTTCCCCATCTAAATAAACAGGAATAGCACCTAAAAGCACTTCCTTCGGCTCCCCGTCTTTAGTATAACGTGTAACCCCTGAATAGAACTGACCATCATTAAAACCGTAAGAAGGCATTTTGGGAGCTTTCTGATAATCATCTTTGGAAACAATAATTTGATCAAGATCCTGATCCAGCAATTCTGCTTTCGAATAGCCAAAAAGCTTTTCAAAACTTTGATTTACCATCTTGACCCGGTTTTGCTGATCAACCATAATGATGGCTCCGGGCGCTTTTAAAAATAACTCCTTAAACAATTGTTCGCTCTTTCGCAGCTCCGCGCGGGCCTTTTTCTGCTCGGTTAAATCTCTGATAATCGCCTGAAGATAAACTTCACTCCCAAGTTCCAGCCGATTCAAACTGACTTCAGTATCGATGCCAGTACCGTCTTTCTTTAAATGTTTCCATTGGAAAACCTGAGGAACTTCGTTAAGCGCTTTTTCTATTCTTTTCCTGGCTTCTTCCTTTGAATTCTTACCATCCGGCTGAAATTCTGGGGAAAAATCATAGAGAGTTCGTCCCAAAATATCATTTTTACTACAGCCGTAGATGTTTGTCGCCTGTTCATTGCATTCAATAAAACGATCGCCTTCCATAATAAAAATGCCGTCATTTGCATTTTCAAAAAGGCGTAAATAACGTAATTTGGTCTTTTTCTGTTCGGTGATATCTTCGAAAAACGTAAGTACAGAGACAATAGCGCCATTCGCATCTCGTAAAACGGAAGCATGAACGCGCAACTCAATCAATGTCCCGTCTTTACGATGCATGCTTGTCTCAAAATGAACCTTATCTTTTTTGCCGCTGACAAGCAGATTCATTTTTTCTTCAACAAAGGCAAGATCCTCATCCCTGTCAAATCGAAAAACGTAAGGTGTTTTACCCAATACTGCCCGCTCCTTAAAACCTGTAACTTCCTCTGCCCGTTTTGACCATTTCAGAATTCGAAAATCAGCATCCCATTTTATCATTGCCAAAGGACTGTGATTTACGTGATGATTCAGTTCATCAAACGCCCGGCGGGCTTTTTTCTCGGCTTCTACCCGGTCGGTCACATCATGAATAATTGCCACGCGGCTTTCTTTGCCCTCATAGTTATAGCTGTGAGAATTCACTTTTACATAAAATATTTCACCGCTTTTTGATGAATGACGAACTACTCCCGATCTTCGCGTCTGTCCGTCTTCAAGTTGGGTAAGAATTTTTCTAAGTTTTTCTACATCCTCTGGCGGGCGTATTTCTTTAATGGTCAACGCTTTGACTTCATCACAGCTATAACCATATTTTTTTAGAAAAGCCTCATTAACCTTTAAAATACACAGCGAATCCTGTTCATAAATTAAAACCGGATTAGGATTTAAATCAAATAAAAGCTGTTCCATAATTAGAAATTAATCACTATAACCAGAACCTGAAATAATATATAAAAAAATTTGTCCTGTCCTAACATTAGGCAAGAATCCCCCCCTTTTTTTTAATATTAATTATAGCTCGAGATTCGTCTCAATTAGCTATACTTGATCTCCCAATCTTTGAAAAAAATAACGAACAGATCTTGCAACCATCGGCTGCGTCCCGTCACCCGCTACTTATTTGTAGCCCATAAATGAGACAAGACCCCATCCTTCCCGCTCACCGATGGCAAAAGCAACCAACTGTTGAAGGCTGTCAAGCTAAAACTCCCACTTATATGTCCGGTGCGTTTTGTGATGATGGCATCCCAGTGCTTCCAAACTTCGCTGCATCAACCAGTTTTTTTCACTGACCCACGCTCCTTCCAGATATTCCAGCGATGGCAAAGCTTCACGGGTGAATTGGATACCTCGTGTAAATGTGAGGGCTTCCAACCCCATTTTACGAAACTTCGGCTTGGTACCGTAAACCAGCGATCGTAAATGTTTAGCGCGTCGCTTGAACCGCAACAACTTCGGATAATGCCACCAGCGAAGCCGCCCCCCCGTTTCTTTAGAAACTTCATTTAAATCAGGTACACATACCACAAACGAAGCCGGTTCCCCACTCACAAAGGCAATCAGCATGCTTTCAGGAATGATTACAGGCTTGAGTTTTTCGATCATCACTTCAATCGTTTCCTTTGTTAACTCCGTAAATTCCTGCTCACGCTCCTGTATGTCCTGCTCACTCCAGGCTTCATTATAGATTTCGCGAATGTACTCAGCATCACGGTAAATGTTTTTCATATCAATCGCCCGCAACTCCACACCCGGCTTGCTTTCAATGCGATCAGTGATTTTTTGCATTCTCCCGGGAATCGGCTTGTTGAAGTCCCGCTTATAGCTCCAGTGATCATCCAGCTTTTCGGCCCCTGTTTGCTCAAATAGCTCTTTATAATAAGGCGGATGATAAAACATTCCATAGATCGGCGGTTCATCATAATTTTCCACCAGCAACCCCCAATAAGTATCGTTTTCGCCGAAATTGATTGGCCCGCGCATAGCATTATACCCCCGCTCGCGGTGCCAGTTTTTTGCAAAATAAATAATCTCCTGTGCAAGTTTGATATCATTCTCCATTTCGATGAAGCCGAGCCCCCCCATTTTAGGTTCTAAAACCTGGTCGCGCCCGGGCACATTCATCACGGCGAACCGGGCTACCGTGCGGCCTTCACTCATCACCAAAAAACGCTCGCATTCCCCCTTTTCAAAGAATGTATTTTTAGCGGGATCAAAAATATTTTCTATTTCAAATCGAAAGGGAGGTGCCCAGTTGGGGTAATTTTCATAAATGCGAAAAGGGAGTTCGTGAAAAGCGTCAATTTGTTTTTCAGAACGAACCGATTGAAAGTCGAAAGCCATAAAGTGATTTAGAATTTAAAGAATGCCTAAAAAATATATCAAAGAGTACCACGGAGCATGCTTAGAGTTACACGGAGAAAACCCAGTGAAGCTCTGTGCTTGCTCTGCCAATTCAGTGAAATAATCGGAAGAACAAGTATCTCGCCAAATTCAGATAGATTTCGAGTAGAATAACACCTATTATTGCACTGTCAAATGCCCACTAAATATCTATATCTGGCTTGAAGGAACAAAGGAAAAAAAGAGTCATTGCTGTTTTGTTGCTTATATCTTGTTTTATCAGTGGATATCTGTTCTTTGCCACCTCAGAAAGCCCGTTTCGCCAACTTAATAATCTTGCCCAAGCCGATTCGCTGATAAAAAAAGAATTATCAAACTTTAACATTGATAAGCGCCAAGTTCAAGTAGCCGCCGTAAAAGTAGATTCAAATTTAAGCCGTAAAACATATTGGGTTGATGTAGCGCCGGCGTTTTCAAAAACTCAGTTGCACGCCGAACTGAATCGAACCTTTTATAAATACTCAATAGAAACTCCCGCCACTGTTACATTCCCCGAAAAAGATATAACCATTCACCTCCTCTGGTTTGATACTGTTATCCGTACCATTAAATTGCAAACTGATCCCGAATTAGTGCTTAACCGCAAGCAGGCCCGCATCCTGATAGCTTTTGATTCAAAGCCGGATAATGAACTTATAGGTGAACTGGCCAGCCTCGGAGAACCTATCCCCATTGTACTGCAGGTTAAGAATCCTATGCAGGCCAAAGAGCTAAGCCAGCAGATTGGGGAAAGGTACAAACGGATATTTTTCCGGCTTAAGAATGAGCAGGGGGAAGACCTGATAAATTTAGATCCCGCCGCAGCAATTGATAAGTTAGAGCAGTTGCAAGATATATTGCCCTCAGCCATGATGGTACAACTCTCAGCAGCAGACGGTACCCGGAAACTGATATCAAAAACAGGTCTGACTTTTATTGATGCCGCTAATTCGCTAATCCTGGATGAAGAGATGGGCAGATCTGCATTTTCCAAAGCTCTCAACCGGTTGAAAGTAAATGAACCCCATCCTTTGATCATCATTAAAGGCAGCGAAACGACTTTAAACTGGTTAAGTGAAAAACTTCCGGAACTAAAGAAAGCCGGTGTGCGGTTAATGCCTCCTTCAGCAATGACTTTTTGATATGATTAAGACCGATAAGTGGCTTAAAAAGTATAAGCTTAATGAGTTCCCCGAACCGGAAGCGGTGTATCTGAAATATCCGGTTCTTATTTGCCATGGCTATGGCGCCATTGCTTCTCTGGTTAAACCTTCGCCGCTTTATGATGTGGCCCTTCTGCTTCGAAAGCATAACGTGTTGGCCTTTGCACCGAATATTGTACCCTATGCTAAAATTGAAACACGAGCGGAAAGATGGGTCAGCGTTATTCACGATTTGATGGAAAAAATCCCTCACGAAAAGGTAAATATTGTAGCTCACAGTATGGGTGGGCTTGATATTCGTTACGCTCTCGCAAATCACGATATTTCCGGTAATGTAGCTTCACTGACCACCGTTGCCACCCCCCATCACGGTACAAGTCTTGCAGAATTAACCCTGAAAACTCCCGAAGCAATTCGTGAAAAACTGGCCGATTTTCTCGACTGGATGGGCGATCAGATTTACCCGCACACGAAAAGTGATGCGGTTGCTTCTGCAGAGCAACTCACCCGCCGATACATAACGGAAGTTTTTAATCCGGAGATTCAGGATCATACGGATATCCCCTACTACTCCTACAGTGCCGCAGTGGGTAAGGGAACTCCTCATTCGATCCGGGTAATTACACGTTATCAAAATAATTATGTCTTTGAGCAGGAAGGGCCGAATGATGGAATGGTTTCGGTTGAAAGTGCAAAATGGGGTGAACATATTCGAACCATCCATCTCTCTCATCTTGAACAAATGAATTTACGGGTGAAGGATGACCGAAAAATTCTTTTTGAAGCATTTTGGCTTGAAGTAGCTAAAGTGCTCCAGGACAAAGGACATTAGGGGTATAGGGGGAAATAAACCTTATACCTTACCTTATCCAAACTGGCGCGAGCGTCTCGCTCGTGACAATTTTTAACTGTCGGGCAAGATGCCCGACTTACAATTCAATTTCCTCCACTTCCTTAAGCAATGTATAGGCCGTCATATCATACTGAATAGGCGTCAGCGATGCATAACCTTTTTCTAAAACGTTGATGTCAAGATCATCTCCTTCTTCAAGCAATGTGAGTTTGCCGGTCATCCAGTAGTACGAGCGGTTGTTGGGGTCGACCCGTCCCTCAAACTCCTCAACATAACGGCTGTTAGCCTGACGAGCCCATTTTATGCCTTTTAATTTACCGGATGGAACGTTTAAATTTAGTGTAACACCTTTGGGAAGGCCTTCACGCAGCACGTAGCCTATAACTTTCCGGGCGGCTTCTTGAGCTCCGCTTAAGTCCGCTTCTTCTTCGAAATCTGTACAGCTTATGGCGATGGAAGGATAACCGAGAATAGTTCCTTCCGTAGCGGCACTAACCGTACCCGAATACAGAATATTTATACCTGCATTGCTTCCGTGATTAATGCCGCTTACTACTAAATCCGGTTTACGTTTCATGAGCTGGTCATGAGCCAACTTCACGGAATCGGCAGGTGTACCGGTTACCGCCTGTCCGTTAAAACGCCCGTTTATTTGAAAAGCGCGTGAACGAAGCGGAGTATTTACTGTCACAGCGTGCCCCACCGCACTTTGCTGCCGATCGGGCGCGATAATTTCGGCTTCACCAAACTCATCAGCAACCTCTGCCAAAGCCTTGATTCCAGGTGAAAAGATGCCATCATCATTACAAACTAAAATTACAGGACGATCAGATTCACTCATTGTTTAGGTATTGGGTATAAAGGTATAGGGTATAAGGCTTCCTTATTTCCTTATACCCTAACTATATTGTTCATTTTCGTTGGGAAATTCTCCGGACTTTATATCGGAAATATACTGCTGAACGGCATCGGTCATGGTAGTGTGCATATCAGCGTACCGTCGGAGAAATCTTGGTTTAAATTCTTTATTCAGGCCCAGCATATCATGCGTTACCAGTACTTGTCCATCGCATTGTGAACCCGCTCCAATCCCAATGGTGGGGATGGAAAGCGCATTGGTAACACGTCCGGCAAGTTCAGCGGGAATTTTTTCTAATACAAGCGCAAAGCAACCCGCTTCTTCGAGCCGTTTGGCATCTTCAACAAGCTGTTCGGCTTCAGAGTTTTCGGTTGCGCGCACTTTATATGTTCCAAACTGATAAATACTTTGAGGGGTGAGTCCCAAATGGCCCATCACCGGAATTCCGGCTTCTACAATTTTAGATACGGTCTTAACAATCGGTTTGCCGCCTTCAACTTTCACACCGTGAACGCCGGCTTCTTTCATCATTCTTCCTGCACTGATCAACGCTTCTTTAGAAGTAACCTGGTAACTCATAAACGGCAGATCAGCAATCACCAGCGCGCGGTCAACTCCGCGAACTACACACGAAGCGTGATAAATCATGTGATCCATCGTCATAGGCACAGTTGTTTCGTAACCGGCCATCACATTACTGGCTGAATCGCCGACGAGAATTACTTCGATTCCGGCCTGATCAACAATGCGCGCCATGGTAAAATCGTAAGCTGTGAGCATGCTGATTTTCTCACCCTGTGCCTTCATCTCTACCACCGTTTGAGTGGTAATCTTTTTCGGTTGATCTGTTGCCTGCTGGGTGCTCATTATTCTTTATTTGAAACTATAGCGGCTGAGGCTTCCAATTCACAAACCACTTCGTCATCAACTGTGGCTGTACCTTCCATCGTGATAAAATTTCTTCGCTGATTCACCAACTTTACTTCCATTTTAAGCTGGTCGCCCGGAACCACTGATTTTCGAAATTTTGCTTTTGAAATACCTGTGAACACAATTAGCGAATTTTCGACATCATCAATGTGTCCGTGCATTAACATAATGCAACCACTTTGGGCCATTGCTTCAACCTGCATCACTCCGGGCATTAGCGGTTTGTCGGGAAAATGACCATTAAAAAATTCTTCATTTACGCTCACATTCTTTAAAGAAACAATGCGTCCCTTTTCAACTTCCAAAACCCGGTCTACTAATAAAAACGGATAGCGATGCGGAATTAGTTTTTTAATTTCTGCAATATTTAACTGTGTCATAAGATGGATTGTTTTTAAAAATGTGCCGTAATATAATGTTTTATTTCAAGGTACCCACATAAACATAAGCGACTCCGCCCGTTAGCTTTTCAAACATTTGTTTGCTAAAGCAATTAGCCTCTTTCATGAGTGATATAAACTTAGCTCCGGCCGGAAATTTTGCGCTTGTCCGCGGCAGGTAAGAATACGCTTCGCGATTGCCGCTAATCCAGCCGCCCAGCGCCGGCATAATGTGCTGGCTGTACCATTCGTAGGGATATTTAAGCAAGCCTTTAGGTTGTCCAAATTCCAGTATTACTACTTTTCCACCCGGTTTTACCACGCGTCCCATTTCTTTTAGCGCTTGAACGGGATCATCTACATTGCGTATGCCAAAAGCGATGCTTGCGATATCAAAACGGTTATCATCATAGGGCAAATTCATGGCATCAGCGACTTCAAAGTCGATCTGAAGGCCGTTTTTAGCAGCTTTGGCCGGAGCATGTTCGATCATTTCTTTACAAAAATCTGTGCCGAGGACAGAACCTTCATCCCCCACCTTTTTCTTAAACTCTAAAGCCAGATCTCCGGTGCCCGTGGCACAATCGAGCACGTGATCTCCCCTGACGGCACCACTCAGTCGAACGGCTTGCTTTCGCCACCCGTGATGCACTCCAAAAGAGAGAATGGAGTTCACACGGTCATAATCATCCGCGATGTCAGCAAACATGCTGCGTACTTTTTCACTCATAATAATGTTTTTATTTTGCGCCTTTGAAAACTACTTTGCGTCACCTTTTCTGTTCGTTGCCAGATCAACAAATGCATCTTCCATTCGTTTCACTTCAGTCGGCTCAGCATTGTAATGCATTCCATATTTAATTAAAATCATTTTGAATACGCGGTCGTTGAGCGAAAGTTTATTGCTTTTGTTCTCATCCATTTTGTCCCAGAGCCGCTTTAATAAACCGAGTTTTAGGAGAAAGAAAAAAACGAGGCCGACAACCATTGCTAAATATTCTCCGCCCATTGCCAAATAGCTGAGAATAACGGCTGAGGTAATGAACATAAACCCGTCACTATTTACCAGTTTCAATACTTTACCCATAAAGGTTGTTACGAACGCACTTTTTGAACGATACCAGAAAAAGTGAAATGCGATCACAATGACGGCCGCGAGTACGGGATGAATAAACAAGAGCAGCACTAATAAAAGGCTCATTGACAGTCCGTCTGCACTGCGCACCCAGGCAATGGCATCTTCCACCAAATCCTCAAGTGGCCGCTTTTTAAGCAAACCAGGCGTAAATTTTTCGATATGATCTGATGTGGTATGAAACCAATCTCCCGTCCGGCTTACAATGCCTAATTTGGTTTCTATAAATAAATTCTTCGATTGACCTCGGCCCTTTTTCATAAGCCTAAAAATATCTTTCTTTTTTGAGAAAATGAAGATGTAGATCGAGATTCATCACGATAAGTTAATTCTTTATTGCTACTTCTCGAAATAAATTTCGAGCTACATTTCTGCTTCTATATGCGATTAATTCTTAAAATTAATAGTAAAAATCAAGCCTGGGCAATGGTAAGAACTACAATCGGGCCCGAACCTACATTTTTCAACGTTTTTGCCAGTTCAAAAGTAGTAGCCCCGGTAGTGAAAACATCATCGATGATGATTACAAGTTTACCCTTAACAGCAGAAACATCTCTTACTTTGAACGCTCCTCTTAAATTATCGAGACGTTTTTGAAGTGAAAAACCTGTTTGAGTTTTCGTATTTCTGGCCCGTGTAACGGCCTTGATATCGCAGATATCTATTCGCTGCCAAACTTGCTGAAATCCTTGTGCTATTTTAAAAGCCTGATTAAAACCTCTATAGCGAAATTTTAAATAATGAAGGGGAACAGGCAGAATAATACCCTCCTGATTCTTAAGCTTTGTTTTTAAAACAGGATGTTTTTCAATCCGTTCACCCAGCCTCCTGCCTAAATCAACACCGACCTTGGTCATTCGCTGGTACTTAAGGTGGTGCAACAGATGTTGTAAATCCCCTCCCTTATCAAAATTCCATAGCGCCTGCTGGGCAATAATTCCCTCAGGCAGAAGAGTATCACCGGATGCAGCCTTATTATCAGGGTTCGCGTCTTCAAAACGTTCTTTTAAACAGAATGAACAAAGCTGGCGGGACTGCCGGGTGTGTTCATTTCCACAGCAAATGCAGACGTTGGGAAAGGCTATTTGCGCGAATCCCCTGGTAATACTTTTGATTGTTTTTAACATTGGTGCTGTTTTATTCAACCCCTTCGGGGTTTTCGATTATGTCAATCTTCTAACCACCGGATTTGCATCCGGTGCTATTCACATTTAAGCCCATTCGGGCTTTTATTATTCAACTACATCTAGCGTATTCACCAATTACAAATCCCGTTAGGGATAGTTGGTAGAAAATATGATGAGCTTCTTAGTTGCCATTCCGTACCTAACGGCACGGCGGCAGGAGACTATATATTTTTCTACCAATAGATTACCCCTAACGGGCAAAAACGAAAATGTAACCGGTAAACCACGTTGCATCTGACCTTTTAAACAAGAATCCCGAAGGGATTCAATACACACGGGCCTTGTTTTATTCAACCCCTTCGGGGTTTTGGTTATGTCAACCTTCTAATCACCGGATTTACATCCGGTGCTATTTATATTTAAGCCCGTTAGGGCTTTATTGTTAAATTAACAGAACAGATTGCCCCAATCGATGCCATTCATTTATTTAAAAGCGTGTTCAGTTTTTTATCATTTAAAATATGTTTAATCTTCAAGAAGAATCCCGAAGGGATTCAATACGCATAGCCCCGAACTGCGCCGAAGG
>DASVCW010000018.1:0-27928 GCA_036381435.1 Balneolaceae bacterium | reverse complement strand
CCATTAAAGTTCCGGGATAAGTTGCTTCAAACGTTGTTACATAATCTATATCTAAATATATAGTATTTGGGGTATCAGGATCAAAAAGGCCAATTGTACCTACACTACAACTATTACACATATCAGCTAATTGGGCAATTTTAAGGGTAGGCCCTTCTCCCCATTGAAGTTGTTCCTTGATCTCTTCCCTGCTCAGTGACGTATATTTTTCAATAGCACTAATTATGGTTTCATTATCCTTCAGCGTAGGCAGTTTATTTTTTAAGTACTCGGTTAGTTTAGGATAATCTTGGGCATAAGTTGAATTGGGGGGATATTTAACGGTAGGGTACAAACTTATAACATTTGTTGGAATATCTGAGCCGCAGCCAATCACTTCACCATCACTTGTCATTGGATACTTTTGGCCTGAATCGCACGGGTTAGGGTCTTCATTGGTATCTCCGGAATCCCCAATACCACCTCCGCCTCCGCCAAAGGGGTCATTCAGTTCAGGCTCTGCAGGCCCTGTACTGCCACCACCGCCGCCACTACTATAGCTGCATTCTTCATGAAAATAATAGGTCACATATACTTCGCCCCCAATGGTAATCGTACTTGAAGTATTACCGTATCCATCTCCCGGCACATAACTGCAAGTCCATTCGCCTCTTTTTTTATGAATCTTTTTAGATGAATCAATGTCATTATACCAGCTTTGCTTACCAAACTTCTGCATTTCCTTTTCCAGAATTTCTACTGCTTTGGGAGAATCGGGAATCCGGCAAATCAGATAGCGAACCACTCCATTCAGATTCATAAATTGTGGCGTACGCTCTTCCGCGCGATCACTCCTTAAAACAAATGATGGGTGTATGACTTTTCCATTTGCTTCATCCATAACCTTTTGAGGAAAGGTAATATAAAAGGCTTGATAGCGATATCTTTGATAGTCTTCGCTTTCATTGAGTGTAGAAAGCGCACAGCCGAATTCAGAAGGCGCTTCTTTTGAAGGTATTTTTCTATGTTTGCTTATTTCGATCCCCGTAGTATAGCTTTGCTGGAAGGGGATAAAAGTGACTTCTTCGGGCAAAGACTCCTGCTGAGGCTGGGTAATTTGGGTAACTCTATTATCACAGCTTACCGCCGTAATAAGTATGATTAAAAGAGAAGTAATTATATAAAGGGCATACGAACTACTGATGAGAGGATACTTTTTCATGATGTCTTGATTTGTTTCTGTTTTACCAACGCTATTTGTTAAGTAGTGTAAATAATAGAAGGAAGGATTACAAATATTTGTTCAAATGGCTCCCATCTGGCGACTGATTTTGTTCTAACAGCATGCCTTTGGCTAAGCCGGATGAATGAGTAGACTTAAAATTCTTACCTGGTTCACTCATCGGGCGATTAAACCAGTCGCCTGATGAGCTATATCACTTCCTTGTATTCAACAAAATGCCCAAACCGATCGATAAAAATACCAGGTGGGGCAAGATTGCGGCTGTTATGGGCGAAATAACACCGTTTCCGCCAAAGGGTTCTATCACTTTCATCATCACCAGATAAAGAAAGCTGATAGCGAGCCCCGCCGCTATATGAAATCCCCGTCCGCCATTTCGTCGTACGGAGGCCAACGCAAAACCGACGATCGTCACTACAATAATTGAAAAGGGATAGGCGTAACGACCGTAAAGCTGTACTTTGGGAAGTTCTACATTTCCGGCTCCGCTTCGTTCTATCGAAGCGATATAACTTTGCGCTTCGGGATAAGTAAGCTGGTAAATATCTGATGTAGTTCTTGCTAAATCCCGGGGATAAATACTGAGCGTGGTATCCATCGAATCGACTTGGACTTGCCGGTAGCCGCTGGCAGTAAAGATGCGTTTTCGTACGTCTTCAAACTTCCATTGCTCTTTTTCGGGCTGCCATATCATTTGCTGGATAAACATTGACCTTTTTACAGTGTCACCCTGAAAATGAACTACATCAACCCGGTAACCTATATTTTCTTCAGCATCATAATAGCCTATTTTATAAATTGTATTTTCTGATTCCTGACGGAATATGCGATTATCATCTATTTCAGCTGACTTTCCTTCGAGGTACTTCACTTCAAAGGCAATCCGTTCTTTATTGGCATCAGGAATTACAAATCCATCCATATAACTGATGATGGCTGTCACGCAAACGGCAAAAATCAGGTAGGGCAGAAGCAAGCGGTAAAGGCTTACTCCCGCAGCTTTTAAGGCAATAATTTCCAGGCGTTCGGCCATTTGTCCCGTTAAATATAAGCAGGCAACAAAAACGGCCAGGGGGACAATCAGGCGAATAATTTCAGGAATGTAATTGAGATAATAGACTCCGAAAATCTCAGCAAAAGTAGCGCCTTTATCAGTGAAGTCTTCACTGTGCTCGGAGAAATCAATCACCACAAAGATGAACACCAGCACCAGCAGTACGAAAACGGTAATGGTGAAAAGACGTAATATGATATAGCGGTCTAACTTTTTAATCACTTTTCGGGAAGTTTGAAAGTTTTACCGAAGGCATTTTTAAGGGAGAAGCCCGTACATATTTTAATGATCATATACGTTCCAATTAATCCCAAAAGAATATTTGAAAACCACATGCCCATAAAGGGTGAAATGAACAAGCGGTCGGCCAGTTTTTCACCCTGAATAATGGAAATCCAGTAAAAAGTAAGAAAAACGGTTCCGATGAGGGCGGCATACCCCAAATTTCCTTTCCGTGTATACATACCGATGGGCGCGCCCAGCAGCACAAAAATGATACAGGCCACGGGAATAGAAAACTTCTTGTGTACTTCAACGAGGTAACGTGCTACTTTACTTATTCGCCAGCTCGTATCTATAATCACATCTTCAAAAACCGTTTTATAATTACGCAATTCGGAGAGGGCAACTTGGTTTAGTTCTTTTTGCGCCGATTTTGATTCTAATTTATTGATAGCTATAAATTCGCTTTGGTAAGGAGGCGCGATGAGGGAATCAGACTGAGGCCGGGCAATGTAATTAGCCTGATTTGAATTTTCAGCTGAGTCAGGCAGGATATAGTTTTGATTTTCAATTACCTGCTGCTTTTGGTTTGAAATCTCCATCTGTAAAGAATCAACTACCGCCATCATGGCTTGAACATCCATCGTCCGGTCATTGCGCGATCTGTCTGTGGGATCAGACCGGGTGAAAGCCAGTTCCGAGAGATCAAAACTGATGCGATATTTGTCAAATTGGGTTGCTTCGACTACCGGGATGATTTCTCCGTCTTTGCGACGCTGTAAATACCGAAGCACAGAGCCATCCTGCAAATAAAGTGTTAACGTTTGGCCGTCTTGTTCGCTCTCAAGATGGCCTTTTTTTGCTTTTATGAAAGCTTCTTTTCGGGTCCGGGTAGGTTCTTGGTAAATCATCACATCATGCAGGGAATCCGACTCATGAGTAATTCGCTTCACCAGAAAAGTATAATTCTCAATGCCGTCATAAAACTCACCTTCTTCCAGATCGAAGCCCGGTTTTTTTAAACGAATATCTATAAAAAGGGATCGTGCACGCTGGTTGGCATCGGGCAGCACATCATTCGAAAACCAGATCAAAAAGGCAGTGAGCAGTACTGATGCTATGAGTACGGGGTTGATGATGTGGATAGGATTGATACCCGCTGCCCGGATGGCCGTCAGTTCGTTAAGTTCGGTAACTTTTCCATAAGCCATCAGGCAGGCAACGAGCACGGCCATGGGCACAGCCAGCACCACCATCGAGGCAAGGTTGGTGATGATAAGCTCAACAACTACACCAAAAGGCAGCCCTTTACCGACTAAAAGGTCGATGTAGAGAATCAAGAACTGCATGAGCAGCAGAAACATCAGGGTGAAAAAACAAAAGATAAACGGCCCCAGATGCCTTTTTAGAATATCTACTTGTAGTCTGTTCGGAAGTAATCGCATAAATGGCTGAAATTGAAGACCCTAAACTTAGGCCAATACTGCTTTATTACAAAATAGATAATTAATGTCAGGGAAAATCATGTTTATACTTTCAAGAGTATTGATTATCTGTTATAATCCTAAAAAGTGCGTAGGCATTTTCAACTAATCTCAAATTTAACCGAGCCGCTTATAGCACAACGCTACCAATTAATAAGTTAATTATCCTCAGACGGTTTCGTGCAGCTTAAAGCATTTACAACATTGGTAACGTTCTTTTGCGGGATGACATTGCTCACCGGGCGGAGCATGGCACAGGTACGGGCTGATTCAGTTTCACCGGTGATGAATGATTCCCTGCCGCGGTTGATGCAGCTCCCGCCCGTTTCGCTTCCGTTTGCCGGTCCGATACCCGATCTTTTTTACATCAACTTGCTCGAGGAGCAAACCTATATCCAGCGCAATTCCAGTGGAATGTATCACAGCCAACGGTTGCTTTTCAGCATGCCGGTAGCGCTGCCTTACGTGATGAATTTGGACGAATATGCCCGGCGTAACATGCAACATGCAGTTCAGGAAAATTGGCAAATGCTGATCAGAGAGAGACAGTCAGTCAAGCAGGAAGACGGACTTCTTGATTTCAAGCTGGATATTCCCGGGGGAGAAGAATCTACTTTTACGTCTATTTTTGGCAAGCCTGAGGTCAATTTGCGTATCAACGGAACGGCGAACATGAGTGTGGGGGCGTCTATTCAAAAAGTAGAAAACCCGAGCATTCCTGAAGATCAGCAAAAGCAGATAGACCCCACTTTCGGGCAGAACCTGAAGCTGAATATCCAGGGAACAATCGGGGATAAGCTCTCCATCCAAACTGACTGGGATACTGAACGCGCCTTCGATTTCATGAACCGGGTGAGCATTGTTTATGATGGCTATGATAACGAAATCCTGCAGCGTGTTGAGATGGGAAACGTTTCTATGCAGACCGGGAATTCGCTAATCAGGGGTGGGAGCGCACTTTTCGGTATCAAGTCTATTGCCCAGGTCGGAGCTTTGAAACTGACGTCCGTTTTTTCGCAGCAAGAGGGTGAAAGCAATGTGCAAACCATTACCGGCGGGGCTCAGGAAAGCGAGTTTGCTATCCGTCCTGCTGATTACGAAGCCGACCGGCATTTTTTCCTGGGCTTTTATCTTCGTCAACAGTTTGAGGAAAATGTTTCGAATCCACAGCAACTGGGACAGGCCCTGCAGTTGATAGAAATTAATGTATGGGTACTACGCGAAGCGACACAATCATTTGAAGGAGAGCGACAGGCGATTGCGCTGGCCGATCTGGGGGTAATACAAAATGCAGATGGAACTTACGCAACTCCCAATGAGGCACTTGACGCTTTTGATGATGCTACTCTTGACCGGTTTCGCGACCCCGCTTTGGGAGTCTCGGCAGGCGATTTTGGAGTTGATCCTGAAGGATTTGTAGAAGGTTATTTCATTCCGCTTCAAGCCGGAGTTGATTATACCCTGAACCGTTATCTTGGCTATATTTCTTTAAATCGAAACCTCGGTTCACGTCAGGCTTTAGCTGTTTCATTTAAGTATCGCGATCCTCAAACGGGGCAGATAATCAGCGTGGGTGATGTGAGTCAGGGGGGCGGGAATCGCATTTATTTGAAGCTTATTCGTCCCCAAAGCGTGACCACAACCAATGATCTGTGGGTATTGATGATGAAAAACATCTACTCGGTTGGAGCCACGAATTTAAGCCCGGAGGGATTAGAGCTTGATGTGAAGTTCACCGAACAAAATATACCGAGCAGTTCACTGCCGGGGCGGGATTCCATCTTACTGCAAGATTTAGGCTTGGACCGGGTTGACCAGCAGGGAGCTTTAAATCCCGATAACAAAATCGATTTCAGTACCAGCGTTCTGAATGCGGCAACCGGCAGAATCATGTTTCCGTATTTGCAGCCTTTCGGAGACCGGATTCAGCAGCTTCTGGAAGAGGCAAATCTGAATCAGAATCAAATCAATGCTATTGTTTTTAATGAGCTTTATACCGAAAAAAAGGTTAACGCCAACCAAAATTCAAAGAACAATTTTTACCTGATTGAAGGCAGTGCAAAAGGCAGTATCTCTGCCAGTTATTCGCTGGGTTTTTCGCTGGTGGAAGGATCGGTGAAGGTGTTTGCTAACGGGAGGCAGCTTCAGGAGGGTATTGATTATGCGGTTGATTATTCCATAGGCAGCATCACCATTTTAAATGAGCAGTACCTTCGAAAAGGGCAGCAGATAAAAATTGAATATGAAAACAACCAGCTTGCTCAAATTGGCCGGACAAGCTTCACAGGTTTAAGGGCCGAATATTTTGTTTCTGATAATATCAGGTTAGGAAGTACTTACTTTAAATTAAAAGAAAAGCCCCTCCAGGATAAAATCCGAATCGGTGATGAACCGGTGAATAATGCAGTCTTCGGCTTTGATGCCAATGCCTATTTTGATGCTCCCTGGCTTACCCGTTTGATTGATCAGGTACCACTGCTGGAGACCAAAGCTTCTTCCAGCATTTCATTTAGGGGCGAATTTGCGCAACTGAGGCCGGGCGTATCAAGAACCGGTGCAGTTAGCGATGCTATTGAAAATAACCGGTTGTTTAAAGATGAAACGCAGGGACTATCTTTTGTTGATGATTTTGAAGGTACCGATATCAGCCTGAGTTTTATGAATCCTTCGCGCTGGTATCTTGCCGCTGCCCCTGCTGCTGTTCCCGGTTATGTGCCTGATCAAATCTATTTCGAGGAAAACGCGCCTTCAAATCCGTCAACGACTATTGCCGATAAAATTGCGCGCTCAGATCTTCGCAGTGCCTTTTCATGGTACAGCATTCCCCGGAATATTGATGAAATTCTCAATGGCGTTCAGCGAACTCCCGAAACCCGGCCGGTGCAGGTTACCGATGTCTTTCCCAGTCGTGATGTGTTGACCGAAGAAAACTTCATCACCACTTTGGATATTCATTATGATCCCACCGAAAGAGGTCCTTATAACTATAACGACAACCTTCGAAATCTTTTAATAAATGAACCGGAGCGAACCTGGGGCGGGATGACCACTACACTTCCATCCGGGCAGGAAGATCTCACCCAAAATAACATTCAGTTTCTTGAGTTTTGGGTACAGTCGATTTTACCGGGGGGAAGAACACCTACGGCACAGGATCTGGCAGATTATGAGGGAAAGATTTACATCGATATCGGTGTAGTTTCTGAAGATGTCGTCCCGAATTTCAAAACAAATACTGAAGATGGTCTGGCCCGTCGCCCCGATGATCTACAAATGGATAATATCGACAACAGCATGGCGCGCTCATATATTCCCATTCCATTGCCTGCACCCGAAGGACAATTTTCAAATGATACGCGTGCTCTCGAAGATGTAGGTTTAGACGGTGCTCCAAATACCGGGGGCTTTGACAATAAAAACGAGCAAAATTTATTTTCAGAATTTATTGATGAAATGCGAATTCAATACGGGGCTAACAGCTCCATGTTTTCCGATATCGTCACTGATCCATCAAATGATGATTACGTGTATTATGGTGAACAAGAGGTCGCCAACCTGGCTTTGCAAGAGCGCTTTTACCGGATGTATGGATATCATGACGGCAACAGCCCTGCCAACACCGGAGACAAACAGGCGGTTACCAACAAACCCGATACCGAAGGGTTGATCACACCTTCCATCGTTCAGCAAAATAACGCCTATTTTCAGTACGAAATTGAATGGAATCCGGCTGATTTAGAAAGTTTAGAAATCGGTTCACCCGGCACTTATATCGTTGATAAAGTGGAAGGCTTCGGCCAGCAGGATCGTTGGTACCAGGTCCGCATTCCTCTTGAAGACTGGGCTCACAGAATTGGTAACATCCAGAATTTTCAAAATATTTCATACATCAGAATCTGGATGTCCGGTTATGAGAAACCTTTTACGCTCCGGTTTGCGACTCTTGAACTGGTGGGCAGCCAGTGGCGAAACGCGGAGAATGTGGATGAACAGCAGGGAGCACTGCAGGGAGAGATGAATATTTCAACCATAAATATTGAAGAGAACAGCCAGCGGGAACCCATTCCTTATCGCCAACCTGAGGGTGCTATTCGGGCAAAAAATCGCAGTCGGCAGCGTCAAACTATTGCTAATGAGCAGTCCATTGTGATGAACATTCAAAATCTGGGCCCGGGCGAATTGAAAATGATGAAAAAAGTGTATCCCGGCGGATTGAATATGGTGAACTATTCGAATGTGAGAATGTACGTTCACGGCGAAGGGTATGAAAGCAGGGAGGATGCTGAATTGGTTGTTCGCTTTGGCACCGACCTTACCAATAACTATTACGAATACCGTCAGCCCATTACGCCTTCAGATCCGAATTATCCTTTTACCGATGAAGCACTGAGTGAACTGACCGAAGCCGAGCGCAGGGTAGAAGCTGAGCAGGTTTGGCTGTACGACGAAAATAACATGAATGTTTTGTTGTCCGCCTTCAATGAGCTTAAACAGTTACGGGATCAGCAGGGAAATAATTCTGAAATAGTGTATGAACGAGGGGATATTCTTGATGAAGCTCCGTCCGGTGCTGTTATTGCTATTAAAGGAAATCCCTCGCTTGACCGTATTGTAGAAATCGGAATCGGAATTCGCAATCCCTTTGATGCTCAAAGCCCGGCGTCGGGCGGAGTGGCATCTTTAGACGGTCAATTTTGGTTTAACGAGTTGAGAGTTTCGGGCTTTGATAATAATTCAGGATGGGCGGCCAACGCTTCAGCCGAGATTAAACTGGCAGACTTTGCCTTGCTAAGTGCCAATTTCAACCGCGAAACGAATGGTTTTGGTGCTTTGAACTCCCGTTTGGGCCAGCGTCGTATCTCTGATGTGATGGCCTATGATCTCAATTCAACCATAAATTTACATAAGCTTATTCCTGACCGGTACGGCTGGAATATACCGGTAAACATATCAACACGAAGATCATCTTCAACACCTGTTTATTTACCGAATCAGGGGGATGTTCGCCTGACGGAGTTCGAGAAAGCGGTGGAGGCCCGCGACGGCATCAGTGAGCAGCAGAAGGAGGATTTAATAAGTCAAAAAGTCCGCGAAAGTCAGACGGTGATAGAAAGCTATTCCATCAATCTTTCGAATGTAACTAAAACAGGTTCTGAATCTGCGCTTGCCGAATACACACTGGATAAAATGACCTTAAACTATGTGTACAACAATACGCACCGCCGTAACCCACAGTATGCTTTAAATGACAACTGGAATTACAGTGGCTCGTTGCGGTATGATGTAAGTTTTAGGAATACTCTGTTATTCAGGCCTTTTAATTTCTTAAGGAATGTGCCGCTGCTTTACCCTTTAGCCGGTTTAAGGTTGGGATATACGCCTTCATCCCTTAGCGCCTCGGCAGGAATAAACAGGGAATATGATGAACAACTGCGCCGGTTTGTCGTCGTGGGCAATGAAAATTCCTTGCGTCAATCGCACAGTTTTACATACAATACGCAATTCGGTTTTGGGTATACCCTCACGCCAAGCATCAATACCACCTTTCAAAGCCGTTCGGTTTTTGACCTTTCGAATGCGGGAATTGACCGGAACGCAACAGGACGAAAAGAATTTACAGTACGGCCTACGTTTGATGTTTTTAAAGGAGTATTGTTTGATACCCTTTCTTCCCGCCGCGCTAATTACGAAGAAGCTTATACCGCAAGCTGGCAACCCCGGCTTAGTTTAATAGAGGCCATTAGCTGGATTGACTATTCCGCCAATTACGGGGGCGGCTACCAGTGGAGAAACAGTCCCCTTAATTCAGGACTGGGAGCTATCGTTTCAAATAACTTCACTCTTAGCCAATCGCTGGATTTCAATATACAGGAGCTGCTAAACCGGATGGAGTGGTACAGAAATCTGCAGGATGAGGACGACCAAAGGGAGAAAAGAGGTATCGAAGACGCGGGATATTCTGAGGATCAGCTTACAGGAGATTTAGCTTATATCGGGCGAAAAAGCCTGGAGGCACTGTTAAGCCTTCAATCAATAGACGCTTCGTTTAATATTTCAAAAAGTGCGCTTCAAACCGGTTATGCCGGAGAGTCACAAATATTCTACATGTTTAACAGCGGGGGAAATAACTTTTCTCCGCCCTTTTCATACCGAACCGGAATTACAGATGAAATCGGGCTGGATCAGCTCATTGATAATCCCGATGAAAATTCCAGCCTTCAGTTGCCCTCTTTTAATAATCAAACCAGTGATCTGACTTTAGGTGCCCGTTTTGCACCTTTCGATAATCTTACCATTGATTTAGTCTGGAATACTAACTGGAATGTGATAAATACAAAGTCGATTACCATTGCCCCCAACGAAAATATCAGCAGTATCCGGGCTTTAAGTGGGGATATAAGTTCGAGCGTATGGGCTTTTGGTAATGGCTATGGAGCTTTCTTCCGCAAACAGTTGGCTACAGCTTTTGCGGACATCAATCGGGGAAGTACTGTGATAACCGATTCGACCGGAAACCGAGACGGGCTTTCGGTTTTGGGTAAACAGTCACTCGAGGAAGATTTTCGGCAGGCTTATTTAGGTTTGGGGGCAGGGGCGATCGGGAAGAGGGATTTTACTCCCTTTCCGATGCCCGGGTGGCGCATTCGGTGGACTGGTTTGGAAAATGTGATTCCATATTTCGGGCAGTTTATGGCGCGGGCTTCCATCACCCATAACTATAGTGGAATTTATCGTTTGGGTTGGGTATACAACTCTGCTACTGATTTGCTACCCGGTATTTCGCTCGGGGCTTATTCTATAATCAACCGCCGTCCCGCTTATGAGCCTAATACCATCAATATTGAAAAGAAATTTAGTCCCCTTGTCGGCTTGAATATTACCTGGGAGTCGAATTTGCGGACTAATCTTCAGTATGAATATGCAAAAGTTACCAGTTTGGCTTTGACCAATTCACGGGTGATTGAAAGATTGTCTCGCGGGCTCAAGTTTTCACTCGGTTACACTCTGAGGAATTTTAAAATTCCTTTCTTTCCGCGAATTGAAAATACCATCGACCTTACTTTTAGCGGCAGTTATATCGAAGACGAAGAACAAAAATTTGTGCTTGATTCAGATTTAGGAAATGCCCTTGAAGTTGGGCCGGAAAATATCATTAAAGATCCTGCACGTTATGATTTTACCAGCAGTTTTACCGGGGGACAATCACGCATTAATTTATCAGCCACTGTGGGTTATCAATTCTCCCAAACTATCAGGGCCAATTTTCAGTACTCGTATAATCGCTTGATTCCAAAATCATCCGGCTTTTATGCCCGAACCGATCACGACCTTTTGTTTAATGTAGTGGTGTCGATTCGGTCTGATTAGAGACTGGCGCGATCGTCTCGCACGTGCGGAAGTAAGCAGCATTTTTGGTACGAGCGGGACGCCTGCACCAGTTAAGGATATGTATATCGAAGCGTCTGCTTCGATCGGCATACTTCTTTATTAAAGATATTCTTTTCCAAGCAGGCGCTTGGGGTTACATATCTTGTCGAACTTTCGATCTAACTTTTCCAATACTCCTTCACCCCAATAAAACCTACTCCCAAAAATGTAATAACCAACATTCCGATGGGCAGCCAATCGCCGTAGCGGGTGTAGAAGGTTTGGGAAGTGATTACAGGGACTGCATATCGAAAAGCTGTTGCTTTGCCGTAATCTGTTTTAACCTTGACGGCTCCGTCGGGGGCGATAATTCCTGAAATACCGTTATTGGCGCTTCGTACAATCCAGCGATTGGTTTCGATGGCGCGCAGGCGGGCGTAGGCAAAATGCTGAGCATGTCCGCTGGTATTACCCCACCAGCCGTCGTTCGTGATGATGGTTAAAAAGCCAGCTCCCCGTTTCACAAAAGTACGTGTCCAGTTCGGGAAAACAGAATCATAACAAATTAAAGCAGGTGTTTTGGTATCAGCTACCGGAAACTGATTGGTTTCCAGGCCTTGCCCGTAGCCTTGATATCGGCTCCAGTTCACCCAGTTGAAAATATCAACGGTATTTAACAACTGAACAAAAGGAATGCGCTCCACGATAGGCACTAAATTATGTTTACGATAGATTTCCATTGGCTGGTCTGGCAGAAAGCCCAGTGCGGCATTGAATGGCAGAAAAGATCCATTATCTGATGAATAGGGCAGCACGGGAGCTTTCCCTGTGTCATAAAATTGAACATAGGTGGCTCCGGCTATAAGGGTGGCATCCCAGTCATCAGCCTTTATGTTTAGCAGCATTTGGGTATCACTTGCTATGTCACTGTAGGAATCGAGACTGGACATGTAGCTCTGAATGGCATTTTCCGGCCAAACGATGAGCTGCGTTTCGGACGTCCGGAGTGAATCGGAGAGCTGCAGCAGATGCTGTGTAGCTCGATAGGATGATAAAAATCCTCCGTAAGTTTGATACGAATTAAAGTTGGGCTGAACCACAATTACTTCCAGGCTTGTTTCCGGTTTTGGCTCCGGTTCAAGGGCAAGTTTTACCATCGAAAAAACGGGAAAGATAAAAAGTACCGTGAGCGCAGTGATAACTGTTGACTGCTTATAATTTTTTATTGCCTGATAAGCTAAAGCACTAGTGAATATCACCCAGAATGAAGTGCCCCAATAACCTGTGATTGAAATATATTGAACCAAAAGGGGAGCGTTTGCCCATGCGTTCGCCAATGTTAACCACGGCCATGCAAGGTCCCACTGGTGGTGCAGATATTCGTAACCGAGCCAGAAGGCAGATTGAAGGAAAGCAATGAGCCATGGTTTTAGTTTTTGCTGCTGGATTTTGTACTGCAGCATTACCGGAATAGTCATTACTGCTGAGTTCGCAAGAATAGCCGCGATTCCGCCTGCAAGTGTCGCCATCATCAGCCAGTAGGTGGTGATGAGATTCCAAATCACAAAAGCGGGATAGGTTAAATAGGCTGCTTCACGCGCTGAATTCGACAGGTTAATGAGCCGGAAAACCAGCAAAAATGCGGGAAATATTAAAAAGGGCAGGGGAAAAGGTGGATAGCTTAATCCCAGTAAAATGCTTGCGGTGAGGATGAGCACCCATTTTGTGTTCCAGAAGTAGTTTATGTATTGTTTCATAGAATGAGGTATAGCCATTGAATTCAAATGTACCCTTTCTGATATAAAGGACAAACTAGGCTATCGTTAACAGCTTTTGTTCTTATTACTTTTTTGAGCGACCAAAAAAGTAATCAAAAAAGTCACCGGGCTACGAAAACAATGCCTTTAGCTTTCAGCCACGCATTCGGTAAAAGAAAAAAAACTTGCCCCGATAAAAAACATCGGGACTTCAGACAGATTTTTCTTTTAACCGACCTCCTGCATCGCTTCAATCTGAACGAAAGGCATTCTTTTCTAAGGCCGGAGGTTAGGCTTCAATTTTACGGACAATAACGTTTCGTAAGTAAGAAGCATTACTAAACCGAGTTCAGTTATAAATAGGGTTATTAAAGGATTTACATTATGTAGTTTCATTCGCTGTAACTTTCAGGAGCGAGGATAACGACAATCTCCCCTTTAATTTGGTCTCTTTCTGCAAAGGCTTCAAAGACAGATCTCAATGAGCCGCGTACAATCTCTTCAAACTTTTTGGTGAGCTCGCGACAAATGGCGATCATTCGCTGGTCATCAGTATACTCCCGCAATTCTTCGAGCAGTTTTAGCAGGCGGTAGGGACTTTCATAAAAAATGATGGTTCGGTCTTCATCAATCAGCTGTTTGAGGCGCTTTTGCCGCCCTTTTTTTTGCGGCAGAAAACCTTCGAACACATATTTATCGCAGGGCAAGCCGCTGGCAACGAGGGCAGTAGTGGCGGCATCCGGGCCGGGGATCACCGATACAATATGTCCTGCCTGGTGAGCGGCACGAACGGCCAGGAATCCCGGGTCAGAAATTCCTGGCATGCCTGCATCTGAAATAATGGCTGCATCCTGCCTGGCATCTAAAATATTCATCAGGTGCTCTACTTTCTGATGTTCGTTATGCTGATGAAAAGCAAAGGTTGATGCATCAATTCCAAAACGGTTCAGCAAAACCCCTGATGTCCGTGTGTCTTCACAGGCGATATAAGAAACTGATTTAAGCACTTTTTGCGCCCTTGGAGAGAAATCATCCAAGTTGCCGATGGGGGTCGCAACGATATAGAGAGTACTCAAAGGGATTTATGATTTTCGACTGTTGATTTATGATTGTTGTGAAAGTAAGAAAATCTGTTGAACTTATTTGCGTCCTTTTATATTCAAAGTACTTTTTGACAAGGAAAAAGAAAAAATAAGCAAGAGCATTCCCCCTTCGAAGGGGCCGCAGGAGGATGATGGTTCCAGCTTTATTCCATTAATAGCTGTGGACACCCCTCAAATCAAATGGAGAAGCAACACCATTTGATTATCTCCCCTCAAGGGTAGACTTGTCTTTTTAGCCACATTCGGATGAAGTTTTGACGCAAAAAGGCTATACTATGCTGCATCATTATTATGGAAGCAAAACGTTGTTACATCACTCTAAATTATTGATTTAAACGTTTCGAAAATTATTATGGCAGATTTTAAACCTTCCGGTATCAACCACATCACCATTCGGGTAAATGATATCGAACGAGCGGAAAACTTTTATGGTGATATTTTGGGATTTGAATTGGTTCGCAAGATGGGGCAGAGTATGGCCGTTTATCGCATCGGCAGCGAAGATACTTTAGTGCTGGTTGAGGCTGAAACGAGCTATGATCCGTCATCCCGCGATTATCGCGTAGATCATTTTGGGTTTTATCTTGAATCTGACGAAAAGGTTGATGAACTGGCAGAATATTTTCGCGAGAAAGAGGTTTCAATTCTTAGCGGACCGGGAAATCGAAAACGGGGACGCTTTGTATTCATTTCTGATCCTGATGGGAATATGATTGAGTTTTTTCATGAGAATAACGAATAAAAAGCTCTATAAAAACTCAATGTCACCCTGAATTTATTTCAGGGTCTGTAGCTGAAAATTGTGTTAACAGTTTTATCAGAAATCTTAGTATAGATGCTGAAACAAGTTCAGCATGACATTGCAGATCAAAAGCTCTGCATTAATAATTCAAACGAGATTTATTCATTATAAAAAGCTGACAGGATGAAGCTTTTCGTTTGGCTATAAATGAAAGTTGCGTAACTTTGTCAGCTAATATTTGCCGTTTTATCAATGGCATGTTATTTGCATATCTTGCAAATCAATCGCATAACAACCAAAGATTTTAACAGATATTTTTTTCAAAATGAGCGATCCGAAAGATGAAAAGGTAACTGAAGAACAAGCAGCCCAAGAGCAAGAAGTACAGGCTGAACAAATTGATGAACAACAGTCTCAGTACGGGGAATTAGAAGCCGCGGAACTTCGCGAACTGTTAATTTCACGGGATGAGCAAATTGAAGGCCTTCAGCAAGAACTTGATGAAGTGAAAAACAGCCATCTGAGAAAAGCGGCAGAGTTTGAGAATTATCGAAAGCGGGTGCAGCGCGAGCGGTCACAGATTTATGAAACCGCTAAAGCAAATGCTGTAGAAGATTTCCTGCACGTAAACGACGATTTGCAGCGAATTTTAAAAGCCTCCGAAGATCTTGATGTTAATGAAACGTTTATGGATGGCGTGCTGCTGGTGGCCAACAAGTTTGATGAAGTCCTGAAAAGGAACGGCGTTGAACGCATCGACAAAGAAGGCGTCCCGTTTAACGTCGACTATCACGACGCTATGATGCGTCAAAAGCCCAAAGACGATAATATTGAGAGCAACATGGTACTTGATGTTGTTGAAAATGGTTATCGTATGGGAGATCGAACCATCCGTCACGCCAAAGTAATTGTAAGCGAATAATTAAGGTAAAGAAGTAATTCATGTCTAAACGAGACTATTACGAAGTACTCGGAGTTAGCAAAACTGCGTCCGATGATGAAATTAAAAAGGCCTATCGAAAGAAGGCTATGAAATTTCATCCCGATAGAAATACCGATGATCCCCGGGCTGAAGAGAAATTCAAAGAAGCATCGGAAGCTTATGAAGTGCTGCGCCAATCAGAAACGCGGCAACGCTATGATCAGTTTGGCCACCAGGGTGTAAATGGGGGTAACGGATTTGGCGGCGCGGGATTCGAAAATGTTGGCTTTGAAGATATTTTCAGTCGTTTTAGCGACATATTCGGTGCTGATATTTTTGGTTCTCAGGGTTTCGGTGGGCAACAAACAAGAGCACGCCGTTCAGCAGGACAGCCAGGCTCGGATATGAAACTGCGTATTGAACTGAGCCTCGAAGAAATTGCTTTTGGAACCGAGAAAAAGCTTAAGGTTAAGAAATTTGTTGGCTGTGACAAGTGCGGCGGAACCGGCGCCGAAACTGATGAAGACTTTGAAACCTGCGGTACTTGTAATGGTACCGGTCAGGTTCGTCAGGTGCATAAAACCATGCTGGGACAAATGGTGAACGTTCAGCCATGCCCTACTTGCCGGGGTGAAGGCCGCATCATCAAAAACAAATGCTCAAAATGTCATGGTGAGGGACGTTATAAAGGAGAGGAAACCGTTCAGATTCGAGTGCCATCCGGCGTAAGCGAAGGAAATTACATCACCATGCGCGGACAGGGTAATGCCGGCAAACGCGGTGGTGAAGCTGGTAATTTAGTTGTGCTGATTGAAGAAAAAGAGCACAAGCATTTTGAGCGTGACGGAAACGATATTTATTATGATCTGGTGCTAAGTGTACCTGATGCCATTTTGGGGACCGAAGTGAAGGTACCGACGCTTAAAGGCCGGGCTAAAATTAAAATCGAAGAGGGAATTCAGCCCGGCAAACTCTTGCGTATGAGGGAGAAAGGAATTCATGGGCTGAACCGTTCCGGAATCGGTGATCAGTATGTGCGGGTGAATGTTTATATTCCGCGAAATCTTAGTGAAGAGGAGCGAAGTCATATCGAAGCCCTCAAAGGAAATGAACATTTTGAAGCATCTAACAAAGAGAGTGACGGTAAAGGCTTCTTTTCGAAAATAAAAGATGTGTTTACGTAGGGCCAAACGGCAGACGTGAGATGTGAGACGCCTTCTCACTTCTCACTTTTCACTTCTGCCTTGTCTACCCATTTAACAAAAGCCTCAGCAAATCTTGCGGGTGAATCATCATCCATATTGAAATAGAGTGATGGCTCGATGAGTTCGAGCTCCATCAGCGAAAATGAGTTTTGGCTGCGGACGTAATCAATGCGAGTGTAAAAAGGCTTAGGAGTCAGCGTTTGCAGCAGTTTACGGGCTGACGCTAAAAGCTGCTCTTCAGGCTCCACCTTTCTGAGAATCCCACCATGCTCTTCCTGAACGCGGAAATCATTTTTCTTCGGTGTTTTAAGAATCGTATGGCTGTAGGTTTCACCAAAAAAGAAGACTGAAAACTCACCTTCGGAAATAATATTCGGCATAAACGGCTGGACCAGAAACGGACGATTTTTAAAAATATCCGAAAGTTCGTCCCTATAGTTTTCAGCGTTTTCTTGCTTGATCCAAAAAGTATTATCCGCCCCCGCACTTATGGTCGGTTTGATGACTATTTGATTGCTTTCTAACTGAGTGAAGAAATCATTCAATTCATTTTTCTTAAAGGCCTTGCACCAAAGGGAGGGAACTGTATTAATTCCCTGTTCTTCCAAATCCCGCAGATAAGTCTTATCAATATTCCATTCCACCAATTCAAGATCATTCACCAATCGGGCTGATGATTGCTCAATTTCTCTTAAGACCTCAATAAAGGCTTTATAATCCTGCTGATAGTCCCATGTGCTTCGGATGATAACCACATCAAAGCGGTTCCATTCAACATGCCGGTTTCGCCAGGAGACCGTTTCTGCCTGCCAGCCCCGTTCTTTAAACGGCTCATACAGCAGGTGGTCATAGCACTCAAAGTTTTCGAGGCTGTCCATGGATAAAAAAGCGCAGGATTTCATCAAGTTTTATATTGAATTTTATTTTCTAGAGAGCCCAAAGATACATGAGCAATGAGAATTTCAAAATTTAAATGTTCAAAATCTGAAATAGCTACTTGTTTAGAATTTGGTTGTTCGGATTTCGAATTTTTTTGTAAGGATTCTCTCTCTCTAAAGGGTCTTACTAATAGTATCAGCAAATAAATCGTAATCAAACAGAAAATTATGGCCCTCAAACTCAAAAATGGAGAAAATGTTTACCGTGCAGTCGTGAAAGATTTAAGAAGCTTCACCCAAGAAGATATTATTGAAAATATGATTAGAAGAGGCAGTACAGTAACCAAGGCAGATGCACTTGCCTGTATAGAAGAATATCATGCATCTATCGAAGAATTAATGACAAGAGGTACCATCAAAACACCCTTTATGCCGTGTTTTTCCCTCTATTTCAGGTGCTTTTGAAGACGATCAGGATTACTTTCATTCAGACCGGCATAAAGTAGGTATTGATCTAAGTCCCGGTCCACGCTTGCGTAAAGCAGCGGAGCATATTGAAGCCCGGAAAATAGAGGCCGGAAATCGAGCGTCCGAACCATTATGCGAAATAAACCGTCGGAACTCATTTTTCAGAACCCCGATTTGGAGCCGACAGATACAAACTGGAAGTGCGAAACTTGCTTCATTAGGGCACTACTTGTTTACGTATTGGTCATTACTTGTCCGAGGACTAGACACGCCTTGTCTGTGAGTTGAACACCGCTTGTCCAAATGTCGGAACACCACTTGTCCAGATGATAGACATTGCTTGTCGGGGAACCAGATATGACTTGTCTGGGTGACTGTGCTTGCCTTGGGGAATGATTGGAAGGTAAGTATCGGAAGCTTATAAGGGATGGGGCAAGCTCTGTCTGTACCGAAGTAATAAAAGTGGAAAAGGTGCGTTAGCTTAATATCTTTAAAATATTATTATTATAATTAAAAACATTAGGGGTATAAAAAATGGAAAAAGTATTCAGTAAGGTAGCTATAAGCGTAGCTTTTTTTCTAATCATTGCGGTTCTTTCTTCTCAATCAGCATTCAGCCAGTCTGTTTGGACGCAGGATTTTGAAAACAGATCAAAGGCCGGCATTGAATTCATGGTTCCTTCTTACAGTTTTACCGGGGATCAAAGGGGGGTAGATTTCGCTACTTATTTTTATACAAACATTCCTGTCAGTAAAACATGGTCGGTTAAAATCGTATTTCCCATTTCCCGTTTTAACGGAGGCGGGAGTAAGCTGAGCAGTGGAAATCCCTTTATTGGCTTTCAATATTTTAGTCCTAACTCCGGTTTTAAACTGGATTTTGGGGCAAGGCTTCCTACCATTCAGCAGAATCAATTTGGATCACATTTATTCAGCGAGACTTTTTCAGCTTATGGAGTTGGCGCTTTTAATGCGGTAAAAACGGCTGTCCGATTTAACATCCATTACCAATGGAATAGTGAATCAAATTGGGTATATAAGGTAAGCCAGGGACTTGAAGCTGTTGCACCTTCGCACGGTCCTTTAGCAGTCGTATATAAATTTTATGGTCAGGCTCTTTATAAAGTAAATGATAATTTTAGTGTAGGGGCAGGTTTGGAAGGGGATTTACTTACAGATAGAAATCATTATTTATTCCCGGCCCGAAAGAGAATTCAACTTGGGCTGATTGGCCAATATGATTTTGGGCGATTAGACGTAGGGGCTTATATGAAAGATAATCTTTCTTTTGTTTTCGATAATGAACCAAATCTTGTAATAGGCCTTAACTTTGGTGTTTCGCTGTGACAGGGTGTTCTATTTTATTACGAAGACTTTTCTTCCTGTTGAAGTCTGTTTTGTTGTAGTCCACTTCTCAAGTGGCCTACAACCTTCAAGTTTCCAAAAAATCCCAAGGTGCAACCTTTGGGACCCATCCTCCGGCTCCTTCCCTATTGCGGAAAAAGTACCGCAACAAGGAAGGAGAGTAAAGCAAGATTCTAGCCCCTCCTTGTTCGGCGATTTTTGCTGAATAGGGAGGGGTTGGGGGTGGGTCCGAAGGAGTACGAATGAAGTTGCAGAACCTTCAAGAAAAATGCTCGTCCAGTGGGTCGTTACTTGATGTGACCGATTTATATCACCATCATTATTTCCGTAAAATCTTCTCCATCGCTTTTCCCCTTGCTAACTCATCAATCAGCTTGTCCAAATAGCGAATTTCCCGCATGGTTGGTTCTTCAATGTCTTCCACCCGTACACCGCAGACCACACCTTTGATCGAAGCCCGTGAAGGATTCATTTGGGGAGCCTCCACAAAGAAGGTCTCAAAGTCTGTCTGTTTTTCCAGTTGTGCTTCTAACTCTTCCCGGCTATATCCTGTCAACCAACGGATGATTTCATCAACTTCCGATTTCGTACGTCCTTTTTTCTCCGCCTTCGTAACATAATGGGGATAGACACTGGCAAAACTTGTTGTATAGATCCGATGTTTGGTCATGATTCACCCTCGCTTATATGGTTTCCTTATAGGATTATTAAAGAGAAGTTGTAGGCCACCTGCGAGGTGGACTACAACTGAGAAAGATTAGCGCCAATATCCCCAGAGATTCCACCAGTTAGCACTTTCCTTACTTAGCGTCTGAATAAATTTGTCCCCGTAAATCCAGCCTAATACTGCACAAACTATCAGGTAGGCAATAGATAGCAGGGGATAAAACCAAAAGTAATAAACCACGGAAGAGACAACGAAAAATTTAAATGCAAAGAGCAAGACTTGGGCGAATATAATGCCCATTCCGACGGCTGCAAGTGTATTTCTTATGCGCTGAAAAAAAGTGGGAGCGGTTCTGTGTTTACTTTCATCTATGAAAATATCTGAACTGCTGTGTCTTTTCTTATTCTTCATAAAACATCTATTTTTGATTAAAAGCGGTATTAACGGGGCTTGATATTGAAAGAATGTGAGTAAATATATTTGTAGAAGTTACAAATGACTTAAAATATTGACTATTGTGTTATTTGGACCAACAACAAAAAATCGTCTCACCCCCCAAGGTTCATCAGTTATGGAATAAACAATTTCAATTTTTTGGTCTACTGCCCTGGAATACATATCGTCAACATCGTCTACTTCAATACTAATATTTGGATGAGGAACATCTGATCCATCATGGAGAATGACATTAATTTGAGCTGTTGGATTATTTGGCGAAGCAAAAGTAATGATCCAATCTTTATCCATTGCTACTTCCATCCCTAAGAACCGTTCAAAAAATTCACGACTTTGCTTAGGATCTTCTGACTCAATATTTGGTACTGTTCTTCTAATTGACATTTTTTCCATTTTGGGTGAGGATTTTTTATAAAGTCGTATAATGAATCGGTCCTAACTGGCTCAAAGATTTATAAAACAATTTTCCTAAATATTTCCATTATTACCCCTTAATACTGCTCTTCCATCATTTGCTCTCTTTCCCACTTTTTTAAGGTTTTTATTTTGATCAGTTGCTCCCCAATCATATAACTAAGTATATAAGTGAACAAGTAGAAGTTCAAAAGAGGCAGGGCCATGAGCAAGAAACCAATAACAGAGTTTGCCTGAATGAATTGAGAGGCAATAAACGGTAAAATCACAACTGCCAGAAGTACAACAACAGATTTATACCATTTTGCTTTAAATAAGTGCCAAAGTATATAAGGCGTGAAAACATGTTAAACCCATTAGGATTAAACTATAGGGAAGCCAAATGATACCGGCACCTAAAGACCATGTATGTTTTGCATAGTTTAGCCAATATTGCAATTCACCAAGAGAACGCTCTTCTACAGTGACTGCGTTTGCTAGTATATCTGCTTTATTCATTGGATATTTAGCTTCAAAAAATTAATTATTAATGTTAATCGTATACCTAACTCTACTGGCGCAAGCGTCTCGCTTGTGCCTCTTGTTGCCAGTTAAAGTAAAAAGGTATAGGTAGTCCCTAATTCTCCCCCCCCCAATTTAGCACTTATCTGCAAACCTTCAAGAAAACGCCCTAAAACCCTTCTGACTTTTTCTTTCTGCATCCTTCTTTTTAAAAAGTTGAAAAAATATTCACGAGAGCAGATTAATTTTTATACATTTAGCCCACATCATCTACAACAAAACCATATCTCAATGAAAAAACTGTTTGCGCTATTACTCATTTTCGCTTTCGGGGCGACTGCCCATGCCCAGGACAACGATAAAAAGGAATGGGATGTCAATACCCCGCCCGGTCCTTATAAAGAAATTGAATTTACCACCGCAGAAGGTACGTGGATGAACCTGGACGTAAGTCCCGATGGTGAGAAAATTGTTTTCGACCTGCTGGGCGATATTTATGTGGTGCCCATCGAAGGAGGCGAGGCCAAAGTGCTGCGCAACAATTTCGCTTATGAGGTACAGCCGCGCTTCAGTCCTGATGGTAGTAAAATTTCCTTCACCAGTGATGCGGGAGGCGGCGATAACATCTGGGTGATGAACGCCGACGGATCCAACGCTCATCAGGTTACCAAAGAAAATTTTCGCTTGCTGAATAACGCGGTATGGACACCCAACGGAAATTACCTCATCGCAAGAAAGCATTTTACTTCAACCCGTTCGCTGGGCGCCGGTGAACTTTGGATGTACCATCGCTCGGGCGGAGAAGGCATTCAGCTGGTTGAAAAGCCAAACAAGCAGCAGGATTTGGGACAACCTTTCGTATCACCCGACGGACGCTATGTCTATTACAGCGAAGCAGTGTATCCGGGGGGATATTTTCAGTATAACAAAGATCCGAATGATCAAATCTATGCGATTAAACGCTATGATCGTGAGACAGGAGAGATAGAGAAAATCACCGGCGGGCCGGGCGGAGCAATCAGTCCCACTATTTCACCCGATGGAGAAAAAATGGCCTTTATCAGGCGGGTTCGCACAAAAACCGTGATGTTTATCAGAGATTTAGACTCCGGCATTGAACGTCCCCTATATGATGATTTGAGCAAAGATCAGCAGGAAGCATGGGCAATATTCGGCCCCTACACCAATTTTGACTGGATGCCCGACAGCAAGCATCTTGTTTTCTGGTCGAAGGGAAAAATCCACAAATTGAATATCGAAACGCTGGAAAGCAACATCATTCCTTTTGAAGCACAAGTAGAACAGAAAATTGCCAAAGCGGTTGAATTTGAACACAATCCCGCGCCTGAAACCTTCACCGCTAAAGCTATTCGCCATGCGGTCACTTCGCCCGATGGGGAATATCTCGTTTTTCACGCAGCCGGATATCTATGGAAAAAGGAGCTTCCCGATGGCGAGCCGGAGCGTTTAACTAACAGTGAAGCTTTTGAATTTGAGCCATCCTTTTCGTCCAATGGCAGCAAGCTGGTGTACGTAACCTGGAGTGATACTGCCATGGGAGCGATGAAAGTACTTGAATTCAACTCAGATGCATCACCCCAAAAAATCACCACTCGTAAAGGTATTTACCGCGACCCGTCCTTTTCGCCTGACGGAACAAAGATTTTATACCGTCGCGCAGATGGCAACAGCCACATGGGCAGTGCTTATACCATGAATCCCGGAATTTATATCATGCCGGCTTCGGGGGGTGAAGGAAGGCTGGTGATTGAAGATGGTACTAATGTCCGGTTTAGTGCTGATGGCGAACGCATCTTTTATCTCGGCGGACACTACCTCGACAATTCTTATGAAAGTGTAAACTTAAACGGCAACGACAAGCGGGTTCATTTCACTTCTAAATATGCTAACAACTTTGTACCCAGCCCGAATAACAAATGGGTGGCCTTTAATCACCTGTTCAAAGTGTATGTGGCGCCGATGCCGCGAGCGGGAACGGCTATTGAGCTTGGAGCTAATACCAAAGCCATTCCGGTGGTTCAGGTAGCTGAAGATGCGGGAATTAACCTGCACTGGTCAAATGACGGACAGAAACTGCACTGGACGCTGGGTGAAGAATACTTTACCGCAGGCCTTGAAGACGCTTTCAAATTCTTGAAAGGAGAGTCGGACAAGGAACTTCCTTTGGCGACGAAAAGTGGCATTGATATCAACCTTGAGATGGATTTTGATGAGCCGAGCGGAATGATCGCTTTCACCGGCGGACGAATCATCACCATGAACGGTGATAGAGTCATTGAAAAGGGTACAGTCTTGGTTGAAGGAAACACCATTAAAGAAGTAGGAACCATCAGCGAAGTGGAGATTCCCGAAGAGGCTAAAGTAATTGATATCAGCGGTAAATCAATCATGCCCGGCATTGTTGATGTGCATGCCCACCTGGGGAATTTCCGGGAGGGTTTGAGTCCGCAGCAAAAGTGGGAATATTACGCGAATTTGGCTTATGGCGTAACTACCGCTCACGATCCTTCAGCCAATACGGAGATGGTTTTCATGCATTCCGAGATGATCAAAGCAGGAAATATGGTGGGCCCACGCATGTTCTCAACCGGTACCATTTTATACGGTGCCGAGGGTGAAATGAAAGCGGTGATTAATAGTCTGGAAGATGCAAAGTCAGCAATTCGTCGGACTAAAGCTTTTGGTGCTTTTTCCGTGAAGAGTTACAATCAGCCTCGCCGGGAGCAGCGTCAGCAGGTGATAGCCGCAGCGCGTGAACTGGAGGTGATGGTGATGCCCGAAGGTGGTTCAACCTTTTATCACAATATGAGCATGATTATGGACGGGCATACCGGAATAGAGCATAATATTCCCGTTTACCCGGTTTATAAAGATGTACTCACTCTTTGGGGTGCAAGCAATACAGGTTATACGCCTACTTTAGTCGTTAACTACGGAAGTGTAAGCGGAGAATATTACTGGTACCAGCATACTAAAGTGTGGGAGAAAGAGCGGTTGCTGAATTTCATCCCTCGCGGCATCATTGATTCACGTTCACGTCACCGCAAAATGATTCCACAGGGTGAATACGAAATGGGCCATATTTTAAGTGCCGCTACCGCTAAAGATCTGCTGCGTAAAGGGGTGAATGTGAATCTTGGAGCGCACGGACAGCTGCAGGGGCTTGGAGCCCACTGGGAACTCTGGATGATGCACCAGGGCGGCATGACCAACATGGAAGCCCTGCAGGTAGCAACCATTAACGGCGCGCGTTACCTCGGAATGGAAGATTATATCGGCTCCATTGAAGAAGGCAAACTGGCGGATATGATTGTGATTGACGGAAATCCGCTGGAAAATATCCGAAGTACCGAACATGTGGTTTATACAATGGTGAACGGCAGATTGTACGATGCTGCTACGATGAACAGAATTGGAAATCATCCTCAAAAGCGCCTGCCATTCTGGTGGGAGCAGGAGGGATATCCATCTGCTTTTGACTGGCATGCCCGAACCGGAGCTCATGGTCGTGTTCAGGGGCATTAAAGTTAAAAGCTGGAAAGTTAGATGTTGGAGTTCGCTTCCCAAGTGGCCTCCAACTTTTATAAAGTGGTGAAAGGTGTAGGCTACCGCGAAGGTGGACTACACCAACTAATGGCGCCGATATTTCGTGGGTACCATTCTGGTTTTCAGTTTGATAAACTTAACGAATTAACCTCGTATAGAACTCCTCCGTCAGCCACTCTTTTATCTCTTGGGGCTATATTTATATAAGCAGGAAAGCCTAGAGTTTTATTGTATTTCACATCTATTTTATAAAAATCATCGTCAAGTGTATTTCGGATTATCCCAAAGAGTTCAGGGATAGTTTTATATAAACCGGGATAGAGATCTAATACAGGTTCGTTATTTTCTTCCGCACGAAGTGTATCATTTGTTTCCGGATCCATAACTGCATGGATGGTATCGGCACGAACTACAATAGTTGCAGGGAAAAGCCCTGATGGACAAAAGCAAGATTTGTCTAATTTATAAGTATAGTTAACCGATGATTTTTGGCTCCAAATTTTTTTATTCTCTTCTAATTTTTGAATTTGTTTATTCACTTCGCTACCCAAAAGCGAACATCCTGACAAGAATAGAAGTAAACAGAAAAAAACTAAATTTTTGAAATGATCTGACATTGGCCTCTTTTATTTTAGCAGATGTAAATAATCTAACATTTGTTTTTTTCAATGACAAAGGTCTGTTTGGAGCCGGCTTCCCAAGTGGGCCTCCAATTTCTTAGGTAAGGAAACGTGTAGGTCATCGTGAAGGTGGTCTACACCAAATTACTTCGAGCGCTGATTTCCATGAATCGGAATACCGCCAGAATCTTTAACCATTTTTGCCAGGTGCATCAGGTTCCAGGTCATAATTCTTGTAGTTTGATTGGTGAATTTGTTATCGTAGCCCACAGGTCCGTTGTCACCCTCGTCCCCGTAACTTGGTCCGGGGCCGGCCGGACCAACCCATCCGGTATCAGTCTGCGGGGGAACTAAAAAACCAATATGCTGCAAACTATAAAGGATATATGATCCATTATGCTTATAGCCGTCTTCATTTCCGGTTACGATGCTACCGCCCACCTGTCCGTAATAGATAGATTGCTTTTTATCATTCAGCTTTCCGGAATAGGCATAAAGCCGCTCGATCACATTTTTGCAAACTGAAGACTTTTGTCCCAGCCAAATGGGGCTTCCGATGACTAAAATATCAGAATCCAATACCTTTTGTTGGATATCGGGCCAGTCATCCTTGTCGTAGCCTTCTTCGGACATATCAAGAGACATGCCGGGGGGAAGGTCATAATCAACCGGACGAAGATGTTCTACCGAAACTCCATTTGCCTCCATTATTTCAATGGATTTATCCATTAAGTTTTGAGTGTGAGAGCTTTTTGGAGACCGTTTGAGGGTGCAGTTCAGGTATAAAGCTTTGAGATCGGAAAAATCGTTTTCATTGGATGTCGCCATAATTAAAACTCTTTTGATGATTTTGAACACTTCTTTTAATAGAAGGTGAAATCAGGGGAAATAGTTCTCTTGGTTTTAGGTACTGGATAGCACACCTTTAAGATGTACTACACCTATGTCGCTTTAATTTTTTAAAGCAGTTTGTACATATACAAATGATCCCGAACTTCACCCTGATATTGAATAGCGCCGGGAATACGTCCGCCTTCCTGAAAACCAAACTTTTTTAATAAGCCAATGCTCGGTTCGTTTCCGCTGATTAAAATAGCTACTAATATCCGGTATTTTGATTGTGAGCAGAAGTCAATGGCATGATCCATCAATTGTGAAGCTATTCCTTTTCCGTGATGGTTGTAATCGATGTAATAACTTACTTCAACTACAGTATCTAAAGCTTCTCTGCCAAAACGGTAGGGAGAGACTGAAAGCCAGCCAGCGGGTTTTTGATCAGTCAGGTAAACAAATACAGGATATCGATCACACGGATATTTTTTAAACCAATCCCGGCGTTCTTCAAGAGAGGTTGGGTTGGTATGAGCCGTTTTCAACCCTTCAGCCACCGCTTGGTTATAAATTTCATTAATAGCGGGTAAATATTCTAACCGGGCTTTGGTAATCATTCAGGCGACTGATTATACTAACTCACCTTTGTCCGCTTCTTTTTCTTCATTTCTGCTCGCCGGTCGCAAGCTTCGGTATCTCCACAGGTGCCAAAGAAGTGCAGTGAGTGTCCGGAGATATTGAAGTTGTGCATTTTTTCCATCATCGTTTTAATTTCCTGAATGCGGGGATCACAAAACTCTAATACCGTTCCACATTCTTTACAAATCATATGATCATGCTGCTGATAGGCATAGGCACGTTCATAGTAATATTGATTTTCTCCAAACTGCTGCCGCTGTACAAGTCCGCATTCAACCAGAAGGTCAAGGGTGTTATAAACAGTAGCCCGGGAGACTCTGGTGCCCGCGTTTTTCATGTTGAAGAAAATATCGTCAGCATCGAAATGTCCATCAGCGCGGTAGATTTCACCCAGCACCATAAAACGTTCAGGCGTTTGTCGTTGATTGTGTTCTTTAAGATAG
>DASVCW010000017.1:0-8169 GCA_036381435.1 Balneolaceae bacterium | reverse complement strand
GTTATGCTCTTGTTTCCATAGAACTGTTTTAACAGCATCAATACGTTTAATTTCTTCCGGCACCTCTTCAACGTTAGAAGCCAGTTCTTTCGCTTTTGCAAAGGCCTGGTTCATTTGCTTATAAAGCTCGGCACTTTCTTCAGGATTTTCTTTCATATCGGCGATTTGGCCTAACGCAACAGCTTTATAATAGTAACCCAGTGGCTTGTTAGGATAGGTCTGGATGGCCTGTTCCGCAACCTCAAGAGCAGCTTGATAATTTTGATCTTTAAGATTAGCTTCCGCTTTATCAGCCAGGGGATTAGAACTTCCGCATCCAACTAAAACACCAATAAGCAGAGTAATAAATAAATATGGTAACTTTTTGATTAACATCATGTTATATTTGTATTCATTGTTTAATAAAACCTTAAGTGATGATGAAAATAACTATATCAACTCCTTTCTGCAATATATCACTTAGAAATTATTATATTGGCGCTTTACGACACCTAAATTTGCTAACATATTCTGGGGTTTTTAATGTTTGGAGCAAGTAAATATAAAGTTCACACCAAAAACGGTTTTGATTATCTACATATTGCAAACGAAGAATACGGCACAAAAAATTTAGTTCTGCTTCATGGAATGTTTGGGGGGCTAAGCAACTATGATCCCCTTTTATCACGGCTACAGGGGTATAATATCTTCGTTCCTGCTATACCTATTTACGACTTTAAAACTTCTCGTTTAAAAATAAGCCACCTCACAAGCTGGCTGCATTCCTTTTTTGAAACTGTAAATGTAGAAAAGCCTGTTCTTCTGGGAAATTCTATGGGTGGCCATCTTGCCCTCGACTACACCATAAAATATCCTGAACAAATTTTAGCTTTGGTTCTGACCGGCAGCTCGGGGTTGATGGAAAAAAACTTCGGTTCCAGTTTTCCCCGGCGTAATGACCGCGAGTACATTCGCAAACAGGCCGCACTTACTTTTTATGAAGATTTAATTGATGATGTCATTCTTGATGAGATTATGGAGGTGATTAACAACCGCACAAAGCTTATCAAGCTGCTGGCCATCACCCGCGATACACACAAGTATAATATGGAGCAGTATTTAACCGGCGTTAAACAGGATGTTTTGCTCATATGGGGCCGGAATGATGAAATAACTCCTCCCGAAGTGGCCGTAAAATTCCATCAAAAATTGCCCAGTTCTCAACTGCACTGGATTGACAAATGCGGGCATGCTCCGATGATGGAACACCCCGAAACCTTTGCAAACTATTTGAATCAGTTCTTAATTCAACAACAAAATAAACGAAAAATAATTACGGATTATGAAGAAGAAGATCATTCACACCTCTAAAGCCCCCCAAGCTATCGGCCCTTATAGCCAGGCTGTAGTTTATAATGATATCGTTTACTGTTCAGGGCAGATAGGACTGGACCCTGAATCGATGGAATTTGCGGGTGATGACGTAGCCTCACAGGCCGAGCAGGTGATGAAAAATTTAAAAGCCGTACTTGAAGAAGCCGGGTCAGGTTTTGACAAAGTAATTAAATGCGGCATTTTTCTGGATGATATGTCTAACTTCGGGACCGTGAATGAAATTTACGGAAGCTACTTCCAAAACGATCCGCCCGCCCGTGAAACCGTAGCCGTCAAAACCCTGCCCAAAAATTGCAAGGTTGAGATTGGCTGTGTAGCTCATATTTAGTGAATAGAAAGAATATCACCGGTTGACTGGGTTTGTCAGCCGGTGAATGGAAAAGGTAGTTCAAATAATAGATAGTTTTACTTCATTCATCCGATCACAAAAGCAGTGATCGGATGAGATTTCCTCCCTTTTTTAATTCGTATAACCCTGCTGATGATTCAGGTAAAAAACCTTCTCCTTTCGATTTCCCATCATATCAAAAGCGACAACCTTAACTTTCATTTCAGGTGACGGGCTAAACTCTGGATGGTAATATACAAACCGGTTATCCTCGGGCTGATATTCAGCAATACCGCGCACCCCGTTAACCCACATCTTTGTTCGCGTATAGTCTATGCCGGATAAATTGTCAGTAACATTAACTCTTACCAGCCATTGTCCATCGGGACGATGTGATAAACGGGCATAGCTTAAACGGGGAGCGGTAGAATCTCGCAGGGTAGTAAATGAACCAAGTGATGCCGTCTCGATTACAATATAATCTGCCTCAAAATGAGTAGGTACCAACTCCCATTCCGAATCTTCACGATCCAATTGATAAAATGAAAGATTGTCGGTTTTAGTGAGCTTAGCATCTCTTTTTACATAAATTTTATAGAACTTCTGAATGGGAAAAATTCCCGAAATGACCCTCACCCGAATAGAATCTGCTTTAAACTTTTGAACCGACATGCCCACCGAAACAGTATCATGGAAAGTGTGTTTGGGGAAAACGGCAAAAGCTTGCTGATCAGCTGAAGCAACGATTCCTACAGAACCGGGTGCCATGCGTCGAAACTTAACGGGACCGATTTTAGGGATGTTCATAAAGAGGTTATCCTTGAGCTTAATGGCAAGGCGATTATCATAGTTCAAAAAACGGCGCTTATCGCTTAAGCCAACAGTGAGCTGACGAAAATTATCTTTTGAAATATTCAGCCAGTTATTATACCAATTCCACTCAAAAGGCGGAGCAAAATCGTCTGTAGCTTCACCCGAAAAACCTGCTAATGATGGATGATTTACCTCGTTTTCTTCAACCGTTAAACGAAATACTGCTTTAGACGAATTGCCGTAATAATCAGTTGCTCGAATCACAACTTTATGTGTTCCCGGCTCAAGGTTAAGTATTCCTTTGTTGGCAGCCGTTTCATAAAAAGAGAGAGTATTTCCATCTGCCACAAACAGCCGCTGATAGGCTGAACCGTACTTCTTTAAAAGGGGATAAACCCGGTCAATAAATAACTGGCTCGTATTTTGATAGGAAAAGCTGTCCGCCCGGGAGGTGAAAAACTTCTGCCCGTCAACTGATAAACTAAGCTCGTAAACAGCATAAACGTTATGCACATTATTCGATTGATCGAAAACCTTAACGCCTAAACCTACAGGTCCGGAAACTTCAATATTTCCGAGTTCAAAATATTCGCCGTTATCCCATGCCGAACGCATAAAAATGGCGTTTTTGCCTTCAATTGTTGAACGGGCAGCCAGCGGTTCAACCGAAATAGCCTGAATGGTTGGAGCTATGGTATCTTTGACATCTAAATTAGTCAGCAGCGGATTGAAGGGCCTGTGATTAGGCGTGCGTAGTTCGAAATGCAGGTGGGGCGGACCAATTCCCGATGCGCCACTGATGCCGATTACCTCACCCTGCTCCACTTTGATATTTCGATTTCCGAGCAAGCGGTCGAGCCCAAACTTATAGTCGTCAGCAAAACGGATTGAATCGGCCAGTTGCTGCAATTCATTACTGAAAGCCATTAAATGAGCGTACACTGAATACGAGCCGTCGGGATGTTTGAGATAAACAACTTTGCCATAGCCGGTAGGGCCAATGGCAATGCGATGTACAATTCCGTCGCGTGTGGCATAAACTTCATAGCCGCGCTGTCCCCATGTTTTAAGGTCGAGGGCGGCGTGAAAATGATCGGAGCGCGTTTCGGCGAAAGTTGATGTCAAATAGTGGCTGGCTTCGTTAGGCCATAAATAATGGGCATCTTTCGGGTTGAAGGATTGACGAGCCTGGCTAAAAAGGGTGGTGGGGAGAATAAGGAACAGCAGGAAGACAGGCAGTACAAATTTTCGCATAAATTATTCTACAGTTACATTAAGTTTGGTTAGGGAGTTGCCTAGTATTGCTTCAATTTTATCGCCGGATTTTATGGCCGAAACGCCTTTGGGAGTACCGGTAAAGATCAGGTCGCCGGGGTGAAGCGTGAAGATACCTGACAGAAAGCTGATCAGTTTTGCGATGGGGAAAATCATCAGGCGAGTATTATCGTGCTGACGCTTCTCACCGTTAACGCTGATTTGGAGATCAATATTTTGGGGGTCTGCTACTTTATCCGCAGTAACAGATGTGCTAAGCGGGGCGAAAGTGTCAAACCCTTTGGCAATCGACCAGGGGTGGCCTTTTTCTTTCGCTTTTTGCTGGATATCGCGAGCCGTCACGTCAATACCCACCGCGTAACCTGCTACATGATTAAGGGCCTGATTTTCAGTAATATGTTTACCGCCTTTGCCAATTGCAACAACCATTTCAACTTCATGATGAATACTGCCACTCTGTGGCGGTAGGGTGATAGTTTCTCCATCAAAAATCACACTGCTCGAAGGCTTCAGGAAAACTATGGGCTCACCAGGAACTTCATTATTTAATTCCCGGGCATGTTCCACATAATTCCGGCCTATACAGAAAATAGTTCCGATTTCAAGGTGTTCTAATCCGGGAAGTTTTTTAGCCATAAAGTAAATAATAAGGTTAAGGGAGTTACTTTCTTCACGGGAGTAGAGTCCCCCTTGGCGAAGGGGGATTAGGGGGATGATAAACGGGAATAAGGAGTTACTTCTGGAAGAAAGCGGGAGTATCTTTGAGCTTAAAAATTTAAGTTTCAATTGTTACAAAAGGGTCATCCCCCTTACCCCCTTCAAAGGGGGACTTGTAATGAATTATTTTCAATAATTCAGAATATAACTGATCCTCCTTTTATTAAATCTTTAATAATCTAAGCCTTTGGAAAAATTCTGCTGATGTAATCAGCAGGGTATGATTCCCCCTTCGAAGGGGGCGCAGGGAGATGGCAATAATGATATTAATTCAAAAGCACTTTTTAGCTTACTTTAATAAGCAACTCAAATATAAAAAAAGCCCTGATCTCTGCAAGAAATCAAGGCTTTTAAAAATGATAAAAAATGTATCAGGCGGTAGGCTCTACACTTACAAACTTGCGTCCGCCCGAACGAACACGAAACATTACCTGTCCGTCAGCTTTAGCAAAAAGAGTATCATCTTTTCCGCGGCCTACATTCTCGCCGGGATGAATTTTTGTACCACGCTGACGCATGATAATATTACCCGCACGTACGGTTTCGCCGCCATACTTTTTAACTCCAAGCCGCTTCGATTTCGAATCGCGGCCGTTTCTTGTTGAACCTTGTCCTTTCTTATGTGCCATAACTGTAAATTCTTAAAATTATCCTTCTTGCTTACTTTCCCAGGCCTTCAAAACTGTTACCCGCTCTTCAGAATCGGGAACAAATCCTTTCAATTTATCCACGGGAGTATCATTAATATGCGCAATCGCATCTTTAGCCGACATATCGGTTGAAACTTTGGTCGCTTCTTTTGGAGCAGAAGCAGACTTGGTTTCTTTTTCAGCTTTTTTCTTGGTTTTTTTGCTACTGCCGCTAACCGAAATGGAATTAATTTCAATCTGCGACATGGGCTGACGATGTCCTCGTTTTACCTGGTAGCCCTTTCGGCGCTTTTTCTTGAAGACAATCACTTTATCAGACTTTACATTGTCGAGCAAAGTGGCTTCGATGGCAGCACCTTCAACAGCAGGTTTTCCAACAGTCACATTTTTGCCGTCATTTACCAGTAAAACACGATCAAAAGTAAGTTTTTGATCAACTTCATCACTTTGTTTATCTACAAACAGAACATCGCCTTCAGAAACACGGTATTGATGTCCACCAATTTCTACTACTGCGTACATCTAAATAATTATTTATCGTTAAAAAATCGTTTTTACAACAGACTCCAAATATACGTCTTTCATTACTGAAAGCAAAGCTAAAATTTTGCTGAAGAATAGCTTTAAAAATTCTATTTTAGAGCATGCTTCGTTTTGCGCATTTTCATATTTATCCTGCACATTACGCAATACATTTTTTATTTTAAAACACTTTCAATAGATAAGGGTTTAACTGTTTTAGCTCAATAATTATGAAGAAAAATTTACCTGATCTGCACGAGCAAGCATTTATGTTCAAAAACACGAAACGGTTACAGCACGACGGAGGGCGGGCATGGATTAAAGATTCCCAGCTTCAGGAAGCCCGGAAAGGCGGCAACGGAAAGCTTCATACCATTCATGCCAAAAAAGATGAAGGCCGGGTCGAAGAACCAGAAAAACGCAAGCCCTCTTTTTAAAGTTAAATTTAGCCAACCTGTAAGCGCCTAAAGGACCTGACAGTGTTGGCGGTAAGACACTGACAGGAACCGAAAAATCATCGGCACGCTGTCAGGTCTTAACTCGCTTTCCAAAGGCTCCTTATAATTTATTTAAATTTCCATTCTAACAATTTAACCTTCCTATGAAATATATCAGGCTTCGGGTATGGTTCCTTTTCTTTACTATTGCTGCGATTGTCTTCCTGCTACTAAGATTTTCGATGGATAGCGGCATTTATAAAAGTGATTCACCCATAACGGATTCATTAATTACCTCCACTTATCCTGAGTTATATGAAGCAATCTCAAAACGTGATGCATCACTCTTAAAGCCTTTTTTAACCTATGAAAGCCAACAGGTACGTGAGCAGGCCTGGCGCGCTCTGGCTGTCACACCGATAGATTCACTTTCGCCTTTTATTGATTTAGCCGTGCAGCAAAATACTGAAGTTGCCTGGTTTGCTATAAGTCAGCATGATATCCCCGAACAACTCAGGCAGCTTGAAGAATTATGGAAGGAAGGTTCTCTTAGAAAAGGTATTTCAACCGTTTTAGGTCAGCAGGGTGATGAACAGAGTCTGGATTTTTTACTTAGACAGCTTAATACGGATATTGCCGATGAATTTCCATTTGCCCTTGCAATCAGTCGTCTTGGCATTCGGTTTGATATCGACCGGGATGAGCAGATTGCCATTTTACAGCAGGCTTTTGATGGCGAAAGTGAACGAACACTTCGAGCCTATTTATACGGCTGGTACCGGGCTTCGAATGAAGCATTGACTCCCGTGGCCCGGGATACTCTTTTTAGCCGCTGGCGTCTTTTTGGAATGGGTACCAATCCCAAAATTGACCAGTATGTAAACAAGCTGCTTAAGGAACAAACCACATCAACCCTTGTTATTTTTTATAACGGCGAGCAGCGGCTTGAAGATGAAATTCAGCTTTCTATTGAACTAGCTCAGTCAATGGGTGAAATTAATCTCACCCCTGATAATGCTTTGGCCGCAAAAATTTTGCTCATTCATCCCAACCCACTGGTAAAGAAGCAGGTTCTGCAAAGTTTAGCAGGTAAACTAAATCAAGATGAAGGCCTGTATGAGTACGTAAAAAATTCCATGGTAGAAGATTCTACCCTTGCCAGCATGGTTTGGTTACAGGCGTTGGAAACCGTGGCGGGGGTTGAGCCATCCATTGCGGCTGATTATCGCGAACGTCTTGACAGGATTCCGGAGAAAAATCCTTATTTGATTTCCGGAGTGCTGACTGTTTACGAAGAGTTTTTGTCACCCGAAGAATATTTACAGCAAATTGAAGAATTGATCGCAAAGAAAGAGCCAATTTTTGCTATGGAAGCTCTTCAAAGCCTGGATCTTTACTGGCAAAATTTAACTGAAGAAGCAAAGACTGAATCACTCATAAATAAAGTGCGGGAACTGGTATTTCTTACGCTGGATTCAGGCGACCGCGGTATCGCTTATGTGGTTTATCCATTGCTCAAAAAGGAAGATTTGTTTTACAAAAGTGATTTTAAAGAGATTAATGAAAAGCTCTCCGCTTTTTCGCTTCCCGGAGATATTGAAGTGTACCAAAGATTCGGCCTGCTGTATAAAGAGCGGTTTGAAGAGCAGGCCCGTCAGGTGATTGATTCACTCGTGGCTTTAAACTATGCTCCGCTAAACCGTTCACTGGCTGATGCTGGTTGGGAGGTTGAACTGACCAAAGAGCCGCAAACTGATTTTCGAATGCCGGACTGGAAACGACTCTGGCAACTGGGCAGGCATCCTGTCTGGACGATACAAACTGAGAAAGGTGAGATTAAAATTCGAATGAATACTCTAAGTGCACCTGCCACCATTTCTGCTATTGACAGCTTGAGCAGGGCAGGGGCGTATGAAGGCGTTCCATTTCATCGGGTAGTGCCTAATTTTGTAATACAAGGGGGAGACATTACGCGGCAGGATGGGTTCGGAGGACCTGATTTTGTAATTCCCACCGAACCGTCAGAAGAGGGATTTACCCGTGGAGCCGCAGG
>DASVCW010000016.1:0-33034 GCA_036381435.1 Balneolaceae bacterium | reverse complement strand
GATATGAGGTTCCAACGCATCGTAAGCGTAGGGTAAATCAGGTAATTTATAAGCCATAATGGTACTATTTTTTATAATTGAAAAATTATTAATAATGAAAAATAAAAAGTGATAACTCTTTAGAATGCAATGTGTTAAATTTAGCATCCGAGTTTCAGAGTTCCAATCAAAAATAAAAAGATTATCGTTCCCAACTAAAGAGAATATTGCTGGATGAAAAATGAGAATTCCTTCCCAAATTCTTCTATTTTATGGGCAGGAACATAAAAACTGCATGTCATGCTGAACTTGTTTCAGCATCTATAGCTTGGATTTCTTATAACGCCATTAACACTAATTTTGCTTACAGATCCTGAAACAAATTCAGGATGACATCTAGACGGTTTCTTGTACTTCAATCTTTAACTCCTGTTAGTTATTAAAAAATTTATGAGTCGAGATTACGATGTAATTATTATTGGCAGTGGCCCGGCCGGATTTTCCTGCGCCATGCAAAGTTCGAAGTTTGATAAGAAAGCATTAATCGTTGAAGCGGATGAAAAATATCTCGGCGGCACCTGGATTAACACCGGAACGATGCCCAGCAAAGCACTCCGGGAGGCAGCCAAAACTATTCTTCAGTTTAACGACCAGTTTGATGACCATGAAAACAGAAAACCATACGAGCGTTTTCGAATGGCTGAGCTGCTGCAATACAAGCAAGAAATTCTCGACAAGGAAAATAAAAAAGTTAAAGACGACATCATCAAAAACGGAGTTGATGTAGCCCGCGGTTTTGGGCGGCTTATTGATGAACATACGGTTGAAGTAAGCACCCACTTTGGCACAAAAGAAACACATACGGCCGATTACATCCTTATTTGTACCGGAAGCACTCCTGAAAAAGCTGGAAAGTTTGAGATTGATGATAATAAAATTCTCGATTATAAATCTATTCTCGGCATCACTCATATCCCCCGGCGTTTAGCCATCATCGGAACCGGCGTAAATGCCATTGAATTTGCCACCACTTTTACTGCGCTCGGAACCCGCGTAACTGTTTTGAGTGAGCGGGATGATTACCTGACTTTCCTGGATTATGAAATTAAAGAGCTTCTTCAGCAGTCTTTAGACAAAAGAGACATCAACCTGAAAAATAATGTTACGGTTGAGGAAGTGGGCTTTAATCCATTAAGAAACAATACGGAAATCCGTTTCAGATCTAAAACCGGGGACACCCGCCTGCAGGTTCTCGAAATTGAACAGGTTCTATATCTGGGCAGGCGAAAACCGAATGTAGAAAATATCGGTCTGGAAGACCTAAAAATAGATACCGATAAAGATAATCTTATCAACGTTGATAACTCTTTTAAAACAAGTATCGACAACATTTACGCGGCGGGTGATGTCATTGGCTTTCCACGCCTTGCCAGTGCATCTTTCACCCAGGGACGCTTAGCCGCCTGTAATATGTTCGGTATTCCGGCGCTGGAAGTGCCTGAACAGATCCCCTATGGAATTTACGCTATTCCCGAAATTGCTAATATTGGGGTCACCGAACAGCATGCCAAAGCGATGGGGCTTGATGTTACTGTGGGACGGGCTTACTTCAAAAATATCGCCAAAGCTGATATGACCAATCACGATGAAGGAATGCTGAAGCTGGTTTTTAAAACTGATTCATTGAAGCTTCTGGGGGTTCATATTTTGGGAAATGAAGCTGCCAATCTTATCCATTTGGGACAAGCAGTGATGGCTCACGGCGGCGATATTCGTTACTTTATTCAGCATGTAATGAATTATCCCACCCTCAGTGAAGCCTATCGCATTGCTGCCTTTAACGGAGTGAACCGAGTGTACAAAGCCGGAGTGAAATACAAGAATATTCTAAAAGATAAGGAAGAGTGATTAGTCAAGATAGGATGTAAGAATTGCTTGTACTTCAAATATATTTACTTTTTTGTTAAACGTTTTTTGAACGGGCATAGCCGTACTCGATATCCATATCTTCAATTCAGCCTCCCGATCAAAATGTCCCGCGCCTTCAACAGAATAATGTGTGATCTTTTCATATGGTATGGAATGATATTCGACTTTCTTACCCGTAAGCCCCTGTTTATTCACCAAAACCAATCGTTTATTGGTAAACAGAAAGAGATCACGAAGAAGCACATAAGCATGCTCAATACTTTCTCCACCCGTTAGCAACTCAGCAAATTCATCCTGAATTTCTGCCGGCTCAATTTTCGAGGCATTTCCTAAAATTCCGTCTAATAATCCCATTCGATGATATTTTTATTTTAGGATTAATTATTTAACCACTAACACTCAAAGAAGCTAAAAATTTTTGAATAAGACAAGCATTATAAGAAATGGCCAATGAACGAGAAATGTCACGTTTTCAAAAACATGTACATCGAAGCGCCTGCTTCGATCAACACTTCTTTAATTTCAAGCACAACTAAATGCTATGAAACTATCAATTTTTGATAGTTTGAAGAATGTCCTTCCGAAGCAGGCGCTTCGGATTACTACTACAACATTTTGCTAGCACTAAACATAATGAATCGCCATCTTCAAGCCCGTAGAATCTACCGGTGGATTTTCAGGCAGCGTTTTCATCTCTGCATTCATGGAACGCCGGGCAAAAAGAGCGAGCGCCATTGCGTCGATGATATCATCTTCATCCACTTGGTTCCTGCGGTATTCTTCTTTAATATCACGGAAAAAGTCATCGGCGAATTTACTTTGGCCCTTCAACAAACCTAAACGGTGCCGCAACCCTTTTTTGGTCGCTTTTTTCTGAAGAATGGAGCTGCCCCCGTTTAGTTTCTGAAACAGTAGCTCGGGATGACTTTCAAAAACCTTTTCGCGCAACCCTTCATCTTGCTGCAAAAACTGATCAACAGCTTTTATATTCGGCGTAATGTTCCATGCCTGAATGGAAATTTTCTTTCCGGTGGACTCATAACTCGTCATTGATGCTTCACCATATGTTGGAGCATGCAGCGCTAATCGCATAGGCGGGTTGAAAACACTGGCATAATAATCAGGTCCCAATACTTTCCGTAAATGTTGATCACACTCCCGGATGTGTTCATCTTCGGACAAGCCGATGGGCACATCAATAAAAATCCGGTCAAACTTTTCGAAAAAGTCGCCCAGTTCTGAGTCCGATTCCAGCAGCCAGTACCCCGCATTTTCATCATCCAGACTTATGGCAATCCAGCCTGCCCGGCATCCGTCAATTCCTAAAGTTTTCAATCTTACTCTCCTTACTTAAAGTTTTAAAGTGGTTGAATCAACCTGTTAGCGTCCAAAGGACCTAACAGCGTTGATTTTTTGATCTGACACTGACAGGATCCGAAAAAGCATCGGAACGCTGTCAGGTCATAATTTTCAGTTTTTACTGTTTGTTAATCTCGGCAGTAACATCCTTCTTCAGCTCGATATGCAAGGCATCCAACTGCTCCTTGTCCACATAATCAGGACTATTATCCATCAAACTCTCCGCTTTTTGATTTTTGGGAAAGGCGATAACTTCACGCAAACTTTGGCTTCCCGTTAAAATCATATTGATCCGGTCTACGCCAAATGCTATTCCCCCATGGGGCGGCGCGCCGTATTTAAAAGCGTCCAGTAAAAAGCCGAAGCGCTCCTGGGCTTCTTCATCATCAATACCTAACAAATTAAACATACTGTTTTGGAGCTCACGGTCGTGAATACGAATTGATCCTCCACCAATTTCATAGCCGTTCAGCACTAAATCATAAGCCCTGGAGCGTACCGATTTTGGATCTTCATCGAGCTTATCCATATCCTCTGGATTTGGTGCAGTGAAAGGATGATGCAAGGCCTGGTACCGCTGTTCATCTTCATCCCATTCCACGAGCGGAAAGTCGGTAACCCACAAAAATTCATAGGCATCTTTGTTGATGAGATCCTGCTCCTCACCCATCATCAGGCGCAGTTTACCCATCTGCTTATAAACATCGGGACTTGGCCCGGCTAAAATGAGCACCAAATCTCCCATTTCAGCTCCGGCTTTCTCAACCATCGCATCGATGGTTTCTTTTTGCATAAATTTTTCAACACTGCATTTGATGCCGTCTTTTTCGTTGAGCTTGATGTAAATCAGCCCCGCCGCGCCGGTTTCACTTTTCACGCGTTCGGTCAGACGGTCAATAGCACCGCGCCCCATATCCCCTTCACCTGAAACCGTAATGCCCAAAACCGCTCCGCCTTTGCTGACGGTGCTTGAGAAAATTTTAAATCCGGAATCCTTTACCAGCTCAGAAAAATCCGTGAATTCGAGTCCGAAGCGGGTATCCGGCTTATCCGTACCATAGGTGTTCATCGCCTGATCATACGTCATCTTTTTGAAAGGCGTTTTGATATCTTCATCAACTGTATCTTTCATCAATTTTTTCATCAGCCCTTCGGTCATATCCATCACGTCCTGTTCATCCACGAACGACATCTCGACATCAATCTGGGTGAACTCGGGCTGTCGGTCAGCACGCAGGTCTTCATCCCGAAAGCACTTCACAATCTGAAAATAACGGTCAAATCCTGAGACCATCAGCAGCTGTTTGTAAGTCTGCGGACTTTGCGGCAGTGCGAAAAACTTGCCAGCATTAACACGGCTGGGTACCAGGTAATCGCGAGCTCCTTCGGGCGTGCTTTTCATTAAAACGGGCGTTTCCACTTCCACAAAATCAAGGCCGTGAAAATAGGAACGAATAGATTGATACGATTTTGAACGCAACATCATGTTCTGCTGCAAACCCGGCCTTCGCAAGTCCAGGTAGCGGTATTTCATACGCAGCTCTTCGCCTGTGGTGATGTCTTCTTTAATTTCAAAAGGCGTAGTTTCAGCTTTTGAGTAGACGATCAGGTCACTCACCGCTACTTCAATTTCACCGGTTTTCATCTCATTATTTACATTGCCTTCGCGATACTTGACCGTTCCCTTAACGCCGATTACGAATTCCGTTCGTAGCTGCTCGGCTTTTTCATGCAACGCCTTATCATTTTCATCAAAAACAATTTGGGTGATGCCATACCGGTCCCGCAGATCAATAAAAACAAGGGCACCTAAATTTCGGCGTGAAGCCACCCATCCGTTTAAAATAACTTCATCACCCGTATTTTCTGCTGACAATTCACCACAATTGTGGGTTCGTTTCCACATCATACAAACACTGTTTTATGAATTTTTTAATGCTTTTTCAGAGAAGTTGAAAATAAGTATTATGATAACCAATCGCTTAGCTGTTATTATTTTTTAATGTATTGCAATAGAAAGAATTGCAACAACAGGACCATTTGCCTCTCTTACACCAAAATTCTTTATAAAAAAGTTGTAAGCATAAATATTTATATTAAATTAAATACTTATACCTACGGATTATTACTGAGACGGTAACACAAATTTGGCTATGAAACCAATATCAATAATTATCGCGGATGATCATGAAATTGTTCGTTATGGCATCAGAATTTATCTCTCCCAACAAGAAGATATAGAGATAGTGGGCGAAGCCGCTTCGGGTAAAGAATGTCTGAAATTATGCAAAGAGAAAAAGCCCGACCTTTGCCTGCTGGATATCTCCATGCCTGATAAAAACGGTATTGAAACGGCAAAGAATCTTCGGGAAATCGACCCGGGAATAAAAATTTTGATTCTCTCGATGTATGAAGACGAGCAGGTTTTAAATGACGTGTTAAAAATCGGCATCAACGGATATTTGCTGAAAGGAACCGGAAAGGATGAACTGCTGAATGGAATCAGAGTGATTATGAAAGGGCAGCAGATTTTCAGTGAATCAATTTCTAAAATGATTACTGATTCTTTCCTGAGCAAAAAGATCAACAATCTCGACTCCAGAACTGATTTAACGAAAAGGGAATTGGAAATTCTTAAACTTATTGTTGACGGAAAAACAAGCAAGGAGATTGCGAATGAGTTATTTATCAGCCCAAGAACAGTTGATACCCACCGGGCAAACCTTATGCAAAAATTAGAACTGAATAATATAGCAGATTTAGTACGCTATGCTATCAAAGAAAACCTTGTCACGACGTAATAAAAGTCTTTACGTAATTTTTCCCTCAGAAAATACCAACTTATAAGTATTGATTGGAAGTCCCAAGCCTTGTAAGTTAGTAGCGCAAATGGGGTAATAGCCGTCTGTAGATGATATATGGCAACTATCTGTGAAGGGATAGTTGCCAATTTTTTTGCCGTCTGTTAAACAAAGTACCGTGGGGCGGATTCGAACCGCCGACCTCCGGGTTATGAATCCGACGCTCTCACCAACTGAGCTACCACGGCAATCAAGAGTTGCCAAATATAAAGTTTTTCTGATTAAAAATTAACTGCCTTCCTGAATTTTCTTGATTTCTTAGTTTGTAGTTGGTTGTTAGTGGTTTGTTCCTTTACCGTTCCAACCCACAACAAACAACCGGCAACTATCAACTCACTAACATCCCCAAAACTTCTTTTTGAGCATCCTCTAATTCACCTTATTTTTAGCCATCATATTTGATACTCACAAAAAGCATTTTTATAGGTTTCTCATGGCAAAAAAAATAACAGGCAAAGAAGAAGATTTTTCTCAATGGTATCAGGATGTAATTCGTGAAGCGAAACTGGCCGATCATTCTCCGGTACGCGGATGCATGGTTATTCGTCCCAACGGCTATGCTCTTTGGGAAAATATGAAGGCGTCACTGGACAAAATGTTCAAAGATACCGGCCATGAGAATGCTTATTTCCCGCTCTTCATCCCGAAGTCGTTTCTTTCGAAAGAAGCACAACATGTTGAAGGCTTTGCCAAAGAGTGTGCGGTGGTAACGCACAGCCGCCTCAAAAGCGTGGATAACGGCGTTGAAGTAGATCCCGAATCGCGGCTGGATGAAGAACTGATTGTTCGTCCCACTTCCGAAACCATCATCTGGGATTCCTATCGGAACTGGATTCAATCCTACCGCGACCTTCCTATTCTCATCAATCAATGGGCAAATGTGGTGCGATGGGAGATGCGTACACGGCTGTTCCTGCGCACTATGGAATTTCTGTGGCAGGAAGGCCATACGGCTCATGCCACCGAAGAAGAAGCCGTTGATGAAACCAAAAAAATGCTGGAGGTTTACAGTACTTTTGCCAAAGAATTTATGGCCATGCCGGTCATCAAAGGGGTGAAAACAGCTTCCGAACGCTTCGCCGGTGCGGTTGATACCTATTGTATCGAAACCCTGCTTCAGGATAATAAAGCATTGCAGGCGGGAACTTCTCACTTTCTTGGACAAAATTTTGCCAAAGCTTTTGATGTGAAGTTCCAGAGTTCGGAAGGCGAACATGAGTATGTATGGGCTACAAGCTGGGGTGTTTCAACCCGGCTTATCGGGGGACTGATTATGACCCACTCCGATGACCAGGGCCTGGTACTGCCTCCAAAACTGGCGCCCAACCAGGTTGTGATTGTACCCATCTGGAAAAATGATGAGCAGAAATCAGTCGTACTCGAATACGGTGACCAAATTATTGCCGAGCTTAAAGATTTGGATATCAGAGTGAAGCTTGATGACCGCGAAAATATGAGTCCCGGCTGGAAGTTTAATGAGCACGAAGCCGCCGGAACTCCCCTGCGCATAACTATTGGGCCCCGTGACTTGGAAAATAATAATGTAGAACTGGCCCGCCGTGATACACGCGATAAAAATATTGTAAACCGTGAAGGAATCGCTGAAAAAGCAGCCGGCCTTCTTGAAACCATTCAAAAGGAGCTTTTTCAATCCGCCCAAGAACGTATCAGCGATAATACGCATTCAGTCGATTCTTATGATGACTTTAAAGAAATCATCGAGAATGAAGGCGGCTTTGTCTATGCCCACTGGGACGGCACATCCGAAACCGAAGAAAAAATTAAAGACGAAACCAAAGCTACGATCCGTTGTATTCCTTTAGAAGACGGAGAGTCGGGAAAATGTATGGTTACCGGCAAGCCTTCGAAGCAAAAAGTGCTTTTTGCAAGGGCTTATTGATAGCAGGCAGCGGCAGTTAGCAGCAAGCAGTTTTTCCTGCCCACTGCCTCCTGCTACTGGCTCCTCATATCTCATATAAGGCCTTCGAATTTGGAGTAAAACAACGTGTAAAATTAATCTTGCATCAATAGCGCGGGAATTAATTCCCGCGCTATTGATGCGGGACAGACAAAATCTTAAGAGCAAACTTGAATCACGCATCAACATATAATAAAACCACTCAAAACCTGTCAAAAAAAGACAGCCTCGCCCGGCTGGTTTCCGATCTCATCAACCCGCTGCTCTTACCGCCGGTGGTAATCGGCCTGGCAAGCTGGATGCTTGGCCTTCCCGCATCATCGCTCTCCCTGATTATCGTAGTCTGCATCTTCTTTTATACCCTCGTTCCGGCCTCAGCTACGTTTTATTTGCTGAAGAAAAACCATATCAGCTCTCTTGATCTGCCCGAGCGCAGGTCCCGCGGGCGTCTGTTCTTATTTTCCATAGCTTGTGCCGCCGTTGCCTTTTTATGCCTACGTTTTATACTCGTTTTTGCTCACCCACTGCCGGGAACCCTTGCTTTTGTATTTCTGTTAAATCCATTCATTGGCTTTTTGATTAACTTAAAGTGGAAAATGAGTATTCATACAGCCGCACTTTCTACCGCGGGGGCAATTTTTTTTGTTTTCTCTTACCTCAACCTATCCGGCTCTGCATGGGGTGATGTCTTACCGGTTTTTATTCTTCTGCTCCTTATGCCGCCGGTTATTTGGTCGCGATACCGTCTTAGCATCCACTCTATGAGTGAACTTTTGGGTGGCGCAGTCGCCGGTTTTTTGCTCACCGTTATCGAGTTAAGCCTGCTCATTAACTTGTGATAAAATGAAGGCACCCGTCTCCCATTATTTACTTGATGCATTCTTAAGCCGCGAAATTGACCAACGTACTCAGGATGAACTAGGTATTGATAGTTTCACCCTGATGGAAATCGCCGGTTCCTCGGCTGCTAAAATTCTATTGGATAATGAAAAAGGCTTCACACACGGACTTTTTCTTTGCGGAAAAGGAAATAATGCGGGTGATGCGTTAGTGGTTGCCCGGTATCTGGCTCAGCACCAAATCAAAGTCACTATTGTTTTTTTAAGCGGGATTCATGAACTGTCTGCCGAAGCTCAAAAAAATTTTAATCTCCTTCGGGAATTCACTTCAGGAAATTTAACCGTTTTTGAAAACTGGAAAGAGTTCAGTTCCAATGCCGGTTTTGATTTTATCATGGATGGCATGTTGGGAACGGGACTTAAAAATGATCTTCGGGGTGATTACTTCAAAGTCGTGGAATGGGCCAACAGCCAAAAAGTACCTGTTTTTTCGATGGATATCCCCACCGGCCTTCATGTTGATACCGGACAAATTATGGGTACGGCCATGCGGGCTGAACGTACGTTTGCTTTCGGCAGTCTTAAGCTGGGATTCTACCTGGAAAGCGGTCCTCATATCACCGGAACTGTAACCTATTGCGAACTTCCTTTTCCGAATGAATTTAAAAGTTCTTGTTCCACTTTTCTTCTTGATGAAAGTTGGGTTTCGAATGAACCGCCAACTCCCGGCGAACATAAATATGAATCAGGAGTTTTGCATATCATTGCCGGATCGGAGGGGCTGACCGGAGCGGCGGTAATGGCTACCAAAAGTGCTTGGGCTGAAGGATTGGGAGCCGTAATTTTGATCTGTCCCAAAGGCGTACTTTCTGTTTACGAAAACCTTTTGCCTTTTGTTATTAAAAAACCGGTAGGATCAAAAGAAGATAATTATTTCAAGAAAGAACATCTGAGAGATGTACTTAAAATTGTTCAACAAAAAGAAGGCAAAGTTTTATTAGGTCCGGGATTGGGTAGGAACGATTCAACCGTACAATTTGTGAGTAAATTTTTATCCCAAAACAAAAGAGATACCGTCATTGATGCTGATGGGCTTTGGTGCCTTTCCCAGCTTTCAAACTGGGAAAAGCCAAAAAGTTCTAACTGGATTTTAACCCCTCACCCCGGTGAACTGGCAAGGCTGACAGGCAGTAAAACAGTAAATGGAGATCATCGGTTGAGAACCGTTCGCGAGCTTTCATCAGATCATCAAATAACCGTCCTTTCAAAAGGAATGCCTGGAATTATCGGAACAACGAGCGGCAAGTGCTATTTAACGGGCTATGATACCCGCTATTTTGCCCGGGCAGGCAGCGGTGATGTACTTGCGGGAAAAGTAGGGGCTTATCTGGCTTTCGGACGCTCACCGGAACTAAGCTGTGCACAGGCTTTATTAAATGGAAAACAAAAACTGGATCATTTTCTGAAACAAAAAAGGGGAATTCCCGAACCAAACGATTTTATATGAAATTTACCTCCCTTTATTTCTTTTTATCAGAAAACCGCTACCTGCTTCCGCTGGGTATGATTGCTTTAACGCTCGTAACCCTGATACTAACACTGATTCCGGCCGATTTTTTAGGCGAAAGCAGGCTTTGGAGCTTTGATAAGCTTGGTCATCTCGCCCTTTTCGGCGGATGGACATTTTTTCTGGGTTTATATCAGCATATCAATAATCCTTCGCCCGTTAATGTTTGGCTTTTCTTTATTGCGGGAGTCTCTTTTGGCATCATCATTGAGTTGTTGCAGCATTTTCTTCCCTTAAACCGGCATGGCGACTTTGGCGACATTCTTTTCGATGCTCTTGGGTGTTTAATCGCTGTTTGGCTGCTAAAAAAGACCATTCCCCGTAAAAGTTTATTCTAATCTTTTTTTTATTTGACTCTTCTAGCACTATAAGTTTTATTATTATATAAATAATATTAATTATATAATACGTGATGGATAATTACCGAAAAAAGCCGGATGCTGATTTGCGAAAATATTATACTCTCTTCCTGCAAGCGGGAATGATTATTATCTTACTAATTTTTATTGTTGCAATGAAAATCGAGATAAGACCGGATCAACAGAAAATAGATTATTCCAAAGAGCAGGAAGTGGTTCAAATGAAGGAGGTCATTCAAACCGAACAGGAAAAAGTACCGCCTCCCCCTCCTGCTCCTGCTGTTCCCGTAGCAGTGCCGAACGATGAAATTATCAAAGACGAAATCCTTGATATCAGTGTTGATTTTGATATCGACCAACGTTTGGAGTTACCGCCGCCTCCCCAAGAAAAAAGTTCCGAAGAAAGTTTCTTTGTTGCGGTTCAGCAAATGCCTAAAATGGTAGGCGGCCAGAAATGGCTGTATAATCAAACTGAGTATCCCGAACGAGCGCGAAGGGCAGGAATTGAAGGCCGGGTTATTATTCAATTCATTGTAAATAAAAAAGGTGAAGTTGAAAATGCAAAGGTAATACGTGGGATTGGCGGAGGTTGTGATAAAGCCGCGCTGAAAGTCATAAAGAAAGCCCAATTTACAGTTGGAAGACAACGGGGCCGGCCTGTTCGGGTGCAGATGTCTCAAGCCATATTCTTCCGGCTTCAAAATTGATTTTACTACTTAATTTACTTGTATTTATACAATTTTTAATTTGCATTACGTTCATAAATGTCTAAATTATGACCTAAAATTGCAGTATTTAATACAAAGGCATTACGACATTTATGAATAGAAACAGAAAGGACCCGAAAGCTGATCTGCGTAAGTATTACAACCTTTTTCTGCAGTTCGGTATGATTGTTGTTTTATTGATTTTTATTGTAGCAATGAAAATTGAAATAAGGCCGGACAAACAAGTTGTAGATTATACCGAAGAGCAGGAAGTGGTTAAAATGAAAGAAGTGATTCAAACCGAACAGGAAAAAGTGCCACCTCCCCCACCAGCGCCCGCTGTACCTGTATCAGTACCTAATGATGAAATTATCGAAGACGAAATTCTGGATATCAGTGTTGATTTTGACATTGATGAACGTCTTGAATTACCCCCGCCCCCTCAAGAAACAGGCACCGAAGAAAGTTTCTTTGTAGCTGTAGAGCAAATGCCTCAACTTATTGGCGGACTTGGAGAACTTCAAAGTAAAATTGAATATCCCGAAATGGCGCGCAGAGCGGGTATTGAAGGACGTGTCATTATCCAGTTTATCGTTGATGAAAATGGAAACGTTGTAAATCCCCGTGTTCTTCGGGGTATTGGCGGCGGATGCGATAAAGAAGCCCTGCGGGTGGTAAGCCAAGCTAAATTTAAACCCGGCCGCCAGCGCGGAAAGCCGGTTCGGGTACAGTATAGTTTACCCATAATTTACCGTTTGCAGAATTAATAGCTGTACCTCTTAGTTTTAAAAGGGATGCGTTTCATTACGTATCCCTTTTTTTGTTGATTGAATGAAACAAATCATCCGTCAGGAACGTTGTAATATTAGGTTTATAAACTATTCAAATAAAAGATCGAGGTATTTATCATGCGCTTTGACAGAAAAAAGCCCAAATCTGATCTCAGAAAATATTACTCTGTTTTTCTCGAACTCGGAATTGTAGTTACTTTGCTGATTTTCATTGTAGCTATGCGAGTAGAAATAAGAGGTGGAGAAAAACAGGTTGATTATACAGTGGAACAGGAAGTGGTTCAAATGAAGGAGGTCATTCAAACCGAACAGGAAAAGGTACCACCTCCTCCGCCTGCTCCGCAAGTACCTGTAGCTGTTCCTAATGATGAGATTATTCAGGACCAGGTTATTAATATTGATGCTGACTTAGATCTCTCTGAACCTCTCCAAATGCCCGACCCTCCCCAGGTTGATCAGGGTCCGGAAGAGAACTTCTTTGTAGCTGTAGAGCAAATGCCTAAACTAGTAGGAGGCCTTGCAGCTTTGCAATCAAAAATTGAGTATCCCGAACAAGCCCGGCGTGCCGGTATTGAAGGACGTGTTATCATTCAATTTATAGTTACCGAAGAAGGAACCGTAGAAAACGCCCGTGTTATTCGTGGTATTGGCGGTGGAGCTGACCAGGAGGCTCTCCGGGTTGTAAAACAAGCTAAGTTTATCCCGGGACGTCAGCGTGGCCAGCCGGTTCGTGTACAGTACAGTTTACCTATCGTTTTCCGTCTACAAAACTAAGTTGAACGGCTAAAAAACTTTAAAAAGGGACACTTCATGGTGTCCCTTTTTTATTTTTTATCAAAATATTTTTCCAGTGATTCAAGAACTTTAACTAAGTTTTCATACCCAAGCCGTTTTTTCGCATCAGAAATAGTTATCCATTTTACCTGTTCAATCCCTTCCTCAGTCTCAGGTTGAAAGTCTAATTTTGATGAACCCGGAAACTTCATCACGAACCAATGCGTAATCTTAGCATAATTTTTTCCATCCCGCTCATATTCATGATAAGTTTTTACTAAAGGGGCAATAACTTCAGGTGAAGTTTTTGTACCAATTTCCTCTACAACTTCTCGGGTCGCACATTCTTCAATCGATTCCTTTTCTTCCCGTTTACCTTTGGGCAAATCCCAAACGCCCCTGCGATAAATAAGAAGTACTTCAATCGTCTTATCTTGACTACCCGTCCTAAAAACCGCTCCCCCGGCTGCTATAACAGCTTTCAAACCTTCTACTCCCCCGTTTTGTTTGATCCTGAATCGTCTTTTTCTTTTTCATCCGCATAATTTATGCGCAGGTTGTTCAGAGTTTCCTTCAAATATTTTTTCAACTCATCGGGTAAATTCCCTTCGGTATATTTTTGGAGCATTAATAAAGTATCGATAGCAAACTTCGCTGATTTTAGCTCCCGCTCTACCTTTCCCGATGGATTTTCAATTTTGCCTAATCCCATCATCGCAATCTGCTGGTGCTGCTGTATCAGCATCATAAACAACAGCTGCTCTTGTTGCTCTTCAGAAAGGTTGTCTCCATTAAAATTCATCTGATCCATAGTTTTGATCTTTAGTTAAAATTTTATTTAAAGATAAGGTCTTTAGATGAAAGAATTAATTTCTGCTATAATACTTTTTACTTACAACCAGGATAGAGTTATAAAACCCTGCTAGGGGCTGGCTATATACAAAAGATAAATTTCCTCTTTAATAATTCCTTGCAACCAAGTACTTTAATTAGCTGAACTGAAACAAAAAGTAATGACTTCGAAATGGCCGTTTTACACCCTTTTAAAGCCTGGCATACCGATCCTGAAAATGTAAAAGAAGTAGCGTGCGTTCCTTATGACGTAATCAGCGAAAATGAAGCTCGCTCTTTAGCTGCCGGCAAACCCAAAAGCTTTCTTCACGTGGTCCGCCCGGAAATTGATTTACCTGAAAAAACCGACTTGCATGATGCAGTTGTTTATAAAAAAGGGACTGAAAATCTAAACCGGTTTATGGATGAAGGAATCCTGAAGCAGGATGGCGAAGAGTGTATCTATATTTATCAGTTGATTAGAAATGAGCAAACTCAAACCGGTATTTTTGCCTGCCTATCCGTTGATGACTATGACAATGAAGTCATTTTAAAACATGAACTTACACGCCCCGTAAAAGAGGATGACCGTACGAAGCATATTTTAACCCAGCAAGCTCATGCCGAACCGGTGATGATCACTTACAAAGACGATGATCGTCTTCAAAAGCTAATGGCTGATGCAGTGAAAGAAAAACCTTTGTTCGATTTTGAAGCTGCCGATGGCGTAGTTCATAAGCTTTGGCGAATTCCAAAAACCACTGATTTTGTGGAAACTTTCAAAGCGATTCCAAATCTTTATATTGCCGATGGACATCACCGTTGTAAAAGTGCATCGCGGGCGGCCGGAGAAATGCGTAAAAAAAATCCAGGCCATACCGGGCAGGAGGAATATAATTTCTTTCCCGCCGTGGTTTTTCCCATGTCAGATATGAATATTTTGGCTTACAACCGGATAGTGCACTCTGTGCCTGATAATTTTCTGCAAGCCTTAACCGATAATTTTAATTTAGAGCCTGCTGATGATCCCAAACCTTCTAAAAAAGGAGATATTCGAATTTTTATCGACGAGCAATGGTTTGGGATGACTCTTCCGGTTGATGGCAATCCCACTGCTGTTGAACAGCTTGACGTTTACCGGCTGCAAGAATTTTTACTCAAGCCGCTATTGGATATTACTGATGTCCGGCGTGATGAAAATATTTCTTTTGTGGGAGGCATCAGAGGAACGCAGGAACTGGAAAAACGTGTAAACAAAGGGGATGCAGACATGGCCATCAGCATGTATCCGACAAGCATTGAAGAACTGTTACAAGTTTCAGATGAAAAGCTTCTCATGCCTCCAAAATCAACCTGGTTTGAACCAAAATTGCGGTCAGGGCTTTTGGTACATACTTTTTAATCAAATTTTATAGTTTTAGTTATGTTTGTTGCTTTACTGACCCACCCCCAGCCCTCCCTATCCCGATAAAACCCATCGGGACAAGGAGGGGAGTTTTTCTTGTTCATGAAATTCTTTCTTTGTCAGCTATTAAAGTCCCTCCTTGTCGCGTGGGTCTGCACGATAGGGAGGGATTTAGGGTGGGTCCGAATAAGAACTTTCTTTATTCAAATTCCTTCTCCTTTTTAGACTTAACAGTTACTCCAAACCTTAGATAAAACCACCATGAATCGTGTTCATAACTTCAGTGCCGGACCCGCAGTCTTACCCTTAGAAGTGCTACAGAAAGCCCAGGAAGAATTCGTTGATTATCATAGCAAAGGGCGTTCCATTATGGAAATGAGTCACCGGGGGCCTGAATACAGTGAGATTGATCATCAGGCAAAAGACCGCTTACGCAAACTGCTCGGGCTTGAGGACCATTTTACTATCATGTTTTTGCAGGGTGGGGCCAGCTCGCAGTTTATGATGGTCCCTTTCAACTTTTTGGGTGGAAGCAAAACAGCCGACTATATCAATACGGGACGATGGTCAGCTAAAGCTATTGCCGAAGCCGAACTTTTTGGAACGGCTCATCAATCCTTCAGCAGTAAAGAAACCAATTACGACCGTGTGCCTAAAGATGCTGAACTTAATTTCAGTGAAGATCCTGTTTATGTTCATTTCACATCAAACAACACTGTGGCAGGCACACAATTTCCAAAAGAACCGGAGACAGACGGAATTCCCCTGGTTTGCGATGCATCATCCGATTTTCTTTCCAGGCCTGTCGATGTTTCCAAATACGGCCTTATCTATTCGGGAGCACAAAAAAATGTAGGTCCCGCGGGAGTAACTGTTGCGATCATTCGAAGTGATTTCCTTGAAAAAGCTTCCTCAAAAGGTGTGCCCACCATTCTCCAGTATAAAACACATGCTGAAAAAATCTTCAACACTCCCCCCACTTTTAATGTGTATATGGTGAATTTAGTGCTGGAATGGATTGAAAACAAAGGCGGACTCGAGTATTTCGAGAAGTTTAATAAAGAAAAAGCCGGGCTTTTGTATAATGAAATCGACAGAGATGGTTTTTACAGCGGCGCCGTGCAAAAAGATTCCCGGTCGCTAATGAATGCCACTTTCCGGCTTCCGTCCGAAGAACTTGAGCAACAATTTCTTTTGGAAGCTTCGAAGCATAATTTAGAGGCACTAAAAGGGCATCGAAGCGTGGGTGGAATTCGCGCCAGTATGTACAATGCTCTTCCACGTGAAAGTGCGCAAGCACTCGTCGATTTCATGAAAGATTTCCGCAAAAGTTATGGATAAATCTTTTGCCACTAAAGCACGAAAGCACTAAAAGTAATTTTTTCGTGTTTTAGTGTTTTAATGACTATCAACTACACCAAACCTAAGACATTCATAAACCGATCAATGGTGTTGGGCACAAACAAAACCAGGTAGATGATGCCCCATAATGCCCCTGCAATATGGGCTTCATGATTGATATTTCCCCGCTCCTGCTTGCTCGCGTACATGCTGTAAATCAGGTAAAGAACGCCAAAAATAAAGGCCGGGATGGGAATCGGGAAAAGGAACAGGATGATGCCTTCCATCGGAAAGAGAAAAATAAAAGCAAATAAAACAGCACCTACCGCTCCCGATGCCCCTAAAGTTGCATACTGGGGATTATTACGATGCTTAATGAGTGAAGGAAGTCCGGACACAATCAAACCGGTGATGTAAAGCCCTAAAAAATGTTCTGATCCTATCACCCGTTCCATAACAGATCCGAAAAAGTAGAGCGTAAACATATTCACAAACAGGTGCCCCAGGCTTGCATGTAAAAGGCCCGATGTTATCAGCTCATACCAAGTGTTTTCGCGGATAACCCGAAAAGGCTTGAGATAGCCGGTTTCAAGTAGGGGCGGATAAACATACAGCGCCACCAGCGAAATAAGACTGCTGCCGGCAAGGATATAAAATGTTACCGGAGTGTTTGAAATAAAATCTTGCATAAAAATTTTTTAGTACTGAAAATAGTTAAGAGCATCATCGATCGCTAATTTTTAACGCTTATTTTTCTACACCCATTCTTGCCAACCATTAACGATAATGCTTATATTTGCCTTCCATCTTAAAGCCGAAGTAGCTTCGGGAGTAGAGTCCCGATATTGAGCCAAACAAGCCGGTGTAGCTCAGGGGTAGAGCGATTCTCTCGTAAAGAATAGGTCGCTGGTTCGAATCCAGTCACCGGCTCAATGTTATTGGATTAAAGCGTAGGTCCTCCCTATCCACAGGGATCACAGGCTCAATATTATCGGAATAAAAAAATAGCCTGGGAATATTGTCTTAAATAAACCTCACTAATTGGTTGGGAATATAGTTTCTGTCTGAAAAACTGTTAAAAAGACCCTCCTCAACTCATTTCATTGATTTTTTATCAGTGTAATCAGCTTCATCTGCATTCCCATTTTCATTGGATTTTCTGCTTTTGCTAAAATATATTGTCAGAAAAAATCGGACAAGCCAATCACATTTTGAGATATTCTTTTATAGCAGTTATAGGCCTTAGCCTTTTTATCACTTCATGCGGTACCACAGGTTTCTTCAATAAAAAATCTGTTGAAAGGGCTGAAACATCCTTAGAAGCCGGCACAAAAATCGAGGAAGGAGTCGCCAGTTGGTATGGCTCTGATTTTCACGGCAATTTAACAGCAAACGGTGAAATTTATAATATGTATGAACTCACCGCTGCTCATCGTACCCTGCCTTTCGGTACCATTCTTAAAGTTAAAAATATGGACAACGGAAAGTCGGTTAAAGTGCGGGTTAATGATCGCGGGCCTTTTGCCAAAGACCGGATCATCGACCTTTCTAAAAAAGCGGCGATGGAAATCGGAATGATTGGTCCCGGCACGGCCAATGTGGCGCTATTTCTGTTAAACGGAGATCCTAAAAATTCACGAACCGTCAATCTTAAAGTCCCCACCTTTACCGTTCAACTGGCTTCATTCTATGAAAAAGACAGAGCCCTTGAATTTGCTCAAAAAATTGAAGGATCCCGGGTAGAAACATTTTATTTAGAAGAGGGAAACATCTATCGCGTTTATTTTGGCACTTTTACTAATAAAAACAAAGCCAGAAATAAGCAACAAGAGTTAAAAAGACTGGGATTTACGGGTTATGTGAAACAGATTCAGAATTATTGAGCGCAGATTAAACTGGTAAGAGGTTATAACGGATAACAAAAATGCCAGGCACTTTTATAAAGTGACTGGCATTTTTAGAATCTATATTACTTTAGCCCTTACTCCCCTTCTTTCAACTCTTCCTGCAGTGAATTCCAATCACTCAAAAAGCGCTCTAATCCGTTATCTGTTAAAGGATGATGCAACAGCTGCTCAATTACTTTTAGCGGCATGGTAGCTACATCAGCGCCTAAACGAGCGGCTTCGAATACGTGCATCGGGTGACGAATACTGGCGGCCAGAACTTCCGTCTCAAAATCGTAATTATCATAAATAGTCACGATATCTGCGATAAGCTGCATCCCATCATCAGAAATATCATCCAAACGTCCGATGAATGGCGAAATGTAAGTTGCTCCCGCCTTAGCAGCGACGAGTGCCTGGGTAGCAGAAAAACAAAGCGTGCAATTGGTTCGAATTCCTTCATCAGAAAGACTTCGAATAGCCTTAATGCCATCTTTAATTAAAGGCACTTTTACAACCACATTATCTGCAATCGCAGCTAAATGCCGCGCTTCGGACATTATTTCATCATATTCGGTAGAAACAACTTCCGCCGATACATCGCCTGCAATCATATTGCAGATTTTGGCGATATGTCCCTCAAAATCTTTAACCCCAATCTTTGCGCACAAGCTGGGATTGGTTGTCACTCCGTCCAAAACACCTAAATCATGGGCTTCCTTTATTTCATCAAGATCGGCAGTATCAATAAAAAACTTCATATCGGTCTCAGTGGCTTTATTGGATTATCTTTAAGCTGGAAAATAAGAAAAATATCGCTCTTTATTAATCCATTAAATTTTTTAAACGGTTTTTAAATGAGCATAGTAAATTGCATATTAAAGACAAACTATTAGCGTTATAAAAGAAATTATTTTTCACTAAAGCTTGGCAATTCAGGATAAAATATTATGAGTAAATCAAAAGACTTCACTCTCGGATTATTATCAGGAGCACTTATCGGTTCTACAGTAGCCTTACTTTATGCTCCTGAAAAAGGCAGTAACACGCGCGATATTCTCTCCTACCGCCTCAGTTCCTACCTTGATGAACTAACCCACCTTATTGAACGGCTTACTGATGAAAAGTCATCTATTTCGGATGCAAAGCGTAAAGGTGATATGGTAGTTAAAGATGCCCGTAAACGTGCCGAAGATTTAATCAGCGAAGCAGAAAATCTGTTAAGCTCTATCGAAGCGACTAAGAAGAGGCAAGAAACTAAAAAGGAATCATAGATTTTAAACCCAAGGTTCAAAAGCAAACATCTATTGCAGTTGGCTTCAGCCAATTGATAATATTGTAACTAAATAAAATAGGGTTTTAGCCCCTGGCTACCCCTTTTTTATCTGGCTAAAGCCACTTCTTTACTATTATTCCATTCGTCAGTCAGCTAAAGCTGACTGCAATAGATCTATCTTACACGTCTAAGAGATCTTCGCTCCAAAACAGAAAACCTTACTCCCAGCCATTCGGGAGTGCAACTCCCTCACAGCCATATGTAGCTCGAAATTTATTTCGAGAGACAGTAATTGCGAAAACAGCTTATCGAGATAAATCTCGAGCTACATATTCAGTGGTTCCCACCAATAAAAAAAGCGCCTAATTTATCACCCGGCGCTTTTTCATACTAAAAACTAAATGTTTGGGGCTGGAGACGTGAATTCCACGTTTCTGGAGATGTGGATTCCACGATTCGGGAAATGTGGAATTCACATTTAGAACTCTTCCTCTCTTTAACCGTAAAAATTAGGTTTCTAATCTTCCTGATCAAGCTCGCTGTATATTTGCTCGGACAGCGTAAGCAGTTTTTGATAAAATTTCTGCTTTAGATCCCGAGGAATCGAAGTACGCTCTACGGCATCTAATTGATCATTTAAAAACTGAATTGGATCATCAATGAAATCATCATCGCCAGCTTCTGTCATATCTGTAGGGCTGGCACTACCTCTCTCTGGGCCCACCCCATACTTTACCCACCGATAGTTATAATCATACTTTTCAGCAATTCGCTGGTAAGTTACGTCTGATTTTGGAAGGTTTTTATTGTTCACCCACCGGCTAACCTGGGATTTTGTGGCATCGGTATCGTTGCCGAATTGTTGTTGATCAATACCCTCTCTCGCCATTATAAGGGAGATTCTTTCGCCAAACGTTTGAATCATTTTTCGTCGTTTTAAATAATGATCATTACAAAAAAAGGCGCCTGATTCATCATCAGACACCTTTATAATTTTTATAATTTAGAATCAGAAATTAAGATTCCTCTTCTTCAGCATCAGCCTTGGCTGTGGCTTCTACTCCATCTGCTCCGTTAGGCTCGCCTGCGCCGCTTAACTGATCAAAGACTTTTGCAACTTCTTGCTCATCTTCATCCAGTTCAGCTTTTTTACCGACGATAAGATCGTCATACTTACGCAAGCCCGTTCCAGCAGGTACTTTGTGTCCGACAATCACATTTTCTTTAAGTCCAAGCAAGTAATCTTTCTTGGCCTCGATAGATGCTTGTGTCAACACTTTGGTAGTTTCCTGGAATGAGGCGGCAGACAACCAGCTTTCGGTTGAGAGAGCTGCACGCGTAATTCCGAGCAAGATCGGCTTAGAAATAGCCGGCTCAGCTTCGCGTGTCTTTATTTCCTCTTTTCCTTCTTTAATCAACACATTATTCACTTCTCGCACTTCACGGCGATCAAGAATAGTCCCCTGCTTCAGGTCACTTTCGCCTGTTTCAGTAACAACATACTTTCCGAACAGCTCATCATTTTTATTATTGAGCTCGAACCGGTCAACTTTGTCACCTTCAAGGAACATCGTGTCGCCAGAGTCAGTCACTTCCACTTTCTGCATCATAGTACGGACAATCGTCTCAATGTGCTTGTCATTGATTCGCACACCTTGCAAGCGATAAACTTCCTGAATCTCGTTTACAAGATAAGACTGAACCGCAAACGGACCGGAAATATTAAGGATTTCCTCAGCGGGAATCGTACCGTCAGAAAGTTGCTGACCTGCCTTCACATAATCGTTCTCCTGAACCAGAATGTGTTTTGACAGCGAAATGAGATACGTTTTCTTCGTTGTACCGTCTTTGCTTTCAACGATCACTTCCTGCTTACCACGCTTACGTCCACCCATCGACACAATACCGTCAATTTCGGATACTGCAGCCGGATCACTTGGTGAACGAGCTTCGAACAGCTCAGTTACACGCGGCAGACCTGCCGTAATATCTTTCGACTTACCGGTAACCCTTGGAATCTTCGCCAGTACCTGTCCGGATGAGACAGCTTCTCCGTCATCCACAACGATGTGTGTATCAACCGGAAGCGTATTTTCGCGAATTCGATCATCTTTACCTTTAACCAAAAGGGTAGGCACAAGTGAACGATCTTTAGAATCAATAATCACTTTCTCACGGTGACCGGTTTGTGAATCGGTCTCCTCAGAATAAGTGATGTCAGCAATAACATCCTGGTACTCAACCTTTCCGTCAATTTCAGAATAAATATTCGCATTATACGGGTCCCAGCTACAAAGCGGAACACCTTTAGGTATCTCGTCTCCTTCTTCAACAAGAAGTTCAGAACCGTAAGGAATATTATAGGAAGTAAGTACTTTGCCTTCTTCATCAATAATCTTGATTTCACCGGCACGGCTCAATACGATGTTATGAATCTCTTCACCGTCATCATACTCAACAACACGTACATTTTCGAACTGAACTTTTCCGTCGAACTTCGCTTTGTGCATGGACTCAGACTCCATACGAGAAGCGGTACCTCCAACGTGGAAGGTTCGAAGTGTAAGCTGTGTACCCGGCTCACCAATTGATTGAGCCGCGATAACACCCACAGCCTCACCAACCTGAACCATTGTACCGCGTGAAAGATCACGGCCGTAGCATTTTGAGCATACTCCGCGTTCGGTTTCACAGGTAAGTACTGAACGAATTTCAACTTCTTCGATTGAAGTTTCCGCAATTTTCTTCGCTACTTCTTCATCGATCAGCTCATTGGCTTCACAAATCAAATCATCGGTAATGGGATCAGTAATTTCATGAAGCGAAACACGTCCCAGAATCCGATCTTCGAGGCTTTCAATAACATCCTCATTATCCTTCAGGGCTTTCATCTTAATGCCGCGCAGAGTGCCGCAATCTTTTTCGTTAATGATGATATCCTGAGAAACATCCACCAGACGACGCGTCAAATAACCGGCATCGGCTGTTTTAAGAGCGGTATCGGCCAAACCTTTACGAGCCCCGTGGGTTGAAATAAAGTACTCAAGAACCGTCAGCCCTTCTTTGAATGAAGAAAGAATAGGATTCTCAATAACTTCATTGCCTTCCTGCATGGAGCTTTTCTGCGGCTTTGCCATCAATCCACGCATACCGCCGAGCTGCCGAATCTGCTCTTTAGAACCACGAGCACCGGAATCGGCCATCATAAATACGGGGTTGAAACCGTCCCGGTCATTGGTCAAGGCAGTGAACAAGGACTCCGAAACACGGTTTGTAGTGCTTGTCCACTTATCAATAACCTGATTATAACGTTCATTATCGGTGATGAAACCCATTTCGTAACGCTCAGTAATCTCTGCTACTTCATTCTGAGCTTTTTCAATAAGTTCCTGCTTTTCTTTAGGAATAACGATGTCTTCAAGGCTGAAAGAAAGACCACCTACAGTAGCCTGCTCAAAGCCTAGCTTTTTCATATCGTCAAGGAATGCCGCTGTTCGTGCGGTTCCCACTTTATAATGAATTTCGGTAATCAACTGGCGCAGCTCTTTTTTGCCAAGAGTACGGTTGATATAACCCATTTCTTCAGGCAAAATTCGATTGAAGATTACGCGGCCGGTCGTAGATTTAATAATCTCATGGCCTTCTTCACCCGTTCCTTTAGGAACCCGAATATTAATTTTGGCGTGAAGATCTAATCGATCACGATCATAAGCGATCAATACTTCATCTTCATTAGCGAATGTCTTGCCTTCACCTTTTTTATTATTTGCCATTTTGGTCAGGTAGTAGATACCCAGAACCATATCCTGAGACGGAACGGCTACAGGTCCACCACTCGCAGGACTTAAAATGTTGTGCGAACCAAGCATTAAGACTGATGCTTCAAGAATAGCATCATTACTTAACGGCACGTGCACTGCCATCTGGTCACCATCAAAGTCAGCGTTAAAAGCCGAACATGAAAGCGGGTGCAATCGAATAGCTTTCTCCTCGATAAGCACCGGCTGATAAGCCTGAATTCCCAAACGGTGAAGTGTTGGTGCACGGTTCAGCATTACAGGATGGCCGTCAATTACATTTTCGAGCACCTCCCATACAACCTGATCACGACGGTCAACTACCTTTTTGGCAGATTTTACCGTTTTCACATAACCACGCTCAATTAAGCGGCGGATGATGAACGGCTTGTAAAGTTCTACTGCCATCTCTTTCGGCAGCCCACACTCATGCATTTTCAATTCAGGTCCGACAACAATTACAGAACGTCCCGAATAATCAACACGCTTACCAAGCAGGTTTTGGCGGAATCGTCCGCTTTTACCCTTCAGCATGTCGCTGAGTGATTTTAAAGGGCGGTTATTGCTGCGAACCGCGTTGGATTTTCTTGAATTATCATAAAGCGAATCAACTGCTTCCTGCAACATGCGTTTTTCATTCCGCAGAATAACATCAGGAGCTTTGATATCAATCAGGCGCTTCAAACGATTGTTCCGGATGATAACGCGACGATAAAGGTCGTTAAGGTCTGATGTTGCAAACCGGCCTCCTTCCAATGGAACAAGCGGGCGAAGCTCAGGCGGAATAACAGGAATAACACGCTGTACCATCCACTCAGGACGATTTTCAGTGTGTTGATTTGCCGCGCGGAATGATTCGATTACCTGAAGCCGCTTCAACTTCTTCTTTTTACGCATTTGTGATGTCTCGTTTCGCGCTTCATAACGAAGACGATAGGCGAGATCATCGAGATTCTGCGTTGATAACAATTCTTCGATTGCGTCCGCACCTTCTTTGGCAACAAACTTATCTTCATCGTCATCATCCAGCTCCCACTGATCTTCGGGCAGCTGATCTAAAATATCGTAATACTCTTCTTCAGAGATAAGGTCGGCTTTCTGGTAACCGAGATCGCGGGCAACACCTGCATTCGTTATCACATAGGTTTCGTAATAAACAATCTTCTCAAGGTTTTTTGAAGAATAACCGAGAAGATAAGCCAGTTTGTTTGGCAGTGATTTGAAATACCAGATATGGACAACGGGCACAGTCAAAGAAATATGACCCATGCGCTCACGTCGCACAGCCTTTCTGGTTACCTCTACACCGCAACGGTCACAAATAATGCCTTTGTAGCGGATTCGCTTGTATTTGCCGCAATGACATTCGTAATCTTTAACCGGACCGAAGATCTTTTCACAAAAAAGACCATCCATTTCCGGTTTAAAGGTACGATAGTTAATGGTTTCCGGTGTTAAGACTTCACCATGCGACCGGGACAAAATAGTCTCCGGCGAAGCAAGGGAAATTCCAATGTTACTGAAGTCTTTTGAAACTGTTAATGTATTAGTAGTCGGCAAGGAAGTACCTCCGGTTTGACTTTATTCAACAGTAAAAATTCTGCGTTTTAGTTAGTCTAAGTGAATTTCAAGGCCAAGACCCATCATCTCTCTCAACAATACTTTGAAAGATTCGGGGACATCGCCTTCGGGCAAGTTTTCACCCTTAACGATGGCTTCATAAACACGTGAGCGGCCTTTAACATCATCACTTTTAACAGTGAGCATTTCTTTTAGAATGCTTGAAGCACCGTAAGCATAAAGTGCCCAAACTTCCATTTCACCCAATCGCTGACCGCCAAATTGAGCTTTACCGCCCAGCGGTTGCTGCGTAATCAGTGAATATGGGCCAATAGAACGAGCATGCATCTTGTCTTCAATCAAGTGATTGAGCTTGAGCATGTAGATATAGCCTACAGTTGTTTTCTGATTCATCGCTTTACCGGTACGGCCATCATAGAGCGTTACACGTCCGTCTTTTGGTAAACCGGCATTTTGGAGCTGTTCTTCCACTTCTTCCTGGCTCGCGCCGTCAAAAATAGGTGTCGCAAATTTAACACCTAACTTTTTGGCAGCCCATCCAAGAATGGTTTCATAAATCTGGCCAAGGTTCATTCGGGAAGGTACACCCAGCGGATTCAGACAAATATCGACAGGCGTTCCATCTTCCATATAAGGCATGTCCTCAACGGGAACTACTTTGGCAACCACCCCTTTGTTACCGTGGCGTCCGGCCATCTTGTCACCTACCTGAAGCTTGCGCTTTTTGGCAACATAGACCTTTGCTTTCTGGATGATACCGGGCGGCAGATCATCTCCAACCTGGATCTGATATTTTCGCCGTTTCGCTTCGGTATCAATTTCTCTGCGCAGTTTCCTGTAGTTTTTGAAGAGTAACCGTACATGCTCTACCAGATTAGTGTCGGTAGCCCAGTCAATGTTTTCATTGATTCTTACCGGGTCAAGCTCTTCAAAATCAGATTTCCGATATTTTTCGCCTTTAGGAATAAGTTCTACTCCGCTAAAATCGTAAACACCGGGTGATGTTTTATCTCTGAGCAGCGTATAAAGCTTGTTGATCATTTTCGTATTAAGATCAGAAACTTTCTCTGCATGACGCTCATTTTCCAGCTCAACCTGCTTCTTCTCCTCTTTGCGCGAAATTTGCTCATCACGCTTTCGACTGAAGAGTTTGGTATTGATCACCGTTCCCGATACGCCGGGCGGGGTTTTCAATGAAGCATCTTTCACATCACCGGCTTTGTCACCGAAAATGGCTCGTAAAAGTTTTTCTTCAGGGGTAGGATCCGTTTCACCCTTAGGCGTAATTTTACCTACCAAAATATCACTGGGTTCGATTTTTGCACCGATTCGGATAATTCCCTGCTCGTCAAGATCTTTGGTGGCATCTTCACTTACATTGGGGATTTCCCGCGTCAGTTCCTCTTCACCCCGTTTGGTATCACGAACCTGCTGTTCGAATTCCTGGATATGGATGGATGTATAAATATCATCCTGAACAATGCGTTCACTTACTACAATCGCATCCTCAAAGTTGTATCCTCTCCAGGGCATGAAACCTACTAACAGGTTCCGTCCCAGAGCAAGTTCACCCTGATCGGTCGCGCAACCATCAGCCAGCGTCTGGCCTTTGATCACCTTGTCGCCTACCTTAACAATAGGTTTTTGGTTGATAGTAGTGTCCTGGTTGGTGCGTTCGAATTTGGTCAGGTGGTATGTTTTAATACCTTCGTCAAAATAGCATTGCTGTTCCATATCGGTCCGGTCATATTTAACCCGGATTTCTTTGGAACTTACATAAACCACTTCACCGTCTTCTTCGGCCGCAATAATAGCTCGCGAATCTTTTGCCGCACGATGCTCAAGGCCGGTACCTACAACAGGCGCTTCGGGGCGCAACAATGGTACTGCCTGACGCTGCATGTTTGAGCCCATAAGAGCACGGTTCGCATCATTGTGCTCAATAAACGGAATCAAAGCAGCCGCAACCGATGTAATTTGGTTGGGTGAAACATCCATGTACTGAATCTGATCGGGACTGGCAAGTCCAACTTCGCCATCACGGAAACGGGAGAAAATATTCTCGTTTTTGAAAACACCGTTTTCTAATGGTGCGTTGGCTTGGGCAATCACCGTTTCGTCTTCCTGCTCAGCAGAGAGATATTCAATTTCATCACTCACTTTGCCATCTTTCAATTTACGATAAGGCGTTTCGATGAAACCAAAATCATTCACTTTTGCGTGAACGCAGAGTGAAGAAATCAGACCAATATTCGGACCTTCAGGTGTTTCAATCGGGCAAAGTCTTCCGTAGTGTGTATAGTGAACGTCACGAACTTCAAAACCGGCTCGCTCACGGGTCAATCCACCGGGACCTAATGCCGACATCCGCCGTTTGTGCGTCAACTCAGCAATAGGGTTGGTTTGGTCCATAAACTGAGACAGCTGGTTGGTACCAAAAAACGTATTTATCACAGATGAAATGGTGCGGGCATTGACCAAATCCTGCGGAGTCAACTGCTCTGCATCACGTGAATTCATCCGTTCCCTGATGGTACGCGACATTCTCGCCAAGCCGATTGAAAACTGCTGGCCTAGCTGCTCGCCGATAGTACGAACACGACGATTACTCAGGTGGTCAATATCATCAACCTGAGATTTCATATTCTTAAGACGAATGACTTCTTTAATAATGGCCACGATATCTTCTTTCACGAGATACCGAATGTCCATATCCACATCTTCTTTCAGGCGTTTGTTGAGACGATAACGTCCAACCTCACCGAGATCATACTTTTTGTCGCTGAAGAACAAACGCTCGAGCACCTGGCGTGCTGTTTCGGGATCCGGCATTTGACCGGTACGAATTTGCTGGTAAATTTCTCCCAGTGCAGAATTTTGGTCGTGGCTTGGATCTTTTCGAAGCGTGTTCATCATCACATCCCGCTCAGAATCTTCGGGAGTTAATGTTTGAACGCGAATATTTTCCACATCCGCTTCTTTGAAAATACCGTAATCATCCTCTTCAATTTCATGATCACGCTCGAGCACTGCTTCACGGTTTAGTGCTTCGGTAACCTCGCCGGTCTCGTCATCAACCACTTCTTCCATCTTCTCAACGATGATATCAGAAGCGAGGCGCCGGCCTACCAATTCTTCATTAAATTTCTTTTTGGAACCAAACTTGAAGGTTTCGGTAAGCTCGAAAAGGCTGAATAATTCTTCATCGGTTGAATAACCGAGGGCACGCAGCAAAGTGGTGCAGGGAACCTTTTTCTTACGATCGATATAAGCCCAAAGTACGTCCCGGATATCAGTTGAAAACTCAATCCAGGAACCTTTAAATGGAATGACGCGCGCATTATAAAGTTGTGTGCCATTGGGATGCACATTTTGCCCGAAGAATACCCCAGGTGAACGGTGCAACTGGCTTACAATCACACGTTCGGCGCCGTTAATGATAAATGTACCGCGTTTGGTCATCCAGGGAAGGTCGCCCAAAAATACTTCCTGCTCAATGGTTTCTGTCGCTTCATCATCATCGTCAACAGCAGAAAGGCGAATTTTGGCTTTCAGGGGAACAGCATAAGAAAGCCCTCGCTCCTGGCATTCATTCATGCTATATTTCGGGGTATCTACACTATAGTGCAAAAATTCCAGTATGTGAGTTTCCCGCGAATCCTGGATAGGAAAATTATCATTAAAAATTTTCTGAAGGCCTTGATTTTTACGATCTTCTGGTGCAATATCCAGCTGAGTAAATTCACCAAAAGATTTCAGCTGTATATCAAGAAAGTCAGGATAGTCGAGAACATGTTCAGTACTGGCAAATGTTAAACGCTCAGTGAAAGGAATTTTATCCATCTTAGTATGTTTACTCAAAGGAACCTCTCCTTTAAAAAATTAGTTAGATCAGTGATGAGCCAAATTGCTGTTGCCCGAACACCTTTCGGCGAACCGGCAACATGCAAATAGACGCCAATAACCAATACCGTCTATAACGATATTGGTTAGTGACAAATTATAGTTGTTGTAACTTAATTACTTAAGCTCAACTTCAGCGCCAGCTTCTTCAAGCTTGGACTTAAGGTCTTCAGCCTCTTCCTTGGCAACACCTTCCTTGATCGGGTTAGGCGCACCATCAACCAATTCTTTAGCTTCTTTAAGGCCGAGACCTGTTATTGAACGAACCTCTTTAATAACGGCAATTTTCTTAGCGCCGGCAGATTTCAGAATTACATCGAATTCTGTTTGTTCTTCTCCGCCGCCTGCTTCACCGCCGCCTCCGGCAACAACTGCTGCTGCAGCCGCAGGTTTGATGTCATATTCTTCTTCAAGAACCTGAGCGAGTTCGTTCGCTTCTTTTACAGTTAAGTTTACTAATTGTTCAGCTATTTCTTTAACGTCAGCCATTTGTTTATTTCTCCGATTGAGCTTTATAGATTGAAATTCGTAATGTTAAGGTTGATTTATTCTTCGCCTTTTTCAGCGATGGTTTCAATGGCTCCGGCAATATTGCGACCGGGAGCTTGTAATGCACTTACCACATTGGAAACAGGAGCAAGCAAGAGCCCGACGATATCGCCGATTACTTCACTCTTAGATTTCATAGAAGCCAATGAATTCAGCTCATCTTCACCATAGTAATCGCCGGCGATGATGGCAGCTTTAAATTTAGGCTTCTCTGTTTCCTCGTATAACTTCTTAATCACTTTTGCGGGTGCGGCATGCTCTTCTTCCACAAAGGCAAAACCATTTTGCTCAACCAGGTGTGGATATAAATCATCATATCCGCCTACCTCGTCCATGGCTCGCTTCATCAAAGTGTTTTTATACACCCTGAATTTGATATTGCCTTCATAAAATTCACCACGCATATTGTTGATTTCTTTTACCGACATCCCCGAATAATTGGTGATGTAAATAGCATCATGGCTATTCAGATCTGCGGTAATTTCTTCAACAGCTGCTTTCTTTTCTGCTAATGTTGGCATGTTTGGTTTCCCTTTTTAAACTTCTATACAGAAATTACAGATGAACGGCTTAATGAAATACCGGGCCCCATTGTGCTGCTCATAGTCGCGCTTCTGACATATAAACCTTTGGCAGAAGCGGGTCTTAGCCGCATTACGGTTTGCAAATATTCCATTGCGTTTTCGCGAAGGTCGCTGGCATCAAAGCTAACTTTACCAATTGACGCGTGCAGAATTCCATATTTATCTACACGGAAATCAATCTTACCGGCTTTTACTTCTTTGATCGCGTCAGCAACATCATTGGTAACCGTTCCACTTTTGGGATTAGGCATCAGTCCGCGCGGGCCTAAAACACGACCCAGCTTTCCAATTTTGCCCATAACATCCGGCGTGGCAACAATTACGTCAATGTCTGTCCATCCATCTTCGATTTTTGCGATATACTCGTCAAGGCCTACATGATCTGCTCCGGCCTCTTCAGCTTCTTCTTGTTTGGCTTCGTTAACCAAAGCCAGTACGGTTACTTCTTTACCTGTGCCATGTGGCAGAGATACGGAACCGCGTACCATTTGATCGGCGTGCCGGGGATCAACTCCCAAGCGCAGGTCCAGATCAACGGATTCGTCAAAATTAGCCGAAGAAGTTTTCTTTACAAGATCACATGCTTCCTCCAGAGTGTATTCCAACTCGGGATCAATGAGCTTTGCGGCCTCTCGATACTTTTTTCCTCGTTGTGCCATAATTTAACTACTTCTTATTTGTTTCTTTGCACTCGCAGACCCATACTTCTGGCAGTACCTGCTATCATCTCTGCAGCATTTTCTACCTCAAAAGCATTAAGATCCTGCATTTTCTGTTCTGCTATTTCCTTGCACTGAGTCCAGGTTACCTGGCCAACCTTATTACGGTTTGGCTCTCCGGAACCGGATTTAATCCCAGCTGCTTTCTTTAGCAGTACGGCAGCAGGCGGAGTTTTGGTTATGAAGGTGAAAGACTTATCCTGATACACCGTAATTTCAACCGGAATAATGGTGCCGGCCTTTTCTTGTGTAGCAGCATTAAAAGCCTTACAGAACTCCATAATATTGATTCCGGCCTGACCTAAAGCAGGTCCTACAGGGGGAGCAGGGTTTGCCTGCGCACCACGGATCTGAAGCTTAAGTACTGTATCTACTTTTTTTGCCATTTTAGTTACTGCTTGTACTTATGTGTTTTGTTGCCGCGTAATAGCTCACTTTGCATCAGTGATTTTAAAGTGGTTAAGTTGCAGGTTCAACCTGGTTCACATCAACTTCAACCGGGGTCTTTCGACCAAAAATACTTACAAGAACACGTAGTTTGAGTTTATCAGTATTAACCTCTTGTACGGTTCCGTCAAAATCTTTAAATGGTCCATCAATTACTTTAACGATGTCGCCTTCGTCATAAGGGATCTCAATCTTAGCACCCTGTTCCATATCCTGGCTTTCATATACCCGACCAAGAATCCTGTCAACTTCTGCCTTACGAAGCGGCTTGGGGACATGATCGTTTTTGCCGCTCTTTAAAAAACCTATCGTTGAGGGAGCACCCTGAATTAAATTATTCACCTCTTCATCATACAGAGTTTTCAGCAAAAGGTATCCCGGAAAGAAATTCTTCTCCCTCGTCCGTTTTTTACCGGACCTGATCTCAATTACAGTTTCGGTAGGTATAAGTATTTCGCTAATTTTTTCTTCCAGTCCCTGAAGCTCCATTTCTCGTTCTAAATACCGCTTCACCTTTTTCTCGTGACTGGAAAAGACACGAACTACATACCATTTATGCTGATTTTCCTGGGTCATTGATAAATTGCTTCTAATATCGTGCTGTAAACCTGATCAACACCAAAAATAAATGCAGACAGAATGATGGTGAAAATTACCACAACAACTGTATAATCGACCAGCTCTTGCTGTGTCGGCCAGGAGACTTTCTTCATCTCCTTTCGGACATCTTCTAAGAAGGCTTTAATCTTATCCATAAACTTATAATCATTTCAATACTTGCACATGAAAGGACTTTCCAAAGGGATACCTTCGGGAAAACCCACATCCCGAAAACATTCGGAATTTGGAGGCCGCCACTCTTACTTTCAAGCAACCCGGCCACTCCCACCTGCTCTAAAAAATCTTTTTGCACGGGTGGAAGGACTTGAACCCCACATCCGCCGGCTGGCGGATCTGGAGAACTACCTTCCCGGCAGCGGTCTCCAAAACCGAACTGCCTCGCCCACACTTCCTAATTGCACGGGTGGAAGGACTTGAACCCACAACCTTCGGTTTTGGAGACCGCTGCTCTACCAATTGAGCTACACCCGCGAATGAAATAGCTTTAGGAAACTTTGAAAGCTTCCTAAAGCTTTCTGGGTAATTGGTTATTCTATAATTTTAGTTACAACACCGGCTCCGACCGTGCGTCCGCCTTCACGAATCGCAAAGCGCAGGCCTTCTTCCATCGCTACCGGCTGGATGAGCGTTACGTTCATCGTTACGTTGTCGCCCGGCATCACCATTTCCACACCGCTCGGCAACTCGCAAGGTCCGGTCACATCAGTGGTACGGAAGTAAAACTGCGGGCGATAGCCTTTGAAGAACGGCGTATGACGGCCGCCTTCGTCTTTGCTGAGCACGTACACTTCGCATTCAAACTGCTTGTGCGGGGTGATCGAGCCCGGCTTACACAGCACCATACCGCGCTGCAAATCTTCTTTGTTAATTCCGCGAAGCAAAATACCGGCGTTATCTCCGGCCTGTCCTTCGTCGAGCATCCGGCGGAACATTTCAATGCCGGTGACCACACTCTTCATGGGCTCTTCAACGATACCCACAATCTCCACTTCATCATTGAGCTTTATCACG
>DASVCW010000015.1:0-26172 GCA_036381435.1 Balneolaceae bacterium | reverse complement strand
TACAAAGTCGGTTTCCAGGTCTGATGCAGAAAAGGTCATACCCATAAAAGGTACGCGAATTTGTCCGCCGTGTGTGTGTCCCGCAAGAGCTAAGTCATAACTGTGCTCAATGGCATTTTCTATTAAATGTCCATCTATTTGATGAGAAGCCAGTATTTTCAGATCTTGACCGTCGGCATGATCCATCAATGAATCTACCACTTGTGGGTCCGATTCTTTGCTATAGACTTCGGTAACACCCGTAACCAATACTGAAGCTGTACTATCAAGGTTCAAGACCATATTTTCATCACGTAATAAAGGAATTCCCTGTTCGGCTAAGGCCTGTTCTACATGTTCAACTCCCGCCCAAAAATCATGATCGCCCACTACGGCGAGAGTGCCATAAGTAGCTTCTGCTTCTCCCAATGCCCGTGCCGCCATTTGGATAAAATCCGTGCCATAGGAAATCAAATCACCCGTAAAAACAATTAAATCAGGATTTTGCTCATTCACCAACCTTATATATTCAGCAATATCTTCTTCACCCGTATATTCATCACCCTGGATGTCTGAAATATGGATGATTTTGAAGTCTTGCAGTACAGACGGAATTTCTTCAAGCGAAAGTGTTATTTCCGTAACAGCAGTAGAAGTAGTATGATCGTAGGTTTTCCAGCCTGTGAATAAAAACAACACCGGCAGCAAAACGAGTATCACACGGGCATGAACATTACTCACCGTTTCTTTCTTGTGAGTAAAAAAACGGCTGATGAATTTGATGACATCTGCAATGATCACCCAAGTAAGCAGCAGGTAGACAAAAACCAGCCCGAACCAAAACCAGTAAACGACAGGCTTAAAGTATTTAAGAATATCAATAGAGCCGGTCAGATAGAAATCAAGGAAGCCACTAACGGGAAACGCATAAAAAGAAATCAGCAAGACAGGTACGACAACTCGGGTCCATCGCTGATCAAAAATCGTTTTAGTGGATTGAAAATATCGCCACATCAAATATATTACGGCCGGTGCCATTATGAGGGACACCACCAACGTCATTCGCAGTAACCAGGGCAAAATTAGATAGTTTAAAAGTTCTTGTTATCTTCTGTCGGTGAAAGGCTAACAGATTTTAATGATTCCACCAAATTTTTTTTAAAACCCCATAGCCGTTTATTGCGTAATAATTAAATAGAACAATATTGTGTTAATATTTACACTGCTTGCGGCCATCGGAAAAGTGATGCACGGCAATTCTGATGATGAAAGACAATTAATGATGCGCATTAAATCTCGTGATCCTGATGCGCTGGAAGAGCTTTATGATCTTTATAAACGCTTACTTTATGGAATGGTTATTTCAATCGTTAAAACACGCGAAGAAGCCGAAGATGTACTTCAGGAAATTTTCGTGAAGATCTGGAATAAAGCCGGTTCTTTTGATGAAAACCGCGGTAATGTGTACAGCTGGATTGTAACCCTGGCGCGCAATAAAGCCATTGACCGGCTTCGGTCGAAGGGATATAAGACCCAGCAAAAAGCGTCCGTTAGTATCCATGAGCCTCTGTTTACGCTCGAAGGTGATAAATTTGATCCTTTGGAGACTACCATATTTTCCGACCGTGCCGAATTGGTAAAGAAAGCGCTGAATGAAATTCCCGATAGCCAAAAAGAAGTAATTGAGATTGCTTATTACAAGGGATTAACGCAATCAGAAATAGCTGACCAACTGAACATTCCCCTCGGAACGGTAAAAACCCGCACCCGCCAGGGAATGATGAAACTGAAAACCATTTTATCAGAATTTATAGTAACTGATGGCTAACCAACAATCACATACCGAAAAATTCGAGGAACTTTGTGCCGGTTATGTTCTTCATGCCCTTAATGAAGACGAACGCAGGGAGTTTGAGCAGATGCTGGGCGAAGCAACCGAAGAGGAACGGCTGCTGTATCAAGAACTTTGGGCAGCTGCTAACCAACTTTCTTTTACTGTGGAAAAAGATGATCCGCCCGAAGCTTTAAAAGCACGGTTGATGGCTCAAATACGCGAAGAAGCAGGTAATGAAACGCCCAATGTTTCTCCTGTTGATCTTGATGATAAAAAGGACAATGGTTTTAACTGGCCTGCTTTTACGGCAGCGGCTTCTTTTGCCCTTCTGATCATAAGCCTCAGCCTTATCTTCTATTCCTTTAATCTGAGCACTGAAATCAACCAAAAAGAAACAGTCATTGCTCAACAGCAAACGAAGATTACCGCGTTACAAAATGATCTTGAGCAGAAAGAAGAACTGCTTTCTATTTTAGAGGCACGCGAAGTAGATTTAGTGATGATGGCCGGACTTGAAGTGAATCCAAGTGGATACGGAAAAATAATTTGGGACTCTGAGAAGGAACAGGCCCTGTTGCAGGTTTCAAACCTGCCCCCTGTGCCCGATAACAAAAGCTACCAGCTTTGGATTATTGTAAATAACAAACCGGTGAGTGCGGGAGTTTTTGCAGTTAACGACCCAAGTGACAATTTCTTTAAAGTAGAAAAAATAGTTAATGCTACTGAACAGGCAACCAGTGCTTTTGCTGTTACCATGGAGCCTAAAGGCGGCGTTCCCCAACCTACCGGCGATATGTATTTATATGGAAATGCAGAGTAGGAGATTGATTGATTGATTGAGGGTTGGATGGATGGAGAATAAAGTTAAAGGGTTGAGTGGTTAAGAATAGAAACAGTCAAATTACCTACTATTGTTCATTTCGACTGTAGAGCGGTTTTTCCGCTCGGAGCGTCCCGATTATACGGGGGTCGAAATGACAGCAAAATAGACTTTAAATACTGTTTTCAATTGCTCAGCGCGTTAAAGCTAACCTAAAGGTTGGACAGACAGGTAAAGCTCATTAAAAGCTTTATAATAATCATCTAACTCTTGATATAAACTTTTTGCATAAGTTTCTCGATATACGTGAGTAGCTGTATTTCTTGCTTTAACAATATCAGCCCATATTACTTCATCACCAATCCAACCTATTGAAAAAGCTTGCTGAAAGGCTTGACGAGGACTGTTAGCTTCATAGCCTTCTTCACGAGCCAATACTTATATCAGCAGCTTCCAACCAACTTCAAAAGAGAGCTCAAATCTAAGAATAGCTGCATCTCTGCTTAGCTCGGTCTCCTGTTGATCTAATGCTTCTTTTCGCTTATGCAGAACATTCTCAAAATCTTTCATAAGTTGCTGCTTTCTGCTCATACTACAGCTTCCTTTTCTTCCGAAAGAAAAACAGCATCTTTCATTATGTGATTTCTGAATGATTCGTCAACTGATTCAACATCTATCAGATCAATTTTTCGAATAGTGGGCAAATCCATTACATCCCTATAAAGTTTGGAAAATACTATCGGAGAACGTTCTTTTATCCAAGCTACACCAAGATCCAGATCAGATGTTTGGCGATCATCCAACTTTGCGAACGACCCGAATACAAACAGTTTCACCCCCTCATACCGATATTTTTCAGCTAAACCATATAGTTCATCCATTAACCGCTGCGGCAACCGTTGCTCTATATATTTTTTAGCTCCATTCTCCATTTTAAATCAGTCTATAAAATGATCAACAGCAACTTAGCTTACTATGCCCATATTTCCAATCACTGGCTCATTTTGCGAAATAAGTATTCCTGGAAGCTTAGTACTTGTACATCATCCGGAACTTCTACCATTGCCTCGGGTACGGGAGAACGACTAATTTCAACGGCTTCAAGTACTGTTACCAGCTCTCCATTTTTATAACCCTGCACTTTAACAGGAAAATATTTGTCTTTAAAAATAACATCCATCGGAAAACCGCCGCTAATTAAATCATCGGCGTTATTTCCCCAGGGCTCGGCCAGCATTCCCCAGTTTACATCAACGCCTTTAGTCATCCAGACGATGGTATCCTGGTCTTCATCATCCTTGAAAATGAATTTATCACTCGGATACCCAAGAATGGTTTTACTTTCATCCGTTTGCTCATAATTAATTTCTTCATTACCAGTACTTGGCTGCGAACCCGCTCCAAACATATTCATCATAGAAATGATGTCAGATTTTGAGATAGACAAGGCTTCTTCATCACCCGTCATGAATACAAAGTCCTGTCGGTCAAGACGCACCAAAACCCCTTCTGTTTCGATCGAGCCCATGAAGTTATACTTATTATTTCCCTGCAGCATGATTCGATCAGCTGTGATATACAGGGTGAACTCATCCTGCTTTTCCCTTTCACCATCGTCAGAATATTCATAGCTGTGATAAGTAATAGTACCTTCAAACTGTCCGGCGGCAGGCTGGGTGAAACATGCTACCATCAACATGGCCGATAAATAATGAATTGATTTTTTCATGAAGTAAAAATATGAATTGGATTTTAGGTCGTTGCTTATACATGGTAAGCAAATACAATGTTTCAATCTACAAAAAAAGCCTGTCCCCGGGATGGAACAGGCTTAAGAACGCATTAAAAAAATTAAAATTATGCTTCCTGCAGTATATTCATATCCACATTTACTTTGTGAATCCATCCACCGGCAACCACATCGTTGCCTTCGTAGCAAACAACGGCTTGTCCCGGCGCGATGGCTTCGCGACCTGTGGGAAATGTAACTTCTACTTCATCATCACTTACTTGTGTTAAATGCCCGATGGCTCCATCATCATTGTAACGAATTGCAGCCGTAACTTCCATTTCGTCCGAAGGTATGCTGGCATATTTGCTTAGGTTGATATCTTTGGCACGGCAGGTTGTACTCACCAAGTCTTTTTTCTCGCCAATGGTAATCACATTGGTTTCGGGATTAATGTGAGTAACATAAACCGGTTTTCCGAGTGCGATATCTAATCCACGACGCTGACCGATGGTATAAAAAGGATAACCTTCGTGCTCACCTACTACATTCCCTTGCTGATCAACAATTTTACCGCCTGCTACTTTTTCTTCAAGTCCTTCAACACGGTCTTTGAGAAAGCGACGGTAATCATCATCCGGAACGAAGCAGATTTCGTACGAATCAGGCTTTTTCGCTACTTTGGTGAGACCAAATTCTTCAGCAAGTGCCCGAATTTTCGTCTTTTCAAAATTACCTAAGGGGAATTTTGTTCGAGCCAGGTGCTCTTGTTTCACCCCCCACAAAGCATAGGACTGATCTTTTTGGGGATCAAGACCACGCGAAATGATATACCGCCCGTTTTCTTCGCGCACGTTAGCATAATGACCTGTCGCAATAAAATCACATCCCAAATTATCCGCGCGACGCAGTAACGCTGCCCACTTGATATGAGTATTGCAAAGCACACAGGGGTTGGGCGTACGGCCGTCCATGTAATCTTCTACAAAACGATCGATCACCCAGCCGCCGAATTCCTCACGAATATCCACAATAAAATGCTTAAAGCCGTGCTTTACAGCAATTTGACGGGCATCATTCATGGATTCAAGTGTACAACAGCCCGTTTCCTTATCCGACTTGCCGCCCACGCGCGAATAGTCCCACGTTTTCATGGTGATGCCGATTACATCATAGCCTTGCTCCTTAAGCATAACAGCAGCCACGGATGAATCAACTCCGCCACTCATCGCTACTAATACTCGTCCTTTACTGCTCATTCTGATTGCTTTTAAGATAAAAATGGATATTAAAATACGTTTTTTTTGTGTAATTGTTGTGAAGGGATTTAACATGAATAGCCCCGAATGCAATTCGGGTATGTAAACGAGTTTTTAAATAACCCCGAATGGGGGTTGAATAAAGGACTACGCCATATACAAGTAAGGCTTCCAGTTTTCTTCAACCCCACCCAAAATGGATTGCATAAAAGTGATATGAATAGGGCGAAACGGTTTTCGCTTGAGAGGCATATCCGCTTCTTTAGGAGTTTTATTTCCCTTTTTAATATTGCACTTATCGCAAGCGGTTACCAGGTTTTCCCAGGTGTCTTGGCCATCACGGCTGCGAGGCAAGACATGGTCGATAGTTAAATTACGCGAAGACCCACAGTATTGGCATTTATGGCCGTCACGCTTCATAATATTGTGACGAGAAAGTACAATTTTGTTATAAGGAATATGTATATAACGCCGCAGTCTTATCACTGATGGATAGGAATAAACTTCGGAAACAGTGCGCAACTTTAGTTCGGGGTAATCATGAATCATCTCTGCCTTATCAAGAAATAGCAGCTTGACAGAGCGATGCACTGAGCAAACGCTTAAAGGCTGATAATCTTTATTTAATACCAGTACGCTGGCATTCATAGCAAAAACTTAATTACTCATTATACTTTTTGTCATCAAAACAGCTTTTAATGCAAAAACTGCAACTGTAGAATCAACATTAAATTTTATTAAAATGCAAAAAAAAGCTGTTGCAGTGATAATTAAGATTCTTTTTTAGCCATAAAAGTTCCTTCTGACTTCTGACTATAATCTCTTTTAAATTCTTTACAATTTTCTCTATAAATAAATGAGATTTTCCAATAATACTCGTAATATCAGTGCCACAATATGAAACGCAAAACGGATTAGAATTTTCTACTTCTTTTATGTCTAACAATAAAAATACCTACACCACCGGTTATTATAAAGAACCAGGACCCAAATTAGACGAAGAATCTCCTTTTGAATCAATGTTAGAGCGATTCCGGTTTGCTGCCAATCTGCTCGAACTTGATGAAGGGATGTTCCAATACCTGGCCCGGCCTGTAAAACAAGTGATCGTCTCTGTTCCTGTTGTAATGGATTCAGGTGAAATTAAAGTTTTTGAAGGTTATCGTGTGATTCATGATAACGTATTGGGCCCATCAAAAGGTGGTTTGCGGTATGCCCCCGATGTAAACCTGGAAGAAGTTAAAGCACTTGCTGCCTGGATGACCTGGAAATGCGCCATCGCAAATGTTCCATTTGGCGGTGCCAAAGGCGGTATTAGATGTAATCCAAAAGAAATGTCTGATGCAGAGCTGGAACGACTGACGCGCCGCTACACCACCAACATGCTCGAAGTATTCGGCCCCGATCGCGATATCCCCGCTCCCGACATGAATACCAACGAACAGGTTATGGCGTGGATTATGGATACCTACAGCATGAATGCTCATAAAACAGAAATGGCTGTTGTTACCGGCAAGCCTATTATTTTAGGCGGTTCGCAGGGACGAAAAGAAGCAACCGGCCGCGGAGTGGTGACGGTAACCCTGGCGGCTTTGAATAAAGCGGGAATCCTGCCCAATAAATGCTCAACCGTAGTTCAAGGTTTTGGAAATGTAGGTTCTGTTAGTGCACAGTTGATGTATGAACAAGGATCTAAAGTAATCGGTATCAGCGATATTTCGGGTGGATATTATAACAAGAACGGCATCGACATTCCCGAAGCGATAGAATATTCCCATAAAAATAACTATTCGTTAGAAGGCTATGCCGGGGCTGAAAAAATTTCAAACGAAGAACTTTTGCAACTCGAGTGTGATGTACTCATTCCCGCGGCAAAAGAAGATCAAATTGGACGTCATAACGCAGCTAACATCAATGCCCGGTTCATTGTTGAAGGCGCTAACGGCCCGGTAACAGCAAATGCCGACTCTATTTTAGAAGATAAAGGCATCATCGTCGTCCCCGATATTCTGGCCAATGCCGGCGGAGTGACAGTCTCTTACTTTGAATGGGTACAGGATCGACAGGGCTATTTCTGGACAGAAGAACGGGTGAATCGGCGTCTAAACCGAATGATGCGTAATGCTTTTGACAATCTCCATAAAGTGAGTGAAGAGTATGATATCACTCTTCGCCAGGCAGCGTACGTTTTTGGAATTGATAAAGTAGCCAAAACGCTGAAAATGCGTGGCATTTACGCCTAATTTTCGAGGCATCCGATACTGAGATGCCTCTCTTTATTCCTTTTTATGTCATCAACTGACAAGAAGAAGCTGGTTTTAAAATCTTCATTTGAAGAAATGGAGCGAGTAGAGCTGTTCGTTGAAGAACTACAACAATGGGCCGGTTTTGATGATGATAATTTTAGCCGAATTCTGCTTGTACTGAGTGAAGCCGTTAATAATGCGATCACTCACGGCAACCGGCAAGATTCAGGTAAAAAGGTGTTCATCAATGCCGGTTTAGAAAAAGATATACTGAAAGTATCCATCCGGGATGAAGGTGAGGGCTTCGATCCCGATTCTTTGGCCGACCCGTTGAAAGATGAAAATCTGCTAAAAGAAGGCGGGCGGGGCGTTTATCTCATCAAACAGTACGCTGATGATGTTCAATTCTTGAAAAACGGCAGAGAGTTGGCGATTAGTTTCCGCCTTGATGAATAATCCCCTGATTAAATTCTCCTGCTGATTCGGCAATTTTAGCCTTTCCTGTCATCCCCCTGCACCCCCTTCAAAGGGGGAATAGTAATCTGCTGATGGAATCAGCAGATTTGGTTACCGAATGGCAAAATTGAATAAGAAATTTGGAGTTATTGAATCAAAATGAATTATTGCAAAATAATTCATTATAAGTCCCCCTTTGAAGGGGCGCAGGGGGATGACAAAAAAGAATAACTTTTAAATAAGGAACCCAACAAAAAAGGCGATGAAAAACTCATCGCCTTTACACATTCAATTTTCACCTACAAAAATTCCGCATTTTTGTAGCCTATTAAACGATCAATTTGAAAACTGGGCTTCCAGTTGTTTCTTAAGCTGCGATTTGGGAACAGCTCCCACAATCTGATCTACCACTTCACCATTTTTGAAAATCAGCAGTGAAGGAATACTTCGAATGCCGTATTTTGTAGAAATTTCAGGGTTAGAATCTACATCGACCTTACCGATTTTTGCTTTTCCTTCAAACTCACCGGCCAGTTCATCTACAACGGGTCCTACCATTCGGCAAGGCCCACACCATTCAGCCCAAAAATCTACCAGTACTGGCTTATCAGAATCGGCATTTAAAACATCATTTTCAAACGAATCATCTGTAAACTTAAGTGCTTTACTCATATCAGTATCATTATCGATTAATTAAAATTGATCAAACTTATTAAATTCTTGTCAAAGATCATACTTACAAAGTTTTAAATCACATCGTTTCTTATTATACGATCTATTGTAAAAACTTATCTTTGCTTTACTTACTGCGGCTCAAAACCACCGATTCTTCCCCTATAACCGATTTTAGCCCCTTCAGCAACTCATCATTGGGATCAATAACGAATTTTCGGACGTGCATGGCAAAGGGTTTTTTAGCTTCACAGCTCAACACATTAAGCGATACATTGGTCTGCCCCTTGTGCTGCTCAAACAGTGCTGCTACTTTTTCTAAATCACCGTTATTGATACGGCTCGTATCGATATCAAGTTCGAGTTGAATCTTGTCCTGATATTTTTCGCGCAAACTTTCAATTCGTTCAAAACTGTTTGCAATGATCTGCGGTTTGCCTCTGCGCGTATCAATTGTTCCGTCAACTACAACCAACGTATCCACCTGAATCATTCCCAGATAGCGGTCATAGGTTTCACTGAACGCGATCACTTCAACATTTCCTTTTACATCTTCCATCTGCACAAAAGCAAAAGGCCGGCCCTTTTTGTCACTCACCCGTTTTACCTGAGTGATGATTCCGGCACAACGGACTTCGGTACGATCACTGAGTCTTTCCAATTCATCACGGTCAAGCGAATGAGAACAGAACATCTCGACATCTTCGCGATATTTATTTAACGGGTGACCGCTCAAATAAAAACCAATAAGCTCGCGCTCTTTGTTGAGCCGTTCAATATTCGACCAGTTTTTCACCGGCTCAAATTTAGGCTCATCAATCGCTGATGCACTTCCGCTGCCATCCCCAAACAGGTCTGACTGATCGGAGTTTTCCATCTCCTGCACTCGTGCTCCGTAACTGATCACGATCTCAATATTTTGCAGCAGCTGCCGGCGATTTGAATTCAGTGTATCGAACGCTCCGGCCTGAATCAGGCTTTCAAGAGTACGCTTATTACAGACGCGGGAATCAACGCGACGGGCAAAATCGTAAATAGATTCAAATTTTCCGTTTGCTTTCCGCTCTTTTACCAGTTCGGCCACTGCATTAGACCCCACACCTTTAATCGCCTCCATGCCATACTGAATGCGCCCGTCCACCGCCACAAACTTACCGGCACCCGTATTGATATTTGGCGGATCAACCTTCATTCCGTTCTGATAGCACTCCTCAATAAACTTGGAGACTTTGTCGATATCGCCCATATTGTGGCTGAGCACCGCGGCCATATACTCAGCGGGATAATTGGCCTTAAAGAAAGCTGTTTGATATGCCACCACCGAATAGGCCGCCGAGTGCGATTTGTTAAAGCCGTAGTTCGCAAACTCGGCCATAATATCAAAAAGTTCCTCTGCCTTTTTCTCCGAAACGCCATTATCAATCGCTTTTCGGGTGAAGATCTCGCGCTGCTCGGCCATCACCTTGCGCTTCTTCTTACCCATCGCACGACGGAGCAAGTCCGCTTCACCCAGCGAATAATTGGCAATTTTCTGGGCCGCCTTCATAATCTGCTCCTGGTAAATCATGATACCGTAAGTCGGTTTCAAAAGCTCTTCCAGATCGGGGTGCGGATATTCCACTTTACTGCGCCCGTGCTTTCGGTCGATGTACTCAGGGATGAACTGCATGGGACCCGGACGATAAAGCGCGTTCATAGCAATCAAGTCATCAAGCGAAGTGGGCTTTAGCTGCTTGAGATACTTGCGCATTCCGTCGGACTCAAACTGGAAGGTACCGATGGTATTTCCTTTTTGATACAGCTCGAAAGTCTTTTCATCATGCTCCGGCAGTTCATCCAGATCATAGCGAATGCCATGGTTCTCTTCAACAAATTCAATCGACGTTTTAAGAATGGAAAGGGTTTTCAGACCGAGGAAGTCCATCTTCAACAGTCCACAGTCCTCGGCATTAGGCCCGTCGTACTGAGTGATAAGCTCCTTGTCCTTTGAAAGTGCTACCGGCACATAATTGCTGATTTCACCCGGTGCGATGATCACACCCGCGGCATGGATTCCGGTCTGACGAGCCGAGCCTTCCAGCGTCCGGGCGAAACGCATCATCTTTTGAACCTGCGGATCGGGATGCTCAAATAGCTGCTGAAGTTCATCAGCTGTTTCCGAGTTTCTCGATTTATCCAGCACCTTATCGAAGGTGTTAAGGCCGGGATGATCGGGGAATAACTTCGTGATACGATTCACTTCCTGGAGCGGCACCCCGAGCACTCGCCCCACATCGCGGATCGCTGTTTTGGCTTTCATTGTACCGTAAGTAACGATCTGAGCCACATTGCTGCGACCGTATTCATCAACCACATAGTCAATTACCTCCTGCCGGCCGTGATCGTCAAAATCGATATCAATATCCGGAGGACTTACCCGCTCGGGGTTCAAAAAGCGCTCAAATAGCAGATCATGTTTCAGCGGATCGATGTTGATGATGCCTAAACAGTAAGCCACAATCGAGCCCGCCGCCGAACCGCGCCCCGGTCCTACAAATACATTTCGTTTTCGGGCTTCAGTAGTAAAGTCCTGCACAATCAAAAAGTAGCCGGCAAACCCCATTTTTTTGATGATACCCAATTCCTGCTCAATGCGCTCAGTGACAGCCTGAGTAATTTCCCCGTACCGCTTCTTCGCACCTCTGAAAGTAAGCGCCTTCAGGTAATCATCCATCGAACTAAACTCATCAGGAATGTGATAGTGTGGAAGAAGGAGCTCAGAACTCAGGTTAATATCATCAACCTTTTCGATGATTTCACTGGTATTATCAACAGCTGAAGGCAGATCGCTGAACAACTCCTTCATTTCTTCCGGAGTTTTCAGATAAAAATCGGTATTCAGATTGTTATTATCATCCGTAAATCGAAACCGTTTGGGATCGTTGATGTCGGCATTAGTCTGCAGCGCCAACAAAATATCGTGGGCCTCGGAGTCTTCTTTCTCTACATAATGGCAATCGTTAGTGGCGATCATTTTCACGTTAAACTCTTTCGCCCATTTCACCAGCACCTCGTTGCAACGGTCCTGATCGTTCAGCCCGTGCCGCTGAAGCTCGATATAGTAATCATCTCCAAAAAGATTCAGATACCACTCAAAAATTTCGCGCGCTTCAGCTTCTCCCTCCTTAATAATCGTCTGGTTGATTTCACTCGCCAGGCAGCAGGTGGTGGCAATCAGTCCTTCGGCGTGCTCGGCCAGTGTTTGCTTGTCGATGCGCGGTTTGTAATAAAGTCCGCCGGTATAGCCCATCGAACAAAGCTTGGACAAGTTTTTATAACCGGTCATGTTTTTTGCCAGCAATACCTGGTGATAACGGGTCCGGTCTTTTCGGTTGTCCATCCCCGATGGGGTAATGTAAAATTCACAACCGATAACAGGTTTTACGCCCTCTTTTTTAGCTTCATTTACAAACTGCGGCACCCCAAACATGTTACCGTGATCCGTAATAGCGATTCCCGGCATTTCATATTTTTTCGATTTTTTGATGAGCTGACTGATGCTTGCGGCACCATCGAGCATACTAAATTGTGTGTGGCAGTGGAGATGCGAAAAGTTCATTTAAAGTCCCTGGCTTTGTATCTGGTGTGAAAAGAATGATACGATTCCTTTGTCAAAAAATTAAGGGGAAGTTGAAGTTTTTGTAATACAATTAAGGCTTGATGAAAACTATACCACAAAGATTCGCAAAGAAGCTCAAAGGTACACGAAGGATCAGTTAACCTTTAACATTGATTGAAAAAACAAAAGGAAATTTTTTTTTAAAAATTATGATTTATGTAACAAATGTTACCGTCATTAGCCGCAAGGACTGTTAACTTTATTCCGGGTAGTATGATTTCACTGCCTTTAACTTCTAACCTTAAATTTAAGATTATGGACATTCGAACACCCGGAATTCATCATTTGGCACTGCGTACGACTAACTACGAACGATCAAAACGTTTTTATGTGAATACATTGGGTTTTAAACAAATCCTGGAAAAGCCGGGACTCTGCATATTTCAAGCCGGAAACACTCCTATTGCTATACTCGGACCTGACAAAAGCACTTCTGATGGCGACCGGTTTGATCCTTACCGGACAGGCCTTGACCATTTGGCATTAGGATGTGAAAGCAGAGAGGATCTCGAAAAGGTTTCGCAAGCCTTAGCCCATAACGGAATTGAGAATACAGGAATAAAGCACGATGAAGTCCTCGATAAAGATTACATCGCTTTTAAAGACCCTGATCGCATTTCATGGGAATATTATATGGTTTAACCCTAAAACTACTTTTCAAGATGAAAACATCAGATAAGTTCAAGACTCGAACAGCTTTGCTTCTTTTCTGCACGCTGCCGTTTATCCTTTTTCCAAAATTCAACCAAAATGACTATGCTATGAATGATAAGCCAACTATTCTGATCCATCTCAGCCAGGGGCCTGAAAACCCAACCGTTGCTGCACTGGCTTTTCTGGTTGCACGAACCGCTGTTGAAGACGGGCACAATGTGACGCTCTTTCTTGCGGGGGATGCCGTTCAGCTTATGAGAAATGATGTATTAAATAATCTTGCCGGCCTGGGAACAGGTAAATTAAAGGAACATTATGATGTACTGGCAAAAGCAGGATGCGACTTTTACCTCTCAGGCATGTCGAGTAAATCGAGGGGGCTTACAGCGGATGATTTGGCCGAAAAAAATGTTGAGTTTGCAAGTCCGGAAGTTTTGCTACGTTTAGCTATGAAAAGTGATAAAATGTTTGTCTACTAAATACATGAACAGAATACAGCATTTACCGTTAGAAGATAAATTAAAAGCTGAAATAGAAGCACTTTGCAGCATTGTAGATGTCGATAAGGATAAAAGCATTGTTCAAGAAGGTACTTTTATGCAAGTTATTCCTCTGCTCTTAAAAGGTTCTATCCGGGTCTTCCGGCGTGATTATGATCTTGACAGAGAGATATTACTGTATTATATCAATCCGGGCGAAACCTGTATGATGTCGCTGGTGGCCTGCTTCGGAGATGCCGTCAGCAAGGTAAATGCTGTTACAGAAAAAAAGTCAGAGTTGTTAATGATCCCGACTGCAAAAGTACGGGATTGGCAAAAAGAGTTTCATACCTGGAACTCATTTGTCATTAACACTTTTATGAACCGGTATACCGAGCTGCTGTTTACACTGAATGAAATAAGTTTTAGAAAAATTGATCAGCGTCTCCAGAATTATCTGAAGAACTATTCCGACAGACAGTGTACCAAAACAGTAAAACTTACCCATCAGGAGCTGGCTAATGAATTAGGCACAACAAGGGTGGTAATTTCCAGATTACTTAAGAACCTGGAAAATATGGGCTTAGTAGAACTTCAGCGGGGATTGATAAAATTGAAAAGTTGAAAACTGAGGATATTGTTCTCCCACTTTCACTCTCCCAGCCCAAAACTCTTCAACCTGATATGCTCAGCTCCCATAGAGTGCAGCTTACTCTCGTAGAGCACAAATTCATCAACCGGTATATCGTGAATCTTAAGCTGTTGATTCCGTGTGATGAGTGACTCAACTTCGTCCCCGGAAGCTCCCTTCACCCTTGCCAGTGTGATATGCGGCATAAAGGGACGAGCACCAGCTTTGAATCCCGCAGAAACACAAATACCTTCTACTTTATCTCTTAATTTTCGCAGCGATTGATTTTCCTCAACCCCTGCCCATAACACACGAGGCCTTTTCCCCTTGGGGAAGTAACCCAGCCCTTGCAGGGATAAAGAAAAGGCAGGCATTTTGATTTTGCTGAATTCTGTTTGCAAGGCTTTAACTTTATCCTCAGAGACATCACCCAGGAATTTTAGAGTGATGTGCAGCTGGTTTATCTTTTGCCATCGCAAGCCTTTGACCGGCTCTTGTAAAACGCCCAGCTGCTGTTTAACCGTTTCTAGAAATGGGACGGCAACAAAACAGCGCATCAGTGGTAGCGGACTTCGAACTCATCATAACTTTGATCTGCCTCTTCTACCTCTACGTCGATATTATCGACGCGGCTGGCTCCCGGCCCTTGTTCAAAGCGGTTTACCATCTCTCGAATGTGATCAATAGGGCCTGCGATGACGGCTTCTACACGTCCATCGGGCAGATTTTTTATCCATCCGAAAACTCCCACTTCATTTGCGTTAACGCGCGCAAAATGACGAAATCCAACGCCTTGTACCCTGCCTTCAATAAATACATGAGCTTGCTGCATATATCTAAGTTGTTTGGTTATTTTTCAAAAAATTAGATTATGACAAATGTTCTGCTGTTTGCCAAATGTAGTAATCTCTGGGGAATTCTCTAACTTTAAACAATTTATAATCATAAAGTTCGTATAATTCTAACTGACGAAAGTACTTATATTCACCACTAAAGCCCCTATTTTCGAATGACACTCACGCAACTTTCTTACATCATCGCTGTTGACCGTTACCGGCATTTTGCAACGGCTGCTGAAAAATCATATGTCACCCAGCCGACGCTTAGCATGCAGATTCATAAACTGGAAGATGAACTGGGGATAACTATTTTTGACCGTTCTAAATCGCCGGTGGTGCCTACAGAAGTCGGTGCTAAAATCATTGCCGAAGCCCGGGAGTTGCTGAAGCAGTCTAAACACATCGAAGATTTGGCATCAATGACCGAAGACGGGCCGCGAGGAACCTTTCGGATTGGGATTATTCCTACCATAGCGCCTTACTTACTGCCGCTGTTCCTACGGAGTTTCAGGGAAAAATATCCGGATGTAAGTTTGGTTTTTGAGGAAGTGGTGACTGATGAATTGCTCGACCTGCTTGATCAGGATTATCTGGATATTGGCATCATCGCCACCCCGGTTGATCGCGGAAATGTTTTCGAAGAAGATTTGTACTATGAACCTTTTCTCGGCTATGTTTCAAAGTCGCACCCGCTCTCAGAAAAGGAGGTGCTTTCGATGGACGATCTGGAAATAACGAACCTGTGGTTACTTAATGAAGGGCATTGTTTTCGCGATCAGGCGGTAAAGCTTTGCAAGAAGTTTAGAAAAGATAAACTTGCCGATCCAAAGATAGAGTTTGAAAGCGGTAACCTTGAGACGCTAAAGCAGCTCGTGGAGCAGGATTTCGGAATGACGCTGCTTCCCTATCTTGCCAAAGATCAAATTGATGAACAGTGTTCAAAGGCATATCTCCGCTTTTTTGAAGACCCCGTACCGCGGCGCAAAGTGCGAATGGTTTATGGCAGAGAACATCTCAAGAAAAACATTATTCAAGCTTTTAAAGCTGAGATTATGGCGGCTATCCCCGCTGAGCTTAAAGAGGAAAATAAAGGAGTTTTAGTAGAATAATTGGCTCCTCACCGTTTACTCGTTCCGCTCGCTCCGCGGCGGAACGAAAGACAGGAGACACACGACAAGCTCCTTAAGGTTACGCCCCGGAGTGACGTAACCAGTAAAATAGTTTGTAGGCCAGTCATTCATTTTCGTTAACCCGTGAATTAATTCACGGTTAACGAGATAATAGCAAAGAGGAACCATTTTAACGGTTTTAAAATGTCTGTGCTCTCAAAGAATAAATATTACAAGAATACTTAGTATTTTTGTAAAAGGTTGGCTACTTTTGAACCCTATTTTTTAACTGCAAAAATTTACCATTTCTGTGGAACATTCACTGCTGCTTTGGACACTTTTTACCCTTTTCATATTTGCCATGCTCGTCGTTGACCTGGTTGTTTTTAACCGTGAGTCGCATGAGATAAGCATTAAAGAATCATTGACCTGGACCGGCGTATGGATCACCCTTTCACTGCTTTTCGGAGTGGGCGTTTATTATTATATGGGAGCCGATACCGCTCTCGATTATTACGCCGGTTACCTTATTGAATATTCACTTTCAGTAGATAATATTTTTGTCTTCCTGTTGGTATTCACCTATTTCAAGGTAGATCCCAAATATCAGCATAAAGTACTTTTTTGGGGGATTTTCGGGGCGCTTGTGTTCCGTTTCGCGTTTATTTTCGCCGGTGCGGCCCTGCTTGAACGCTTCCATTGGCTTATTTATATCTTCGGTACTTTTCTGGTCTATACCGGTATTAAACTTGCCAGAGAAAAAGATAAAGAAATACATCCCGAGCAAAATCCGCTTCTGAAGTTAGCTCGAAAAATGTTTCCGGTAACGAATGAGTATCACGGCGATAACTTTTTTATACGTCAGTCAGGCCGCTTAGTCGCTACTCCCATGTTCATTGTGTTAATCATGATTGAAACAACCGATATCGTTTTCGCTCTTGATTCCATTCCCGCCATTTTAGCCATTACTACCGATCAGTTTATCGTTTTCAGCTCTAATGCCTTTGCTATCCTGGGGCTCCGTGCTCTTTACTTTTCCCTTTCCGGCGTGATGAAATTATTCCACTACCTGCACTATGCACTTTCTGCCATCCTGGTGTTTGTGGGTATAAAAATGTTGATTTCAGAATTTTATCACGTCCCGACACCGTACGCACTGGGTTTCATTGTGCTTGCGTTGGCGACATCAGTTATAGCATCTATCATGAACCCTGAGGATGCGCCCGATGATGTTGAAGAATCCGTTAAAAAGGGGGAATAAAGTAACTGTTCTTTATGGAGGATTTCTCCGCTAAATGGTTTCTCATTTACTATATAGTACTGGGTTTCTTATTGATCGGTGCGGGCCTCCGGCTTATTATAAAAAAGCAGCAGGGTGAAGCATTTTTAACCCGTGCTGCAAATCAGCAGAAGCCGCCGCGGCTGTTCATCACCATTCTGAAATATTACCTGTTGTTCGCCCTGCCCGGGTTTGTACTTTCATTCATCCCTTTCTCGTGGATTGAACTCCTGTTCAGTCTTTGGAGTTTATTACTGGTGTACCTCGCCGGAAGCCGGCTTGTGCACTGGGAGCAAACAAAGCTGCTTCTTAAAACAAAAAAAACAGAACTGGCTGATTTTATTAGCCGAAGTGGTGCCGTTATGGTGTCAGTCGGCTTCGTTATATTTTTGCTCGCATATTTAATAATTCGACGATCTTCTTTTGGATGAACATCACAAAAACCGGACATCACGGAATTCTGCTGCCGGATCTCAACATCGGCTTCGACTACAGCGGAACCGATTCCCGGTATACCTTCATCTCCCACGCCCACTCTGATCACACTCCCCGCAGCCAAAGCAGCAGCGTCTTTTGCACTAAGTTCACTCATAAATTAATGCAAAAACGCGGTTTTTCGGGTAAAGCGAATCTGCTTGAATTTTATGAGCCGTTTGAAACAAAAAATGCCCGGATTACGCTTTATCCTGCCGGACACATCCTCGGCTCATCTATGGTTTTGGTAGAGAGCGAGGAAGGCTCTGTACTTTACACCGGTGATTACCGCACCCCGCCTTCACCTGCTTCGGAAGGCTTTTCCATACCCAATCAGGCCGATTATTTAATCACTGAAGCTACTTTTGGGTTGCCTGTTTATAAATGGGATTCCTATGATAAACTTAGAGCTGAAGTTCAAAGTTTCGCTGCTGATTCGCTGAATGAAGGTTACACTCCCATTTTTTTAGCTTATAATTTAGGCAAAGCTCAGGAAGTAATGCATCTTCTGGCACCGCTCAATCACCCGCTTCAAATTCATGGAGGAGGTTACAAAATGTGTGAAGTCTATGAAGAAGCCGGTATCGACCTGGGCAGTTATAGCAGCTATAATTACGAAAGCTGCGAGGGCTGCATTTTGGTTGCTCCAACTTCTGCACTCGCCTCCGGGTTTGCTTCTCATATTCACAAAAAGCGTATCGCCTACTGCTCCGGATGGGCTGCTCGCGAAGCCAGCCGCATTCAACTAAACGTTGACAAATTGATTCCACTTTCCGACCATCTGGATTTTTTCGAACTGATTCGTTTATGCGAAGAACTGAACCCCAAAAAAGTTCACATCACCCATACCCCCAATGCCAGTGTTGTAAGGCATTATCTCTCAGAACGAAACATTGAATCAACCTTTTTAGACACAAAAGTTGAAACAGATGATTAGGCAGAACGCGGATAAATCGATTAAGCGGATAGATTAAATTAAAATCTGTGTTTATCCTTTTTTACCTGCTTTATCCGTGTTCCACGTTCCCAAAATACAAGTGCAATGGAAATGGAAAACACCTTCCAAAAACTGGCTCAGACAGCACAGGAGATCGCTGAAGTACGAAGCTCAAACTCCAAAATTGCCCTCTGTGCTGCCTATTTTAAAAGCATTAAAGCAGATGAAGATCTTAGCCTCGCAGCTCAGTTTCTTGGAGAAGGAGCTTTTCCTTCACTTTCAGGTAAACGTGCATCGGTAGGCGGAGGTACTTACTCAACCTGCGCCGCTGATTTCTGTGAAATCGGCTATGAAGAGGTCTTCAAACCCTGTAAAACGGCACTGGGCAGTGCTTCTGAAACCATCGAAAAGCTGATGATGAATCTGGAAGCGGCCCGACAAAAAAGATTGCCTGCCCAACTTTTATTGGGTGAAATTTACCGGATCTTTGAAGATTTATACCGGGCAAAATCCCGACATGAAAAGCAAAAAATCTTGGGGAAGATCTGGACTAAAATGACGCCGGTCGAGATTAAATATTTTATCCGAATTATGAGTCAGGGCTCTCTGCGTATCGGTTTTGAAAGCCGAAGCATTATCAGTGCCATCGCCATCGCCTTTGGCAAAAAAACTGATAACGTTCGATATGCTCACATGATTACGGGAAGCATCGGGCGGACAGCTGTTCTCTGTAAAAACAATAACCTGGATGATGCTTCTTTTAAACTTTTTCACCCCCTTTCATTTATGCTGGCTTCTCCGGTTGAAAGTGACAGCCTGGGCAGTCTGGATGGCTATATCGCTGAAGAAAAGTTTGACGGAATGAGGGCTCAGTGTCATATCAGCGGACAGAAAATCAGCATTTATTCGCGTGATCTGAATGATGTAACTCAAACCTTTCCTGATGTTTTACAATTTTTCATCAACCGAAAATTACCCGGTCTGGTTCTGGACGGAGAAATATGCGTATATAAGGATGATAAGATCATGCCCTTTCAGCTGCTTCAGAAGCGAATGGGACGCAAAAAGCCGGGCAAAAAAATTATGGAGCAGTTTCCCGTTTTATTCATCGCTTTCGATATCCTTTATTTTGATGATTCGCCCGTGTTTAACCACTCGCTGGTTCAACGCCGCAAACTGCTCGAACAGCTTTCAAAAAAGTATGCCTTCCCCGTTTCAAATCAGTTTGCAGTACAGGATGCAGGGCATGTGGACGATTTATTTGAACGCGCACTGGCGCATGGGAATGAGGGACTCATGCTTAAGAAAAAGGATAGTATCTATGAGTATGGCAAAAGGGGCAAGTCGTGGCTAAAAGTTAAAAAGCCGGCAGGTACGATTGATACCGTTATCATGTACGCTCACGCCGGAAGCGGTAAACGCGGAGGTTATTATTCTGACTTCACACTTGGAATCAGAGTAAAAGATGACGAACGATATGAAGAAGAATTTATCCCCATCGGCAAAGCTTATGGCGGATATACTGATGAAGAAATGAAAAGACTGAATCAGGAGATTAAAGAATCAACGGCAGAAAGATATGGCAGTACGCTTGGACTCATCCCCAAAATTGTAGTAGAGATTGCGTTTGATGATATTCAAATAAACAAACGAACAAAGGCAAACTATACTCTTCGGCTGCCGCGCTTCAAAACCATTCGGTGGGATCTTGGTCCTGAAGATGTTGATTCACTCAAAGATGTGGAGCGAATGTACCGGCAAAAAATGAATCGCGACCGGTTAGAACAGGATGAAAATCCCTCTTTTTATTTTTAAATAAAACTGCCGGACACGTTCAATGTCCGGCAGTATATACCTTCTGTCTAATAGGGAATGATACATACTTGCATCTTTCCACTAAAACAGTACTCTCTCTGGGGTTATTCTTGGCTCATGAGCGTCTCTCTCCTATCTCTGTCACTCTACAAAAACCAGCTCCTCTTATAGTTTTTTGAATTCGTTTCCATGGCTGGCTTTATTTCTTACTTAACATTCAATTCCGTTGCCTCTTTAAAGCACAAAAGAAAAAATCAATTTTTGCCATATAAAACCCCGTTTTGTGATAAGCGGTTGATATTGCGGGATGAAAAGCAGAACAATAATAACCAGCATTTATTTCAAGCATTTATTTCAAGCATTTATTTCAAGCATTGCTACTGTTCCCGCTCCTCAATTCACATTCCGAAGAATTACCGCGGAGGTAGCCTTATCCTCCTGAAATAGGTACCAGCCCCGGAGCAGTAAAATATCCTGAGCTCCATCCCTGTCTGCATCAATTGGATACCCAATGAAGGTGCTGTAGTCCCGCATTTCAACCCTATCGTCGTGCAGCCCGTATACGGAGCCGGTCACATCGATAAAGGTTCCACCTTGATTGATCAGGAGATGTCGGTCAGCAAGTATATCAACCCAGCTGTCTCCATTGAAATCGGCGATCGCTATCCGAAAAATCCAGCCTTCAACACCTGTGCCTGCCCAGGGCTGCGGAACATTGCCCGAGGTGGCATCTGTGAATGTGCCGTCACCGTTGTTTTTCCAAAAAGCAAGATGTCCATCATTGTATCCAGGTGTGGCAGATACCAGCAGATCAGGCCAGCCATCGAGATTCACATCGGCACTTTTGATCTCGGCGGTAAGGTAATCTCCGTTGGTGAAGTATGGCGGGGGCAGGGCTTCCTGAGGTGCTTGATGGAAGTATCCAAAACCATCATTAATAAGCAGCGCATCTCCGCTGAAGCCGATCTCTCCTAGTACAAGATCAGGATCTCCGTCCCGATCAACATCGCTGAATTCAGCCGTTGCATAGCCATCGTCATAAGCTGCTTCCGCAATTCTGGTTGGAAGCCGTTCGTCCTCCGCCGTAAAAGAACCAGCACCGTTGTTGATATGAAGATGCGGACCACCATCAATAAGATCTCCCTCATAAATATCGATATCCCCATCGCAATCGACATCCGCGGATGCCGATGAATGAGTAAAGCCGGTTGTTTCATAGGGAGACAGATTGGTAGATGCCCGATTAGTGAGTGTACCTCCACCGCTCAATAAAAGAAGATTAGGACCCCCGGGATATGGAGGTTCATCCCATCCGGTCTGAGCTGCATAAATATCAAGGACACCATCGCTGTTGAAGTCGGCCACTTCAAAATCCCGGGTCATATCAGACTTGATAAAATCAGGTTCGAGTACTTCTTCTGTCGCATCAGTAAAATAACCCGTGCCGTCATTCTTCCAGAAAAACACTACGCCATTTTGATCACCCGTATTATCCCATGGCGCATTATAACTGTAAACCACCATATCTTCATATCCGTCGCCGTCAAAATCTCCTATGGAAGCATCGTTCGCGTAATATGGCGGAACGGGAGCATTAATACGATCTTCTTCAACAAAAGACGGAATTCCCGCCACTGTTCCTTGTATTGGGAAATCTGTCGGCATTTGGCATTGGGGATTTGGCTGAGCAATGACCTCTGCATTCACTGTGGCTTCCATACCCTCCATCCGGGCCGTAAGTATTGCCTCACCCGGACGTGCAGCCGAGTAGCTTCGCGCCCATCCATCCACATCAATGGATACGATTTCTGAGGCAGAAGTACCCCAACTTACCGACCCCGATTCTATCGCGTTCCCATACTGATCAGCCATACCCGCGGATAGTTGAAGAGAATCGCCCCAGGTTTGCAGAGTAACCGATTCTGGAGTGATAATGAACTGCACAGGCTCACCAGGTTCTGCTGTAGCTGTAAATGTCACTTTTGAACCGGACTCTGAGATGGAAGCAATTACTTTTTGTTCCCCTGCCTGTGTTCCGAGCGTCCAGATCACCTGTGCCTGTCCTTCGGCATCAGTAGTTGTACTCGTAGTACTGAGCGAGCCTTCCCCCGTGGTAATCTCCCAGTTGACTGTCTTTTCACTTAAAGGTTCCCTGTTTGAATCACTAACCTTCACTACAAGAGGCTCGGCAAGTTCAGTAGCAACTACACCGGTTTGTTCACTCCCCGAAACAGCCTGAACGGAAGGACCAGCCGGCTCCGGGGGAGTAGTCTTCGTGGGTGACTCCCCACCTTTACAGGCAGAAAGAAGCACCAGCATTCCCATAAGAAGGGCACCAGATACTACAGATCGTGATAAAAAAGATTTAAAAACTCCCGAAGCCTGTTTCACATCTGTAATTGAAAATAAATACTGCATAATGTTCCCCTATGGTTTACTGTTTTTATCTGTGGAGTAATGTCTCCTGTTCTTTGCGAAATGTAACTTTCCGTCATGATGATAATGCAGGCACCAGGTTATTGCAGGATTGAAAAATAATCGCATTATCTCCGCTAAAAAATGTATTGGCGTATTTCACCACCATCTTCCAGGTGGCCATAAGCACGGGATCGTCCGGGGCGGAAAAAGTCTTCAGCCCGCCGTGAATCAAAAGCTCATCTCACCAAGCCCGTTTCAAAATTTAACAGTAAGCCCCATGCTAAAGGCTTCGTTTTCTATGTCATAACCGGGTAATAGAGACAATTGTGGACCTTCGTTCCGAAGGCGCTGTAATTTCTGCTTAGTCGATGATATTTGAGACATTTTGTATAGACTATAGAGCACAAAGGAGCCGCCAATGACCAGTCCGCCTCCCGTTAGGGCGGGCAAGTCGGACAAGCCACCCGCCAGCGCAGATAACGACCCGGTAATTACTCCCCCCCATAAAAACACATCTTTGGATGCCCGGTAAGAAATTAAATCGGATTCCAGTTCGTAAATTTGACTTTGGTAGTTATGAAGCGTGGTAAGGCTGGCAAGGCGCTTGGACAAAGCAGGTACATGTGGATTATCGGGGAATTCTTCAATAAATTTGGCAATTGCGAAGCGATTCGCACCACGTTCCAGCGCTTGGTACCGTCGTTCTTCTATCTCTGCGAGTTCGGCACGTGCGTTTGCCGCAAGCCTCCCTGTAGGATAATACCGGAGATAGGTTCTCAGTCGATGTAAAGCTTCGACTTCTTCAACGATTCCGGAACCATTAATAAAGATATTGGGTGCCTCTACGCCGGCGATAAGGCTTTTTATCCGTTCGAGCTCCGCTCGGTCATTTTCCGCGATCAATAGGGCGTTTTCGGCGTAAGGAGGGGCCCAAGGATTCAGGTATGTGAGAACTTCCCGATCTACATCGTTGTTGGCGGCATTGATAAGTGTAGCGAGAGAAAATGCCTGTGTTTGCGAAAGGAGTACATCCGTCCCCGGGAGGGCCGCTATGTCCCAGACTTCGTCGTCGGTTAATCGCTCTTCTTCCGTTAGCTTTCTATCAAGATGGTTATAGCGTACCGTAAGGTAATCATAGCTAATTTGATCGTGGTTATCCGGAAGATATCTTATAGGTACGGCTAACAACGCCATTACAAAAACTGAATCATTGTGAAGGGTCGCAGATTTTTCCCGCTCCGCCTCCAGAAGAGAAGCAAGTGAAACCTCCATTTCACTTTGATTGATATCGGAAATGGCTGACACGGCTGAAGGCTCACTGCCGGTAAGTAGCAGAGAGATGCGTTGCCGATAGGCGTCTCGGATGCGTTCCAAGGAGGATCGTTTACGGTCATGTTCATTTAAGCGCGCCTGTGAGATTTGACGATCTCTCTTCTCTTCCGCCCGCTCTTCCGCTTCTTCCGCTGCTTTTTCCCGCTGCTCTCTATGATACTCTGATATGATTGTTCCGGCCAGATCAGTCACAGCATTCGTAAAATCCGCAATCGCATCTTCAGCTTCGGCCTGTTGACGGGCTTGGGTCTCGAGAAAGTCAGCAATTTGACCCATATTTTTATTGGAACCGTCATCGGAACCTGTTTGAGAATCATAACCGGAAGAATAATTGTCTTGTTGCTGCCCTGCCGGCTCAGAGCCGGCCATTCTCGCTTGAACCTGTGCGGCAAGTGCCTCGGCTTCATTTTTCAATTCTTCCGTTGGCCACCTGTCCAGCAGTTTGTTCAATAAAATCTGCAATTCGTTTTCAGTAGCGGTTTCAGCCGAGGCAACTTGTTGCTTCAAGACATCCAGCTTCTTTCGCGCTTCCAGGCGCTTTTCAATAATCGCCTCCGTCCCGGGATTTCTATTTACGTGGTCAATTCGAAAGCTCTCGAGCCGGAGGGAGGTTAGCTCCGAAATTTTTCCAATATCGTCCGGTATTCCAATAGGTTCGCCGCCTCGTTTTGGTGTCGTGCACTGTTCTCCATGTGGAAGTGTATAAGTTTCAATTGGTATTTTCCATTTGTCATTCACGACAATTGTACCCGAGATCGTATATGGCTTCAACCAGTTGTTTTCATTTACAAAATCGGTATAGAGAATGCCATTGTAGCGATAGCCCTCCCAGGAAACATCCGGTAAGCAAATGACTCCGCGCCACCAACGCCCATCCACAAGTTCAACATTTACCTTCACAGTACGCGGACCTGCGCTAAAGCCGGTTGTTGGCCGATAGGCAGGAAGCGTGGTAGTAGCTACCATGGATTGTGCCGCAGTAGGACGTACAGAGAATACTGCAATCATTAGTGCAGACATCAGGAGCTTAACAAAGTTCTTTGTAATATTTGATCTTTTCATGGCTATATTCTAAATAGATTGATGTAAATATTAAACCTACTGATTCCGGAAAAACACCGGTTCGTACTCAGTCCCGTCATCAGCAGTGGCACCTGCCCAGTAAAAGTCAGTTCGTCCATCGCCATTCGCATCTATAGGCATGAGATTATTCATATTGTCCGGAGGATTTAAGACAGTATATCCCGTCCCCCCCTGGTTGATGTAAATCCGGTCGTTTTCATCAATTGTAGAAACAAAGAAATCAGGCCAATCGTCGCCATTGAAGTCAACTACCGGCAGTCTCCATGCCCAGTTGTCATGGCTCCCATTTGGAGCAAGATCTGCCGTAGCATCTTCAAAAGTCAAATCACCGCGGTTTATCCATATTTCAAACCTGGCAGGACTGTACCCTACCGAGACCAACATGTCGTTCCAGCCATCCTTATTCAGGTCCGCACACTGTAAATCAATTATATCATTTTCGATCTCATAATAAGCAGGAGGCAGTGTG
>DASVCW010000014.1:0-54511 GCA_036381435.1 Balneolaceae bacterium | reverse complement strand
TTGATTTTATTAACGATTTCGCCGGTATCTGTTGCCATAAATGAGTTGAATGAACTTTATCAAAAATGCTGCTTCTCGGCCATCCCCCGAACCCCCTTCAAAGGGGGAATAATATTCTGCTGACTGGGTCAGCAGATTTAGGAAATTGATGACTTCAAGATCAGTTTTAAAAGGGAAGAAGTTCTATTCTGAATTATTGTTAAATAATTCATTTTACTTCCCCCTTCGAAGGGGGCGCAGGGGGATGACCTTTTATAACTTAAAGCTGAAATCTTTACTAATTATTAAACTTTTAAATCGAAAAAGATTCTCCGCAAGAACAGGTCCGCGTTGCGTTGGGATTTTCAAAATGAAAACCTTGACCATCCAGCCCTTCCGTGTAGTCAAGTTCAGTGCCGGAGAGATAGAGAAAACTTCGCATATCCACGACCAGCTTCACTCCTTTATCCTCAAATTCCTGGTCCTGTTCAGAACCATTACCCTTTGAATCAAAATTGAGTTCGTAGGTCAGCCCCGAGCAGCCGCCACTTACAACGCCTACACGCAGTTTGGCATCTTCAGAAAGATGCTGTTCATCGCGAATTTGATTAATTCTTGCAGCTGCACGATCGCTGATGGAAATTGACATACTTCCTTCCTGAATTCTTAAACTGAAATTACCTGAATTTCGGGATCAATCCGTTTTACCATGCTTTCAATAGCATAAAGGGTGCCGCTTGTAGCGGTGGGACACGTACCGCAAGCTCCCTGATAGTGCACTTTTAACCGGTCGCCATCCAAACCTAAAATTTTGAGTCCGCCACCGTCGGCCAGCAGATAAGGACGAACCTGCTCATCCAGCAATTTATTTATTTCAATTAGACGCGGGTCGTCCGTTTCCTGAACTTCTTTAGATGCATGTACTTCTTCATGTTCAATAGCGTTCATATCGGGAGAAGCTTCACGTATCGGCGGTGCTAAAAGTCGCAGCAGCTCCGACCAAACCATGCCGCCATCCTGAGTAACCGTTACATATTTATCCACATAATAAACATTGATAACATGATCGATGGCAAATAAAGCGGAAGCCAGTTTATCTCCTTCGGCTTCAGCCGCATTCTCAAAAGATTTGGTTACCCCTTTGGTTAAAGGTTCTCCCAATACAAAACGCATGGCATCGGGATTCGGAGTGCGTTCTATTTCTTTAATCTTAGGCATGATGTTTTTATAAGTTCATTAAGTGCGTTTTCATATCCTGCTAACGCAATTATTTAGACTAAATATATATAAAATTTTGTTGTTTTTCATGGTGAAACTATACAAGCAGACTCATCAAACACCCCTCAGATTTTCTTCAGGACACTGAAGAAAATCATCTCACCTCAAGGGGAGATGTGTCCCCCTTTGAAGGGGGCGCAGGGGGATGACCGGAAGAGGCTAAATTCTAAAATATCGTTTTCACCTTCTTCAACCCTTCAACCAGCCGGTCGATATCTTCTTCATTATTATAGAAAGAAATCGAGGCCCGCGATGTTGCCGGAACACCGAAACGTCGCATAGCAGGTTGTGCACAGTGATGTCCCGTTCGAATGGCTATCCCCTGCTGATCAAGGATCGTCCCAACGTCATGAGCATGAATTTCATCAAACACGAATGAAACGACTGATGCTTTTTCTTCGGCGGTTCCTATAATTTGAAGCCCTTCAACTGCGAGTAGTTTTTCAGTAGCATATTCAAGTAACTCCTGCTCCCGATTAGCGATATTTTGCATGCCGATTTCATTCAGATAATCGATGGCGGCACCGAAACCGATTCCCGCCGCGATAGGTGGGGTTCCCGCTTCAAATTTGTAAGGCAGCGTATTGAAGGTGGTTTCTTCGAAAGAGACTTTATCAATCATGTCCCCTCCCCCGCGATACGGCGGTATTTCCTCCAAAAACTTCTCTTTGCCATAAAGAATACCAAATCCGGTTGGCCCACACATTTTATGGGCCGAGAAAGCATAGAAATCGGCGTCTAAATCCTGTACGTCAACCACGCTATGCGGAACGGCTTGTGCCCCGTCAATCAGAACAGGAATATCACGATCATGAGCTGCTTTAATCATCCTTTTCACGGGGTGAACGGTCCCCAATGCATTAGAAACATGCGCTATCGCAACAATAGCCGTTTTTTCACTGAGAAGGTTGATGTATTCATCCCAGATAATTTCACCGGCATCGTTAACAGGAATCACGCGAAGTTTTGCTCCGGTTTGTTCCCCAACTATTTGCCAGGGCACGATATTGGCGTGATGCTCGATCTCGGAGATCAGGATTTCATCACCCTGCTTCAAATACTTCCGGCCAAAACTGTTAGCCACAAGGTTAATGGAATCGGTGGTTCCGGTAGTAAAAATTATTTCATGCCGATGCCTGGCATTAATAAGCTTTTGGACCTTATCACGCGTTTTTTCATAAGCATCGGTAGCATTCTGGCTCAGTGTGTGAATGCCACGGTGTACATTGGAATGCTCGTTGCGATGATAATGATCAATACGCTCTACCACGGAAACCGGCATTTGACTCGATGCGGCATTATCCAGATATACCAAGGGATTACCCTTGATCTGTTGTGACAGAACAGGAAAATCTTTTCGCACTACCGAAAAGTCTATATCAGATTTGAATATGGTATGTAAAGCTTCAGCCATGATTTCGGTTATTTGTATATTCGTGTATTCGTTATTCGAATTCCGAATACAGGAATAACGAGTAACTAAACGGTAAATTCTGAGTCAAGCTGGCGATCGGTGAATTTATGAACTTCATCAACCAGCAGTTTTTGAACGGATTCAACAGTGATATTTTCGATGGTTTCAAGCGCAAAAGCATAGGTTAGAAGTTCTCTTGCCTGCTTTTCACTGAGCCCCCGGCTTTTAAGGTAGAAGACTTCATTTTCATCCAGTTGTCCCACTGTAGCGCCGTGTGTACAAACCACGTCGTCGGCAAAAATCTCCAGCTGTGGCTTAGTATTAACGAGCCCCTTTCTGGAAAGCAGTAAATTTCTGTTTTCCTGAAAAGAATCAATTTTCTGCGCATGCTGGCGGACAAAAATCTTGCCGTTGAACACTGAATGCGCTTTATCATTGATCACGCATTTATGCAACTGGTGACTCTCACAATGAGGAAAACGGTGATCCATCACTGAATGCGTATCAGAAACCTGATCCCCGTCGATGAGCACAAGGCCGTCAACCGTGAATTGAACTTCTTCATCCCGCTGGGAGATGCGCGGTTCATTCCGTGAAAGCTTAGCACCGAGCGTGATAGTATATGACTCGTAATTCGCGTGTTTTTGAACAAAAGCTGTTGTCCGCGCAATATGAATAGCTTCCTTGCTGTCGCGCTGTACTTTGGTATGCTTAACATAAGCTTCCTTTCCGGCACTCACTTCAACAACCGGCAGATTGAAATATTTATTATCACCAAGACCTACGTGATCTTCAACCACCGTAATTTCAGAACCTTCACCGGCAACAATTAAGCTGTGTGATGTGGTGAAATATGTTTTATCGGCTTCGGTTTGCACAAATAACAGGTGAACGGGAGTGTCCACTTTTTTGCCTTCCGGCACATGAATAAAAGCTCCATCCTGCAAGAATGCATCGTTGAATGAAGAAAAAACATCGCCTTCAAAAACGGAATACTGATTCAAATGCTCTTCCACAAGGGGATTACCATCAGCGGCAAACTGAGCCAGGCTGCCGATCACAACATCATCAGGGAGTGCTTCAACTGACGAGTACTTGATGGAAAATGAACCGTTGATAAAAACAAGCCGCGAATTGTCGCATTCGGGCAGGAAATAATCCCTTAAATCAGGATCTTCCACATCCAAAGTCGATGCAGGCTGATATGAATCTGAATACAGATCACGAAGGCTGATGAATCGCCAGTCTTCATCCTTTTTATGGGGAAAAGGCGTATTCCGCACTTCATCCGCTCCCTTCAGACGCACTTTATCCAGGAATTTGGAATTTCCGTTCAGAGAACCCTGAAAGTCCAGTAAATCTTTTAGAAAAGTTTGTTCTTTTTGCTTCAATGTAGCCATTTATTTCTGTTCTCCGTTTACAGATACAGATGCAATTTCAGTGAGCCAATCGTAGCCCTGCTCTTCGAGCTTCAGGGCAAGATCTTTGCCGCCGGACTTAGCAATTTTGCCGTTTACCATAACATGGACATAATCCGGTACCACATAATCTAAAATTCGCTGGTAGTGAGTGACCATTACCACGGCATTGTCTTCATTGGCAATCTGATTGATGCCGCCGGCCACAATTTTTAAAGCATCAATATCAAGCCCTGAATCAGTTTCATCAAGGAATGACAGTTTTGGCTTTAACACAGCCATCTGGAAGATTTCATTCCGCTTTTTCTCGCCGCCGCTAAATCCGGCGTTGATACTCCGCTCCAAAAACTCGGGCTTCATTTCAACTACTTCCATTCGCTCATGGGCGTAATCTTCAAACTCGAGGGGATCCAGTTCTTCCCGTCCCTGTGCTTTGGCAATGGTATTATAAGCCTGACGAAGCAAGGTTTTGTTGGTCACGCCGGGTACTTCAACAGGATATTGAAAGGCAAGAAATACGCCTAAATGGGCACGTTCATCAGGATCGAGCTCCAAAATACTTTCGCCCTCAAAAAGAATGTCACCCTGTGTAACTTCATAGGCTTCGTGTCCCGCCACAACCTTTGAAAGCGTACTTTTTCCACTTCCGTTGGGACCCATAATAGCATGAATTTCGCCCTTATTAATCGTAAGGTTTACGCCTTTGAGAATTTCCGAGCCATCCTCTTCAACACAAACATGTAAGTCTTTTATTTCTAACACTTTGAATTATTAATTTTTGCCGAAGGCATCCCTTCGGGAGAGTTATAAATTTTGAATTTGAGTCTCATACATCAATTTTAACCGCCTGTCTTTGATTTAGTTAAAAGTTAAAACTCAAATCCATATTAGAAGAAATTTAAAATCCAGCATTTAGCATTTAAAATTAACCGACGCTGCCTTCAAGCTTGATTCCAAGCAGCTTATCGGCTTCAACAGCAAATTCCATAGGCAGTTCTTTGAGTACATCTTTGGCAAAACCGTTTACGATAAGTGAAACAGCATCGTCTTCGCTTATGCCCCGCTGCTGTAGGTAAAAAATCTGATCTTCACCTACCCGGCTTGTTGTCGCTTCGTGCTCGACCTTAGCAGTGGGATTGGCGGATTCGATATATGGAAAAGTATGAGCTCCGCAACTTTGCCCGATTAGCATTGAATCGCAAACCGAGTAATTTTTGGCATTTTCTGCACGTGAGCTGATCTTTACCTGTCCTCGATAACTGTTATTCGACTCTCCGGCCGAAATACCTTTAGAAATAATCGTACTGGTCGTGTTTTTACCAATGTGAATCATTTTCGTACCGGTATCCGCTTGCTGCTTATTACTTGTAACAGCCACAGAGAAAAATTCTCCAACGGAGTTATCACCTTGTAAAATTACACTGGGATATTTCCAGGTGATGGCCGAACCAGTTTCGACCTGAGTCCATGAAATTTTGGAGTTATCTCCCCGGCAATGTCCTCGTTTGGTAACGAAATTAAAAATTCCGCCCTCACCCTTTTCATCACCGGAATACCAGTTTTGAATGGTTGAATATTTAATCTCCGCATTTTCGAGAGCCACCAGTTCAACCACAGCGGCATGCATTTGGGTTTTGGAGAATTTAGGGGCAGTACAGCCTTCAAGATAACTTACCTGGCTATTCTCTTCGCAGACGATCAGCGTACGTTCGAACTGTCCGCTCTGCTCGTTATTAATGCGAAAATAAGAGGCCAGTTCCATCGGGCAAACAGTATCTTTTGGAACATAGCAGAAAGAGCCGTCCGAAAAAACAGCCGAATTCAAGGCGGCATAGAAATTATCGCCTTTGGGCACGACAGAACCCATATATTTTTTAACTATTTCGGGATAATCATGAATAGCCTCAGAAATAGAGCAAAAAATTACACCCGCTTCCTTTAGCTTTTCTTTAAAAGTAGTAAAGATAGACTCACTGTCGAATATGGCATCAACCGCGATTCCCTGCAGCTGCTTCTGTTCCTGCAGCGGAATACCCAATTTTTCGTAGGTTTCTAAAATTTCGGGATCAACATCATCCAGACTTTCCGGCCTTTTATCGTTATTCTTTTTGGTAGCAGAATAATATTGAATGTCATCGAAATCGGGCGCTTCATAATGCACATTCGACCAGTCCGGTTCTTCCATCTGCTTCCATTTTTCGAAAGCTTCCAGACGAAACTCCGTGACCCATTCGGGTTCATTCTTTCGCCGGGAAATTTCACGGACGATCTCTTCATTTATGCCTTTGGGAAATTCTTCATATTCAACCTTGGTAGTAAACCCATATTTGTACTCACCACCAACCATTGATTCCAGTGCTTCAGTTTCACTCATAATTAAAATAACTGAAAATATTTATGATACATTAGTATTAATGCAAACCGGGCGTTTGATTAAAAATGGACTTAGACTAAGTCTATTTTAACTAATAAATATTCGACCCGACTGCATTTTCTCAGAACATCAAATATAAGCAAATTTGGCGGTAAGTTAAACTTATTTAACAGTGCCGCATTGCTTTACATTCTGTTTCATGGCAGAAAGAAGTAAACCATTTTTTTGTACCAATACCAATTGAAAAGCGCTATTGCTTTGATAGGTTTAGGTTATGGGAAGCGGGAAACATTCCCTTAAAATTTTTGTAAAAATATTAAGATAAGTGGTTTAAACTGATCTTTGTGAGAGGTTATAATGAAGCGAAAAAAAGTTTCATCTGAGGCAATTAGTTCTATTGGCTATAATTCGAAAGGGATGATTTTAGAAATAGAATTCAGCAGCGGTAGTCTTTATCAATATTTTTCTGTACCTGAACTTGAAGTTGAAAATTTATTAAACGCGGAATCTATTGGAAGACATTTTCAGGAAAATATTAAACAGGGACCTTACCGCTATATCAGACTTAATTAATTTTTGCTGTTAATGTGGTTGAGTAATTGAAAATACTAATTGCTCCACCCGGTCATCCCCCTGCGCCCCCTTCAAAGGGGGACAACATCCCATCTTTGATGGGATTTAAGAGTGGACGAACTTTTAATGACAGTGAATCAAAAAAAGATATAATTTCACAACTGTTTTTCTCTTTAAAAAAGATAACAAGCCCCTTTAAAGAGGTTGTAAAACTATTATTTCCAGATTATGCATTACTTAAAGTTTGAGATAAAAATGTGGAAAAGAAAGCGGTTTTGTCCCCCTTTGAAGGGGGCGCAGGGGGATGGCCCTTTGTGATATAAACTTCTTTAGAAACGACTATTCCTCGCCCATTAAAGCCGCCACGGCTGCCGCATTTATAATATCCTGCCAGTTGCAGCCGCGGGAGAGATCCATTATCGGTTTTGCCAGTCCCTGTAAAATAGGGCCTGTGGCTGAAGCTCCTGCCAGTCGTTCGGTGATTTTATAAGCGATATTACCCGCATCTAAATTGGGAAAAATAAAGACATTGGCTTTCCCCGCAACCTTTGAGCCGGGAGCTTTTCGTCCCGCCACTTTGGGGACAAACGCTGCATCAAACTGCAATTCTCCGTCAATCGATAGTTCCGGGGCTTTTTGTTGAGCCAGTTCCAGGGCCTCTTTTACAAACTCCACCCGTTCGTGACTGGCACTGCCCTTGGTTGAAAATGAAAGCATGGCTATAACCGGATCTTCTTCCGTCAATAGTTGATGTGTTCGGGCTGATTCAACAGCGATATCGGCCAGTTGATGTGCATCAGGGTAAGGCACTACACCACAATCAGCATAGGTCAGGACTTTTCCATCTTTCAGGGCCATTAGAAAAGTACTTGAAACAGTATTGTTCCCGGAACGAAGCCCGAGGCTGTGAATGGCGGCCCTGATCACCTCCCCTGTTGTGGCTATAGACCCCGCTACGCAACCATCCGCTCTTCCGGTTGCCACCAGTCCCGCCGCAAAATAAAGCGGGTTTTTCAGCATTTCTTTTGCTTCGCTTCTACTTATATTTTTATGTTTCAGGTGCTCAAGCAGATGAGCAGTCAACTCTTCCTTCACATCGCTTTTGAGGGGTGAAATTACCCGGACACCGGATGAGAGCTTAATTCCGTTTTCATCAGCCAGTTTAAAAATTGCTTCTTCGTCTCCCGTCAGTACCACCTCACAGATCTGCTCTTTAGCCAGAAATGATGCCGCTTTTAAAACACGGACATCATCCGTTTCAGCCAAAACAATTCGCTTCGATTGAGCCGCAGCTCTTGCCCGTATATCTTGGATTACCTGGTTCATTCAAGGACATATTTATGGTTCACTTTCATGTTCTTCTTTTTTCAAATAATACTCAAAATCCTTCTAACGGACCCCGCCGTTCCGAGCGCCCCGAGCATTCGGGGCCGCTCTCCAGTCTCCCATAGGGATTCCTTCGGAAGAAATGACACTAAAAGAACTTTGAATGGTTATTAAAGAATATTTCAATCGTGAAACGTGTTATTCGTTCACCAAATTCAGAAAAACATCACCGAAAAGCCGGGGATCCTGGGGACGGTCGTGCAGTTTTCGGGAAGTGTAAGATACATTTCGTTCTAAATACTGATAGATAGCAGAAAGGCTCGTTCTCCGTTGCTGAATAGCCCGGGCAAAGAAATAAGGGAAAATATGATGTTTTTTATCTTCACCCGTTGCCGAAACATACAGGCTGGAAGGTTGTCCTAATTGGGTTCCCATCAGCAGCGATGTTGTTGATTCATCATCAATCAATGCAGAAGCCAGCGATTCTAAAATCCGCTGTTCTTCATTTGGGGTGAAGGAGTTTTCAGGCATTTGGTGACTAAAATCTATGTCACTCACTACAAGGGTCTGGAAAGAAGGAACAGTGGACAATCGCTCAAAAAGTATTCTTAAATCTATGGCTTCCGGATTTCCTTTTCCTTCTTCTTCCACCGTTAAAAGCTTAAAGTGTGCACCATCTTCACTTCTTGTAACCGAACCATAGCCATTCAAATAGACAAAAAATTCGGTACTGTCATTGGCGGCAAATTGAATATGCGAAAGCGTTCTGTAAAGACCGGTTGAATCACTGATATCTGTAAGCGTAAATATATTTTGCGGCTCGAAGCCAAGGGCATTTCTCAAATAGGTACGGATCAGCCTGCCGTCGCGGAGAGCATAGGTGTTTTCGGGTAAATTTCTGTTGTAACTTTCATTTGTGACAATCAGAGCAATGCCATTAGGATTAGATGCATCCAAAACGGGGATATTGCTTTCTACATCCACATTGCCGAAAGAAATTCTCGGAACAGTAACTACTTCATTAGCCTGGGCAAAATCTGAAGGCCGCCATACAAGATAAGCATCATCCTTGTGGATATAATTTTCCGAAATCCCCCCGTACAAAACCTGGTACCACTGCTCATTGCTATAATTCTGCACCCTTACCTGGCTCCCTTTCAACAAATCCGCCAAAATGTTATTCTGGTTGATGCGTGGGCTGTTCCTCAACTCAGTAAACTGACTTGAGACCTGTGCATAGGGCTGAAGTATCTTCTCAACCGGATACTTATATGTGTAGGATGAATCTATAAAACTAACGTCAACCGAAACAGAACCGGGCTCAGGCCCTTGAATTTGCAACGCATTCAATTTATCGGCTAATGGAATTTCTAATTGTCCGGAGGAAAAATTAAACTTCGAATCGTCGAAAATCACTTCATCCCTGTAATGAATTTTGACCGATGCCGTAGTTGCAGCCGGTTCCTGAACGTTAACGGTGTCAATTTTTATGACTGTTCCCGTTTGTCTCAGAAAGCGTTCTTCGCCGGTGGGACGCGGTTCGCCTACCGGTTTCATATTAAAAATGCCGGAAACCGCAAGCAAAGCGCCGGTAGCATTTAAGACTGTTGATTTTGTTGGAGTGCCATTGCCCCTGAACATGGTTGAATTAGCCACAAAGAAAGCCGCTGCCGCACCTGCTAAGCCCAGGGCCGTAAACAGGGGACGCAAGCGATAATCCTGAATATTTCTTTGAACCAGTACCTTTTGGGCATACCGGTATTTCGTTCTGGAAAGCACATCAAGTTGCAAGACAGGACTTTCAGGAGAAACATCACCCGAAACTTTTAAAAACTGGTGTTGCTCTAAAATTTCATAATCGGATTTGTCAATAGCCGACTTATTTTTGACAGTCCACCGTCCGGTTGTGCATGAGGACACAAGACAGAGAAGTAAAAAAGCAGAAAATATGTATGTAATTCGTTTCACAAAAAAGCTATAATGAGATGACTGCACCTATCCCGATAACGCTGCGAAATTTGAACGGCTCTTCATTTCCCGGATGAGAGACCCAAAAGGGAATATCATAACGAATCACCAATCCCCTCGGTTTTCCTAATTTATCGGGAATGTTGATTGAAAACCTGAACCCGGCACCGGCATCGGCTAACAGTTCATCCACTTCAGAAGCAGTAAAGCCCAGTGAAGTACCGGTATCCAAAAACAGGTATGAGTGAAGATTAATAAACTCACCCACTACTGAAATGTTGTTAAAGGCGGCATCTAAAGGATTAGGATAACCAAGCTGCAAATTAAACGCCGTAAAGGATGTAAAAAGCGGCGTTACTGAATTGTTGAGCAATTCAATATCCCGGTTGAGATAGCCTCTTAAGTTAGGCCCGCCCGTAACCTGAATAAAGCCCGCTTCAATCCATGCCGGTGGAATGGTACCCCGTGCCCGTGTTAAACCACTGTTCATCCAGAATCGAGCGGTTTCCAAACTTCGCATAAAAAGATATTCGGGAGCCGCTTGATTGGATGCTGCCCCGGCGAAAAGCCGCCCCGTCAGTGAAAAGGTCTCTGAAAACGCCCATTCTTGCTGAACCGAAACTGCACTCCGAATAAACTCCTGGTATTGTCCGCCTAAATTAAGGTCGGTGCGAAAAGAAAGGTAGTACCTACCCAGCTTGTTTTCATGGGTGATGTCGAGATCTACTCCAATCAAAAACAGCCAGTCATCCTGCCAAAGCTGCGGGTAGAGCAAATAGTCTTCATCAAAACGATGCTCGGCTCTGAATCCGATCGAAAGTTCTTTGTAATTCCGTTCTTCAAAACCCGTTTGCCAGCGCTTATTGAAGGTTATTCCATGCTGCTGAAAACCTGTTCGGTATAAACTGGTAAGATTGATGTTAGCTTCACTGCCGAAAGCAGAAATAGACGGAATCGGTTCGGTGAATGATAAATAATAAGAAACAGGATGTTCCGGGATTTTTGTCCCCAGCCAGATTCCTGCATCTAACCGATGGGGACCTCCGCCAAAGGTTCCGGGAACATACCCCAGCACCCGAACCCCTACCCTGATGCCATCTACGCTGTTATACCAAACATCAGGAATGGGCTCTAAAACGTAGCCTGATTGTGCAGTGCTTTTTGATGGCAAAAAGGCGCCTACAATGCAGCAAAAAATTAATGCTGCGAGTGATTTTGGAAGTATTTTTAAATAATCGATCAAAATTCTTTGCTATAATTTAACTATCCGCTTTGTCATCCCCCTTCAAAGGGGGACAAAAGCTCCGCTGATTTCATCAGCGGAATATAATTCCCCCTTCGAAGGGGGCGCAGGGGGATGACCTTTTTGAACTAACAGTAGCTCAAAAAATCAGCTCACCAAAACCTTTTCTTTAAAATAATCCAGTGTCTTGCGCAGCCCTTCTTCGCGGTCGAACTTTGGCTCCCAGCCGAGTACTTTTTTTGCTTTTCCGATATCAGGCTGACGCACTTGGGGATCATCTTCAGGCAATTCTTCAAAAATAATCTCACTCTTAGAGCCGGTCAGTTTGATAACTTCTTTCGCAAACTCCAAAATGGTAATTTCCTGGGGATTACCAATATTCACCGGATCGGTATAATCGCTTTGTGAAAGCCGCCAGATTCCTTCAATTAAGTCGTCAACATAAGTAAATGACCGGGTTTGAGAGCCATCACCGTAAACAGTCAAATCATCACCCCGCAGTGCCTGACTCATAAATGTAGGCAAAGCTCGCCCATCACTGATGCGCATACGCGATCCATAAGTGTTAAAAATGCGAACAATGCGTGTTTCAACCCCATGATAGCGGTGATAAGCCATCGTCATCGCTTCGGCAAACCGCTTGGCCTCATCATAAACACCCCGCGAGCCGATAGGATTCACATTACCCCAGTAGTTTTCTTTTTGGGGATGAGTCAGCGGATCGCCATACACTTCGCTGGTTGAAGCTAAAAGAAAACGTGCGTTCTTACTTTTAGCCAATCCCAATGCTTTATGTGTCCCCAAAGAACCGACTTTCAGCGTTTGAATCGGCATTTCGAGATAATCAATAGGCGATGCGGGAGATGCGAAATGAAGAATCAAATCGAGATCCCCGCTTACATGAATGTAATTGGTGACATCATGTTTGATGAAGGTGAAATCATTACGGCCGATTAAATGAGCAATGTTATCGGCACTGCCGGTAATGAGATTATCCATACAGATCACTTCGTATCCTTCGGTCAGATACCTGTCACAGAGATGAGAACCTAAAAACCCTGCACCACCTGTGATCAGGGCTCGTTTTTTGCTGATTTTATTCAAATTATAGAAGATAAATTGTTAATGAAGATGTTGCTGAACACCCCTCGTTCCGACCGCTGTCGGGATCAGAAACAACTGAAGTTGATCAGGAGGTTGTTCAAAAAAATTTAGGGTTGGAATTCATAATAATATCTTGATCAATCCCCCTAACCCCCTTCTCCAAGGGGGAATATTAGCTCCTTACACCTTATACCCTATACCTTTATACCTTCCTCTACATTCACCGAAGGACGTCCAACGCTGATGTAGGTGATGCCTGATTTCCGGGCGCGTTCGAGATCATACAGATTTCGTCCGTCAAAAATCACTGACTGCTTCATGTGATCTTGAAAACGATCAATGGTAGGACGGCGAAATTCATTCCACTCGGTACAAATCACAAGGGCATCTACATCATTCAAGGCATCCTTCTGATTGTGGACAAAAGTGGTATTATCCAGCACCTTTTGGGTAGTTGCCTTCTTAAAAGTGGTGATCGCTTCGGGATCATAGGCCAAAAGCTTCGCTCCCCGCTCCACTAATTCATCAGCAATATAAAGAGCCGGAGCTTCACGGATATCGTCGGTTTCGGGCTTAAATGAAAGTCCCCATATTCCAAACGTTTTGCCGCTGAAATTATCGGTTCCAAAATAATCTTCCATCTTTCTAACGATGGAAACTTTTTGGGCTTCATTTACTTTCATCACCGATTCAAGAATACGAAAATCATAACCGCATTTTCCGGCTGTGTAATGAATAGCCTGCACATCTTTAGGAAAACAACTTCCGCCATAACCGATGCCGGCAAAGAGAAAACGCTTACCGATACGAGAGTCCGTGCCTACTCCGCGACGGACATTATCCACATTGGCCCCCACCTTTTCACAGATGTTCGCGATTTCATTCATAAAAGTGATTTTTGTCGCAAGCATCGCATTTGCCGCGTATTTTGTGAGTTCAGAGCTTCGCTCATCCATCACAATAATGGGGTTGCCCGAGCGCACGAAGGGTTCATAAAGCGTAGTCATTAACTCAGCTGCTTTTTCGCTCGAAGTACCAATCACCACCCGTTCCGGCTTCATAAAATCATCCACAGCAGCCCCTTCACGCAAAAACTCGGGATTTGAAACGACATCGAAATTTTCCTCGTCCGCAGATTCCGCGATTGCGTCTCTTACACGTCCGGCCGTTCCCACCGGTACGGTAGATTTATTTACGATGACTTTATAATCACTAATCAAATGGCCTAACTGTCCGGCTACTTTCATAACGGCGCTGAGATCGGCCTCGCCGTCTCCCCCGGGAGGAGTTGGCAAGCACAGAAAAACGATTTCAGCATCACGCACCGCCTCTTCCATATTGGTAGTAAAGGTAAGACGTTCTTCGCGGATGTTTCGAGAGAAAATGGCTTCCAAACCCGGTTCATAAATAGGAATATTCCCTTCTTTCAGGCTTTGCACTTTCTGTTCATCAATATCCACACATATTACTTCGTTGCCTGAATCGGCAAAACAAGTTCCCGAAACCAAACCTACATAACCGGTGCCAATGACTGCTATCTTCATCTACTATCGTTCTATATTTTTTATTTCAAGTTTTAATTTTCCTGCCGGTACATCAACCTCTACAATCTCGCCAACAGAAGAACCGAGAATGGCTTTGCCAATGGGCGATTCAACCGAAATTTTGTTCTCTTTAAAATCCGCCTCATCTTTAGAAACCAGCGTATACCTTACCTCTTTATCCACTTTATGATTATGAATGGTAACTTTGGAAAGCAGATAAGCTTTGTCGGTATTAATGTCTTCTTCATTCAGAATGCGGGCGTTGGCGAGAGCGTTTTCCAGCTCTGAAATGCGTTTTTCGAGCATTCCCTGGGCTTCCTTAGCGGCATCATATTCAGCGTTTTCGCTAAGATCACCTTTTGCGCGAGCCTCTGCTATATCTGCGGCAATTTCTTTTCGTCCCCGGGTTTTTAAATCTTTAAGTTCCGCATCTAATTTTTCGTACCCTTCACGTGATAAATAATTTTTTTCCACGATGCTTAGTTTTATTGGTTCAAAATATACTTAATCCATAAAAAAACGAATGCCAGCCTTTAGACTGACATTTGCCCTTTTAAACGTTCTTAAAATAGCACGATTAACACTCTTATACCAACTCTAAATTTGGTACCTTGTGAGGCCTAAAGTAATCTCTCAGCGCCCCTTGCAAATTCTTCGCGTACTTCGCGGTTAAACCGCAAGGAACGCTAAGGCAACGCTAAGAACGCAAGTATTAGCTATTAAATTCATGCAAAAATTAAGTACTAAAGAAATACTTCGGCAAAATTTAGCCCGGAAAACACCCGGCAAACTAAGTGATCTGAAAATCCTGCTCCACAATGTTCGCAGTATGCACAATGTGGGCGCCGCCTTTAGAAGCGCCGATGCTTTTGGGGTTGATGAACTGCTTATTTCCGGCTTTACGCCCTATCCCCCGCGTGCCGAGATTTCCAAAACGGCTATTGGCGCCGAAAAACACGTCGATTGGCAAAAAATTGATGATTTGAAGGCTTCACTCAAAGCGTTAAAAGAGTCGGGCTATCTCTTAACCGGGCTTGAGCAAACTACTAACAGTATTTACCTGCCCGATTATTCCATTCCTGGTGATAAAAAAATATGCCTGGTTTTCGGAAATGAAGTAACGGGCATAGATGACGATATTCTGCCTTTTATCGACACTTTTGTGGAAATTCCCCAGTACGGACATAAGCATTCGCTCAATGTCTCGGTTACCGTTGGTGTGGCGCTGTATGCTTTTTTGGGGAAATATTGGAAATAGGTCACAGATCTGTACAAATTGCAACGGATTTTGTTTTTTAATTATATAATCCGTTCCGATCTGTGGCTTCAATTACACTCATTACGGTACTCCTCACTATCATTTTAAGAATGAACGCCTTATTTTCGCTCTTTAAAATTCAACCTAATTATTTTTTTGATGTCCAAAAGAACGCTTGTTACTTCTGCCCTTCCTTACGCTAATGGCCCCATTCACTTAGGACATTTAGCCGGCGCCTATCTTCCCGCCGATTTATACGTGCGTTATAAGCGGCTGACGGGCGAAGATATCATCCATATTTGCGGTTCGGATGAAAACGGAGTACCCATCACCATTGCGGCAGAGAAAGAAGGAGTGACTCCACAGGACATCGTGGATAGATTTCACTCTCAAAACAAACAGGCATTTGAAAACTTCGGCATCTCCTTTGATTATTACGGACGAACCAGTTCAGCCGTTCATTACAAAACCTCCCAGGAGTTTTTCGAAAAGCTGTATGATGACGGTGTGTTCATAAAGAAAGCCGAAGAGCAGCTTTATGACCCAAAAGCGAAGATGTTTCTGCCCGACCGCTATGTAAAGGGCACCTGTCCTAATTGCGGTTATGAAGAAGCCTATGGCGACCAGTGTGAAAATTGTGGTACCTCGCTCTCTCCTGCCGAACTGATCAATCCCAAAAGTGCTATCACGGGTGATACTCCCGAAACTCGTCAAACCGAACACTGGTACCTGCCACTAGGTGATTTTCAGGAGAAGCTGGAGCAATGGATTGACAGCCGCGAAAATTGGAAGTCCAATGTGTTGGGACAGGTGAAAAGCTGGCTGAATGATGGACTGGCTGATCGTGCCGTAACGCGAGATCTCAGTTGGGGTGTGCCTGTCCCCCTTGAAGGTGCCGATGGCAAAGTGCTTTATGTCTGGTTTGATGCGCCCATCGGCTACATTTCAGCAACTAAAGAATGGGCTGAACAACAGGATGAGCCTGATCTCTGGAAAACCTACTGGCAGGATGATGGAACTGATCTCATCCATTTTATCGGCAAAGATAACATCGTTTTTCACTGTATCATGTTTCCTGCTATGCTGATGGCGCACGGCGATTATGTATTGCCTAAGAACGTGCCTGCGAACGAATTTTTGAATCTCGAAGGCAAAAAGTTATCCACTTCCCGCGGCTGGGCAGTCTGGCTAAGTGATTACCTCAAGGATTTTGATGCCGATCTTCTTCGCTATGTGTTGGGAACCATTCTGCCCGAAACCAAAGATTCCGATTTTTCCTGGCAGGATTTCCAGAATAAAGTCAACAGCGAACTGGCGGATATTCTCGGCAATTTCGTATTTCGAACCACTTCATTCACTCACAAGTATTTTGAGGGAAAAGTACCGGAACTGAAAAATGCTACGGACAAAGACCGCGAAGTGCTGGCTCAAATTGAAGGACAAAAGGTGAAAATCAACGAAGCTTACGAACAGTTCAAGTTGCGCGAAGCCATTGCTGAAACGATGAACCTTGCTCGTATTGGAAATAAATATTTTACTGAAATGGAACCGTGGCGAACGCGCAAAGAAGACATCGAAACTTGCGGGAACACGTTGCATGTCTGCCTGCAAATTACTGCGGCGCTAAGCGTCCTTTTTGACACCATTCTGCCCAACAAAATGAAAGAACTCAGGGATGAATTGAATCTCTCCGATAAAATTAAATGGAGTGATGTCAACGGTTCCATTCTCAAAAGCGGTTCCACAATCAAAAAAGGAGCCATTCTATTTGAAAAAATTGAAGACGAACAGGTAGAAGAACAACTTCAAAAATTAAAAGAACGTACGATGGATCAAACCGAAGAAAGTAATTTTGAACCTTTAAAAGATGAAATTGAATTCAGTGACTGTATGAAGGTTGATATTCGTGCGGCTGAAATCATCGAAGCCTCTGCTATCGAAAAAGCGGATAAACTGCTAAAGCTTACCGTTGATCTCGGCTTTGAAAGACGCACCATTGTTTCCGGTATCGCCAAAGATTTTGATCCGGAGAACTTAGCGGGACAAAAAATATGTGTGGTGGCAAATTTAGCCCCTAAAAAATTGATGGGTGTGGAAAGCAACGGCATGATTTTAATGGCTGAAGAAGCTGACGGTTCACTCAAATTTGTAGAAACCAATGCCAAACCGGGTAGCCTGATTTCTTGATGTTTTATTAGGCCGCGGATTTGCACGGATTTAACCGATTTTCCTATCAGACGGCTGAGATTACTGCCTGAGGGTAAGAAAAATCCAGATTAGGGAAAGCACTCCTTCCCTATCCGTCGGACCGCAAAAGCAACGTTCAGACGGGAGATCCTCGTCTGCCTTTTCACTTCTGCCGTTTGCCGTCTCAGGTTTGCCTTTTGCCTTTGCTTTTAGGATTTTCTGGCTTTCTTTACATACTTTCTCTTTCAGACAGATTTACATCTTTTGCAAAAATAGTATTTGTAAGTAAGCTTCAGTCATTACATTTTAAGGAAAATTTAATTTATCGTCTCATAAAGTATAAAGGGGTATTCTTGGCTAATACAGACACAAAAAACAAACGGGGAAACTGGAACTCAAAACTGGGATTTATACTTGCCGCATCGGGGTCAGCTATTGGTTTAGGCAATATCGTCTTTTTTAGTGCCAATGCTTATGCCTATGGCGGCGGTGCTTTTTATCTGCCTTATCTTTTCGCGCTTTTTGCCGTCGGTATCCCTGTAATGGTTCTGGAGTTCGGCCTTGGTACGATGACCCAGAGCGCATTCCCTAAAGCACTTTACAAGCTAACCGGCAGAAAAGGTGAATTTGTAGGTTGGTGGAGCCTCGGCAGTGCGCTTTTTATCACCATGTATTATATCACTATTCTGGGATGGGCCGCGGGAATGTTCTTCGGTTCATTCGGCGGTCTTTTTGAAGCCGGCGCAACGGCTCCCTTCACCCCTATGCAGGACCCAACCGAAGGAGTAAGCGCCATGGTTTATTTCTTTAATCTTATTGCTACCTGGTGGCCGCTTCTTGGCGTACTGGCTTTGTGGGGTGTTAACCTGCTCATCCTTTGGAAAGGCACTGATACTATAGAATGGGCAGTACGAGTAGCCTTGCCGCTGATGTGGTTGTTTATGATCATCCTTATTATTCGCGGACTTACCCTCGATGGCGGTTTTTCAGGAATGATGTACTTATTCACCCCCGATTTTGAAGGTATCATGCAGCCCGAAGTTTGGAAAGGAGCATTTTCACAGATATTCTTTACCCTCTCCCTCGGCCTCGGTACCATGACGGCCTATGCCTCCTATCTACCGAAAGATTCTGATACGACCAACAATTCACTCGTAGTGTCATTGCTCAACTGCGGATTTGAATTTTTGGCAGGTATTGCCATCTTCTCCCTGCTCTTTGCTTTTGCCATTAATCCCAGTGGCGGTACTACGCTTTCGCTTTCATTCTTCGCCATTCCGCAGGGAATTTCTCATTTCCCCACCGGTGTGAAAATATTCGGCGGACTTTTCTTCCTCTTATTCTTGATGGCCGGTGTCACTTCTTCAATCTCTCTTATTGAAGGGCCGGTCAGTGCACTGCGTGATAAACTGGGCATCAGCCGCAGAAAAGCGCTTACCATGGTTTCTGTACCGGGTATCATCGGTTCAGCCTGTTTCGCGCTGCCTATGATCATTGATCCCAACCTCTCAGATAATGGAACGCTCGGCCTCACCCTTCTCGATATTCTTGATCACTGGGCATTCAGTTACAGCCTGCTTGGGGTTAGCTTTCTTGAATGCGTTATGATCGGCTGGGTGCTCGGAGCCGATAAAATTCGTCAGGCCGTTAACGCCAACAGTACCTTTACTTTAGGCCGATGGTTTAACGGACTTATTAAATATGTGATTCCTTCGCTTCTTGGCATTGTTATCCTATGGAATTTATATAACGAGTTTAACGGCGACTTATATGGAGCGAATTATGCTCTTGGCGGGTTAAACTGGATTCCCTATGTCATTCCTATAATTTGGCTCTTAGCTACCTTTGCTATCGCCTTTTACCTTACTTTCAAAAGCACTTACGATATAGAGCCCGATAGCGATATTCTGCCGTCAGCACCAGAAACTTCAAAAAATTAAAATCTATGTTATTCCGATTATCTTCTATTTCAATAATGGTCATTACCATTGGCCTGCTTTGCGCCACATCTGCAAAGGCACAATACGTAGAGGCCAATGAAATATTTACCGCGGGACAAGCGGTAAATGTTTCAGTTCCGCAGGCTGATACGCTCATCATTACCTACCGCCCCGGAAGCAATATTGCGGAAGTTCAAAAAGTTGCGGTAAGTGGAAACACTTATAAATGGACACCAAAAGAAGCAGGGCTGGTTTCTCTCGCCACACCCGGCGGACCCGCACAAACCGTTTCTGTAAGCTTTGGCGGCTTTCCGGTTCAGGGGCTTATTGTTTTAATTATTGCCGGCAGTATTCTCTTTGGCGGTGCTTTATATGCATCTGTCAACCTCTTTGGCAAAGCATCTCCCGAAGCAATCACCGACCGCCCCGATACGTGATCCTTTTTTTGGTTTGTTATCAATTACTGCTCATCGTATTTTTGACCCAATAAATATCGAACCAATTAATTCATGGCCAAAATATCTACATCTGATTTCAGAACAGGAATGGTGCTCAATTTAGACGATGAGCTTTATTCTATTGTTGACTATCAACACGTAAAACCCGGCAAAGGCGGTGCTTTCATTCGCACAAACCTTAAAGGGGTTGTTAATGAAAAAAATATTGAAAAAACCTTTCGTTCAGGTGAAAAAGTTATCGAAGTGCGGGTTGAGCACCAGCCCTACCAATTTCTTTACCGGGATGGTAATCTTTATTATTTCATGAATCAGGAAACCTATGCCCAGATTCCTGTTGAAGAAGGCCGGGTACAAAAGTCAGAATTTATCGCAGACGGGCAAATTTGTACCCTTGCGGTCGATGTAGATAACGAAAAAGTATTATATGCCCAGCCGCCCGCACAAGTTGTGGCTAAAGTAGCCCAAACAGACCCGGGTCTCAAGGGTGATACTGCTCAAGGAGGCAGTAAACCGGCAACACTGGAATCGGGTGCAAAGGTTCAGGTACCACTTTTTATTAATGAAGGCGAAGAAATTAAAGTGGATACTCAAACATCAGAATATATTGAACGCGTAACAACTAACTAATTTTATTATGGATTTAAAAGTTATTAAAAACCTGCTTGATCTTATCGCGGAAAGCGAAGTCAATGAGGTATCAATTGAGGAAGGGGATTTCAAAATTAAGGTGAAAAAGAAGCCGGATGTGGAGCAAGCGCCGATGCCGCAAATGCCGATTCAGTATCAAATGCCGGCAGGCCCGCAGCCCCAAAAGCAGCCGGCCCCTCAGCCGCAAGCAGCGGGGTCAGCAAGTGACTCGGGAACTGCAGAAGCTAAAGAACAACCTTCAGGCGAAGTTATTAAATCACCCATCGTCGGTACTTTTTACCGTGCGCCATCACCCGATGATGATCCTTTCGTAAAAGTCGGCGACCAGGTTGAAAAAGGCCAGACGTTATGCATTGTTGAGGCGATGAAAATTATGAATGAGATTGAATCGGAATATTCGGGAGAAATCAAGAAAATTCTTGTTGAAGATGCCGAAGCCATAGAATTCGATCAACCTCTGTTTATTATCGGGTAAATCAAAAGAAATTCATGTTTAATAAAATACTTATTGCCAATCGGGGCGAAATTGCTCTCCGAGTTATTCGTACTTGTAAAGAAATGGGCATCAAAACAGTAGCAGTTTATTCTACTGCTGATGAAGATAGCCTGCATGTAAAATTTGCCGATGAAGCTGTTTGTATCGGTCCCCCGCCAAGTAAAGACAGTTATCTTAAAATTCCCGCCATTCTTTCGGCAGCTGAAATTACCAATGCCGAAGCCGTTCACCCGGGATATGGTTTTCTATCTGAAAATGCGGAATTTTCAAGGATTTGTGCTGAACATGATCTAAAGTTCATTGGAGCTTCCCCTGAAATGATTAGTGCTATGGGGAATAAATCGGTGGCTAAGGAAACGATGATCAAAAACAATGTTCCTGTTGTGCCGGGCAGCGACGGACTGGTTGAAAGCATTGAAGATGCTAAAAAGATTTGTAATGATATCGGCTATCCGGTCATCATTAAAGCATCTTCGGGCGGCGGTGGACGCGGAATGCGGGTTGTTTATGAAGAAGATAAGCTGCAACAAGCTTACAGCATGTGTAAAACAGAGGCCGAAACAGCCTTTAATGATCCCGCTGTTTATATTGAAAAATTTGTTGAAGAGCCACATCACGTTGAGATTCAAATTTTGGGTGATCAGCACGGGAACGTGATTCACCTCGGTGAACGTGATTGCTCTCTTCAACGCCGTCATCAAAAGATTCTGGAAGAGGCTCCCTCTCCGCTGATGACCCCCGAATTACGCGAAAAAATGGGTCAGGCGGCCATTAGTGCGGCAAAATCAGTAAATTATGAAGGTGCAGGTACGGTAGAATTTTTAGTGGATAAAAACCATGACTTTTATTTCATGGAGATGAATACCCGTATCCAGGTAGAGCATCCTGTTACCGAAGAAATCACCAATTATGACCTCGTTGAGGAGCAAATTAGAGTAGCGGCCGGACAAAAACTTAAGGACAGAGATTTAAAAATGCGGGGACATGCTATTGAATGCCGTATTAATGCAGAAGATCCGGCTCATAATTTTCGTCCGAGTGCGGGAAAAGTTGAGGTTTTTCATACTCCAGGCGGACATAGCGTGCGCGTTGATACCCATGCTTATGCCGGTTACCGTATCCCTCCCTATTACGATTCGATGATTGGCAAACTTATTGTAAGTGCGCCAACGAGGGAAGAAGCTATCAAACGGATGCGCAGATCATTGTCAGAATTTATTGTTGAAGGCGTTAAAACAACAATCCCCTATCACCTGCAACTGATGGATGACGAGAATTTCCAAAAAGGAACCTTCAACACGAAATATCTCGAAGAATTTCAATTTAACCCGGATAAATAGAAAAATGAGCTTTCCTGAAGATTTAAAATATACCAAAGAGCACGAATGGGTTCGTGATAACGGAGACGGTACCGCAACCATCGGCATCACCGATTTTGCTGAGGGTGAGTTAGGCGATATCGTGTTTGTTGAACTGGAACCGGAAGGTTCTGAATTTGATCAGGATGAAGTTTTTGGCACCGTAGAAGCGGTGAAAACAGTTTCTGATCTTTTCGCACCCATATCCGGAGAAATTATCGAGATCAACGAGAAGCTGGAAATGGAGCCGGAGATTGTCAATGATGATCCCTACGGTGAGGGCTGGATGGTAAAGGTGAAAATCAGCGATGCTTCTCAGCTTGATGGCTTGATGTCCTCAGATGAGTATGAGGAGATAGTGGCGTGATCGAAGGCCTGATCAGCTTTAATGTCATCCCCACATGCACCCCTAAATCCCTAAAGGGGACTTGCAGCTACCTTATTCAAAGAGTAACACCCTTAATAAAACTGCCATTTACAAAGTAGATCTTCATTTTTTATTCCAGCAGTATAAGTCCCCTTTAGGGGATTTAGGGGTGAAATAAAGAATTTCTTTAACCGCTAAACCTTCTATGCAACATCGTCCCGCAGACTGGATTTTAATTCTTGATTACGGTTCTCAATACACTCAGCTTATCGCCAGACGGGTAAGAGAATTAAATGTCTATTGCGAAATTCACCCTTTTAATAAAGATTTAGCCGCTTTTTCTGATGCTCCCCCCAAAGGTATCATCCTTTCCGGTTCCCCCTTCAGCGTAAATGACGAGGATGCCCCTGAGCTGAATCAGGATATTTTTGACTGGGATGCACCTATTTTGGGTGTTTGTTATGGCTTGCAAATTTTAGCTCATACCCAAATTCCCGGCAGTGTTGAACAGGCAGCTCGTCGTGAATTCGGCCGATCAGAACTCATCGTGGACGATTCATCTGATCTTTTTCAGCAAATTCCGGAAGAGTCAGTAGTGTGGATGAGCCACGGTGATCATATCAAAAAACTGCCTGACGATTATGTCATCATCGGTCACACCGATAATGCTCGTGTTGCTGCCGTGCGGCATCAGAATGAGAAAATATTCGGAGTTCAGTTTCACCCGGAAGTGATTCACACCATTCACGGAAAACAGATTTTGAAGAATTTTGTGAAATCAATCTGCGGGCTTGAAGGCAATTGGACTGCGCGATCATTTATTGAATCTACCATTGAGGAAATACGCGAACAAGTGGGTGATGACCGCGTACTTTGTGCCCTCAGCGGCGGCGTTGATTCTACAGTAGTTGCCACGCTTGTTCATAAAGCAATCGGCGATCAGCTGCAATGCGTTTTCGTTGATAACGGTTTGCTGCGGAAGAATGAATTTCAGGATGTGCTCGATATTTACGAAGATCAGCTCCATCTGCCCGTAAAAGGTGTTGACGCAAGCGAGCGCTTTCTTGAGAACTTAAAAGGGGTTGTAGACCCCGAGGAAAAACGTACTATCATCGGTAATACCTTCATTGATGTTTTTGATGATACTATTGCTCATGATGATTCGTTTAAGTACTTGGCTCAAGGTACTTTATATCCCGATGTTATTGAAAGTATTTCCTTTAAAGGCCCTTCCGCGACTATCAAATCCCACCACAATGTGGGCGGTTTGCCGGAAGAAATGAATCTGGCATTGGTAGAACCGGTGCGAGAGCTTTTTAAAGATGAAGTCCGAAATGTAGGCCGAGAACTGGGAATTCCCGAAGCCTTTATTAAACGACATCCTTTTCCGGGGCCGGGACTCGGAATCAGGGTTATCTCTGACATCACCCCGGAAAAACTTGATATGCTGCGTGAAGCGGATGCTATTTTTATCAATGAACTGCGCAAGAATGCATTGTATGATGAAGTCTGGCAGGCACTGGTTGTGTTGCTCCCTGTACAAAGTGTTGGAGTGATGGGTGATGAACGAACCTACGAATTTACGGCGGGGCTCCGGGCAGTAACCAGCGTGGACGGCATGACTGCCGATTGGGCTCACCTGCCTCACCCCTTTTTAGCACACGTTTCAAACCGTATTATTAATGAAGTAAGGGGCATCAATCGCGTGGTTTATGATGTAAGTTCAAAACCACCTTCAACCATTGAATGGGAATAAGCTTTATGCAACTTCTGCCGTAAGGCATTCCTTCGGAAGTGATTCTTTGAGAATATTCGTGTTATAGTCCTTCGAATTACTAATCAAACTATTACACGAAGGAACTCTAAGGAGACACAAAGGTTCACTAAGTGGTTCTATTTTAAAGAAAATTGTTTCTAAACATTATGAAGATTCTAAAAAATCCCTTTTATAAAAAAGCACAGCTGTTAATCTTATCCCTCCTTTTGGTCATTCCCACTGCATTACAGGCCCAGTCTTTCGAAGAAGGAGTAAATTTCTATCGGCAGGGAAAGTATGATCAGGCCGTTTCCATCTTTTCAAATATAAATTCGGATAAAGCTATGCTGTTTGCCGGCAAATCTTATTTTGCCATGGGCAAATATACTACGGCTAAAGCCTATTTGGAGCAGTTAACCGGGCAAAACTCAGAAGATCTGTTTCTTGAAGCACAATATACCCTGGCCCTGGTCGATTTTCAGCTTGGGCAGTTTGGTGATGCCTTGAATCGTTTGCATCAGCTTCAGCAGCGGGAGATACAAACCCAAATTGTGGTAAATGCTGAACAGTTTTATAGCGATATTCTTGATTATTTAACCCTTAACCAGCGCAGAAATGCTTTTCAGGAGACTGTTTATCCGAAAGTTAAGTATGATATTGTTGCCTCTGCGTTCGGACGGGTTGATTATGCGGTAGCTCAAACTCTTTACAATCAACTGGTCGAAGCAAAGATTGATACCGCAAATCCCCAAATGCAAAAGCTTTCAAAGGTACTTTCTGATTCAGTAAGCTATGCCGTGGAAGTTGCTTTTAGCGGTGACTTGCAAGCACCTGAGGGCATAACTTATAATATCGGTGCTGCTTTGCCTTCTTATACAAGTGAGGACCCCGAGTTCTCTGTGGCCCAGGGATTATATTTCGGCTATGTGATGGCTGCAGAGCAATTCAACCGCCAAAATGCCAATAAAAAAGCCTTTATCCGGTATCAAAATACCGGTGCAACTATGGATTCTGCCGCTTATGCCATGACAAATCTGGCTTGGAATTATAATGCTGATGTAGTACTTGGCCCCTTGTTTTCTGAACAAGCGAGAAGCATGGCGGAAATGGCTGAGCAGTATCAAATCCCGCTTGTTGCTCCTCTGGCCAACTCTCACACTTTAAATGTCGATAATCCCTATGTTTATCAGGCTAATCCGACTTTTATTTCTCACGGACAAAAAATGGCCGCTTTTGCCGTGAATGAATTAAATATGGATACACTCGCGGTACTGGTTGAACAGAACTCTCTTGGAGAAGCTTCCGCCTTTGCCTTTCGAAATAAAGCAGAAAAACTAGGCGCGAAAGTTGTTTATTTCTTTGTAGAAAACCTGGAATCCAAGGGCTATGAGCTAACCGATTATACTAAGTATTTCACTACCGATGCTGCCGTCGTTGATTCCCTGAACTATCCGCAAGTGGATGCTATCTATGCACCCTTCACCGGACAAGTTGCCCCTACCCTTATTGAGCTTTTACTGGTGGACCTGGATGCAATGAACAGCAATATTACTGTCCTCGGCTCGCAGGCCTGGGGTAATGTGCAGATTCCTGAACAGCGTCTGCAGAACCGGAAGATTTATTTCTCCGAAAGTTATTACATCAATCAGAAAAGCCGAGAGGTACAGCAGTTTAAAAAGCGGTATAAAGAACGCTTTGATATGGAGCCGAATCGCTTTGCAATGATCGGCTATGATGTAGCTTCATACGTTTTGCAAACAATCGATCAAATTGCTAATCCCGCTTTACTCAAAGATGCTTTAAAGAGGCAGCCTATGTACGAAGGCCTCATCAGCAATATTAATTTTGACGGTACTCATATCAATCAGGAAGTGAAGATATTTGAAGTGACTGAGTACGGCATTCGTCCCAGTTTGAAATAAGTTTGGTAGGTCACTTAGAAAAACTACTCTAATCAAATAATTGTCTTGATCATCCCCCTGCGCCCCCTTCAAAGGGGGACTTAAGCCGAATTATTTTCAATAATTCAGCTTATTTAGATCAAATATTATATATAATAATATAATAGGAATTCGCTAAACCTAATATTTTAAGACAATTAACTGTAATTCAAACATAAACCGTAACTGTCCCCCTTTGAAGGGGGTTCGGGGGATGACATGGGAAAATTTTAAAACAACTGAAGTTGCTATATTTTAAAGATCTCTGATTAAAAAAATATTAAGATCTCATGAAAAAGCGCGTAACCAGCTTCCTTTTCGTTATCTTCATTTTTGGTTTTATGCTTTCTTGTAATAACCAAAAGACTCAAACAGATAAAGAATATATTGCAGCCATTAACCAATGGCATCAAGAAAGGGTTGAAGCGCTAAAACAAGAAGACAGCTGGCTTAGTCTTGCGGGACTTTACCGGCTTCAGGAAGGAACACAATCGATAGGTGCTGATTCTTCTAAGGACATCATTTTTCCGCCCAAAGCACCTGCAAATCTGGGCAGCATCACTTTTCAAGACAGTACCTTTACGCTTAAGGTTCACCCTGATGCAACCGTAACCCATAATGGATCGCCGGTCACAAAATTAGTAATACAAAGCGATAACCAAGGGGAGCCAACTGTAGTAAAACATGGTTCCTTTCTTTGGTACATCATTGAGCGCCGGGGAAGTTATTATATCCGGTTGAAAGATACTAATCATCCAAATTTCACTTCTTTTGAAGGTATTGAACGTTATCCCGTTTCAAAAGATTGGCGGATTAAAGCTGAATTCAAACCTTTTGAAGAACCAAAGCTTATTTCTATTCCCGACATAATGGGTGAAGTATATCAAGATACTCTTTTCGGTATTTTAGAATTCCAGGTGGATGGCAAGCAGTTTACGCTGGCGCCACTGGGCAATCCTCAAAAAGATGATGAATTCTTTATAATTTTTGGGGACGAAACCAATGGAGAAAGCACTTACGGGGGCGGACGTTATCTTTACACTGATGTTCCTGATGAAAATGGCATCACCTTTATTGATTTTAACAAGGCCTACAATCCACCCTGTGTCTTTACCGAATTTGCTACCTGTCCCCTGCCTCCGGCTCAGAATCGATTGCCGGTTAAAGTTACTGCAGGAGAAAAGATGTATGAGGAGTGAATTAAGATAACCACAGAATGAATAGTATTCTCAAGAGTTCAACTCCCTCACAGTATTAGGATAAACTCTCATCGCACATCTGGCTTTGATGTCCGATGAGTGAAAAGGCAACTTCTCAATATGAGCTACGATGTGAATGAGTTAGAAAGGTCAATCCCCCTAACCCCCTTCGCCAAGGGGGAACTTTTGAAGTTTTCCTTCACCCTATAAACTCCTTGCCTGTAACTTCGTTATAAGGCTTCTTAGGGCGAGTAGTAACGGCAATTAGTCTTTCAGCCAGTTTTTCGGGAGAATAATAAGCTCTTGTGAGTCCGTGGCGAATCACGGAAAGAGGCAATTCGGGCGCAATAGCTGTTTCGGGATCCTGGACGATCACCTCTCCCCCGGCCCTTCTGATTTCTTCCGCACCGGCAATTCCGTCTATTCCCGAACCGCTTAGTAAAACACCCAGCACTTTATCTGACCAATTGTATGCCGCCGAACGGAAAAGCATATCAATACCGGGCCGCGCGTTATGTTCTCGCGGACCATAATGAATATTTAATACAGTTTTCTGTCCTGATCGGTTTAATTCACAGTGATAGCCCCCGGGAGCAATCCATACCGTTCCTGCTTCCGCCCCGGCACCGTCAAAAGCTTCCCGCACATTAACTTCTGATTCTTCATCCAGCTTTTCTGCCAGAGCGCGGGTGTATATCTTAGGAAAATGCTGAACCACAACAACGGGGACAGGCAGTTGGGCCGGTAATTTACTAATGAGTGAAAACAATGCCCGGGGGCCGCCGGTACAGCCTCCAATCACAATTATCTTAGGGGTGGGTACCGTATAATGTTCTCTTGTAAAATGCTCGAACGACTTTTGGGGGTAAATCAGTGAATCCAGAATTTCATCACTTAAACTTTGACGATGATGGAGATTGTTCGCAACTCTTAAGATGGAATAAAGTCGCTTGCCTAAATGCTGTTTAGCAAATAAAATTATATTACGGTGTTCCGGAATCGTAATCACATCAACAGCCCCATTTTTTAAAGCCAAAACTGCCGCTTCCGCACCTTCCTTTGTTTTGGGGCTTATAGCGACAATCGGCAGGGACGGAAAACTTACATTTATCATATTCAGCAAAGAGGACTCCTCCGACTTTTCGCTTTCAATAGCCAGAAGAACTACGTCAGGTTCCGTTTTTTCGATGTAATACCGCAAATGTTTTATTCCACCGCTATCCCATAGCGGGATGAAAGAATCGCTCTTTTCCAAAAAACTTGCTACAGCTCTGCGAACCAAAACATTTTGATCAATAATCAGAATTTTAGCCTGCTCCATGATGATTACCTTTTCAATTCAACCGAATCGGCAGAAAATGAAGCTCAGTTTTATTTTTCGTCGGATTCTATTTTCACCAAAAGCTGATGCTGCTTTCCATCACTTTTCATTGGAAAAATAGCTGATCCGTTTTCAACCGTAACTTCCACACCATCCAAAATTACTTCTGCCTTTCCTTCCGGTTCTTTATTGGATGACACATTATTTTGAACCTTCACATCATAGGTTGTGTTCCCCTCAAAATCTTTTAATATCACTCGATAATATTTCCACTTTTTATAAGGAGTGATATGCATGTGATTCCCGTCTCTAATCTCCACTCCTAAAATGGATTCCAAAATCACCCGGTACATCCATCCTGCTGAGCCGGTATACCAAGTCCAGCCGCCCATTCCGGTTAGCGGTGGCTCTCCATAAATGTCGGCCGCTACAGCATAAGGCTCGACCATGTATTGATCTGCGTTTTTATGATCTCTTGCATGATTTATAGGTGTAAGCATTCGCATGAGCTCTGCTGCCCGTTCACGATTTCCATTTTCGGCGAAGGCTTTTACCAGCCACAGTGCTCCATGGGTATACTGTCCGCCATTTTCACGAACACCGGGAATATAACCTTTGATATAACCGGGGTTATGGTCGGTAGTATCAAAAGCCGGGGTAAGCAGACGAATGATGCCGTCATCTTCAGAAATAAGATGCCGATTAGCAGATTCAAGCGCCCGGGGACCCTTTTCTACGTCCGCCGCTCCGGAAATAACCGACCACGCCTGTGCTATAGCATCAATCCGGCACTCCTCATTTTCTTTGGAGCCCAGTGGGGTTTCATCATCATAATAAGCGCGGCGAAACCACTCACCATCCCAGCCCTCATCATTCAAATGCTTTTTGAGTTCTTTTTGATATTCCCGGTAGGTTTCAAGCCTTCGTTCATCATTCCGCTCTTCACAGATTGGTATGAATGAGTCCAGGATGTCATACAGAAAAAATCCCAGCCATATACTTTCGCCTTTACCCTGATCTCCCACATTATTCATCCCGTCATTCCAGTCGCCCGTGCCGATTAAGGGCAAATTGTGGGGCCCTTTTGTTAACGAACGGTCAATCGCCCGGCAACAATGCTCGTAGAGAGTGGCGGGCTCATCCGTTCGCTGGGGATGCAGGTAGGCTTCATGCTCCCCGTCTTCGAGAGTTCTTGCATTAATAAAATTGGTGGTTTCGCTTAAAATTGAATCATCGCCGGTGTGACGAAGATAAAAGGCCGTAGCATAAGGCATCCACAGCAGATCATCCGAAATACGGGAACGAATTCCGCGCCCCATTGGCGGATGCCACCAATGCAGTACATCACCCTCGGGAAATTGATGCGCCGAATGCAGTAAAATTTGTTTTCGCGTTAAATCAGGATCGAGATAACAGGCTGCGGTAGAATCCTGCAATTGATCTCTGAAACCATAAGCACCGCCTGACTGATAAAAGCCGGTTCGCGCCCATATTCGGCAGCCAATATTTTGATACTGAAGCCAGCCGTTTACCAAAATATCAAACTCCTCAACGGGAGTATTAATTTGGATCCTGCCCAGTTTTTTGTCCCAAAAAGTTTTAACCTCGTCAAGTGATGATGAAATCACTGATGCATCACGGTACTTTTGAATAAGTTTTTTTGCTTCTTCGCGGGTTTGTGTTTCACCCAAAAAGAAATAAAAATCTATAACAGAACCGGAGTCCAATGAAAATTCAGCCTTTGAAGCGGCACAGGAATCAAAACCCATTCCAAACTGCTCATTCAGCACTTCCGCAGAATGCAAGGCCTGCGGATCGCTCAAACTGTTATTCCTGCCTATAAACTCCATTCTGTCGCCGGTGTAACTCTCTCTGTTCAGCTCATGCTCGGTAAAGAATGAAGCAAAAGCTACTCTGCCTGCAAATTCATTATTGTAATAATTACGGGCAAACACAGATTGCAGGTCGTCATTAAAGTCGGTGATAACCTGTCGCCCTGAATTCTCCCTAAAAACGCCCAGCACCCATTCCAGATAACGAAATACCGAAAGCTTTTTAGTTCTCAAGTCCGTATTTGTGAGCCGCAGCTTAATTATTTTGATAGGTTCATCAACCGCCACCCATTTTATCACTTGCTGCTCAATGTTTAAAGTTTCGCTTCGGCAGTCGGTATATCCGAAGCCATGCCGTACTTCGTAATTTACGCTTCCGGCAACAGGTCCGGGCGAAGGCGACCAAAACAAGCCTTCCTCTTCATCCCGTATGAAAAGGGCTTCACCCGTGGGGTCCATAACCTCGTCATTCGACCATGGCGTGAGTTTATTTTCCCTGCTGTTTTTGCTCCAGGTGTGATCCGAGCCGTTATCGGTTGTTATAAATCCAAATTCGTCATTGGCAATAACATTAATCCACGGAGCAGGCGGGTGGACGAGTTGCTTACCGTCTTCATCCATTTGAAGCTTGATTACGTACTCTTTGCCATTTTGGGTGAAGCCGCCGTAGCCGTTAAAAAAAAGTAAATCATCCGTATCAGGAATTTCCTCCTTGTGATGCTCTGATAACACCACGGGTTCATAGTTTCTAACGATTTCCCGCTCTTCTTCCTCCGACTTTTCACTTTGATCATCAAGATTGGGCAGTTTCTCATTTAAAACTGCATAAGCTACGGTATCTATCAGCGTTCGAACTTCAGGATCCAACTGATCAGCCCGCAGCACAAAAACCCCTCCTTGCGTATTCAATTGCTGCCGCTCGAGCGATAGCTGAATTTCATGCTGAATGGCTTCCTGAAGTTCATCAATATAAGACGGCGGATGCTCATTAATGATGACTAAATCTACCTTCAGCCCTTTTTGCCGCCATAAAGCGTGCCCTTTTAGCAACTGAGCCACTTCCCGTATATAATTCCCATCGCTGATGTGATAGACCAGCAGCGGTAAATCGCCCGAAATGCCATGTGCCCATAAAGCCGATTGCGTTCGCCGGTTTCGCTTCATAATCGACTGCTTTGCCCGCAGCGATTCGTTACCGTAAAGCATGCTGCCTGCTAATTTCTGAAAATAATGTGCCTGATCACCGCTCATCCCGATATGATCAAGTTCAACCCCTCCGTAAATGGCCGCCAGTTCAAAAACACGATCAGTAGCATAGGTATTGTCATAACGACCGGCCATTTCAATCGCTTCTTCACGGCTTTCAGCCCGTCCCAGCCCAAATGTAACCTGCTTTTTTTCTCCCGGTTTAAGAGTAATCGTTCGTCGCAGGCTTACAACAGGATCGGGAACATTGCCCACCGACCCACTCAGTCTTTTACCTCTATCCATTGCCTGTGGTGATGCCGGAGAACGCGCACGTCCGATAAATTTCGCCCGGTCAGTCTCAAACTGAAGAGAGCTTTCCATGTCTTCGATATCGTCACTCACGATAGTGTGAGCCAACCAGACGGGCTTTTCATCAGAGTTTCTCAGCCGCCTTCGAGCAAGCAGGGCATGTTGCTCTTGAAGATATTCAGTCTGTACAAAAAGTTTTGAAAAAGCAGGATGAGACCGGTCGGACTGATAAGTATCCAATACAACTTCAGCATAGCTGGTGAGCTCAATTTTACGCGGACGGTTGGAATAATTGGTTAAAATCACTTTGCGAAATTCGATGTCGTCTTCGGGCGAAACACAAACTTCCATGAATGATTCAATCCAGTTATTAACCCGCGCAATTTGCACTTTTCCGGCATGAAACCAAACATCATAACGGTCGGCTTTTTGTACTACTGGTTGATGGCCCACCGACCAATATTCCTGGGTTTCCAAGTCTTTTAAATAAAAGAAAAATCCGTATGGATCTTTCACTCCATCTGCCCGCCAACGGCTTAAAGAAATATCTTCAAAAGATGAATAACCCGTTCCGGTGTTAGTGATAAGCATAGAAAACCGGCCATTTGAAAGCAAGTGGGTTCGAGGCGGATTATTATCCAGATTGTTGATGCCGCTATAATCGACCGTTACCTGCCCGGTTTCTTCCTCGGCAGGTTCAAGTTCAATATCAATCGGACGTGGTTCTTTAATGGGAATACCGCGGGGAATTTTTTCCTGCAGCAACAGCTCACACGATTTTACCAGCGGATGATCGTGGAAAAGACGCTGGATCAGATTATCATTAAGCACATTACTCAAGGCCAGCAAGCCCATAGCCTGGTGATGAGCCATGTACATTTTTACGACTTGCCGTTTGTCCTCGCCATCCTCTTCCATGCTGGGTGATGAATAATCAATAGCCTCATAAAAACCGTTCATGCTATAAACGCCGGCTTTCTTTAAGTCCCTCAAATTGGGCAGGGCGTCGGCCGGATCAACCATCAACGCCAACAAACTCGCATAGGGAGCGACTACATAATCTTCTGCCAATCCCCGGCGAAGCCCCAGCCCCGGTACGCCAAAAGCCTTATACTGGTAGTGCAAGTCAAGATTTACGACGTTGTAGGCGCTTTCCGAAAACCCCCACGGATGGCTGCGCAGCTTTCCATAATTTTTTTGCCACTCTACCACATGATCGTAGGTATTGCTAAGCAGTGTTTTCTCAAACCGCCCCATAAAAAGCAGCGGCATCAAATATTCAAACATCGTACCGCTCCAGGAGAGCAAAATTTCGTTACGTCTTATGCTGGTGAGTCTTCGGCTTAATTTAAACCAGTGAGCCGAAGGCACATCCCCTTTGGCAATGGCAATAAAAGATGCCAATCGGGCCTCACTGGCCAGTAAATCATAGAAGCTATTATCGAGTGCGGCACGGTCTTCATTGAAACCGATGCTGAAGAGTTTACGCTTCGCGTTATAAAAAAGGTTGAAATCCATCTTCTGAACCAAACTTTGGCAGAGGGCAGCAAGATGATGGCATTGATTTAATTTTTCCTCAAAAAATGGGATTGCCTTCAAATCCTTTAGTTCAGTTTCCAGCGGATAAGAAGCTCCGCTTTTTTCTATCTCTTCTAATTCTTTAAGATGGCTCTCAATTTGCAGCAAGGGACGCTTCAACCAATCTTGCCATTCGTTTAAGACGGCATTTTCCATCTCATCCTGCAAGTCTGAAACATCTATTTGGCTTAGTTTCAGAGCTTCGTGTCGCAAACTATTCAAGGTTTCTTCCCAATTTGAAATTTCTGCAGGACTTTCGGCGGGAATACTACTTTTAAGGGAGTCTAAAGCAGATGAGATTTGCTTGAAAAGCGAAGGGTAACCTGATGACTGTTCAAATTCATCAACCAGTTCATCAATAACAGCCATAGTTTCACGAAGGCCGCTCCAAAAAACAGGCTTGAATAACCGTTCCTCAGGAAGCTGTTCAAGTGCTTCTTGCATTACAATCAAAGAAGCTGCCATATTTCCTGAATCCACCGTGGACAAATATCTCGGATGCAGTACCCGGCCATCTTGTGTGCTGTACCAGTTATAAAAATGCCCACGGTAGCGACTGAGTTTTTGCATGGAATTTAAAGACTTTGAAAGCAGCTCAACCATAGCCGAAAAGGTAATGTATCCCCTCTCATAGGCCGCATAAACCGCGACCAGTGAAAGCCCCATATTGGTGGGTGAAGTTCGGGCAGTTGCCCCGATATAGGGATCTTGCTGAACGTTATCGGGCGGCAGCCAGTTCTGTTCTTCATTCATATACTGCTCAAAAAAGTGCCACGTTCGGCGGGCATATAATTTCAGCTCTGCCCTGTCGCGGACGTGCAAAACTTTTTCTTTTCGTTCTGGCTTTCGGCTCATTCTAAAAGCCACGGCGGGGGCAGAAATCCAGGCTAAACTAATGGGTATGGCAATGATAAGAATAGACGGAGTGAAGACTGAAACCAGCACAACAGACAAAACGGCCCAAAAGATATTAAACCACATTTTTTTCCAATATACTGCTTGTGACCTGCCTGTTTCTTTTTCTGCCTGAATAGATGTCGTCCATTCCAGCATTTTTTTATGAGATATAAACCTTCTCCATAAAGTCCGGGAAATAGCATCCAACGATAACCAGGCCTGATGTGGAAGAAAGATAAAAGTACTGCAAGCTTGAATCGTATTCATTTTGAGATCAGCCAGCATCTTTTCTAAATGGAGCTGCCACCTCACTCGTCTATTGCGGCGAAAAATATCGGTAGAAAAGCTTGAATAGATTGGAAAGGCCGAAACTCCGAAAACAGCGGCGGTCCAAATTAACGCTGATCCCGGTAACAAAAGCCATCCCAACAGCAGAAATAGAATTAAAGCGGGCGGATTTAGCGAGCGTCGCAGATTATCAAATATTTTCCATTTTGAAACCGGATTGATGGGATTTTTCTCCTTCTTCCCGTCACTGCCCGGTGCTTTATTAAACAACCAGGGCATAATTTGCCAGTCTCCGCGAATCCACCGGTGATTTCTTTTACAATAACTGAGATAGGTAGTAGGATAATTATCAAAAAGCTCTATATCAGTGACAAGAGCGCTGCGCAGATAGGTACTTTCGAGTAGGTCGTGCGATAAAATGATGTTAGACGGAAACCGGTCTCCTAAAACATCCTCAAAAGCATTAAGATCATATAACCCCTTGCCCACAAAAACGCCTTCGCGATATAAATCCTGGTAAATATCGGAAACAGCGGTGGTATAGGGATCGAGCCCTACATTGCCTGAAAATATTTGCGTAAACCAGGTTCTGTTTGCCGATTGGGGCGCGATGGAAATACGTGGCTGAAAAATTCCGTACCCTTCACTCACATAATTTCCTTCTTTAGAAATAAGCGGCCTGTTTAATGGATGTGCCGCTGTTCCTATTAATTTTTTGGAGCTTCCCGGCGGCAATTTGGTATCGGCGTCTAAAGTAATCACAAAAGTTACGGGGTGATGTCTCAGCGAAGCAAGAAATTTTTGATTCAAGGGGTAAAAAGTGGCTTCAGCATCAGGATTTTTAAGCACCCTGTTCAACTCTTCAATTTTGCCCCGCTTTCGCTCCCAGCCCATCCATATATTATCATTCTCATTCAGACTCCGGTGTCGGTGAAATAGCAAAAATTTGTCTCCATAGGTGCTTTGATAGCGATTATTTAACTGATCTATTTTCTTTCGGGCTGTTTGTAAAAAAGCTTCGTCTTCAGGCAAGGTTTCCTCTGCCGCATCGGGAAAATCAGATAAAAGAGCGAATTGAAGAGCAGGGTCCGAATTAGCCAATGCCCGTATTTCCAGCATCTCCATTTGTTCTTTGATATCTTTTTGAGATGAGAAAATAGTGGGTACAACCACTAAGGTTCTAAAACGGTCGGAAATGCGATTCTTGAATTCTACCTTAGGTAAAATATCCGGTGGTACTAAAAGAGATATCAGGCGATTAGCCGTTATCGTTGCCAAATCAAAAGCGGGCAGTAAAGCTGCTAAAACAGAGATTAGAATAAGCCAGGCCGGTGCGGAAAACAGATTGGAAACTAACGCAACTATTAACAGCAGGATGAACGTGGTTAGGCAGATAAAACCGATGTAATCAGAAAAGTGGTGCTTTATCCGGTTTAGAAACTGTTCATAAACAGGAGTTTGATAGCTAACTTTTATACATAAATCATCATAACCGCGCCCAAGCAGGTAATAGCCAATATGAGTTTTCTGTTCATTTCCGGCTCCGTCTTTAGCTGCTCCTTCTGCCATAATCAGGGCTTCTTCGGCAATCTGCTGCTGGCTGAGATGAGAATGATCACTTAATTTTTCAATCTTTTTACGGTAGGCATCCCGGCTTTGAAAATCCATAGAAGCATAAACATTGGCAGGATCTAAACGAAGAATTTGCTCCACCACTGAGCAAGTTTCTACAAAATTCGACCAGTCGGTTTCTGATACCTTTCGGAGAGATGAAATAGCATTTTGAATACTCAAATGCAGGCGCGATGTTTGCCGGGTACGACCTCTCAGCTGCTCATCCAGATTCGTTTCCCACCGCGCAAATTTATAATCAAACCAGCGACGCTCATTCTCTGTGAGCATGCCCATAGTTTGCAGCCGCTGGGCAAGGATGGCCAAAAACCGTTCGGTATCATGTTGCTGATCGACAATTTCGGAAAGTTTTCGCAACAAATAGCCCGGTTCTTCGACATCAGGATTTAAATGTACTTCAAGAATCTCGTTTACTTCTTCAAATATTCGTCGGTCTCTGATCAATTTTTCTCCCCGTTCGGCCAGCCTTACGATCAGCGCCAGCCGAACCATCAGCGGAACGGCCCACATTTCACCCAGACTTAATGTTTCTTTTTCCTGGTATGCTTTAATAGCAACCGTCGTGTTATCCTGATCAATCAGATTATCAGTAACAGCAGTCAGAATCTGCACAATTTCATAAATGCGCGGAAAGCCGGTAAATTCTCCCCGGGTCGCCCGCGGAAGCCTTTTATAATATGAGGGCGGTAAGTCTTCTTTCAGCTGTACAATCTGTTCCTGAATGATATAAAAATTGTCAATCAGCCATTCGCCCGCCGTAGTTAATTCCCTGTTTTTTTTTGCCGCCCGGGCTAACTTTCTATAGGTTTCTGTGAGCGTTTCATTAGCTTTACCCAGTACTGATTCTGCCGGAACCAAAGGCTTCTCTTCTAAAGTAGTCCGCTGAATTTGAGCCAACTGGCGAATTTCCCTCTCCAGGTGCTGCTTTTTATAATGAATTTGAGTTTCTTCCGGCATGTCCGATCATCTTTAAAATCGACTTGAAATAAAGCTTTTTACCTTGGTTGGATTCTTTAGGAATAGCCGAATTCTTCCGGTTTTTTGAACTTTTAATGATTTGGTAGTGATCATCTCTCTTTCAATCCCACAAGATTTAACTTTTATTTGCGGATAATAGTTTCGCGAGTGTTTCCAGAAGCGCTATCTGGCTGGTTCTCGAAATGGATAGAACGCAGATGGAGCAGATTGAATGGGTTTCCGCGGAATTTATATAAATAACAAATATGTAAGTCGGGCATCTTGTCCGACAAGACACGTGAAGTGCAGAGATTTAAAAAAAGAACAATTCCTTGGCGTCTCTGCGAGATTATCACTTAACAGAAAATTTACAGTTGGGAGCAAAACGGGCATTGATGAAGAAAGGGGATAAGAGCTTACTCAACTAAAACTTGCTGTCGGCAGCAAATCACAGTTTACAATGATCGAAGGGTACGCTGCAAATTACTTTGCTGTGGCCGTCGTCAGTCTTTACAAATTCGAGACGTCCATAAATCATTTTTGAGCGATATTTCATGATATTGATGCCCATCCCTGCCTTTTTTTCATCTCCCTGAGGCAGTGAAAATGGGATACCATCGTTCTCAATAGCCATTCTTATATAATCGTTGTCTTTTAACAGACTGATATGGATATTTTTAGCCTGTCCGTGTTTGTGGGCATTGCTAATCGCTTCCTGAGCGATTCTGTACATATTTAAAGCGGTAACATTGTTATTGATGATAATGTCATAATCGACATCCAATGTGCATTCAATGCTAAACAATTTCTTTATTTGTTTGCATAGGCGCCTTAAACTTATCTGCAGACCATCTTCTTCAACGCCTACGTTCACCAGTCCGTGTGATAGTGCACGGGCTTGTTCATCAGCTTCTTTAATCATATCTGCGATTTCCCGTACTTCTTCGGCTTCTGGCTTGCCAAGATTATCGAGGCGGCGGGCCAGTGTCTGGGTGATTAGTCCAATACCTGTTAACAACTGGCCGAGTCCGTCGTGCATTTCCTGCCCGATACTCTGGCGTTCATCTTCCGATATCCAGAGAATCTCCTGTTCTAAGCGCCGGCGCTCGCTAATATCGTTAATAAATGCGACATAAATTTCATCGTTCTTCCAGCTAACTTTACTTATCGATACCGCAATAGGAAAACTAGTGCCGTCTTTTTTTCTCCCGGTCAATTCTTTTCGTTTCCCGACAAACTCTGCTTTATCATTCTGAAATATATTTTTAAAATACGCATCACGACTGTCTCTTTCCTTTTCAGGTAATAAAATACGATAATTTCTACCTTCAGCTTCATCCTTTGAATAGCCAAACATACTTGAAGCCGCTTCATTAAATCTCCTGATACCCCCATCGCTGCCAATAGTGACTATACCATCAATTGCCGATTTAAAGACCGCTTCTACTTTTGCCTCACTTACCGTCAGCTCTCGTTCAACTTTCTTTAAATCACTGATATCACTTACTGAAGCTACAATGGCAAGGAACTCTCCCTCTTCATCGGTTAAAGCTTTGGCATAAGCGCTAATTGATAATGTAGAATCGTCTTTTTTGATGCAGTTCCATTGCCCCTTAACTTCTTTGCCCTCTCTTAACCGTTCTAAATCTTTCCGGAACTGAACCTTGCCCTCTTCAGAATAAACTCTTTCAATGGACTTCCCCAGCATTTCTTCATTTTTATAACCGAAAATCTTTTCGCTGGCTTTATTCCAATAGCTCACAACTCCGTCAAAATCGGCCGTAAATACGCTTTGTGGAATCGTATCCAAAATAACAGCAGAACTTAATGAAGTTGTTTTAATAGCCATAACTTACTGCTTTTCCCCGTTTTCAAATTAAGGTTAAAATAAATTTCACATTCTGACAATAATATTGGAAAATCTTAATATTATTACACTTAATCATAAATACTACTCGTCAATACTTCAAAAATTACCTTAAAAAGAAAGCTTTGCTAACTGTGCTTCGGCCCATTCAGGCTCTAACGGTTTTAATATTTTCAAATTCGCGTCCATGATCTCGTTTATAGTATAATTATTTTCTTTAATCCAATGCTCCATCAGCATTTTGCCTTTTCTCGGATGCATCGCTACTATAATACTCCAGCAGGTGCTCAAATCTTTTTTTAGGAGATCAAAACCTTCATCCAAAGATTGATCATCCAGCATGCTTACCGTTATTAAATCCAGGAGATCTAAAACCAGGGAGGCTTCCTTCTCGCTCAGCTTTATTTTGCAATCGCATAGTGACTGAACCAACATATGCTGTTCCCGGTAACTACCCGTAACCCAGCCTTGCAAATCTCTTATAAGTTGAGCCTTATCTTTTTGTCCTATGATCCGCAATGCCATCACTACTGCTTTGCGTACGCTAATCCGTGGATCATTAGATAATTTCTTGAGCTTTAAAAAAAGACGAGTATCTGAATATTTTGATAAATAATGTCCTAATCCCAGCACTCCACAGAAAACAAGAAAGGCTTCGGGGGTATTTTCAGAAGCTTCACTCGGGGAAAGCGAAACATACTTTTTAAAATCCATTATAGTACCCGTTCGGGCGAAAGCTTCAGCCAGTCCGATATTTAACGAGGTGCCGGGCAAGCCGGAATGGTGCTTTAAATAGCCCTCCCATTTTCGGGGCGAAATTAAATTTAATTCAATTTCATAGCTAACTGTCTTCTTCATAATTCTTAGTCTCTCCATCTAAATATTTATACTACCTCAACAACACAAAAAAATGATACAAGGTTCATCTCATTAACAGTAGGAAGCTTCTATACTCAAAAATAAATTTCCCCTATAGAAAAGAAGTGCAATTCATTTATTTACTTTTGATGACCAAAAGAATCACCGTTTTTTAAGCAATAACGGTTAATAAATATTATAAAAGATTGTCGATAGACGGTATCTTTGGAGGAGGATCGAAGGAATCTTAACTTTCAGATAAATGATTATAATTCTTTAATTTTTGTACTAACAGTTTTAACGTGGATTTGAAATAAGGATGAAACAGAACCTGTTAAATAACCCAAAATATCGAACTCGCGTAATCTTAATAAAAAAGAGCTGATGCATTTGCCCGATTTTAAAACTGTAGCCATTGACCAGGTGGGGATTGAAGAACGTGTTGCGAGACTTAACAAACGCAGCATCAAAAAAGGTTCGAAAGTCCAGGCTTTAAAACTGGCGCTAAGTATGGTTGACCTGACTACCCTCGAAGGCATGGATACGCCAGGGAAAGTGATTCAACTATGCCGGAAAGCTAAAACACCCCACGCTGAACTTCCTGATTTACCCTCAGTCGCGGCTGTTTGTGTCTATCCCAATATGGTAGCTATCGCAAAAAAACAGTTGCAAGGAACTGACATCCGGGTTGTCAGCGTAGCCACAGCCTTCCCGAGTGGAATGGCAACAGTCGAAGCCAAAGTTGATGAAGTACACCGGGTGGTTGATGACGGCGCCGATGAAGTGGATATGGTAATTTCCCGTGGAGAATTTTTGAAAGGAAATTATTCTTATGTATTTGATGAGATTTCAGCCATAAAAGAAGCTTGTAGTGATGCTCATTTAAAAGTAATTTTAGAAACGGGTGAACTTCAAACCTACGAAAATGTGCGTAAAGCAAGTGATCTTGCTATGTTTGCAGGCGCTGATTTTATAAAGACATCCACCGGAAAAGTGAGTCCTGCAGCAACTCAACCCGTAACTTTGGTGATGCTGGAAGCCATTCGCGATTTCTACTATAAAACAGGCCGCATAGTAGGCATGAAACCGGCGGGTGGCATTCGCAAAGCCAAACAAGCCATTCAATATCTTGTTTTAGTTAAAGAAACACTGGGAGCTGACTGGTTGAATCCGGATTATTTTCGTTTCGGTGCCAGCTCTCTGGCAAATGATCTGCTGATGCAAATTGTGAAACAAAAAACCGGGGTCTATCAAAGCACCGATTATTTCTCGAATGATTGATATTACCAGAAGTTGTTACACCAAGTTTCACAAAGGAGGCACTAAGAATCACAAAGGAATTCTTAGTGTACCTTTGTGTCTTCTCTGTGTAACTTTGTGCAACAGTCCTTGAGAAGCTCTATAAATTATTATGTCTGAAGAAAAACATACCGAAGTAAAAGAAGTGCCTTACAAGCCTTCGTCACCCAATTCAAAACTCGATTTTACCGGTTTATGGAAATATGATGAAGCGCCTGAAAACATCGACCATGTCGAGATCAAAGAGCAGTATGATCTTTTTATCGGAGGTGAATTTGTACCGGCTGAAAAGGGTAAAACTTTTGATTCTATAAATCCCGCCACCGAAGAAAAACTTACCGTTTTTGCCGAAGCAGGCAAAGAGGATGTTGACAAAGCGGTAAAAGCGGCACGCAAAGCTTATGAACAAACATGGTCTAAGCTTCAACCCAAAGAGCGGGGAAAATATATTTTCCGTCTTGCACGGTTAATCCAGGAACGAGCCCGAGAATTTGCGGTTATTGAATCAATGGACGGTGGAAAGCCTATCCGTGAATCACGTGATATTGATATTCCGCTGGCCGCTGCTCATTTTTTCTATTACGCCGGCTGGGCTGATAAACTGGAATATGCTTTTCCTGGTAAAAAACCCCAGCCTTTGGGAGTCGCAGGACAAATCATTCCCTGGAATTTTCCCATGCTGATGCTGGCCTGGAAGATCGCCCCTGCCCTGGCCACCGGGAATACCGTGGTTTTAAAACCTGCGGAAACAACTTCACTCACTGCCCTGAAATTTGCGGAGTTATGCCGGGATGCGGGACTTCCAAAAGGCGTAGTGAATATCGTGACCGGAGCCGGAGAAACAGGTTCATTCATTGTCAATCACCCCGATGTTGATAAAATTGCTTTCACCGGATCAACCGAAGTGGGTAAGATAATCATGAAATCATTGGCGGGAACGGATAAAAAATATACGCTCGAACTCGGAGGAAAGGGCCCCAATATTATTTTTGAAGATGCACCGGTTAATCAGGCCGTGGAAGGCATTATTAACGCCATTTTCTTCAATCAGGGTCATGTTTGCTGTGCGGGTTCGCGACTTTTAGTTCAGGAAAGCATCGCTGATGAAGTGATCCAAAAACTGCGCGACCGGATGGAAACGCTCATTGTCGGAGATCCGCTGGATAAGAATACCGACATCGGAGCAATTAATTCCCGGCAACAATACAATAAAATTAACGATTATCTGGAAATTGGGTTGAATGAAGGGGCACAGATGTATCAAAGTTCTTGCGAGCTTCCTGAAAAAGGATATTTTTGCCGTCCCGCTATTTTTACTAATGTAGCGCAGTCGAACCGCGTTGTTCAGGAAGAAATTTTTGGCCCGGTATTGACGGTTCAAACATTTAGAACTGCCGACGAGGGGATTGAAAAAGCCAATAACACGCCTTACGGACTGGCCGGCGGCGTGTGGACGGATAAAGGTTCAAAGATATTTAAAACAGGCAGTAAAATCCGTAATGGAGTTGTCTGGGCCAATACCTATAACCAATTTGACCCTACATCACCCTTTGGCGGCTATAAAGAAAGCGGACAAGGCCGCGAAGGCGGTTTGCACGGGCTGTATGGTTACGTGGAATTGAGTTAATAAATGGAACACGGATCGCACGGATTTAAAGGATATTCACAGATCAGTGGTTATCTGCGGTATCTGTGTTCTAACTGATAATTATTTTATTATGTCAGACAGAATTGAAGTTTTAAAAACGTATAAAACCTATGTGGGAGGTAAATTCCCGCGCACGGAATCGGGGCGCTATTATAAGGTTTATAATGGTGATAAAAACATTCTGGCCAATGCCTGCCGGTGCTCTCGAAAGGATGTCCGTAATGCCGTAGTAGCCGCACGAAATGGATTTGTTGACTGGAGCGGCCGTTCGGCCTATAACCGGGGGCAAATTCTCTACCGCATTTCTGAGATGCTTGAAACCCGCAAAGCACAGTTTGTTGAAGAGCTCGAAACTATTGGCTATAAACAAAAAGATGCTAAATCAGAAGTAAATGCTTCTATCGACCGGCTTATTTATTATGCGGGATGGAGTGATAAATACCAGCAGGTTTTCGGAAGTATCAATCCTGTCGCCAGCCCCCATTTTAATTTTTCGATGCCTGAACCTACAGGCGTAGTAAATATTTGGTCACCGGAGGAAAGCCCTCTGTTGGGATTGGTTTCCGTAGTTTCAGCCGTTATCGTTGGCGGTAATACTTGTGTGGTTCTGGCTTCAGAGAAATATCCCCTTAGCGCGGTAAGTTTTGCTGAGGTTTTAAATTCATCTGACGTACCGGGCGGGGTGGTCAATATTTTAACAGGATTTCGCGATGAACTGCTTACACCTATGACATCACACATGGATGTGAATGCTTTTTTCTATACTGATCCTAAAATCACAAAAGAATTGCGGAAACAAATTGATGAAAATGCTGCTTTAAATATCAAACGGGTGGTTTATAAACCGGTTGAAGATTGGCAGACCGAGGACTCTCAATCACCCTACTTCATTACTGATTTTCAAGAAACTAAAACTACGTGGCACCCTATTGGATTTTGATTTTATGAATATTTCAAATAAATACGTTTTAATATTTTCAGCTTTAACTTTTTTGTTAGTTGCCAGTTGCTCAACAACGAAACAAACAACTCAAAAAGGTCCGTCTGCACCTGACAGTGCTTCTAGCAGCTTTGAAAACATTACCTCACTCGACTTTTTACTTTTTATGAGCCGAAGCAGTTTAAGTGATCTGCATACTTACCAGCAGCATGATATGCCTGTGGCTTTTTTAAAGGATAAGTCGGATAATGAGGTTATTAATACTGATCCCTTCGATGGTTATAGAATTCAGCTTATTTCTACGAAAGACGTTCAACTTGCCGATTCCATAGCCAATGATTTTCGCATATGGTCAGATACTACTATCGCCGGATATACGGCTCAAGCTTATGTTTTCTTTAGTCAACCCTATTTTAAAGTTCATGTGGGCGACTTTCAACAGCGTGAGCAAGCCAGCAGTTTTTCTCAATTGCTGGAAAAAAGATATCCTGCTGCATGGGTAGTTCATGACCGAATAGATCCTACTCATGTTCCTGCCGATACAACTGTTTTTTCAGTTATCACTGCTAAAGACGGGCTAAAGAAGTTAAGTGCAGATTCTTTGGAGAATTATCGCTAAGAACTAACTATGGCAGAGATAAGAATTTTTTGTCTTTGCTCCAGAATCCCGAAGGGATTGAACGTGAATAGCTCCGAATGTGCCGAAGGCTTGCCGAGGTAAAATTCGGGGTTAAGTTGATATAAAAGGCAACCCCGAACGGGGTTGAACCTACAGTGTTGCCTTAGTTTATTCAACCCCTTTGGGGGTTGTGTTTATTACATCTTTTTAACACCGAGTTCCATCCGGTGCTATTCATATTAAAGCCCGTTCGGGCTTTGTTGCCTTAAGATAAACAACTATAGTTTGAATAGGCATGCGGTTATCTCGAACTCACGTTAAATTATGAACTTTGTTCTGGCAGCTAAAAGTCCCCTTAGGATTTAGGGGTCAATACCGTCGCATGATTTTACACGTTAAAACGGAATAAAATCACATCTCCATCCTGCACAATGTAATCTTTGCCTTCCTGACGCATTTCTCCGGCATCTTTAACCGCTTTTTCAGAGCCAAGCTCTTTATACCTTTTATAACTTACCGTTTCAGCGCGGATAAATCCCCGTTCAAAATCGGTGTGAATGACCCCCGCCGCTTCGGGTGCTTTCGCCTCCTTGCGAACGGTCCAGGCCCGAACTTCTTTGGGTCCCGCCGTGAAATAAGTAATTAGACCGAGTTCTTTATAAGCGGCTTGAATGAGTCGACTTAATCCCGCACTTTCAATACCTAATTCTTCCAAAAATAACTGCTTTTCATCCTCATCAAGCTCAGCAATTTCAGCTTCTATTTTAGCACAAAAGGTAACTACTTCATCATCAAACCTCGCGGCAATATCTTTGACTTCATCTACCCATTTGTTACCACTGTCCAGATCTTCTTCGGATACATTGCAGGCATATAGCACCGGCTTCTCAGAAAGCAGGAAAAGCTCGCGATATGCTTTGCGCTTTTCATCATCAATTTTAAAAGTGCGGGCAGCATTGCCGTTTTCGAGATGTTCTTTAAGCTGTTTAACCACCTCGTACTGCTGAATAATTTTCTTATCTCCGCTTTTTGCTTCCCGTTGTAAGTTAGACAACCGCTTTTCAACCGATTCCAGGTCCTTTAAAATCAGCTCATCTTCGATGATGTGGATATCCCGGGTGGGATCTACGTTACCTTCAACATGAATGACATTTTCATCGTCAAAACAACGTACCACATGAACGATGAGATCGACTTCACGAATATGAGAAAGAAAAGCGTTACCCTTGCCTTTACCTTCTGATGCGCCTTTAACCAGGCCCGCGATATCAACAAATTCAACGCTGGTTGGAACCTTTTGTTTGGAATCTACTATTTTTTGCAAGTTGTCCAGCCGTTCATCAGGAACCGGAACCACACCAACATTAGGATCAATAGTACAAAAAGGAAAATTGGCGGCATCAGCGCCGGCATCACTTAAAGCATTAAAAAGCGTGGATTTTCCAACGTTAGGAAGTCCCACAATTCCACATCGTAAACTCATAGTTTTTAGTAATAGTTAATTGAAAAATGAAAAGGATAGTTAGTGCATCAATTCTGTCCTAAAGGTCATCCCTGCATCACCGATCGAGGCAAATCTGTTGAATAAATTCTTCTTCTGGCAACTTTACGGCTGTTAATTTTCCGTATCCTACTTTATCAAAAACGCAGCCGGTGTCTATGCCAAGCATCCCGTTTTTTCTTATGGGCTGCGGACGCGGCGTATGCCCAAAAACCACCTTTTTTTCCCAGGGTGTTTCGAAAGCATTGAGATGAGAACGCTCCCATAAAAAACCTTCTACTTCTTCTTCATCCTGAAGGCTTTCTTTAATGGTTTTTGCGGCTGAAAGTCCCGCATGGACGAAAAAGTAATCTTCTGTATCGTAATAGAGTTTGGTTTGATTATAAAATTCGAGGTGATTCCCCGGAAGACTACCAAAACGATCAATTCCATAGGATTTCAGAGTAGTCTTTCCGCCATTAGCCATCCAAAGTTTGAACTGACCTTCATTGAAAGCATCCAGTAGCATTTGCTCATGGTTACCCCGTAAAAACACGCAGTCAACTTGCTGCTGAAGCTCCATTAAGTGCTCAACAACCTTTTGAGAAGCAGGGCCGCGATCCACATAATCACCAATAAAAATGAACTGACGATCAGTGTGAGCTTCTAATTTATTTAGCAGCGCTTCTAAAGATTGGTAACAGCCGTGAATATCGCCGATGGCTATGTACTTTTGGTCAGCCACAATAATTATGAATTAAACGAAGTTTCGATGCGTCCCCTGCCCTTTTTATCAATGCGATTTTCCTTTTTCAACTGATCAAGCGCGGAATCAAGAATTCCGTTTACAAAATTGCCGGATTTCTTAGTCGAAAACCTTTTGGCAATCTCGATAGCTTCATTCATCGTTACCTTGATGGGAATTTGATCAAAGTATAAAAACTCAGTGATAGCCATCCGTAAAACAAGCCGGTCAATGGCTGTAAGGCGTTCAATTCGCCAGTTCTTAATATGCTTTTGAATCACTTCATCCGCGCTTTCACGGTGGTTTTCTACTTTTAAAAACAGTTGTTCAGCAAATTTAAAAGAGTCTCTATCGTCTTCAAACTTTGGTTTAATGACAGTTTTGATGATATGAGTCCACTCTCCCTTGCCAATTTCACTGGCGTAAAGCGCCTGTAGAACTACTTCTCGTGCTTTTCTGCGTTGAGCCATTAAGATAATTTTTGCCGTTAATCCAGATTGGTAAAAATACGAAACCTACTGTACAGCCGAAAGAGAAAAGGTGGGGGAAATTATGAAATTTTTGCCGAAGGCGTCCCTTCGGGAGAATGATAAATTATGCAGGAAAATACTGACTGACGACTATTAAAATAAGGATGTGGGTGCTACAGGATTCGAACCTGTGACCTCTACCGTGTCGGGGTAGCGCTCTAAACCAACTGAGCTAAGCACCCAAGAGCGCCTAATATAGGGATGTTTGGTGATGGATGGCAAGAGAGCATTTAGGTTTTTTCAGCCTAAGATCCAAAAGCGAATCTTATTTTTACTTAAACCTGTTTAATATATTTTAACGTGAGTTCGATGTTAGGGTATTTTTAAAATCCCGAAGGGATTGAATCTGCACAGCCCCCCGAAATGTGCCGAAAGCATAATTCGGGGTTAAAAAAATAATATAACTGACAACCCCGAAGCGGGTTGAATCATAGTTCATCACCTAATTCAACCCCTCTAGGTTGTGATTGTTCATATTTCTAATCACCCCGATTTCTCGGGGGTGCTATTTATATTAAAGCCCATATGGGCTTTTCTTATGCAATAAGAATTCAAATAGATCCTATCTATTTATCTCGAGCTCACGTTATTTTAGAAAATAATTTTAAAAAATTATAACATCATGAAAGATCTTGAAACATCAGACCCGAGAGAGCATAGTCAAAATATCCGTTCTGAATTGCAAAAAGTGGCTGAACACTTGCGAAGAGACCTTGCCAAAGTGGAAGACCCTCAGGCAAAAGCTCTTTTTGAGACTTCTGCTGAGGTTTTATTCGGCCTCATCAATGCTTTTTCGCACTTTGAGGCAAAGAGCGAGGAAGCCTGGAAGTAATCGTCCGACCGCTGGTTTTGCGGTCCGACGAATACGAAAGGCTTGTCAACTTCGACCGGATTCCTTTCTTCTCTCACCCATCGGACGGCAAGCCCAGCCTTCCGATGGGGATCTTAAAACTCAAATAAAAGGGTCAAACGTGGAATAATATCTGTTTCCGGTGTTATCCCAAAAGCATCTTCTCCATAGAATATGGCCTCCACATTTGGCATGAGATGAACCATTTCATGCAGTTTATAGTCGATTCCGCCAACTAAAAAAGTGGATTCTGCTTCAGGGCTAAAAGGCAGAAATGCATTGTCTTCGCCACCGGGATAGGGATCAAACATGTGATCAACACGCAGAAATCCACCTGTCTTTTCAGTTATCTGCATACTGGTAAACACCGAAACCAGATCCAGGTTAAGGTCGGGACCTATCGTTTGGCGCAGTTGCCGGGCATATAAAGCACCGAAATTAAACGCATCTGAGCGGTAACCGATAAAGCCCTGCAAGGTATAAATATCCTGCTCTCCGGTTGCATCATTCCAGTCTCCGTAAATTTCGATAAAAAAGTGTTCGGTGAGATCATAGCCGAGTGAAAGCATAATTTTTTTGCCTTCGTTAAAATCCGCGCTTTCGCCGTTTCCATTACCGATAAAAAAGTGATAGTTAAACTTCCCGGCCTCACCCAACTCACCTATAAATGATAAACCTAAATCGCGAGAGCTGCCAAAGTCATACAAATCGAGCGGAGATTTTGCCACCGACCGATATGCCCATGTTTCTTCTACAAGGTCCCATGTCGGGGTTGATGAGATTCCTGCTAAAATTTGATGATTGCCGCTCTGCCACTTTAAATAGGCATCTTTGACAGTGGGAGCCAGACTGGAATTTCCCTGAAAGTCCCCGTCATGTTGCATTTCTAAACGCAGACGGCTCGAAAACGCATCACTGATTTTATAATCATAAGTGAGATAAATACGGCGAATCCAAAAGCCATTACGGCCGTCAAGATCCTGGTTATGGTGATTTACAATCCAGTAATAATCTCCGAAAAAGAGACCACTCAATTCACCCTTCTCTCCTACTGAAACTTGGGCAAAAGAGGGTATGGAAAATAAGCCTAAAAGAAGGCAAAGCAATGCTAATCGTTTCATTTATAAAATGATTTATTCTGATTTACTGATCAAAAAAATTTACAGAAAGACTCACGCAGAGGCGCTAAGACGCTGAGGAATAGATTTCTTATTTTAGAATCGACCCTAAATTTCCAATCTACTTCCCGTTCTTTGACTTCATCTTTTGGTGCTTTAGCACTTTTGCTTCGATATGAAAGATGAGTTCTTCAGAAATATTCTTTGTTAAATCCCCGACACGTTCTAATTTTCTGATGATCGAAAACAGGTAAAGATAATTCCTCGTCTGCTTAATGTCTTCACTTATCAAATTTGCGGTAACAGTTGAGACTTCCCGGTTAATCCTGTTCAATACCTTATCAAGCTTGAAGACTTTTCGCGCCAGCTCAGTATCATCATTTACAAATGCATCAAACATACTGTTCACCATTTCAATGGAGGTGTCGTACATCTCTGCAAGGCGCATTTTTTTAATGATTTCTGCATCCACCTTCTCTTCAAAATCCAGAATATATTTTGCAATACTGTTAGCATGATCACCAATTCTCTCTAAATCGGAATTAATTTTGAAGGCGGCCATCACAAACCGGAGATCAACCGCTACGGGATTGAAAAGGGCTAAGATATTTTCACAATCCCGGTCAATAGTCAATTCCAGGCTATCTACACGACGCTCGTTGGCAGTAATTTCATGAGCCAGTTCTTCATCGAAATTATCGATCGCTTTCCGGCCTTTTTCAAGCTGATTTTTAACCAAAAACATCATCTCAAGGATGTTGTCTTTCAACAGCGCTATTTCTGTTTCTAAATGTGACATAATAGTATTTTTATAATTGAATCTAACTGTAAAATGTCATCCTGAATTTATTTCAGGATCTATAACTGAAATCTATTTAACTGCTAAGATTCAATTATCGCCTATAGATGCTGAAACAAGTTCAGCATGACATCTTTTTTTAACCAAAACGACCGGTAATATAGTTCTGAGTACGATCTTTTTCCGGATTTGTGAATATTTTCTGGGTATCGCCGTATTCAATCAGGCGCCCCATATATAAGAAAGCGGTATTATCACTTACGCGTCCTGCCTGCTGCATATTGTGGGTGACGATAACAATGGTATATTTTTCTTTGAGCTCATCAATAAGATCTTCAATTTTTCCGGATGAAATAGGATCCAAAGCCGAAGTCGGTTCATCCATCAGTATAATAGAAGGTTTCACGGCCAGAGCACGGGCGATGCATAAACGTTGTTGCTGCCCACCCGAAAGTGCGAGCGCCTGCTTATCCATATTTCCGTCAATTTCATTGAACAGAGTAGCGTTTTTTAGTGATTCTACCACCCGCTCTTCAATAAATTCTTTGTCTTTGATTCCCTGAATTCGAAGCCCGTAGGCTACATTTTCAAAAATGGATTTGGGAAAAGGATTGGGCTTCTGAAACACCATGCCCACCTTTTTGCGAAGCTCTTCAACCTTCACCGATTCATCATAAATATTTTTGCCGTCAAGCAAAATCTGGCCGTTCATCCCGAAGCCTTCGATGTAATCATTCATCCGGTTAAAGAGACGCAACAAGGTTGATTTTCCGCAACCGGAAGGACCGATAAAAGCGGTAACCGAATTTGCTGCAATATTCAGGCTGATGTTGTCGATTGCCTGAAAATCACCATAAAATACATCTATGTTTTTAGCTTCGAGCTTATATGATTTGTCTTTTGAGACTTCTTTAGGCTCGGTTTTTACATGTGTAGCTTTTGGAGTTTTCATATCAAATTCCATTAACTATTTTTGAAAATTTTTTTCATTCCAGTATTACTAACATCAAAATTTGCTGTGGTCATCCCGACCGCTGTCGGGATGAGGGGTGTCACCAGTTAATTCTTTTCTGCCATCTGTTTCGAAGATAAACGGCAATCCCGTTCATCACAAAAGTGATTAGCAACAGCACAATAATAGCTGCTGCCGCATTTACGATGAACTCATGCTGGGGACGTGTTACCCAGTTGAAAATCTGTATGGGCAGCACCGTAAATTCATCCAGCGGGCCTTGCGGTACAAAGGGTACATAAACCAGCGCGCCAATTACAACAAGCGGGGCAGTCTCTCCCACGGCACGAGATAAAGCTAAAATCACCCCTGTTAAAATTCCCCCGAATGATGCAGGTAAAACTTGTTTCCAGATGGTCTGCCATTTTGATGCTCCTAATGCATAGGAAGCATCTTTTACGGAACTTGGCACCGCACGGATAGCTTCGCGGGTTGCAACAATAATCACCGGCAATATTAACAGCGACAGTGTCAAGGCACCGGCTAAGATACTGTTCCCCATCTGCATGATTCGCACAAAAACTTCGAGTCCCAGCAAGCCATAAATCACCGAGGGTACCCCGGCTAGATTAGCGATATTAATTTCCAGAAGCTTGTTGAGTTTGCTGTCTTTTCCATATTCCTGTAAGTAAATACCCGCTCCCACGCCTAGCGGAAAGGATACTAAAGCAGTAATAATAAAAATCCAGAGCGTACCGATCCAGGCGGTATAAATACCGGCATCTTCTGCAAAACGAGAGGGCAAACTCATCAAAAACTCCCAGCTTAATCGCTCAAGGCCCTGAACCAGGATAAAACCGAGGAAAACAACCAAAATTAAAAGACATGAAACCGTGGCGGTAATACCCAAGCCCTTAAAAATCTTGTCGTTAATGCTGCCTGAATTCGATTTACTCATACTTTATTCCATATTTCGATTTAATCCAGTAACTGATGTTGTTCAGAATAAAAATGAAGATGAAAAGAGTGATACCGGCGGCAAAAATAGTTTGATAAGCGGTCGTTCCCCGTGCTACATCACCCATGCTTACATTCATGATGTAAGCCGTAATCGTTTCGATGGGCACCGTGGGATCAAGCGTAAGCCGTGGCTGCAAACCGGCCGCGATAGTTACAATCATCGTTTCCCCGATGGCGCGTGCTACAGCCAGTATTGCCGAGACGATAATACCTGAAGAGGCGGCGGGAACCATCACCTTAAATGCGGTTTGAAATTTTGTTGCCCCCATACCAAACGATGCTTGACGAAGGGAATTGGGAACCGCATTTAAAGCGTCTTCGCTGAGTGATGAAACGTATGGAATGATCATGATACCCATCACAATACCTGGAGAAAGCGCATTGAAGCCAGCCAAACCAGAGATAAAAGTCTTCAAAAAAGGCGTTACGATCAGCAGAGCAAAAAAGCCGTAAACAACCGTAGGGACGACGGCCAGCACTTCGAGCACAGGCTTTGTGACTTTTCGAATCCGTTGTGAGGCATACTCATTTAAATAAATGGCGATGATCAAGCCCACCGGCAAGGCAACGGCAATGGCAATAGAGGTGGTTAAAAAAGTACCAGCCAACAAGGGCAAAATGCCGAAATGCTGCTGAGCGTAAAGGGGGGTCCATTGGGTCGACGTTAAAAATTCAACAATGGACACATCTTGGAAAAAGGCAACAGACTGCACCACCAGAATCAGGATAATGCCGATGGTTGTTAGAACGGTAACCAGCGCGCAAAACGCTAAAGCCTTTTCAATAATTTTTTCTTTTAGCTTCATATCCGATCGTTAAATCGCTAGTTTCTCAGCAATTAATGAGCTCTTTATTGAGTAGCTGCAGAATCTGCCACGGTTTCTACCTGTGAAACAAATTGCTCAAATTTCTGCTTTTGAGCCTGATAAGCAGAGTCAGGCATGGGAACGTAGCCGATTTGTTTTACCAGTTTTGGCGCCCTGTTAAGGTAAAAGTTGATAAATTTCTGAACGCTTTCTTTTTTAGCAGCTTCTTCGCTGACATAAATAAACAAGGGACGCGAAAGTGGCGCATAGGTTCCGTTTGAAATAGTTTGAACCGTTGGTTTTACCGGCGGACCTTCTCCATTATCAACCCCAATCAGCCTCAGTTGATCGGCATTTTCCTCATAGTAAGCCAGACCAAAAAAGCCAAGCGCATATTTATCGGTTGAAACACCCTGAACCAGTACATTGTCATCTTCACTGGAGGTGAAATCACCGCGGCTTTTACCACTTTCACCCACAATCACTTCAGTGAAATAATCGAAGGTACCTGAGGCAACGCCCGGGCCATAAAGATGGAGTGGTGCATCGGGCCATTCTTCGCGTATATCACTCCATTGCATGACGGTTCCCTGCGCTTCGGGCTCCCAAATTTTTTCCAGCTCTTCAACCGTCAGGTATTCTACCCAGTCATTTTTTGGATTCACAACCACCGCCAGGCCGTCGTAAGCTACAGAAAGGCGAACATACTCTACACCTTGCTTTTCGGCTGCCTCAATTTCTTCCGGATAAATTTCACGCGAAGCATTGACGATACCGATATCACCGCGAATAAATTTTTGAAATCCTCCGCCGGTCCCCGAAACGCCTACTGTTACGCGAATATTCGAGGTATCTGATCTAAATGCTTGTCTAAATTCTTCGGCTACCGCTTCTGTGATGGGATAAACGGTACTGGATCCGCCTACGTTAATTTGGCTGACTTCTCCGCCGCCGCATGAAACAAGAAAGAGTGCGCCAAGAATGAAAAGAGCTAAATTTTTAACCATAATCTTTGAATTGAGTCCTAACCATTAATATGCTGATTTTTCTAAGTGGGGAAATATATTTAAAATTTTTCCTTTTTTTGTTAAGCCAATGTTAAGGATTGGATATGATGTCCTTACAGATCATAAAACCGATCGTCCGCCCA
>DASVCW010000013.1:0-160457 GCA_036381435.1 Balneolaceae bacterium | reverse complement strand
ATGGCTTCAGCTTTTGTCTCGCATTCCTCAGTATGTACAACCTCCCAGGGTCGATATTTTATTGTCCACCCTTTCTTTCCTAATTTATTATGAGAAAGCAAACGGCTTTCAAGATCAGAACTATAACCGATATAAATTTTCTTGTAATTTGGGGAGTGAAGTGCGTAAACGGTGAACATGATAATCCCTTGAATTAAACAAAAAAAGCGGCTTCTAACAATAGAAAGCCGCTTTAATAGTGGCGGGGGCAGGATTCGAACCTGCGACCTTCGGGTTATGAGCCCGACGAGCTACCAACTGCTCCACCCCGCGATGAGATTCCTAAGATAAGGCTTAATTTGGGTATTTGTCAATACTAAAATTAATTCTCTTTTAATAAATTCTATTTACCTTCCCGTAGCAAACTGCTCTAATTCAAAGGCCCCTGCTTCACAATAATTCTTACTGATCAGGCTTGACACAGGCAGTTGTCAATAGTAAATTTGAGTTCTTTCCCGGGAAAATTTGTACGTAAAAATTTTAATTTAAAAATAAAAAAGAGGCTTATGTCCATCGCAAAAGAAATACCAGCCACAGAAGTTCGCAATGTTCTTAATAATCACATTCTCACGGATGGATATGAGCTTGTCCTGGATCTTGAAAAAAGTGAAGGCATCCGGTTGGTCGATGCGAAAAGTGGTGACAGTTACCTCGATTTCTTTACTTTCTTTGCCTCGAATGCCCTCGGGATGAATCACCCCAGCTTAGCTAATGATGAGTTTCGGGAAAAAATAGGACAAGTTGCGGTCAACAAACCATCGAATTCTGATATTTATACTGAAGCGATGGCAGAATTTGTTAACAACTTCGGCCGTATAGGTATTCCCGATTATCTGCCTTACACTTTCTTCATTGCCGGAGGAGCATTGGCTGTCGAAAATGCACTTAAGGTTGCTTTTGACTGGAAGGTGCAAAAGAATTTCAGGAAGGGCTATCGACAGGAAAAGGGCCATAAAGTACTGCATTTTGAGAAGGCTTTTCACGGACGGTCGGGATACACGATGTCCCTCACCAACACGGATCCCAACAAGGTAAAATATTTCCCGAAATTTGACTGGCCTCGAGTTATCTCACCGGCGATGACCTACCCTGCCACTGATGAAAACATTCTGGACACCGCTGAAAAGGAAAAGCTCGCCATTGCCCAGGCAGAGCGCTATTTTGAAATGTATAAAGATGACATTGCGTGTATCTTAATCGAGCCCATTCAGGGTGAGGGCGGTGACCGGCATTTCCGGCTCGAATTTCACCAGGCACTGCGCGATCTGGCCGACAAACATGAAGCCCTGCTCATTTATGATGAAGTGCAAACCGGCGTGGGACTGACCGGGAAATTCTGGGCACACGAACACTATGTTAAACCCGATATCCTGGCTTTTGGTAAAAAGGCGCAAGTCTGCGGTATTTTGGCAAGCGAGCGCATTGATGATATCGAAACAAACTGCTTTCATGTTTCATCCCGGATCAACTCGACCTGGGGTGGCAATTTAGTGGATATGGTTCGGTTTGGGCGCATCCTTCAAGTGATTGAAGAAGAAAACCTGGTTGAAAATGCCGCTACTGTGGGAAATTACCTGCTTGACAAACTGCAGAATTTGGCGAATGACAATGAGCATATCACTAATGCCCGCGGCAAAGGTTTATTCTGCGCCCTTGATTTCTCTGATACTCAGCTTCGGGATGCTGTTGTTAAAGAATGCTACAAAAACAAGCTGATGATTCTTGGCTGCGGAACCAATACCATGCGTTTCCGTCCGCCACTTACTGTTCAAAAAGAACACATTGATGAAGGGCTTGAAATCATAGAAAAGTCTATCAGCAGCGTCTTGGGGCAATCTCCCGCTCTCGTATAGTTTTTAAGCCACAGATTAACACAGATTTGAACTGATTTTTATCTGTGCCTATTTGTGAAAATCTGTGGTTTTATCCTTTACTTCTTTTTCATCGCCGATTCAATCACATTGTCGTAAATAGCATTCATTTCATCAATCGAGAGATGTAACAGGCCTTCAATCTCGAGTCCATCAGATTCCGCTCCGACCGTTCCCAGTTTCGCATAGGGAATTTCATTATCGGCAAAATGCGCTTCCAGTTTTTCCTGTTCATTTCCGTCACAGGTAACTACCACGCCTGATTGTGCCTCACTGTAAAGCACCTCATGTTTATTTACCCTCATTCTATCCACTGAAATCTTCGCCCCTTTGCCTGAGAAAATCGTCATTTCGGCCAACGTTACAGCCAGTCCGCCATCAGAGATATCATGTGCGGCATTCACCATTTGCTGCTGAATTGCATCAAGCAAAGCAGTCTGCAGACGAGCTTCAAAGTCCAGATTTATCTCGGGAGCGTTGCCGGTTGTCAGGCCATGAACAGAATGTAAATATTCACTGCCACCGAGCCCTTTTCGCTTAGCTCCAATGTAGTAGATTATATCATTCTCATTTTTAAAGTCCGGTGTCATCCGGTGATTTTCAAGATCTTCAATTAGCCCCAGCATTCCGATCACCGGAGTTGGGAATACAGACTCTTTAGGATTTTCGTTATAGAAACTCACATTTCCACCTGTTACCGGTGTGTTGAAGGCATTGCAGGCTTCACTCATTCCACCCAATGCCTCTTTGAATGTCCAATACATCTCCGGGTTATAGGGATTTCCGAAATTCAGACAGTTTGTAATAGCCATTGGTTTAGCGCCACTGCAAACCACATTTCGGGCCGCTTCCGCCACGGCGATTTGTCCCCCGCGCCGTGGATTCAAATACACATATCGGCCGTTACAGTCAGTTTTAACGGCCAGTGCCTTGTTCGTCCCTTTGATGCGAATCACACCCGAATCTGAAGCACCCGGCCCATTTACCGTATTCGTGCGTACCATCGTGTCGTACTGCTCGTAAACCCACCTTTTAGAAGCAATATTTGGCGCTCCCAACAGTTGCTTTAAAATTTCCTGATGATCTTTGGGATGATCAAGCGAATCGATATCAAAAGTCTGAGTCTCACTCAGGTATTGTGGTACCCTGGTTTCGCGCACATACTGCGGAGCCCCGCCCCCAAGCACCAAACTATCGGCGGGAATGTCAGCTTTGACTTCTCCATCTTTGAGATAAGTTATATTTTTGCCATTGATCACTTCGCCGATCACCACCGCATCCACATCCCACTTTTTATAAATATCAATGATTTCCTGCTCCCGTCCTTTTTGAGCCACCACCAGCATCCGCTCCTGACTTTCGGAGAGCAGCAACTCGTAGGCAGTCATACCATCTTCGCGAGCGGGAACTTTGTCCAGGTCAATCGTCATTCCGCACTTTCCTTTGGCGCTCATTTCGGATGATGAGCAGCTAATACCCGCAGCTCCCATATCCTGCATGCCCACAACGCCGCCGTTTTTGATCACTTCAAGGCTTGCTTCGAGCAACAGTTTCTCAGAAAATGGGTCACCAACCTGCACGCTGGGGCGTTTGGCTTCGCTTTCTTCACTGATTTCCTCAGAAGCAAAGGTCGCACCGTGGATGCCGTCCCGTCCGGTACTGGAACCCACAATAATCACCGGATTTCCGGCACCTTCTGCTATGGCCGAAACGGTTTGTCCCGCTTTTACAATACCCACACTCATAGCATTGACTAACGGATTACCTTCATACTTTTCATCAAAATAGATTTCGCCGCCTACTACCGGCACGCCAAATGAATTTCCGTAATCCGCAATGCCACGTACCACACCATCAAGTAAAAAGCGTACGCGCGGGGTTTCTAAATCACCAAAACGAAGGGAATTCAGACTCGCAACGGGACGTGCTCCCATTGTAAAAATATCGCGATGAATTCCACCCACACCTGTTGCCGCCCCTTCATAGGGCTCTATTGCCGACGGGTGATTATGACTTTCAACCTTAAAAGCGCAGGCAAGTCCGTCACCAATATCCACCAGCCCCGCGTTTTCTTCACCGGCTCCCACCAGCAATTGCGGACCTTCATTCGGAAGCTTTTTAATTTCCAGAATGGAATTTTTATAGGAGCAATGTTCACTCCACATCACCGAGTACACGCCCAGTTCTGTGAAAGTAGGTGTTCGGCCTAAATATTCTTTAATCTTCTCGAATTCTTCTTCTGTAAGGCCATGTTCTTTGGCCAGTTCCAAGTTTACTTCCGGTTCAGTGGCTACTTTAGACATCTGTGAATTATTATTGTTTTTAGAATATGGAGGTATGAAGTATAAAGTATAGGAGTATATGGATATAAAGTTTCCTTAGACCCCTATATCCTTTATACCTTTAAAAAATTGCATAAATCTTCAAAATTGCTAAACACAAAATCCGCTTTCCCATGCTGCTCTTTCAGGCCGTTATCGGTGAACCAGGCAGTATTCCATCCAAAACTTGCGCCGCCTTCAATATCGGATGAATAAGAATCACCTACATAAAGAACTTCATCGGCTTCTACCCCCGCAAGTTCGGTAGCATGTTGAAAAACTTTGGGATCCGGTTTTAAAGCCCCCACCTCTTCTGAAATAACTGTATGAGTCGCGGATTTATGAAGTCCAAACTTCTCAAACTTAAGGCGCTGAGTTTCGGCAAACCCGTTTGTTAAAAGCCCGACAGGAAATTTTTGAAGTACTTTCTTGTACATATTTTCCGCGCCATCAATCCACCGCCAGTGGTTTCGATAACACTGCATGTAATAGTTTCCTACCTCCTCATAAAGGACAGCATCAAGCTCTAACTGTTGCAAAGTCATTTCAAAACGGTTTTGCTGAAGTTCTTCGCGGCTCACTTCACCCCGACTGTACAGCAGCCACTGTCCAATATTTACCTCGTGATAAATTTCCGCCAGCCTTTCCGGAATTACTTCCTTAAAAATGGGAAAATTACTGTGAGCATCCTGAAGCGCGGCTCTTTCGGCGGCTTTGTGATCAAGAAGCGTATCATCAAGGTCGAAATAAACAAATTTATATGGCAATATTTTGCTATATCTTTCATTAAAAACAGATTCGCCCAAAGATAGGAAACTCCTTGGGTATCAGAAAATTGTTTTGGTTAATAGCTCGTATTGCGTAAGAGAGATTTTACGAAATACGCAATACGTTATATTCTTCGTTATCATCACCATTAGAGACACATTTTAGCTCTTTAACACAAAACGTATCAATTCGGCTCAACTTTCGTATATTAAACCTCATTAATTTTAAAATGATAAAAAGGTAAAATGAATATTAAAACAATTGTTGGTATTGTCGTCCTCGTCTTATTGGCATTTTGGGGAATCAGCAGTTATAACAGTTTGGTTCAGCAAGAAGAAACCGTAAATCAGGCCTGGGCGCAGGTAGAAAACCAGTACCAGCGACGGGCAGATTTAATTCCAAATTTGGTTGCTACGGTTAAAGGAGCGGCCAACTTTGAGCAGGAAACACTCACTGATGTGATTGAAGCGCGAAGCAAAGCTACTTCTATTCAAGTGAGTACCGAAGATTTGGATGATCCCGCACAATTGCGACAGTTCCAGCAGGCGCAACAGCAGCTTTCAGGAGCTTTATCGAGACTTTTGGTAACCGTGGAACGTTATCCCCAGCTTCAGGCTAATAAAAACTTCCTTGCTCTGCAGGACCAGCTTGAAGGTACTGCAAACCGTATCACTACTGAACGGATGCGTTTTAACAGGGCCGTGCAAAGTTTTAATACAAACGTACAAACATTCCCGACCAACATCTTTGCCGGACTTTTTGGCTTTGATGAAAAAGCCTATTTTGAGGCCGAAGAAGGGGCTGAAGAAGTACCTGAAGTTCAATTTTGAGACACCCCTCGGATTGAATGGAGAAGCAACTCCATTCAATCGTCTCCCCTAAGGGGGTGCAGGGGGATGACCCTTCGTGGAAAGGCGATAAGCAATATTAAATACATTAACACCAAAAACACCAAATTTTAGAAACATGCCTTCTCTAAATTTTTTAACAGAAGCCCAGGAGCGACAGGTTATAAAAGCCATAGAAGAAGCAGAACAACAGACTTCGGGCGAGGTTCGTGTACATATTGAACATTATTGCAAAGGGGAACCGCTTGAACGTGCAGCCGTAATTTTTCACGAGCTCGGAATGGATCAAACCGAACTGCAGAATGGTGTGTTAATTTATATCGCCAGTGAAGACCATAAGGCAGCTGTGTATGCGGGAAAAGGCATTTTTAATCAAGTGGAAAAAGGTTTTTGGAGTGATGTGCTGAACGTTTTAACGGAACATTTTAAGAAAGGCGAATACGAGGAAGGAATTGAAGATGCCGTCAAAAAGGCGGGCGCCAAACTTGTTGAGATGTTCCCGTATCAGAAAGCGGATATTGATGAGCTTTCTAATGACATCAGCTACCACGATAATCAATCATAAATTTTATTAGTATGTTTTTAATGATGCGAAACCGAACAAAGATTTTTCTGTTGAACTTGCTGGTTTTAGGGTTCTTTTTGATCCCATCGTTTGCAGTGGCACAGGAACTTCCCTTTCCCTCCGAGCCAGTGGGCATGGTGAATGATTTCGCAGAAATGATCCCTCCCGCTAAGCAACAACAGCTGGAAACCAAGCTCCGAAATTACCGTGATACCACGACCAATGTCATTGCTATCGCTACATTGCCTGACCTAAAAGGTTATAATGCACAACGCGTAGGCACTTACCTGTTTAATGAATGGAGAATGTGGCATGAAAAGCGCTATAACGGAGTGTTGATACTTGTAGCACCGAAAGAACAAAGACTGCGAATTGAAGTAGGTTACGGACTGGAAGGAGCTATAACCGATATCATGGCCGGACGTATAATCAGGCAGATAATAGCGCCTGAGTTTAAACAAGGTAATTATTATGAAGGGCTTGATAAGGCGACCACTGCTATGATCAGTCTGGCTGCCGGTGAATATGAAGGAGATCTTACAAAACGACGAACCTCTAGTGGTAATGATGTAGCTTCATTTATCATTTTTGTTCTCTTTATGGTTTTTGTGGTTTATTCATCTTCACGACGAGGCGGCGGAAAAGGTGACGGAGATGGCGGGGGACGCCGGCGTACGCTTGGTCCGGCAGGCTTTATCTTTTTAGGTTCCGGCCTTGGCGGTGGATTTGGCGGAGGCCGGGGAGGTGGCTTCGGTGGAGGCGGCGGTTTTGGCGGCTTCAGCGGTGGTGGTGGATTTGGTTCCGGCGGCGGCGGTGCCGGTGGCGGCTGGTAAGATTTTTGTGGATGCTGGCCCTCCTACGCAAAGCTACGGAGGGTAAAATGCTGCTTGCCCTACGAAGCCTTGTGCGTAGTAGGGGATGCTGGAAAGTTAGATTTTTATCTAACTTCCCAACTCCTCCTACTCATTGAGGGTTCGGGAGTGCAACTCCCTCACAGCTCATGTTTTGAAAGTTGGATGTTGAAAGTTTTCCTCCTCTATCCTCTAACTTCCAGCTTCTATCATCCAATTTCCAAACTATCAGCACTCCCTTTTTGAGGAACAGATGGTGTTTCATTCTGATATTCTTCCAGCGTGAATTCATCAACCTGAACCACAGCTACGCGGGCATTTTCGGCTTCGCGAAGCTGATGGGCTTCTTGTTCAGAAATAATACTTTTTTTAACCGCTTCGTCAATCACAAAGCGTACCTGAACCTTGGGCAGTTCTTTTTTCTTTGTTGCGATGTGAATTTTTTTATACACCGGTTCCACTTTTACTAACAATTCTAAGGCATGATCGTAACGGCGCATAGATTGGGTGACATCATCAGGGATATAAAGGCCCTCCGTCAAACGATCGCGTTGTTCGCCGGGCTGCTGCATAGCTTGCGCCACTTTGTGCCCCAACTTATCACCCGGCATTGAGCTTATATGGTTCACCCGTGACCACAATGCTACCGGACCCCGAAAAAACCATGTAAGTCCGGGGACTTTGATTTCTGAATAAAGTTCATCAAAAGCTTCCTGAATTTGGGCAAAGCCATATTGCATAGACCATTCAAAGAAAGCCCGGTCTTCTTCACGTTGTCCTTCGACATCGAAACGGCGCAGAGTTGTAGTAATGAGATACATCCAGCTAAGAATATCGGCAAAACGTCCGCTTATCTTTTCTTTGATCTTGAGTCCGCCGCCATAAGAGCCGAGAACCAAATCAGCCAAAAAAGCGAAAGATGCAGAAGCCCACGAAAGCTTTTTATAATATTTTGCAGCAACGCCTTTAACCGGCGATGAAACAACAGAACCACGGGTAATGCTCAGCACAAAGGACCGAACGCTATTTCGAATTACATGGCCTATATGTTTCCAAAAAGCATTATCGAACTTTTTAACATTACCGCTAATCAAAGCATCAATTTCATCATAGGCGTAGGGATGACAACGAATAGCGCCCTGACCAAAAATAATAAGACTTCGTGTTAAGATATTAGCTCCTTCAACCGTAATGGCAATGGGCATGGCAATATAACCATGAGCAAAAATATTTCGGGGTCCGCGCGATATACCTGTACCGCCCTGAATATCCATCGCATTGTTGATGATTTTACGCCCCAGTTCCGTGAAATTATATTTGGCAATAGCGGTTATCACAGCAGGTTTTTCACCTTTATCAAGGCCGGCACAAGTGTACCGGCGGGCAGCGTCCATCAGATAAGTAAAGCCTCCAATTTCGGCCATTGGTTCTTCAATGCCTTCAAACCTGCCAATATTAATGCCGAATTGTCGTCGAACCGCGGTATAGGCACCAATTGCGCGCGAAGCTACTTTAGCCCCGCCGAGGCTTTGTGCGGGCAGAGAAATTCCACGTCCCACGCCAAGTGATTCCATTAGCATACGCCAGCCGTTACCGGCCTGTTCGGAGCCGCCAATAATCTGATCAACAGAAATCACTACGTTTTCGCCATTGATAGGACAGTTATAAAATGGAACACCCAGCGGGTCATGGCGACGTCCCAATATAATTCCTTCGGTATCGCTGGGGATCAGCGCACAAGTAATGCCCAGGTTTTTGCCTTTACCTAAATAATTTTCCGGATCGTGGAGCTTGAAAGCAAGGCCGATTACGGTTGAAATGGCAGCGAGTGTGATATACCGCTTCTCAAAGTTCAGCCTGATGTAAAGTTTTCCGTCATCACCTTTAAAAACTTCACCTTCGGCTGTCATCGATCCGGCATCGGAACCTGCTGTAGGTTCAGTGAGAGCAAAGCAAGGCATTTCCTCACCCCTTGCCAGCCTTGGCAGGTAATGATTTTTTTGCTCCTCCGTACCGTAGTGCATCAACAATTCTGCCGGACCGAGGGAATTGGGCACCATCACCGTTGTTGCCAGTGGGCCGCTTCGTGAATACAGCTTTGCGACGATGGCACTGTGAGCCGCAGCCGAGAATTCAAGTCCGCCGTATTTTTTGGGAATAATTAGACCGAAAAACCTTTGCTCACGCATGTACTCCCAGGCCTCATCACTAAACTCTTTTTGAACAAAAACTTCCCAATCGTCAACCCTAGAACAGAGTTCTTCAACCGGGCCGTTCAGGAATTCTTTTTCCTCTTTAGAGAGATCAGGATACGGTTCATTTGCCAATCGCTTTAAATCCGGTTTGCCTGAGAAGAGTTCGGCATCAACCCAGACATTACCGGCTTCGATGGCAGTTCGCTCGGTTTCCGAAATAGTGGGTAAGAAGTTCATGGAATCGAGCAGTTTCATCAATGGCTTGGTCAGTACAACTCGCCGTATTGGTTTGACACCAAAAAGAATGATCAAAGCGGCAAAAACTGCGAACACCCAGGAAGGAGCAGCTAACCCCCAAAGCACCGCGGTTCCTGCAATTGTCCAAATTAACAGTGGCGTTTCCCAAAAAATCAGTAAACCGGTAATCAAAATCAGACCGATGACTGTGGCCCATAAGGGGAATTGCAGCAAAAAACCAAAGCTTTCATTTAAAATTTCCATAATAATTCTCCAATGGTTTATTTTAGGTACTGGTGGTAGCTACTGTGAAACTCATTTAGTATTGGTATCGGGTTTTAATGTCTTGATGGGTCATCCCCCTGCCCTTCAGAGGGCTTTTTAGATTCTAAAGCGGTGCGCACCCGATAGCCACTGATAATATGATCAATGGATTCTTGAATAAACGCTTGTTGATCAATTCGCGTATCCAGCCGCTTTGACAGCACGACCGACATCACCCCGTGTAACTGCGCCCAAAATATATAGGCCGCCAATCGCGGATGTTCTTCTTCAATTAACCCTGCCTTGACCCCCTCTTCCAGAACGGATGTAACCATTTCATAACCTTTACGGGCTTTGCGAAACTTCGCCTTAGGGTAGCGCGACATTTCATCTGAGCTGATCAAATAAATAATCTGGTATTCGCGGGGATATTTGAAGGCAAAGCTTACATATTCATTAGCCAGTGAATTCAGGTTTTTAATGGGATCGACAGAAGGTTGTACCGATTGTTTCAGCTGTTTATTGAGACGCTGAATGGCTTCATCTATTAAGGTGTGGACGAGATCATCTTTATTTTCAAAGTGAAGGTAAATGCTCGTAGCACTCACTTCAATTTTTCTGGCCACTTTGCGAAGAGAAAAATTACGATAACCATCTGAAAGCAAAACTTGACGTGCAGCAGTAATTATTTTTTGCTTTAGTCCTTTTTCTTGGGTCTGTTCCATATTAGCTTAGGTTAACAGTGTTAAGTAGTAATTAAACATTTCTTTTGGCATAAAGCAATTATTAGTGATAAAAATTCTTAACGTGTAAGCTCATTTAAGAAAAGTGATTACTATAGAATATCTTTAGCTTATAAATAAAAGGGGTGATAAGTATGCTATAGTTTTAATAGCTTTTATTCTTATTACTTTTTTGAACGACCAAAAAAGTAATCAAAAAAGTCGCCGGCGGACGAAAAGAATCCCTTTAGGTTTCAGGGATGCATACGGTAAAAGCCCCGAAGCCTCGGGGTTCTTTTAGGCAACCTCTCGCATCCCTTCAACCTGAACAAAAGGCATTCTTTTCTAAGGCCGAGTTAAATTTCCCATTTTGCTGAATAAGAAAGTATTTAAGTAAACCCGGCTTAACTTATTCAGATTATATAATCTGAAATTTAGTCAATTGGTTGATCCGGAAGGGTGAATTTAATAAAGGAAATGGTTTTGCCTTTTTTCAAATGCTTTTTCTCAAAATCTGTTTTTATGGTTAGCCATTGATCATCGGGACGTTCTTTATAAATATCTTCAACTATGTCCAGCACTTTGCAACTTGTTGCCTCAGTTACTTCTCTTGTATAAGAAAAAAGCTCATTGCTATCAGTTTTCAGCCGAATGCTGCCTTCTGGTTTAAGCACTTTTTGATAAATGCTTAAAAATTTGGGTGATGTCAGCCGTTTGCTCTGATCACTCTTTTTTAGATAGGGATCGGGAAAAGTGATCCAGATATCATCCACTTCTTTAGGCGCGAAATATTCAGAAAGGTGGTCAATAAAGATGCGTAAAAAACGAACGTTCGTTAGTCCGCTATTCAGTGATTTTTTAGCTCCCTTCCAGATTCTGGCTCCTTTTATATCAATGCCAACAAAATTCTTGTGAGGATTTTGGGTTGCCAGACTCACAGTGTAAGTTCCTTTTCCGCAAGCCAGTTCCAAGACAATGGGGTTTTCATTTTTGAAAACATCAGAATGCCAGCGTCTTTTTGGCTTGGATGAAGTATTATTTTCGAAATCAGTATATTCTAAAACGTGTTCGAACTCCGAAATATCAATGAACCGTTCGAGCTTGTTTCTTGGCATGTGCTTTTTCTTTGTGTAACTCTGTGCCTTCTCTGTGCAACTTTGTGTAACAGCTTGCTAACTTTTTATTAGGGCGAAAGCCTAAACATCTCCCAGCCATCGTCCTTTTTCTCATAGCAGATGCGGTCGTGCATGCGGTCTTTTCGTCCCTGCCAGAACTCTATCTTTCGGGGCTTCAGCAGATAACCGCCCCAAAAATCGGGCAAGGACACTTCCTGATTTTCAAATCGCTGTTTCACTTCATCAAAACGCTTGTCAAGCTCTTCGCGAGACCCTACTTTGGAGCTCTGTTCCGAAGCCCAGGCACCAAGCTGACTCATCCGCGGGCGCTGTCCAAAATAAGCTTCCGATTCATCCCGGCTCAACTTTTCAACTTCGCCTTCGATACGAACCTGCCTTTCGAGAGGAGCCCAGTAAAAACAAAGGGCAGCATGAGGATTTCCATCCAACTCCTGCGCTTTTTGACTGTCATAATTGGTATAAAAACGGAAACCCCGTTCATCCACTCCTTTTAGTAATACAATTCGTGATGAAGGAATGCCTTCGCTTGAAACGGTTGAAAGCGTCATGGCATTGGGATCCAGTAAATCAACCGAAGCGGCTTGTTCAAACCAAACCATGAATTGGTTAATTGGATTATCTTCAACAGAAGACTCCGTCAGTTTTTCCCGGGCATAATCGCGCCGCATTTGGGCTACTTCCCTTTTATCAGATCTGTATCCTCCCATAAAAACCTCTACCCAAAGTAATCCGGTTGGTTACCTGCCTTCCACTTGATGTTACAGCCAATACTCGGCTTTTGATCTTCTTTAACTTTTCCGTCAAAAAGTGATTCAACCGCATCGCGCAGATCTTTACCGGTTACCGGCTGATTATTACCGGGACGACTGTCATCAAACTGGCCCCGGTAAACGAGTTTGTCATTTTCATCAAACAAAAATAAATCAGGGGTACAGGCCGCACGATAGGCTTTGGCAATTTCCTGGTTACCGTCATACAGATAGGGAAATGAAAAACGATTTTCTCTCGCTACAGCCGCCATCTTTACCGGGCTGTCATCGGGATATTTTTCCACATCATTCGAGCTGATAGCCACTACGCCAATGCCTTTTTGCTGAAAGTCACGGGCAGCAACTACAAATTCACTAAGAATGTTTTTTACATAGGGACAATGATTACACATAAAAACAACGAGCAAACCTTTGGCATTAGAAAAATCAGCCAGCGAAACAAGTTGATTATTAACGGTATCAAACAGTTTAAAATCTGGAGCTTTGGTACCAAGCTCTAACATGGTGGATGGAGTATCAGACATTACTTTTTTAATTTTTGGGGAAATAAATGATGATTGCGCTCAAATATATCAATTGCGGAGGGATAAATGAAAAATGAACGGAGAGAAATACTTGTAATAGAATAAAATATCTACAGTTCGAAAATATAAATTTGAAATTAGTAAGGACGCGTTTAGCGGTTGAATTCTGGCATTCTATCCTTTTCCTTACCCCTAAAGGGGACTTAGGGGTAAAAAAGAGAGTTCTTCCAAACCACTAACCCGTTAATAAGAGTAACACTTTAAAAAAATATATTGCCTTACATTGAACATTTATGTATAATAAATTTAAGTTACATAGAACTTCTATATAAGTGATTATGATCTCAAAAGAACTAATGGCAGCGTCGACACGGCCGCTCATCCTTACAATACTGAAACGGGGTGAAAGTTACGGCTACCAGATTATTCAGGACGTAAAGGAATTGTCCGGCGGAACGCTTGAATGGTCTGACGGAATGCTCTATCCGGTACTACATAAAATGGAAAAAGACAGGCTGATACAATCGCGCTGGGAGCTTTCCGAAGAAGGCCGGCGGCGCAAGTATTATTCTATAACTGAGGTTGGCCGCGAGGAACTGGCAGCAGCTAAACAGCAGTGGCTTAGTGTACACGAGGTGCTACATAAATTATGGGGACCAAGTAAACAGTGGTCAGTAAGTGGTTAAAAAGTATAATACAAAATAATTTCAGGTAAAGGGTATAGGGTATAAAGGTATAGGAATTGTTAGCCCATTTACCTCTATACCTTAACCTAAAATATTCTGTACAATTATGAATACAAATAAAAAATGAAAACCGGCAAATCTGATAAACATATCTCCGGTGGGGGAATGGATAAGAAAATTAAAAAAAAGACCTGGACAGCTAAACGCATTTTTATACTTGCAGGTGGAATAGCCATAACTGTGCTCTTCATATATGCCTTCGCATTTATGGATAGCCGTTCTACGCTTAATGTAGAAAAAGAAAAGCTGACCATCAGCACAGCCCGCGAAGGCTCATTTCAAGAATTTATCCAGATTACCGGCACAGTTCAGCCTATACAGACCATTTACCTGGATGCTATCGAGGGCGGAGTAGTGCAGGATATTTATAAAGAATCGGGAATCATGGTTGAAAAAGGAGATACGATTCTCACATTGGCAAATTCGGGATTGCGACTTCAGGTTATGCAACAGACCTCCAATATATATGATCAGATTAATAACATTCGTACTTCAAGATTGAATTATGAGCAGAATAATCTGCGGTTGAGAGACCAGCTGGCTCACGCCCGGTCTCAGATGGAGATATATGAATCTCAATATCAGCGCCAGCAGAGTCTTTTTGAGAAAGACCTGATTTCCGAGCAGGAGTTTATTCAAACCCGTGAAAATTATCAGTATCAAAAAACAAGGTTTGAACTGACGTTGGAGTCATACCGACAGGATTCATTGCAGATGATTAATCAAATGGCACAATTAGATCGTTCAGAAGAACGGATGTGGCAAAGCCTTGAAGCTGTCCAGAATATTCTGGACAATCTGATTGTGAGGGCTCCCATTTCGGGACAGCTTTCTACCATTGAATTAAATCCCGGCCAGTCTATTTCTCCGGGAGAGCGAATCGGACAAGTAGATATTTTAGATAACTACAAGATTCGTGTGGCCATTGATGAATATTATCTTGCCCGCATTACCACCGGCCTGCGCGGCAGTTTTGGTTATGACGGGCGGTCTCACAATTTGGTAATCACCAAAATTTACCCGGTAATTAATAACGGACAGTTTCAGGTGGATATGGAGTTTGTGAAAGAAGCACCAGATGGGCTGCGCCGGGGACAAACCCTCAGGATTCGGCTGGAGCTGGGTGAATCGACTAACGCCCTGTTGCTGGCCCGGGGAGGTTTTTACCAGTCCACCGGGGGAAACTGGGTGTTTAAGGTAAGTAAGGATGGCAGTCAGGCATTCAAACAACCTATCCATATTGGCCGGCAAAATCCGGAATACTTTGAAGTACTTTCGGGGCTGGAACCGGGCGATAAAGTGATTACTTCGGGCTATGATACTTTCGGCGAAAATGAAGTGCTGGTGCTGGAGTAGAACACAGATAATTGCTGATTTGACAGATTTTCACTGATTTTTATCAATAAAATTCGCTTAATCAGTGTCATTCGCGTTCCTTTTTATTCATTTACTAACAACAAACCACAACCGTCATGATCAAAATAAAAAACCTTAAAAAGACCTACAGAACGGAAGAAGTAGAAACCACGGCCCTTAATAATGTGAATCTCGAAATAGATAAAGGAGAATTTTGTGCCATTATGGGTCCCTCGGGATGTGGAAAATCTACATTGCTCAATATTTTAGGTTTGCTGGATAACCCTTCAGAGGGTAAGTACCATTTTTTGGAAAATGAGGTTTCAGACAAGTCGGAACGTGACCGGGCTCAACTTCGAAAGGGAAACATAGGCTTTGTCTTCCAAAGCTTTAATCTCATTGATGAACTTACCGTATTTGAAAATGTCGAACTGCCATTACTTTACTTAGGCATTTCATCTAAAGCCCGTACCCAAAAAGCCGAAACTGCCCTTGAACGCATGAACATGATGCATCGGAGGAATCACTTTCCCCAGCAGTTATCCGGCGGCCAGCAACAGCGTGTGGCTATTGCCCGGGCGGTGGTAGCTAATGCCCCATTGATACTTGCCGATGAGCCGACAGGAAACCTGGACTCCGACCACGGTAATGAAGTAATGAAACTACTGGCCGAGCTTAACAAGCAAGGTACCACTATTGTAATGGTAACCCACTCCCCGCATGATGCCAACTATGCCCACCGTGTTATTAATCTGTTTGATGGTCAGGTAGTTACACAAAGTGTGCAGGAGGGATTTCATGTGTAAGATGGGTATGTGGTTTTTGGCCAGTGGTGATTGTTAGTTGTTGTCCTTCAATCTAAGTCTGTCCTGCTACCACAACTGACTACCAGCAACTGACAACTAACAACAAGCAAAACCATGTTTAATTTAGAACAAGCTATAAAAAACTGGAAGAAACGACTTCGAAGTAATCCGTCCTTCGAGGATGGAGATATCGTAGAACTGGAATCACATCTTCGGGAACAAGTGGAGTTGTTAAAAGCAGAAGGACTGTCTGAAGAAGACGCCTTTCAAAAAGCTGTTAAAGATGTCGGAGAGCCGGAATCTATCGGGGATGAACTATATAAAAACCGAACAACTAAAATAGATGCCACTCCATCGTGGAAGCAGAAGTCATGGATCCTTATGCTGCTGCCGAATTACATCAAAGTTGCATTTCGTAATCTATATAAGCATAAAGTATATTCTGCTATAAACATTTTTGGGCTGGCTGTGGGCATTGCCTGCTGTATTCTGATCGGACTCTATGTTCAGAATGAATGGAGTTTTGATACTTTCCATTCCGAATCTGATCGCATATACCGTGCCTGGGTGGAGGAACAACTCCGTGATGGCACCATGATTTCCAATACCGCCACCTCAGTACTTCTTGGCCCTGCTCTGGCTGCGTATATTCCCGAAGTAGAACGGGTAACCTATCTCTACTCCTTCAGTAATCTGGTACGACCGGAAGGGGAACCTGAAGCTCTGGATGAAACAATACAGGTGGTTAATGAAGATTTTTTTCAAATCTTCGACTTTAAGCTGCTGCAAGGGGACTCCTCAACCGTTTTCACCAACCCCTCTTCAGCGGTAGTGACAAAGGAAACAGCACGACGACTGTTTGGATCAGATAATCCATTACAGAAAACCCTCTCCATTCGATTGGGAAGCGAGTATCATGAATTCACCGTAACCGGCTTAATTGAAGACCCTCCCGCAAACTCCAGTATCAGATATCGTATCCTTATTCCTTACGCAAACCTCGACCAGTTAATCAGTGAAAGCGGCCGGCAGAGCTGGTTTCAGATCTTTGGAAGTACTTATGTGATGTTGCAAGAGGGGGCCAAAGCTGCAAGCCTGGATGAAAAACTTAAGAGCATGATGCAGAGTGCGCTTGGTCAAGAGAGATTCAACCGGACAAAGTATACTGTTGGTCTGCAGCCTCTGGAAGATATCTATCTCAGCACCACTCTTCCCTCAGACGGGGATCCTATTTACTCCTATATTTTGAGTGCCGTTGCCCTGCTGATTTTGCTGATCGCCTGCGTAAACTTTATGACACTATCCATCAGCAAGTCAACTTCCCGCGCTAAAGAAGTGGGAATCCGCAAGACGATCGGCGCACTGCGTCAGCATCTGATGTATCAGTTCTGGGGGGAGGCCCTGCTACTAACTGTGCTGGCCCTGGGCTTAGGAATCATCCTTGCTGAACTGCTGCTGCCACTGTTCAATGATCTCTCCGGTACTTCCCTGCATCTGTACTTTTCCTGGCAGACACTGACGGTAATGGGAGGAATTGCTTTGCTGGTTAGTCTCACCGCAGGGATCTATCCTGCCCTCATCCTGTCCGGTTTCCAACCGATAGAAGTACTGAAGGGACAATTGAAGCTATCATCAGACAAGAACTTGTTCCGGCAAACCATGGTAGTCATACAGTTTGTTCTTTCCATTGCATTGATTACAGGAACCCTTATTGTTCGCAAACAACTTGATTTCGTACAGGACAAGGACTTGGGATACCAGAAAAATCAGATCCTGACCCTGGAATCGGGCTTCACCACCGGACCACAAACGTCACTTACCGATGTTATCGAGAATAGTTTCAACCGCAAGGAGTTGTTGCAAAGCGAAATCAGCGCGGGCGGCGTTACAGGACTTTCGGTCTCCTCCTTCACTCCCGTCCAGTCCGCAGGATGGTTTCGTTTGGGTTTTCGGGATGATCAGAACCAAAGACGCTCGTTTCATGGAAATATTGTAGATGCTGATTTTATTCCTACTTACGGGATTGAGTTAGTAGCGGGAAGAAATTTTTCTGACCAGAATCCCTCCGATCGACAACGGGCCCTGATTGTAAATCAGGCGCTGGTAGAATATTTCGGATGGGATAATCCGATTGGCCAACGATTGCCGGGACCAGAATTTAATGATCATAAAATTATTGGTGTAGTAGAGAATTTTCATTATGAATCGCTTCATACCCCGGTGGAACCGCTGGCCCTGGCAATGTCGCCCGGCCTGCTTTTCAGCGGCATCAACAGCATGTCGCTCAGTAACTCAGCTTCTCCCCGCTATTCCATAAAAATCAGTTCTGGGAATTTGTCCGGCATGATGGACAATCTCCGGGAGATATGGGAGCGCGTTGCTCCCGGAACTCCTTTTGATTTCACCTTTGTGGATGAGGCGCTCGACAGCCAGTACCGGCAGGAACAGCGCTTAGGTCGAATTGTTACGACAGGATCAGTATTGGCTGTCGTGATTGCTTGCCTGGGACTCTTCGGCCTGGCTTCCCTGATGGTGGTGCGACGGACCAAGGAGATTGGAGTGCGCAAAGTGTTGGGAGCTTCATCATTCAATATTGTACTACTGGTCAATAAAGAATTCACTAAGCTTGTAATTATAGCCTTTTTTATAGCAGTGCCCATTGCATGGTATGCTACAAATCAATGGCTGCAGGATTTTGCCTACCGGGTGAACGCCGGGGCAGGAATATTTTTACTGGCCGGGTTGACAGTTTTAGGTGTAGCTTCGCTCACGGTAAGCTATCAGTCGGTTAAGGCAACTATGATGAATCCCGTAAAAAGTTTGAGAAGTGAGTAATTAAAAAGATGGATACCATCTTCTCACTTATTTGAGAAAGCGCTTATGTTATTTGTATAAGAAAAATTAGTATAATGTTTTTTGAACAAGCAACTTCCGCCTATGATAAAAATCGACCCAGCCAGGCATCTTGATATAACAGCCGGTATCATTCAAAATAAATACTTAGGGATTATAGTACTCGTTTTGGCGCTCGGAATAAAGATTCCACTGCTGGGAAGCGTTTTATCCCTTTTAATTCCTCTCTTTTTATATGTATTCCCGTTCTACCTGTTTTTTACGCTCATCATAAACAGCAAAATGAAATGGGCTGTTGTCCTTTTAATCGGGATGGTATTTTGCTTCCTCATTGCCGGGTTGAATTTTACCTCTGAATATCTACAGTCCTTGCTCGGATATCTGCCGCTCTTGTTCCTGGTAATTTACTGTTTTATACTGAATTTAGAGTTGAAAGAATGGGGTTACAGGCAGGAGAAAGAGAAGTCTCCGCTTTGGTTTTGAATCAGAGTGAATTTTGGGTTAAGAAAATTGCTATGATTTGATTGAATGTAGAACAGGTTGCTAATCTGTCAAATAAAAAGATGACAAGCTAAGTTATAGCTAACAGCTTTTACTCTTATTACTTTTTTGAGCGACCAAAAAGTAATCAAAAAAATCGCCGGGGTATGAAAAGAAAGTCTTTAGGTTTTCGGGGAAGCCCGGTAAAGCCCCGAATACTCGGGGTTCTTTTAACCAACCTCCCACACTCCCTTCAACCCAAGCAGAGACTTTCTTTTCTAAGGCCGGAAATTTTTATTTCCAGTTTTATGAATGCTGTTAGCTAAAAATATTTTAAAACTGCCTAAAGTACATTTGTGGTTAAAACAACCCCAACTGCCCCTTCTCAGGTCGCCTGAAATGTTCGGTTGATAAATTGAACCGCTTTTTATTCAATCCCAGTTTTTTTGTTTGAATTTTGAACATCTCCTTGATTTGGTGATAAAATTCCCCCTCACCTCCGAACCTTTTGCCAAAAGTACTATCGTACAATTTGCCGCCCCGCAGGTCACGTATGCGATTCAATACTTTTTCTTTGCGATCGGGAAAGTGCTGTTCCAACCACTCCTGAAACAAATCTTTAACACCGTAAGGCAACCGAACAATGGTATAGCCGGCGTGAATAGCCCCTGCATCTCGAGCCGCTTTCAAAATTTCGGGAGCTTCGTGATCGGTAAGTCCGGGGATAATCGGGGCTACATTTACGCCCACTGAAATGCCCGCCTCCGCCAGTTCTTCGATGGCTTTCAACCGCCGGGAAGGTTGAGAAGTTCGAGGTTCCATCACCCGTGCCAAATCCTTGTCAAGTGTGGTGACGGAAAGAGTGACGTGAACGGCGTTATATTCAGCCAGCTCTTTCAGATAATCAATATCGCGGGTTACGAGATAATTTTTGGTGATGATACCAACGGGATTTCGGGCCTCGGCAAAAACTTTCAGACATTTTCTGGTTATTTCAAGCTTTCGTTCTATAGGTTGAAAAGCATCGGTCACGCCGCTTAGAACAATCGTTTCCGGCCTCCAGCTTTTAGACAGAAATTTTTCTCGTAGTTTTTCAGGCGCATCATATTTCACCATAATACGGGATTCGAAATCGAGTCCTGCTGAAAAACCCAAATATTCATGGGTGGGACGCGCATAGCAATAAATACAGCCATGCTCACAACCGCGATATGGATTCAATCCATAATTAAAGGGAAGATCAGGGCTGTCATTTTTAGAGAGAATTTCTTTGGTATCATCCGGTATGAGCTTCGTATTCTGAGATGGTTTTTGGCCGGTCTCTTCATTAAGATCGTAATCGGTATACCGGTCTTCAAACCGATTGGCGGGATTATCCGATGAACCACGCCCGCGAATTGGACTGCTCTTACTCTCCACGGCTTATTGCTTTTCAATTCCTTATTCTGTTTGCACTATGATAACGGAGTTGATGACGGCATAGTGTCATACCCCTAAATTCCCTAAAGAGGACTTGGGATAATGCTTCAGCACGAGCGGGACGCTCGCGCTAGTTTAGAGTTTTAATATCAAAGCACTGGCGCAAACATCCCGCTTGTGCCAGTTTATTTAGGGGTTCAAACCTAACTACAGGGCACGTTTTCAAAGTTTACGCCCCAGCAGTTTCTTTGAGCGCCGCCATCAATAAAACCGGCATTCGTTTCGGCGTTCCAGAAAATAATCACTTCTCCTGAACCTAAATCAGCCGTCATCGTATATTCCGGGAGATCTTTTTCAAAATTGATAATGCCAAATAATTCTCCTTCAAAATAAACCTCTGCGGTGATAGTCTTTTGAGTTTCATCGGTAATTTGCCAGCTCGTTATAACAGCCGGTATTTCTTCCTGGCTTTCAGTGGTCCGTACATTAAACATCCAGTTTCCGCTGTTGCCATCAGGGGTGATTGTTCCTTCAAATAAGCGATAGTCTTTGATGCGATTTCCCTGGCTGTTATCAAATGATGTTGTCAATGTCCATTCAATCGCATCGTCCAATTCCCCTGCTGTCAGGGTCATTTCGGCTTCGGTTCCCTGATACTGGGTTGAATAATTCCAATACCAAACACCGCCTTCAAAACTCGCATCCTCATCTCGTGCAGCCCCAATAAATCCATCATAAGCACTGCTGATGAAAAGAAAAGAGCTGCCTTGGGAAACTAACGTTTTGGCCTGAAGAAAGTTCGAATTTTCGGATGAAGTGGGATTTTTTTCAAAATAGGAAAGATCCGGCTGGCTTTTCTCCAGCTCAGGAAATGCAGGCGGAGTACCTACTTCCGGCTCCGGCCCTGTACTGTTGTCACCACACCCCGCTAATGAAATAATCAGAATGCCAAGTAAGAATATTTTTTTTAATTCAGATAGCTTCATTTCTCTCTCGATTTTTGGTTTTTATGATTTGATTATGCCCCTTCCACGTTTAGCACGAGCGGGACGCTCGCGCTAGCGTGGCCAGTGTGTTTTATAAAGCAAAACTGGCGCAAGCATCCCGCTTGTGCCAGTTTTGCTCAGGCCCGGTACATTGTCTTAATATTTACAAATTCTTTGATTCCGTATTGTGACAACTCACGTCCATACCCCGACTGTTTTACCCCTCCGAACGGAAGACGCGGATCAGATTTCACCAAATGATTGATAAAACAGCAGCCTGCCTTTAATTCTGTGGCGGCAATTTTCTCGGCATGATTCACATCCTTTGAAAAAATAGCAGCTCCCAACCCAAAGTCGGTGTCATTAGCAACATAAATGGCTTCCTGTTCATTTTTCACTTTAATCACCGAAGCCACAGGACCAAAAAGTTCTTCATTATAAGCCGGCATACCTTCAGAAACACCGGTTAAAATAGTTGGCGGATAAAAAGCACTTTTTTGATCTTGAATCTGGCCGCCCAACACACATTTAGCTCCTGCATCTATGCTTTTCTGAACCTGTTTGTGAAGATCGTCTCTCAGTTTTTTCGTTGCCATCGGTCCCACATCTGTGGATTCATCAAAAGGATCTCCAATCTTCTTTTCGTGCATTTTTTCAATTATAAGCTCTAAAAATGAATCGTAAATATCTTCAACCGCAATAAAGCGTTTGGCGGCAATACAACTTTGTCCACTGTTAATAAGTCGTGAATTCACACATGTTTCTGCAGCCTTTTCGAGATCAGCATCAGCAAGGATTATATATGGGTCGCTTCCCCCCAACTCCAAAACTGTTTTCTTCAACTCACTGCCCGCTGCCGATGCCACCGCTTTTCCGGCTCGCACACTTCCCGTAAGCGTTACCGCTGCTATTCCGGGATGTTTAATCATCATTTGAGCTTTATCATTGTCTGCGATAACAGAACGAAAAACCGGCTCGGGTATGCCTGCATCATGTATCACCTCTTCAATAGCCAAGGCACAACCGCTGACATTTGCAGAATGTTTTAAAACGGCCGCATTACCTGCCATCAGGGCCGGAGCTGCAAAGCGGAAAAGTTGCCAAAAAGGGAAGTTCCAGGGCATGATCGCCAATATTGTACCTAATGGATTGAAAGTAACGTAACTTTTATTAGCATCAGATGTGATGATCTGGTCCTTTAAAAAGTCTTTGGTATTATTGGCATAATACTTACAGACCCATGCGCACTTTTCAATTTCAGACTCACCCTGCGGTAAGGGTTTGCCCATTTCACGCGCCATTAATTCGGCATACTCACCTTTTTTGGCTTCGAGATTTTTTGCCACGCTTTTTAGTAATGAAGCACGCTCTTGAAAGCCGGTTTTTCGCCATTCATCCTGTGCTTTTACGGCATTTTGGATAATCTTATCCAGGTCCCCGTCACTCATCAACTCATATTCTTCAATCAACTCGGCGGTAGCAGGATTAACGGATTTCATAAATGAAAAATTTAGCTGGAATTATTGCTTCACTGAATGAAACTCAAAAAATTACTTTTGAATTCCTTTCACTGCCAATTTAGCAGTTTTTAAACAGTTGAACCAATTCCAATAACTTTAGCTTTCGGCAATAAAGTCACAATCCCATAGCTATAGTTTTTCATCCCCCTTCTCCAACTGTAATTAAAGCTGGTTTACAAATATTGGAAACGGTAAAAAATAGTTCTTTAAGTGGAGAAATTTTAAATCGGCAACAAAGTCCCCCTTGGCGAACTTAGGGATTTAGGGGGATTAATAGCCATTTTCGGCATTCGACAAATAACCCTCTAATGCTCAAATCACATTATTAAAATCTTTCTTAAAGTTCACTGCAAGCAGTATCCGCGAACCGCTCATTCCAGCAAGCCTGTTGGCCTTTATTATAATCAGGGGAAAAAATGTATCCAATGTTAGTTTCTACATTCCACTGAATTTCGGTGGTTTGCTCTTTACTCGCATCATAATAAACAGCCGACTTTATCGTGTCATTAAAGGTATAATCAATGTAGTTACCGGCTCTTTCAAAGCGATCAGAAACCACTTCAAACTTTATGTGAAGTCCGTCTTTACTGTTGAGCGACCAATTTATTTTCGACATTGCCTCATGGGAGCTTGTATTTTGAAGACTAAAGTAAGTCCAACTCCCCCACCTTCCCGAAGCACTTGTGGTACCGCTAAAAAACAACCGGTCATCCAGCCCCTGTTCAGAATTGGTTACATAAAACTTCCACTTGGTTGAGTTGTTTTCTACGGGCAAAGCCACCAGTCGAACAGCGTAACTTTTTCCATCAACAAATGCCCGGTAGCTCCACTCCCACCGGTCATTTTCATTTATTTTAGCTTCCGAATCTGAAGCCGCATCCAGTAGTACCCCGGGGATAGTTAAATTAGTCTCAACAATGGTTTTCATCACACCGGCTGTAAAAGCAGCCCGGGAGAAATTGTTAAAGGAAAGCTGTTTCGATTTAGCCTCTGATTTTTGCTCTCCAAAGTTAGAAAAGTTAATTCGCATAGAACTTTGCAGGGGTAGGTCGGGGGGATGAGTGCTCATTACAGACGGGTTATCGACGCAAGAATTCATTGCCAAAATGAAAATCAGCACGGTGAGTGATATGGAAAATGCTCGTATCAACATGATGAAAAAATTATATTCCGCTATTATCACTTTTTTGTACTAATTATGCCTACAAATGTTTCTGACTTTTTTAAAAAAATTTGAAACAAAAAAAGCCCGTGGAGTGCACGGGCTTGAATCTTTATATATAGCAGCAAAAGTTAGGCGCTGCAAGCTATATCCTGGAAATTTTCATCCCAGCACGCTTTTTCACCATTGTTATAGTCAGGGGCAATGATAAACCCTGTCTTTGTCTCAATATGCCATTGAATTGTAGTTGTTGCGTCTTCACCGGCGTTATAATAAACAGCCTTTTTAGTAGTACCGTCAAAGTCATATTCAATATAATCGCCTTGTCGATCATTCCGGTTTGAAATCACTTCAAGCTTCAGATGCTTATCATTTTCACCATTAACGGTCCAAGTGGTTTCGGAGACATGAACATCAGCTTCGTTACTTTGTAAACTGTAATACGACCAGCTACCCTGTATAGCTTTGGCGATAGTTGTACCTCTGAAAAACAGCCGGTTATCGAGCCCCATTTCAGAATTGGTGATATAAAATTCCCAGTCTATCGTTTCCTCATTTTCTCGCGCAGCAACCAGGCGAACACCGTAAGTATTATCATTAGCAGTTTTTGAGTAATTCCATTCCCATTTTCCGCCTTCAACCAGCTCGGCATCGGAATTGGCGGCAGCAGCTAAAAGTGTCCGGGGAATGGCCAGGTTAACATCAACAACGAGCTTCATAATGGATGCCGTAAAAGCAGCACGATTAAAGTTATCAGTTGCAGCCTGACTTTTGACCTTTTGAGACGAGCTGCTTTCAAAAGTAGAAAAGTCCATACTCATTGTTTGAACAGATGGCAGTTCGGGCGGATTTTCATCCACTGATGATGGATTATCACCGCACGATGTGAGAAATAAAGCCGTACAAAAAAGCACAACAGGAATTATATTTGGTATCTTTTTTAGCATATCACGTACATTAATTATGATTTATTAGAATTTTCTAATGTTTTGGACATTAGCTACTTTTTCTTAGAATGCCAAATTTTGTACCGTTTTATCATCTATTTTTTACAGGCAGTTATGAACACTATTGTTTATAGTTTGCAGTGTCTCTTTCAGAAGGGGTTCATCAATAATTAACGGAGGTGCCAGGCGTACGAGGGTGTTTGAGTGAAGAGTCCATCCCAGGATAATGCCTTTCTGCAGACAATCTTCTACCACTTTTCGGGTGAGGGCTTTGTTCGCCAATTCCATTCCTAACATCGCTCCGCGTCCACGAATTTCTACAATTCCTTTGCTTGTCAACTCCTTACGGACTACGGCCTCTATTTTTTCCGCTTTCGTCGCAAAATCATCATTCAATAATTCGGTTAGTGTAGCATGGGCCGCCGCGCAAGAAACCGGATGTCCGCCGAAAGTAGTGACATGATTTAAGGGAGGATCATATTTAAAGGATTCAAAAATTTCTGTTGACGAGACAAAAGCGCCCATAGGCATTCCTCCTGCCATCGCTTTGGCCAAACATAAAATATCAGGCACTGTTTCATATTGCTGGAAAGCGAACAGGCTTCCTGTGCGAAAAAAACCGGTTTGAATTTCATCAAAAATGAGCAGCGCTCCTGTTTCATCGCACCGTTGTCGTACAGCCTTCAGCCACTCCTTCTCAGCGGGAATGATGCCTCCCTCACCCTGTATCGGCTCCAGAATTACGGCGGCGGTTTCTTCATCAATCGTATCAAGCTCTTTAAAACTGTTGAAATCCAAAAAATGAACATCAGGTAAAAGCGGCAGATAGGGATCGCGATAAACATCGCGGCCGGTTACGCTCAGAGAGCCATGCGTGTCGCCGTGATAACCGTGATGAAAAGCCACAAACTTATGACCTCCGGTATGCTTTTTAGCCAGCTTAAGCGCTCCTTCATTGGCTTCCGTACCGCTGTTTACAAAATAAACACGGCTTAATTTTTCAGGAAGCTGCGAAGTCAGCAGTTCAGCGTAAGTTGATTGCGGCTTTTGGATAAACTCCCCGTAAACCATTACATGCAGATGCCGGTCGACCTGCCGCTTGATGGCCTCAACCACTTTTGGGTGACGATGCCCGAGGCTGCTTACCGCAATACCCGAAATAAAATCAGTATATCGTTTGCCGTCAGTAGTATAAATAAAAGGACCTTCGGCCCGCTCTATTTCCAAACCCATCGGAGAATCGCTTGTCTGGGCTATATGTTGGTAAAATGAATCTTTAGTGTTCAAAACAAGTTAATTTAATTATCTGATAAAGGTGGTGTAATAAGGTGTAATAATCTGAAGGCTTGGATCTACTCAAAAAGTCATCCCCCTGCGCCCCCTTCTTCCGTGGGAATGCCTTCGGCAAAAGGGGGACATTCTTGCTGGTTTTAAGGCTCTTGCCATAAACGATATTTAAAACTCGATTTCACTTTTTGCAAGTACATCTGCCTTTTATTTCCCTGAAAAGGGAAGTAAGTGTCCCCCTTTGAAGGGGGATTAAGGGGATGACCTTCTATAATTCGTTCACTATTTTAAAATCTAATGTAGCAACACATTATTCTCTAATATGCTAAAGCAACTAATCTTATACGGTTTGATGATCCTGATCGTCTTTGGCTGCGATTCATCAGAAGATAAAAAAAACAAAAATTCCACTGCCCAAAATGCTGATTCAACCATAGTTCAGGATACTGTGGATTCAACCGTTAGTCAAGATACCATTCAAATTATGGATATACGCCCCCCACATCCCGAGCCGGGTTTACCACCCGGAACTGCCCGCATTACCGGCCTTTTTTTGGGAGCGAAATTACAATCAGCACCTGCTATAATGAAAGTAGAAGTAATCACCGTTAATGAATACGGTTCATCCACTCCGGCTATTGGCACCGGCGTTCCTTTAACGGTTCTCGTGCCCGATTTTTTAACGAAAAATGTCAAAATGCTAAAACCCGACAAAAAAATTGTTTGTCTGCTAAATTATAGACAATTTCTTGCTTCTGATAATGATAGTTCTACTGATAATTCGCGTTGGGTTCTTAAGGGGATATCTCCCGCCGAAGATTCGAAATAAATAATTCATGGGTATGAAAAGTAAGGTTACAATCAAAGTAGGTTTAGCGGCTGTTTTTATTGCATTGTTAGGTATTTCGGGATACTTTTTTTGGACAAATTATACCCCTGATGCGCCGTCCGAAATTACCCAAATAACTGAAAAGCTTCTTCAAAGAGTTGAACAAAGCCTGGGAGACGGAGAAGAGGCAGGAGAGGAAGAAGAAAAAGGATATAACAAGCCGCGCTATGAGTATTTATTTAAGTTACTGCGCGACCCCGCCACCAATTCCTATCCTGAAGATCTTCGTGCGCGTGAACTTTCCTATGCCCGCAGCCTGCCTACTTTTCGTCAGGTAAAAAGTAAAATGAAGGGCAAGGCGGCACAGGTTGAAGGTTTTAACTGGAGCAGCGCCGGTCCTACCGATGTCGGCGGACGAACACGAGCACTTGCTGTTGATCGGCGAGATTCAAGTATTGTTATTGCCGGGGGCGTATCCGGCGGCATCTGGAAGTCAAACGATGGCGGTGATACCTGGCAGATGAAAACTCCTGACCTTGAAAATTTAAGTGTTACTTCGCTCGCCCAGCATCCTATCAACCAAGATGTTTGGTACTATACCTCGGGTGAATTTATTGGGAATTCGGCCAGGGCGCCCGGAGCTCCTTACTATGGAACCGGCATTTTTCGTTCAACCGATAACGGCGAAACCTGGAATCGAATCCCCTCCACCAGTGACCGGAACACCGCTTTCGACAGTCCTTTCGATTTTATGACCCGCATTAGGATTCATCCCGCCACGGGTAATATTTATGTGGCCAGCAATGGCTTTGGCATTTTACGTTCAACCGATGGTGGCGACAACTTTAGTATTATTGATGAACTCGGCGAGCCGGGGTATTATGCTTATGCAGATGTTGCCATTGCCGATTCAACGGGTGATATTCTTGCTGTTTTGTCCAGCGAGGATGCTCTTTCGGGTGATGCTGCCAACAACCCCGGCGTATTTTTGTCTCAGGATAATGGCACTACCTGGACAGAAATCACCCCTGCAACCTTTCCTGAAAACCACGGGCGAAGTGTGGTCACTTTCGCGCCTTCCAATAATGATATCGCTTATATTCTTACCGATGAAACGAATGATGGAACAGAGCAGGAAGTAAGCTTCCATTATTTTAATCTGGCTACCGGGATTGCCAATGATCGCACTGCCAATTTACCTGATTTCCGCGATATGAATGGAAACGGTTCGGGCTATATGAACCTGCAAGGCGGATATAATATGGTGGTTGCCGTAAAGCCTGATGATCCCAATTATGTATTTGTAGGCGGAACCAATCTTTTTCGATCAGCCAATGGTTTTGCCTCTCCGCCACCTGATGGCAGCTATGACGCAAGTGATGCTGCTGAGGTTGATCAATACTGGATCGGAGGCTACAGCCAAGAAAATAATTTTGGGACTTATGGCACCAATATGACGGCCAGTGATTTGCATCACCCCGACCAGCATATTATTGCGTTTGACCCTACCAATCCCGATCGCATGTGGAGTGGTCATGACGGCGGTATTTCGCTAACAGAAAATGTTACCGCCACTGAGGTTCACTGGGAGGATAAAAACGAGGGTTATATTGTTACTCAGTTTTATACTTCCGCTATTCCGGCGCAGGCAGGAGATAACCGGTTAATGGGCGGTACGCAGGATAACGGTACGCCTTTTTTTAGAGCAAGTCCCGGCGGAAGCCCGAATGCCAGTATCAGTTCACTCGATATTTCTTTCGGCGATGGCGGTTATTGCTTCTTCACCCAAAACCATTTCTTCGTTTCTCAACAAAACGGAGTTGTTATTCGCTACGCCGAAGCAGGAAATGGAGATATTGCCGCCCCCTTTTCTTACGTCTTTCCTGACGCGGCCGATGATCAGCTTTTTATCCACCCCTACACTATAGATCCGAATAATGAAGATATCATGTATTATCCGGATGGAAACGAGCTCTGGCGCACTGACGAGGCGACAACTATACAAACGCAAAATTCTGATGGCGCTACTTCCGGTTTCACAAATTTAACCGCTGCTGCCATGCCGGCCGGCTATACCATTTCCGCACTTGAAGTCACCCGGGTTCCCGCTAATATTCTCTATTATGCAGGATCTTCTCTCGGCGATGTACCGCCCGTCATTTATAAACTGGAAAATGCTTCCGGCAGCTCTTCACCCGTCGATATTTCTATTGAGGACGCTCCTAATGGGGCTTGGGTGAAAGATATTGCGGTTAACCCGATAAACGGAAATGAGGCTATTGTAGTAATGTCGAATTATAACATCATCGGCCTATACCATACCGTAAACGGCGGCAACAGCTGGACTGCTATTGAAGGAAATTTGGAAGACTTGAGCAATAATTCAGCTTTTCTCGGCCCTTCGCTTCGGGCGGCAACGATTATTCCCTCCGATCTGGGAACAATTTATGTAGTTGGCACCAGTACAGGAATTTATACCACTTCTGTATTAGAAAGCGAAAATACCACCTGGGGACAAGTAGCTACCGAAACCGTAGGCTACGCAGTAACAGATTATTTAGCATCGAGAGTTTCTGATGGCGATATTGCCGCGGGAACCCACGGGCGCGGTATGTTTTTGGGTGATTTTCAGGGGAATACGGATGCACCCTTTATTTTGGTTGAACCTGCTGAAGCACGGGCCGGTGAGATAATTACTTTAAGAGCTAACGATTTTCAATTCAGTACAACGCTTTCTGAAATCACGGTACAATTCGAGGATGTTACTGCTGAGGTGATCAGTGTTAGTCCTGACTCTACAACTCTAAGGGTAAGAGTACCGCGCGGGGTGATTGAACGACAGGTCGAAGATAATACGGTTACCGTCTCTGTAATGACCGGCGGACAAACGGTATTAGGTTATTTTACGATCCTCCCTCCCCTCGATTTTCAGGTCACTCAAAATTTTCCAAACCCGTTTAGTTCAACCACCACCATTCCATTCGATCTGCCTGTAGACAGCCGGGTTACACTTGCTATTTATGATATCACCGGAAAACGAGTGTTACGCCCTCTGTGGGAGTTCGAGTTTAATGCGGGAACCTATAATCAGCAGATTGATTTTACCGGTTTGGCCAGCGGCATTTATATCTATCGCATTGTGGCTGAACCACAGGGAGGCAACGGACAGACATTTATCAAATCGAAGAAATTGACGTATATAAAGTAAAAACCTGTCAGCGTTCGGCGCTTTTTCCGATCCTGACAACGTTTATCTGCACCAGAGAAACCAACGCTTACAGATTCCGAAAAACGCGGATGCTATCAGGGTTGGTTTGAGCATTAATTCAAAAATTTTATGGTTCCTTTAGAAGAGGGTAGATATTATCATATCTATAATCGAGGTATAAATTCCTGTGATTTGTTTCTGTATGATGATGATTTCCTTTTCTTCCTTCGCAACTACTTTTATTACTTATACCCGACTGTGGAAACATTTGCTTACTGCTTAATGAAAAACCACTTTCACTTTTTAATTAGAGTCAGAACTATAGAAGAGCAAAAACAATTTTTTGAAAGCTTTTCTCTTAATAGCTCTACAGAAGGACCTATTTGGCTTCCTCATGGATATAATAACGAAAAATTTAAAGTTCAAACACCATCCAGGCAGTTCAGCCATCTTTTTAACAAGTACAGTAGAAATTTTAATAAATGGGCAAACCGAACAGGAAAACTTTTTGAACAGCCATTCAAACGAAAGGTAATTACTGATGAATCTTATTTAATCCACCTTATATGTTATATCCATCGAAATCCTATTCATCATAAGATAACAGATACATTTGAGGCTTATCCTTACTCTTCCTTCAAAACCTTTTTATCAGGTACTCCTACATTTTTAGGGGTTAAAAAAGTGTTAAATTGGTTTCAGGGGAAAAAAGGATTTATTGCCGCTCACAAAGAAATGAAATTAAAGATTACCCCTGAAATGACACTTGAATAAAACCTGTCAGCGTTCGGCGCTTTTTCCGATCCTGACAGCGTTTTTCTGCACCAGAGAAACCAACGCTTACAGATCCCGAAAAATACGGGATGCTGTCAGGTTGGTTAAGTCCATTCTTCAACCAGTTTCTCAAATTCGGATTGAATTTCCTGAGTCTTATTTCGGGCGTACCAACCATGAAGTTTTTCGGCCCACTCTTCCATAGTGATATCCGGATCATTTTTCCATTCCATCGCTTTTCGCTGAGCGGAATCGGGACGTGGCCCCCAGCTTCCCTTTTCCTCAAGAAACTCAGCATTAAGGCAGACGAGTTTGGGGATTGAACGTCCACCATTAGTGAGGTATTCATCCATTACTTCAAGATTTTCATCACGTAAAATAAGCCTAATCTCAATATTCTCACTTTCTTCAGCCATTTTGGCTATTACCGGAATATTTTGAGCAGCATCTCCACACCAAGCTTCGGTAAGTACCAGCCAAATCCATTGCTCCTGAATGCCTTGTAACTTTTCCTTGAGCGAATCGGATAACTTCACCTGCTTATCCAGCCGGTTCATCCGGTGTACATTCATTCTGGTATATTCAATCATTTCATCTGAATAATTGGTACCTGTCGTTTTCCCCTCTTCCAGCAGGTCATCAATCATTCTGCGATATTCTTCATAGTTGTAAGCTTCGTTAATAACTTCTGGTGTGATAACTTTCTCTTCAGTATTCATAAATCTGTGATTAGTCTGGTTGATTAAAAATATTTCAGAAGCAACGCAATCATCAAGAATGAAACAAAGGCCAGCGAAGTTCCATATTTGATGTTCATTACCCGGATATAACTTTCTTTTTCATGCCCCAGCTTTTTAAGTTGAAATCTGATGATAAGACCTGCTATAGATCCCACCACTCCAAAAAGGATACCCGTTAAAGCATGATGCAGGGCCATACTTGACGCGGTAATAAAAAGCCCTGAGAAGAAACTTCTTTCAAAAAAACGCTTCACCGTTAAGGTTCCATATCGGATGGCAAAGGTTTGATCCCCCCGTTTTTCATCTTCATCGCGCTGATAAATCTGGGAAACAGGATATAAACTCAGCAAAATTAACGTAACTCCAACGGCTGCCATTAGAACTATGAAATCAGGCAGGTTATTTCCTGCCGCTAAATAACCCATTAGAACAGAATTACAACCGGTACTGATGCCGATAGCAAAAAGACTTTTAATCGGATGGCCTTTCCAACGCGCTACAGGAGAAGAATAGAGCCAAAAGAATAACATGCTAATCAAGTAAATCACTGTAAATAAAGCCCCTGCTTTAAAAGCAAAAAGCAGCCCTGATAACTGTATAACCACTGAAGCCGGTAACATCCAGGAAGTCATTTGAGGAGGATTTTTCAAGCCACCTATAGGACCTTCATCTTTATCCCAATAAGAATTATAAGCTGTTGCACCTCCAAAAAGGAGTAAATGTACGTTTAAGAACTGAATGGAAAATTGAAAAGTATTCATCCCGTTGCTTAAAAAACCGCCGAGTAAAAATCCTCCTGATAAAATAAACAGTTGGTAATGCCACCGCAGATGCAGGAAGAAATGCCAGATTTGGATGACAATGCTTTTAGGTATTTTCACGGTTCTCGAATATATTCTTTTCAGTTCGGAGTACAACTCCCTCACGGCTTTTTAACAGCATACCCATTTTACACTTATCAATCCAATGAAAGATTCGTATTTTGAGTTGCTATGATTTTACCCAAAACCAGCTCTCTTTCTTTTATAAAGCGCCGACTGGAGAAACCTGAATGGCAACGACAAAAAGCTGATCATGAGCGGCAAATCAGCAAGCTGATTGACGGTTATTTAGAGCGCCGCAGTCAGCAGCAGAAAGATCCTGTTATGGATTTTTTGTTTGAATATTATGCCTTTCGTCCAGCGTATCTTAGAAGCTGGTCCCCGGGTTTCGGTACTTTATTGATTGACGGTGCCTCTCATCCCTGGCGTTTTGATGAAATGAACTTAGCCGACAAAAACGCTTTTCTGGATGTCGATTTTTTTTCAAAAGATCGTGTTTCTTCACTGAAGTGGATTTTAGATGTGCTGGAACAGTCTGCCAACCGTCCGCCTTCGTTCGGCTGTTTTGGAATGCATGAATGGGCGATGGTTTATAAATCTAAAAACATTCGCCACGATCTACCCCTTCGAATGAAACCAAAAGAGCTGGCCGAGTTTGTGGAATCCCGTCCTTTGGTATGCACCCATTTCGATGCCTTCCGTTTTTTTACGAATGATGCAAAGCCGCGTAACAAATTTGAACTAAGACGCGAAACTTTTGCTGAAAAGGAACAACCCGGCTGCCTGCATACGAATATGGATTTGTACAAATGGAGCTTCAAAATGTATCCCTGGATCTCTAGCAAAACCATCCGCAAGGCTTTTGAACTGGCGGTTGAAACGCGACTTGTGGATATGAAAGCGAGTCCTTACGATCTGCGCGAGCGGGGATTGCAACCAATCAAAATTGAAACAGAGGAAGGACGATTAGAATATCTGGAAAAACAGCGGGATGTTTACAGAAAATCGCAGCCGATTCGAAAGAGATTAATCAAAGAGTATCATCATCTTCTTGAGGGTGTCTCAGAGTTACACGGAGAATTCACAGAATAACACTGAGAGCTGCAACAGGTTTAGTAAAGCTTTTTTGTTTTCAAGACACTATCTCTTTTGAAGAAGCTTTACTAAACCTTCCTAACTTAATCCGGAAAAGAGATCTTGCCGAAATTTACTTTTTGGCCTCCAACTAAAAACCCATCACCTGAAAGCGTTTCATTAGCCAATACCGCAAAACACACCGCTTCTTTGGCATCGGGATTGAAACCAATTTTTTCGAATGATTGAACTACAAAATTTTCCAATAGATTCTTTAAACAACTTATCAAAAACGAATTATGCATGCCCCCGCCGCTTAAATAAATGTGCAATGATGATGATGAATCCTGATGCACCTTGCGGATAGCGTCGACTATAGTGTGAGCGGAAAATAACGTAAGCGTTGCCAGCAAATCTTCGGTTGAAAGCTGTTCCGTTCCTGTTTTCTTTTGTAACTGTCGAACATAGTGCCGGTTAAATAATTCAGGACCTGTTGTTTTTGGGAAATCAAGGGTGAAAAATTTATGATCTTTTAATTTAGTCAGCAATTCTTCATTCATCTTGCCGCTTGCAGCCACCTTTCCATTAGCATCAAACGGCTTGTCCAACAGTTCTCGAGCCGTAGCATCAAGTAAGGTGTTGCCCGGACCGGTATCGGTTGTTACAGCACTCAAACCGCTTTTTGAAGGTGGCAAATAGGTAAAATTGGCAATGCCCCCTATATTCAACAACAGTCTGTATTCTTCATCATCGGTAAACAGCAGCCGATCGATGGGAGCGACTAAAGGGGCGCCTTCTCCCCCCGCGGCGGTGTGTTTTTGACGGAAATCGCTGAGCGTAAGAATACCCGTTTTTCGGGCGATATGATCGCCATCACCCAGTTGTAAGGTAGCATTGGGAAAGCCATTTATTTGATGTATGGAAACCGGAGCATGATAAACTGTTTGACCGTGACTGGCGATGCAGTCTATTTCATCCGGTTTCCTGCCCCACTCCTTCAACGTTTTCAGGATCACTTCACCAAAATAGTCCCCGATTCTTGTATTCATCAGGCAAATTTCCTGTAAGTTGCAGGATTCAACTGAAATAATTCGCTGCAGCTGCTTTTTAAAATTATCGGAATAAGGCTCGGTTTTAAATGCCAAAAGCTCAAGATTGGTGTTTGGCCCGCTGCCGGAAATTTCGCAGAGAGCAAGATCCAGTCCGTCGGTTGAAGTGCCGGACATCAGCCCAAGTATAATTTTTGTTTCTTTGGAAGCGGTTTGAGTAAGATGTTGTATTGATGGATTCATGGGTATTTAACTATTTATAAAAATTAAGTAGATCACAAGCATCCCAGGTCATCCCCCTGCGCCCCCTTTGAAGTTAAACATCTTTTTATGGTTTTACGGCTACAAAAAATTTATCTACTCTTAAATCCCATCAAAAGATGGGATGTTGTCCCCCTTTGGAGGGGACGCAGGGGGATGACTGACAAAGCTAATAATTAATTTCAGACCCTTAACCAACTGAACTTTATCTATTGCGTATTGCTGTTTAGCTGTCTAAGTTAGGGCTCTAAAAATGAATATGAAATACGTAACACGCAATACGGATTTTTAATGGCTGAATTTACCGAAAACGATTACGAAGCTTACGAACAGGATATCGAACTGTTGGTTGATACACTGCGGCAGTGCTTTGGGGCAGAAAAGGCAAGGTTTAATATCGTGGGACATCAAAATACACTATTTATTGAAATTGAAGGACTCGATGAACTGAGTCAGCAGAAAATCGCTGAAGTAGCCGAACCGGTGCTGGAAGAACTTGATATGGATTTTGATGAAATTTCATTGCTTCCGCTAAAAAGTTAGCTTTAAATTTCCTGATAATTCAATATCATTCCTGCCTTTAATCACCTATTTTAGGAAAAGCCACTAAAGCACGAAAACACTTTGTGCTTTAGTGTTTCCGTGGCAAAATGGTCAAATATTGCTTAGAAAAATACCGTTAAAGAATAAAACAGAGACTAAAAATTATGCCAACTGCGAATACAGCCTACCAGTTAAAATGTGTGGCTAACGGACACATCAACTCTGAAAAAGAAACCACGACCTACTGCACCGAGTGTGGAAGCGTTCTGCGGGTTATTTATGGCGAAATCATTGAAGATATTCAATACCCGCTGAAAAAGATTTTGCCCGACCCAATGAAAACGCATCCTTCGGCTTTGAAAAGGCTGGACCGTCTCTCAAAAACTTGCGGAGCTGATCTTTATGCAAAGCTCGAGTTTGAACATCCCACCGGCTGTTTTAAAGACCGGGGCAGTTATATTGAAGTGCAAAAAGCGATGGAACTCAATGCCGATGCCATTTGCCTTGCATCAACCGGAAATATGGGTGCCTCTGTGGCAGCCTATGCCTGCTACTTTAAAATCCCCTGCTTTCTGTTTGTGCCCGAAAAAACCACCGACGCCAAAATTGCACAAGCTACGATCTATAACGCCAATGTTATCCGCATAAAAGGTGATTTCAGTGCCTGCGAAGCCCTTTGCCGGGAATTTGCCAAATCAGGTAACTATTATCTGGCGGGTGACTATGTATTCCGCGAAGAGGGACAAAAATCATTTTCCTATGAACTGCTGGAGCAGGGCGGTGATGATTTTGACTATGTTTTTGTGCCTGTAGGGTGTGGAACGAATTTCGGGGCGATATGGAAGGGATTTACAGAGCTTAAAAAAGCAGGACGAATTGCAAAACTGCCCAAAATGGTGGCTATTCAGCCCGAGCATAGTTCTCCTGTAGTTGAAGGCATTTTCAAAAAAGAGAAAATCATCAAAAAACAGGTAAATACTATGGCCCAATCGGTGGCCGCTTCCGATCCGGTTGACTTTCATAAAGTGCTGTTGGGTATTGAAGAGTCGGATGGTATTGCGTTAACTGTTACCGAAGATGAAATTTTAGATTCACTTAAAGAAATGGCGGTTGAAGAGGGTAACTTTACCGAACCTGCCAGTGCCCTGCCGCTTGCCGCTCTCAAAAGTAATCTTGATACGTTTAAGGGGAAAAAATGTGTGTTTATTCTTACCGGCGCGGGACTGAAAGACACCAAAGTGGTTAGCAAACATTCACTGTCATCGCCTGTGCTTTCTCCCGATCTGGAAAAAGTTATTAACTACATCAACTCGGGCTTTATTAAGATGCAAAAGAATTCCTGGGGCAAGTCGCGGGATACATTTATGGCAAATCTGAAGATGGATGAAGATCACGAACAGCTTTATAATGACTATGTTTCCAACATCAACAAAAAGGGCAAGACTCTAAGCAATAATGAAATTGAGGTGCTTCAGTCTCTTATTTTTAATGAAGACCTCGACCTGAATTACCCCGCCGAAGTGCTCGATTATAAACTCACCATGCGTAAGCACGGCTTAGTTCATGCTGCTGTAAAACTTAATTTACAGGGTGAAGAATCTATAACCGAAGCCAAAGGTGTGGGACCGATTGATGCTATCCTCTCTGCTATTAAATCAGAAACCGACAGTGTATTTCCGCTTGAAGTTAAAAACCATGAAGTAGAAATTTTGAGTCCCGACACTGATTCGCTGGTGGTGGTTACACTGACACTTGCCAATAATGATCATGAATGGGTTTCCAAAGGTGCTTCTCCCGATACGATGGAAGCGGTTGTGCAGGCCTTTACAAAAGGTTTGGCAATTGCGATGAAATCGGCTGTAGTTTAGACAAGCCGGCACTTTTTCACGGAGTTAGACAAAAGAAGGCACGGAAAGCCACAGAGGAATTTTATGCAGATTTTTTTATAGCTAAGCCTGATCACTACTTAATACAGTTATGTCGCTGCTATTTATTGCTCCTAAAAGAAATATGTCATCCTGGAAGGAAGCCATCAAAAAGGTTGATTCCAATGTGGAAGTGGATATCTGGCCGGATGTACAAAAGAAAGAACAGGTGCAGTTTGCGGTCTGCTGGAATCATCCCGGGCATGTGCTCGATCAGTACCCCAATTTAAAGGCGGTTTCTTCGCTTGGAGCGGGCGTTGACCATTTGCTTTCGGATGAATCACTGCCTCACCCGGTAGAAATTTGCCGGGTAGTTTCTCCATCACTCGTTCAGCAGATGAAAGAATATGTACTGGCGGCAGTGCTGAATATTCAGCGCAATTTTGTGCAGTATATTCGCCAGAAAGACAGGGGAAAGTGGCAGGTTCATAATCATCCTTTAGCTAAAGATTTAAATGTAGGGATAATGGGATTGGGTGAACTGGGCAAACCGGCAGCCCGGCAGCTGGCACAAATGGGCTATCAGGTTTCAGGATGGGCACGATCGAAAAAACAGATGGATGATGTCCATGTTTTTTCCGGTGCTGAAGAACTTGTACCTTTTCTTAATCGTACACAGATACTAATCTGCCTGCTGCCATTGACTTCAGAAACCGAGGGAATTCTGAATCTAGATCTCTTCAAGCAACTGAAGCAGCCTGCCTGGATTATCAATGCAGCCCGCGGCGAACACCTTGTGGATGAAGACCTCATCTATGCTCTTGACAGCAACATTCTTGATGGTGCCTGGCTTGATGTTTTCTCCGAAGAACCCCTGCCTGAACGGCATCCATTCTGGAATCGCTCTAATGTCATCATCACCCCGCACATTGCCAGTATCACCCCACCCGAAGAAGCCGTGCCGCAAATTATTGACAATTATAAGCGGGCGCTTTCAGGGATGGAATTGCTTCATAAAGTTGACCGCTGGAAGGAATATTGAATAGAGGAAATTCAAAATCCGAATGACCAAAATTCAAAACATCCTCCTCATTTCGGATTTTTATCATTCGTGCTTCGGATTTAATTGAATTCAACATTCAACATTAAGCACTTAAAATTTAACCGGATGCGTCCAGCCGAAGGGGTCGTCAATTTTTCCGCGCTGAATGTCGGTGATAGTGTCATACATTTTTTGTCCAATGGGACCCCGTTTATTTTCATGAATTTGAACAGATGCTCCGTCATGGCTAATCTCTTTTATGGGTGAAATTACCGCGGCCGTCCCCGCGCCAAAGGCTTCATCCAGGATTCCGTCATCCCCTGCCTGCATCACCTCATCAATACTTATTCGACGTTCTTCTACCGGCATGTTCAGGTGTTGGGCTAACCGGATAATCGAATCACGGGTAATACCTGATAAAATGGTTCCATGCAGTTCAGGAGTAATGAGCGTGCCGTCAATCACAAAAAAGATGTTCATAGTGCCCACTTCTTCTACATACTTATGCTCCCTGCCATCCAGCCAGAGCACTTGATCAAATCCTTTTTCTTTTGCTTTTTGAGCGGGATACAAACTGGCGGCATAATTTCCCGCCGTTTTTGCTTCACCCACACCACCTTTTACGGCTCTCACAAAGTTTTGGGAGGTGACAAGCTTAACCGGCCTGTCGTAATAAGCGCCCGCAGGAGAAGTGATCACATAAAAACGGTACGTATCGGACACACGCGCCGCAATAATAGGATCAAAAGCACAGGCAAAGGGCCTGATGTATAAAGTGTTTCCCTCTTTTTCCGGTACCCATTGATGGTCGAGTTGTACTAATGTTTTAATGCCTTCTACAAAAACATCTTCTTCCATCACAGGAATGCACATTCGCTCGCAAGAACGAGCCATGCGCTCATAATTTTTATCCAGACGAAATACATTAATCGTTTCTGAGTCTACATAATAGGCTTTGGTTCCTTCAAATACCGACTGGGCATAGTGTAATGTATTGAGGCTGGGCTCAATTTCGATGGGCCCATAAGGCTTAATTTCGGCTTGATGCCACTGCCCGTTACTGTATTTTACTTCCAGCATATGGTCGGAAAAAACGCGGCCAAATCCAGGTTTATCCAGATCAACCTGATCAATTCGACTGTTTGAAGTTTTGCTAATGTTGAAGGCAGTTTCTGTAGTCATAATAAAAAATCTGGTTTAAACAGTTTTATAAAATACGAGCTTTTCATAAAAATCTCAGGAAAAACCGTAAAATTGATGCTCTTTATTTAAAAAATGGGTTAAAAAACAATTATGGCTTGATGAAGACGTCTCCGGAAAAAGGCAGGTCAACAATAGTTGTTTTTTGGGACAACGGCAAAAATGGATTGATAGTTTTTTAATGGTGAATTCTAACTGCTATATTCCCCACAAGCTAAAGGATTTTGAACTGCTATATTTGACTGGCTTTGAAACACTCCATATTGCACTGAGCTACACAAAGAAGGCACAGAGAACCACCGAGAAAACATTTTGTCCTTAATGAATAAATTAGATTCCCTTTTCAACCTTCTAGAAAATACGCCTAAAGGCACATTTTTCAATCCCTGGTTCCAACGGGATGAGAAACATGATATTTCGAAAAATGCACCCGAACTGCGCCGAAAGCATCTGAAAATGTATTTGCATGAGCGGCTTGAAAAGGCAAAATACTTGTTTATTGCTGAGGCTCTCGGTTATCAGGGCGGACATTTCACCGGCATCGCCATGACTTCTGAACGCATTTTGCTGGGACATCATAAAGCCGTTCATGGTATTCCGGCTGACGGTGCTTTTGCTTCTATCAAATTTCAACGAACCAGCAAGGTTGAAGTAAATAAAAAAGGAATGTCGGAACCCACTGCAACCATTATGTGGAAGGCACTGTATCAACTGAACATCAACCCGTACGAAACTGTGTTGTGGAATGCCCTGCCCTGGCATCCGTATGACTACTCTGCGGGAATGCTTAGCAATCGAACTCCAACCGATACTGAACTCGAAAAAGGTTACCCTGCCCTTCAGGCATTTTTAGATCTGTATCCCGGTAGCAAAATTATTGCGGTAGGACGAAAATGTGAGCAAAGCCTCAATGCATTCGGCATTTCACACATTCCCGTGCGTCACCCCGCCAATGGAGGCGCCCCCAAATTTCGCCGGCAGATGAAAAACATAATGGAAGCCGGAGATTAGAGGCTGGAAGTTGGAGTTGAATATTGAAGTTGAATTATGTTTTTTAGTTCTGTCTTTAAATGTTGACGGTATTACACTGAGTCTCTCAGAGAAGACACAGAATTTCTCTGCGTACCTCTGTGCATACTCCGTGAACCTCAGTGTAATAATAGAAATGGGTCAAAAAAATGGCACTACAACGATGTACCTGGTGTGAAAATACTTTTGATCAGTATGTGCGTTACCATGATGAAGAGTGGGGCGTGCCGGTATATGATGATCAAAAACAATTTGAATTCCTGACTCTGGAAAGTGCCCAGGCGGGGTTGAGCTGGAGTACCATTTTAAAAAGACGCGAAGGCTACCGGGATGCTTTTGCCGGATTTGATGTAGAAAAAGTAGCTCGTTTTGATGAGCAAAAAATACAGGAACTGTTACAAAACTCGGCCATCATCCGAAATGAACTGAAAATTCGTTCAGCTGTAAATAATGCTCAGCGTTTTATTAAAATTCAGGAAGAATTTGGCACTTTCGCCGATTATATCTGGTCGTTTGTTGATGGGAAACCAATTCAAAATGAATGGACAGAAAATGATGAGGTACCTGCAACAACTGAACTTTCTGACCGGCTTTCCAAAGAGCTGAAAAAACGTGGATTTAAATTTATCGGAAGCACCATTATTTATGCTCATTTGCAGGCGACAGGGCTTATAAACGACCACCTGACTTCATGTTTTCGCCACCAGGAGGTTAAAAAACCGGCTTAATATTTACCAGCCATTAATTCTTTTTAACAATTTGTATTGAGTTAATAAAAAGACTGATTTTTTTTATTTTAAGCTCAATAAAATTCTATTCACTATAAAGATAACTTTAAAAGAAGTAGTACAATGCGCTCTATGTTTTCTCTCAAAGAAATTGGCAATATGTTGGACATGGAACCCGCTGAAGTGGAAAAAGAGATCGAAGACGGACATCTGACCTATTCATTTCATGATGGCAAAAAACACGTCACTCTTTACGATCTTGAAAAGTATATGGGAGCCGAGCAAACTCAAAAAATCACCCGTGAGTTTTTGCAGAATAATAATCCTGATGGCCGGGAAGTTTAACAAATCAGGAATTAATCCAGACGATACATACGCTCATAACTACCAGAAAAACGGCAAAGCCTTTCTTTAAGCGTTGCCGTGGAATGAAATCACCAGCTCTTTTTCCAATAAAACTGCCTGATATTCCTATTACAGAAAACAGGGCAACCAATGGCCAGTTGATGGATAAGTTCATTTCTGCCAGCACATCCATATATTTAAAAAAGCCTATAAAACTGTTCATTGAAATAATACCCAGGCTGGTTCCAACGGCCAGGTGAATAGGCAATCCGCTTAGCAAAACAAGGGCAGGCACAATAATAAATCCCCCGCCAATGCCTACGAATCCCGTAATTAACCCTACCAATAATCCTTCAAGAATTAATTTCCATTTTTCATGATGATGGGAATCCTTATTCACGTCATGGCTTTTATCCTGAAACATCATTACGGCAGCTAACAGCATGATGACGGCAAAAATCATTAGCTGGAATTTTCCCGATACGAATTTTGCCACGAAGGCTCCGCCGTAAGTTGCTGCCATACCGGGAACGCCAAAATATAAAATGCTTCGCCAGTGCACTTTTCGGTTAATGGCGGAAGGCAAAAACCCAAAAAAGCTAATGGCACAAACAATGCCCAGAGATTCAGCAATAGCTATTTTTTCAGGTTCCCCTACTATATAGATGAGCATAGGAACGGTGAGAATGGAACCGCCCGAACCTAGCAATCCCAAGGTAATTCCAATAAATAAAGCTCCAATCCAGGCCCAGACCATGTTTTAGTAGTGAGTAGTGAGTAGTGAGTAGTGAGTAGTGAGTAGTGAGTAGTGAGTAGTGAGTAGGAAAATTCCCCCTTTACAAAGGGGGCCAGGGAGATTTCATTTCTGAGCAATTCAAAAATCTATGATTCACCCTTTACCTTATCCGGCCACTTCTCGATTTTATCTTTGATGTATTTGACTTTATAGCCTTCGCTGTCAAGCAGTGCAGCGGCTACTGAGGCACGCCCCCCCGATTTACAGTGTACCAACCACGTTTTGCTCTTGTCCAGCTCATCCGCTCGATCGGCCAAGCGTGTATGAGCTATATTTTCAGCTCCGGCAATATGTCCCTCATTATATTCAGTAATCCGCCGGACATCCAGCACGCGGTTTTCATCATTCTTTAACAGCTCTGCCGTTTTTTCAAAATTAATCGTTTCAATAGACTCCAGCCCGTCCTCTTTCTGGTGATACGCTTCCAGTTCATCAGGGGTGATGTAGCCGGCAATATCATCAAGCCCGATTCGAACCAAATCACGAACTGCTACTTCCACATTTTCCTCATCAATAACTAAATAAATCGTCTCCTCTTTTGGGATATACGATCCGGCTATGGTATTAAACTGCTTGTTGAAGGGTGATAACAAAGAACCTTCGATGTGCCCCTGCATAAATTTCATCCGATCCCTGGTGTCTAATACGGTCTTCCCTTCTTTTTTTGCCAGTGAAGCTACTTCCCCGGCTTCCATTTTTTGGGGTTGAGGCAGTGTTCCCAATACCGGGGGACCGCTTCTGTTTTCGGCCTTCATTCGCGCGAAATACAGCGGCGGTTCCGGCTGTCCGTCTAAAATGTAATCCACAAAACCCTGCTCGCTTTCGGAGGCTTGGATAGATGGATTAAACCGCAGCTCATATCCTACCGTTGATTCGGGAACCGCGCCCAGCGCTTTTCCGCAGGCACTGCCCGCCCCGTGACCCGGCCACAGCTGTAAATACTCAGGCATGGACTTAAACTTTTCTACCGATTGATAAAGCTCTTTGGCTGAAGTCTCCATAGAACCTTGTTCACCAGCCGCCGACTCCAGCAAATCGGGACGGCCCACATCGCCTACAAAAACAAAATCACCCGAAAGGATACCCATCGGTTGATCTGCTCCCGCCCCGTCTGTCAATAGATAACTAAGGTGTTCGGGAGTGTGTCCCGGTGTGTGCCTTGCTTCAAACTGAATATTGCCGATATTGAACTGATCGCCGTCTTTCAGCAGCCGGTAGTTATAATCACTCCCGGCCAACCATTCATACTTCCAGTCTTTACCGCCTTCATCGGAAGCCAAAATTTGAACGCCGTCCTCGGCAAACTCGCGAAGTCCGGTTAAATAATCGGCATGAATGTGCGTATCGGCGGCGGCAACAATATTCAGCCTTTCCTTTTTGGCCAAATCATAATAGCGATCGATATCCCGCATGGGATCAATGATGATAGCTTCCTTCGTTTTCTGACAGCCGATCAGATAGGCATACTGCGCCAGTTTTTCTTCGAAAATTTGTTTGAAGTACATGTAGATTAAACTCTGTTATTTATTCTCTAAAGCGCTAAGATAGGATGATTTTTGGTTCATTTCATGGAAAACATACGGGATTCTGGATATAGTTTCAGAGAATAGTTTCTTCTAAAGTTACCGGATTAATGCATTTTTTACATTAATTAAAAAGTTCTAATGTAACAAATACCTTCCCAACCACTCTTGTTATTACAGGTTGCTGCTTTTCAGCTCTTACAATAAATATCATCTGCAAAACCTAAATTACAAGAGAAATGAATATTCATATTTATCATCACAGAACTATAGTATCAAAAGCTTTATCTCACTTATTACAAAATGAGGGATATGAAGTATTTCTTGATCACAAAAATGGATTGCTGCAAACGAAGCCTCTCCTAAATGGAAAATCATTACTTATCGTGGATATTGATTCTTTACCCCATATGGAACCGTATCAGGAGGCATCATTGCGAAATTCGGAATGTAATATAGCGCTTATGGGCAGCTTGCAGCAGCTAAATTGGCTCTTCAAGTTTTCTTCTAATTCGATTGGTTTTATTTGTAAAACTGACAAATCAGATCATCTTTATCGGTGTATAGAAGAACTGGAAAATGAAAAAACGTTCTTAAGTGATAAAATTATAGACTTTATAAGTAAAGAAAATCTTGAACAACAGAAGATGTTATTTGAAAAAAACTTAGTCCAGCCTTTAACAAAAACTGAATTAAAGGTCATGTTAGAAATTGGGAGAGGCAAAACAACTAAACAAATTGCCGAAGACTGGCATCGAAGTCATCACACGGTTAACAATCATCGAAAAAGTGTAAAGAAAAAATTCAATTCGAAGGATTCTTTTAGATTATCCCTTTTTTGCTTTAAAAAATTAAATGCCATTGAAACATTAGTCATTTTGACGAAAAATAAGAAGTGTGTAGAGCTATTAGCAAAAAATGACTAAGGGTAGCTATTTACTTTAGAACTGTTTTGCTATTGATTGCTGATGGGGTTATAGGAAGCCTTTTCTTAAACTTTAATCAAACAAGAGGTAAAATATGTTATCATCAGAAACGCTGAATGTTTTAAACCTATCTGAACTAAGTACTTCGCAAATCAAAGAAATTGAAGGAGGTAATTGCGATCATAATGCCACTTGGGAAATATATGATACTGAACCAAGTCCTACCATTCCTACAGATTTAAAGGATGCATTTAGCGATTGTCCACATTGTTAAATAAAAAATCTTTATGAGATTCCTCAATATTCCAATTGAGGAATTTCGCTTTTTTAACCTATTTCATCTACAGATTATGTCATCAGACCAGCTTTTCCCGAAAGAGATTATTGAGAATTCAGCAGAAGCTAATTTTTCGAAGCACTCTGTTCAAACCAAGACAATTTATGTTACGGTTGTTCTTTTTATTGTAACTGCTCTCGTTTCTTTACCCTTTATTGAAACAAATGTGAGTATCCGAAGCTGGGGAGTTATTAAGCCGATTACTCAACGTAATCAACTTGTTTCCCCCGTATCAGGACAAATAAAGAAGCTCTATATCGAAGAAAACAGTTATATAGAAGGAGGACAAGTTATTGCGGAGATCGCAGCTCCTCTTTTGCAAGAGAAGTTACTTTTTAATAAACGGAGCCAGCAGGAAACTGGCCAGTATCTTGATGACCTGTCATTATTGCAAAATATAGATTCCGCTTCAGTTTTTGAACCTATTCATCTTAAAACAGCCAAGTACAGGCACTCCCTGCTTAAGTTCAAACAGCAAGTTCGCAGTCTTATACAAGAAATCAATAAAGCTAAACGAAAGTTTGATCGCGCTCAGCAACTATATAAATATGAAGTAATTAGCGAGGCAAACTATCAACAAAGTTCATTCATTCTGCAGTCTGCCCGTAATGACTTCAAATTATTGTTTAGTCAACAGTTAAATAAATGGCAGTCCCAGCAAATAACTTATCAGGATAGATTAGAACAGTTACAAACAAAGGGGCAACAGCTTAATGAAGAACGACAGCAATATCTTATTAAGGCACCAATTTCCGGCAATATTCAAAACATGAAAGGGATTTACGTAGGAAGCTTTGTATATCCTAATCAACCATTAGCCCAAATTTCTCCTGATACAGGCTTAATAGCAGAGTGTTACATATTACCAAGAGATATCGGCCTGATCCGGGAAGGAATGGAAGCACGTTTTCATATCTCTGCCTTCGATTATAATCAATGGGGAACACTGACGGGTAAGATAAAAGAAATCTCCAGCGATGTTACAATTGTAAATAATCGTCCTGTATTTATTGTACGCAGTACTTTAGATCAAACTTTTCTGGAACTGGGGAATGGCTACAGGGGCAAGCTAAAAAAGGGAATGACCTTTCAAGCCCGATTTACTGTTGCACGCCGAAGTCTTTTTCAACTGCTGTTTGATAATGTTGATGATTGGCTGAATCCAAAATGGGATGAGCAAGAACAAGTAGTACAGCAAGCTTCTTTGTGATTAACCAGTAGAGACGCATTGAATGCGTCTTAGAGATTTGCGGGGATTTTTAAGAGATATCAGACAAATGCAATCTGTCTCTACAGAGAAAAATAAAAAACAAGAACAGACGGGGTTCAAACAGATGAGACTTAAAGAACGTACAGTAGGAATCAAACAACATGATATTACCGACTGCGGAGCAGCTTGTCTGGCATCGGTGGCGGCTCATTACAATTTAAAATTACCTATAGCCCGCATCCGCCAATATGCATCTACTGATAAAAAAGGGACCAATGTATTAGGCATGATTGAGGCCGCAAAAAAGCTGGGCTTCTCGGCCAAGGGAGTAAAGGGAGAATTTGACAGCCTTTTCAAAATCCCCACTCCTGCTGTTGCGCATATAGTGGTTAAAGAAGTCCTCCATCATTTCGTTGTTATTTATGAAGCAACAGATTCTCATATTTTAGTGATGGATCCAATGGACGGCAAGCTGCATAAAATTCCACACGAAGAATTTAAAGAGCAATGGACCGGAGTTTTAGTCCTGCTCATGCCTAATGAAGATTTTGAAACAGGTGATGAAAAAGTATCTATTCTGAGCCGTATGTGGTTTCTGTTAAAACCTCACAAAGCCGTGCTTTTCCAGGCACTATTCGGAGCGGCTATGTTCACGATTATCGGCTTATCTACGGCTATTTTTGTTCAGCTAATAGTAGATCATGTACTGGCTGACGGTAATGAAAATCTGTTAAATCTGCTGGGTACGGGAATGATCATTTTGCTGGTGCTGCAGATTTTTGTTGGTGTCACAAAAACAGTTTTCACTCTTAAAACCGGTCAGTTAATTGATGCCCGTCTAATATTGGGCTATTACAAACATCTGCTCAAACTACCCCAGCGATTCTTTGATACCATGCGCGTAGGGGAAATCATTTCCCGCATTAATGATGCCGTTAAAATACGCGCATTTATTAATGATGTATCCATTAATCTGGCCGTAAATGTTTTTATCGTCCTCTTTTCATTCGGACTGATGTTCACCTATTTCTGGAAACTGGGCCTGGTGATGCTATCCATTATTCCCGCCTATGCTCTCATTTATTTCATCACAAATAAAATCAATAAAAAAACTCAGCGGAAAGTGATGGAGAACGCTGCTGATCTGGAGTCGCAGCTTGTTGAATCTTTAAACTCCGTTTCAACCATCAAGCAATTCGGACTGGAGGATTTTGCTAACCTGAAGACCGAAACCCGCTTTGTCCGTCTGTTAAAAACAGTATATCGCTCCGGGCTGAACTCGGTATTTTCCGGTAATTCTTCCCAGTTTACATCAAGGTTATTTACCATCATTCTATTATGGGCCGGAGCCTATTACGTTTTAGATGGAGTAATTACTACCGGTGAATTGATGTCTTTTTATGCGGTCATCGGTTATTTCACCGGCCCGATAAGCAGCCTTGTTGGGATGAATAAAACGATCCAGGATGCAATGATCGCGGCCGACCGTCTCTTTGAAATCATGGATTTGGAAAAAGAAAAGGAAGGCAAGAAAATCCAACTAAAACCGGAACTATTGGGAGATATCCATTTTGAAAATGTAAAATTCCGGTACGGTTCCAGGGTTACTGTTTTTGAAGATCTGAATCTTACCATTCCCAAAGGAAAAGTTACCGCTTTTGTCGGTGAAAGCGGCTCGGGCAAAACTACGATCATCAATATTTTACAGAAACTTTATCCGCTTGATGAAGGGCGGGTAAGAATCGGCGACATCAACCTTGAGTACGTTGATAATAGAAGCCTTAGAAATACAATTTCGGTGGTTCCACAAGAGATAGATCTGTTTGCCGGAAATGTGATAGATAATATTGCTGTGGGTGAATTTGATCCTGATATGGAAAAGATAGTTGCTATTTGTAAGAAACTCGGAATTATTGAATTTATCGAAGGTTTACCCAACGGCTTTGAAACCTACCTGGGTGAAAACGGGGCCAGTCTTTCCGGCGGACAAAAGCAGCGCATTGCTATTGCCCGCGCCCTTTATAAAGAACCTGATATTTTAATTCTGGATGAAGCTACCTCTTCCCTGGATTCATCATCGGAGCAATACGTACAACGCACAATTGATCTACTTACTGAGCAGGGTAAGACGATTATCCTCATTGCTCATCGACTGAGTACGGTATTTAAAGCAGACAAAATTTGTGTGCTTGACAAAGGCAAAGTGGTGGAAGAAGGAAACCACGAAGAATTGATGGCACGACAAGCTGATTATTTCGAACTCTGGCAAAAACAATTTCCCATATTAAATGGAAATTCATTAGCTGAAATACCTTCCGCCTAAAAGCGGAAGTAATCTCCACCTTTAGCCATAGGCATTCCTTTTGAAGAAGGGGCGCAGGGCCTGCTCAACGAAGTTTTAACGGAGTTGGGGAATGATCTGACACAGGAAAAACAAGGTTAACATTTGAGGAACTATTAAAACCAATAACTCAATAACCAGTAACGAAAATTGAGAGGAAAATATGTCACTCTACAGATATATAACACGAATACGAAGACTTGATGCAATGATACGACGAAAAAGCACCGGTTCGCCCAAAGAGCTTGCCGATAAACTTGATATTTCCGAGCGCTGGCTTTATAAATTTCTGGAAGAACTGAAAGAAGAATTTGATTGCCCTATCATTTATGACCATTATAGAGAAAGTTATGTGTACGAAGAACAGGGGGAAATGATTATCGGATTTCGGAAAAACCTTTCGGAGAAAGAAAAGAAAAAGGTGAGCGGTGGAAGAATGTTCAAAAAATTTGAGCCACTGTATGTATTTGTTCAGTGAGTGTTGGTTAATTGTAGGTGAAGCCATTTAACGGCTTCATTAACTTTAATTAAACATATAGGTGAAAACTTATGGAAAACTTAAATCTGAAAAGATGTAATGTTGAGAAGCTAACAGAAAAATCACAAAGAGGTATATCAGGTGGTGTTTATTGGTGGATTCCAGTTGCATTAACAGTTGCTTATACTGAAATTAACGACATTTGGGAATCTGGTGGACAAAACCTTGTTGATGCCTATGAGAGTGGTCAAGATTTTGCAAGAGGCATTTAATTAATCACAATTATTAAATAAAAAGAGGATAGTTATGAGTACTAAAATAAAACCAAATAATGTAAAGCCTATTAACATTAAGGCATTGAGTTCAAAAGAGTTAAAAAATTATAATGGAGGAGGCATTATAACTGAACTGATTGCTTTTGTAGCAGGTGCTTGGAGTATATCTAGTCAAGAAATACAAATGTCACCTGACGAAAGAGCAGCATTTATCAGAGAACATGGTCTAAGAGACTAACTAACAATAAAATAAATAAAAAGTTGGCCTTATGTTTTATTATAATAAGGCCAACTTTAAATTCAATTAAAAAATGACAAGTAAATTATTAGTTCGGCTCTCAATAGTGTCTCTCTATTTTATATTAGATATAGGATATACTTTATGGAAAATAAAAGGTCAAATCGTCACTACTACCATAATTGAAAAAAGCTTACTTTTTTTAGGGGTAAGCATTGCAGTCTATTTAATTACTTATAAGGAAAATAGTCAAAATAAAACCTCCTCTCCATAGATAATTCTCTATAAAAACTTAGACTTTTTCAAATAACATCTATAGTCTTTTTTTAAAAAATTAAATCAAGGAAAGAATCATGAAAAAGAATTCAAAAGACTGTTGGTTATACAGGTAGCTGTATTTTTTGTATTGAAAACCTATGATCTCATTTTTAATGAACTGCAAGAAATACCGGTGTTATTTTCATCAGCAGAATCGGGTACTTATAAGGCTGGGGCTTTAGTTGAAGAAGCCTTTGTTTTTTTAGCTTTATGTGGCATCGATGTTTACCTATGGGAAAAGTTTCAAGCTTTAAAGAGGCTGAAAGCTATTTAAATCATAATCCTGCTTAAAGGGAGTTGTAATCCCGTTTATTGCCTATCCCGATAGTACAACCCCTTCACCGCTTATTGAATGTCCAAAAATAGTAACATCTCACCTTCTAAAAACAACAAAGTAGTCGGAATGATATCGAAGATATTGAAAACTATTTATTTGATCATCAAAACTGCTTTGATGGCCTTCTTTTTTATGTATGTAATAGCCGTTGTTATGGTCTTTTCCATTTGACATTTTAATGCCGCAGCATTTTGATCAATCTCTTGTACCTACTACGCTCCTGGGGCGTGTGATACTGAGTTTAAGCTTTTTGATTTCTTTTCTTGCAGTTACATTTTATATCAATCGGTATCAAAAGGATTTAAAATCATTACTTCCTTCTCCTCCCTCAAATTGGGAAGCCAAAGCAAAAGGATTTATTATTATTTCCTTACTTACATTTTTGACCATGACTATAATATTATCTGTAACTATGGCCTTGGGTTTTATCGAGTTCCATATCACTGAGGGATACTTTCCTTTTACTCATTTTTTTCAAAATTTAGAATTTACATTTTTTGCTGGAGTTTTGACCTATTTTTTTGTGGCTTTAGCTGAAGAGAAGGTATATCGGGGGTTAATATTCCGTTATCTGTTTAAAAATACCTCAAATCTACAACTTGCTCTTATTATCTCTTCTCTTATTTTTTCTCTGCTATATTTCAATAAGAGCCTCTTTTTTATATTACTGCATTCTTTATAGGATACCTGTTAGCCTTAACATATTACCACTCGGGTTCTCTGCTTTACTGCATCAGTATTCATTGGTCTATTGATTTATTTATGTTTTTGGGGCAAAATTATTTGGATGATTATCTTAACATGCAATCACAAACAATTGATGGGTGGGGAGATTATTCTAACCTAATTAAAATACCTTTTCTTCTACTAATAATTTTAGCCATTAATGTATACATGAAAAAAATAACTCCATGAAAGAAGTGGGGAGTTATGCTGGTGCTTAATAAATGTCGCTTATTTTAATTTAACGTGAGTTCGAGATAAAAAATGTGTATTGGGCTATATAGCACTGTCTGCTAATAATAGGACCCCACACTTGCCATAGGCATCTTCCATCGATAATGAGGATCTTTACCAAGCGAATTAAAGAATATTCCATGAAACAGAAAGCATCCCCTCTTGTCCCGATGCTTATCATTGGCATAGGATTTTCGGGGAAACAGCGGCTTTTGCAAAAGTCATTCCTGTTCACTAATGTTAAACAGGCAAAAAATCATCAACCCCAGCAATTAAACTTTACAATTATGAATTGGTTTAACCTAAGAGATCTGGAAAACAGACTGTCTGACAACAATGTTTCCGACAAAGAAGGCTTCTATTATCTGATGGCAAGTTTCATCTTGTTCAGTTTAATATCGTATGGGTCGTCGTCTGACTATTACAATAACGATACTTTCCTATTTGCTGAAGTAGCGTTAGTGCTACTTATTACGGTTGTTGGCTTAAATCTGACTTTTAAAGTTAATCAAAAGGGGGACGGGAAAGATTATTTAAAACGATTCCTGTCGTTGTATTTCGTCATTGGCATTCGGTTATTTGTCTTTATAATGCTTCTGGCCATACCGGTTGCTATCTTTGCAGTTGTCTTTTTGGAAGAAACATCCGGCCGCTTGATTGAAGATTATTTATATATCAGCCTGTCAACAATTGTAGGTGTTATTTTTTACTACCTCATGGTCAGCTCATTTAAAAAAGTAGCTAGCTACAATTAAATAATCATCATGGCTAAAGAACCACTTTCATTAAAAATCGGCTCCCTTCAGTTTACAGCAGAATCTCTCAGTTATATAGTCTTTGGCTTTTTCTTGCTGGGCGTGCTAATGGGGCTTCTAAGTATTATTCATATCGACAACCCAGAAGTTTCGCTCTCGGTTACCATGCCACTTCTTTGGACGGCTGTTATTCCAATGGTGATTATTGGGAAAGGGGTTCGGAAGGCCACAGTCGTAAAATAGCTATTAATAACAGTTTCAGAACATGCTCAAAGGAAGTTGTACTTCCGTCTTATTCAAGAGTTTCCCAAAAGGATGCCTCACGGCAAGGGTGGTCACAGAGACGGCATTGAATGCGTCTTTAAAAACTTTCTCGGATTTTAAGAAATGAGACAGATGCGATCTGTCTTTACAGGCTAACTTTACAGCCATTCATAGTAAACGCATGAATATAATTACTCTTTCTCTTTTAACTATAGCCGCTTCCCTCGTTTCGGTAGCTGCCGTGATTGTTGACAACAAATGGAAGCAGAACAAACTAAGTAAAAAGTCATATCGAATTTTCGCGCTTATATTATGGATATTCTTAGCATTAATAGTTTATGCAATGATTTTTTGGTACATAATCCCTCTTGCTAATTATCAATCATCATAATCCAAACACTTCCAACTATGAAAAAAATATTCACCAATTTTTTAAACGCTCTTTTCGGAACCATGATTTATTGGGCCCTAATTCAATATAACGATACCGGCACAGTTGATTTCGTTAAGCTTATCCTTACCCCGCACCCTTGGGTTATCGCTTTAGGCGTAGCAGCGGGAACAGCCGTTTGGACAAAAATTTTTAATAAAAAAGAAGCCAAAGAAGTAAAAACTTAAGTTGATAAAAAGTCTTCGACAACTGTTGGATTCAGAGGGCTATCTCTTGGCGGACCTATCCTCGGCTCCTTCCCTATCCCATAAACCCACGGGACAAGGAAGGAGGAACCAAGCAGGTTCCAAAAGTCCCTCCTTGTGCCGTGCTTTCCGGCATAGGGAGGGATTTAGGGTGGGTCCGCCTGCAAGAATAAAAACCAATGAAAAAGAGAAAAAAATCAGTTACAGAGCTGGCAAGGAAGCTACGAAAAAATCCAACAGAAAGTGAGCAACTTCTTTGGGAGCATCTCAGAAAAAAGAGGTTGAAGAAGTATCGGTTCGTAAGGCAAAAGCCTTTCATTTATAAACAGTATAATTATAAAAGATACTTTTTTATTGCTGATTTTTATTGTCCCCAAAAGAAGTTAGTGATTGAACTGGACGGTAAAATTCACGAATACCAACAGTACTACGATTACCAAAGGGATCTCGTTTTAGAAGGGCTCGGCCTGACAACTTTGCGGATAAAAAATGGGGAGTTGGATGATATGGAGCAAGTGAAAAGAAAAATATTGGAGTATCTTGAATAGCGGACCCATCCTCTAGCTCCTTCCCTACCCCGGCAAAAACACCGGGCCAAGGAAGGAGGACAGAACCAACTGATTTTCAAATCCCTCCTTGTCAATCCGCTTTTTGGGATTGATAGAGAGGGATTCAGGGTAGGTCCGAAAGGAAAGGCTCGAGTTGCCTACGGCAAGGGTGGGTCCATCAGTCATTTTAATTTTAACTGTAACAATCGTTTCCCTTTTCCGTATGCCTGCATGATTTGCCTTTCATTTATGTGATTTTGAAAAGCGATTTTTATTTAAAATTGTAAAAATCATTTTCAAACCCCATATTGGATAACACTGTTAACCTTAATAAATCATCTAAGACCGTATGAAGTTAAAAAAAATAATATCTGCGTTGGGATTGTTCATGCTGCTTTCATTGCCTTTTCATCAGGCGGGGTACGCGCAATCACTCGAAGATTTCGAAGAAAAAGTAACCGAATTCACCCTCGATAACGGACTCACCTTTGTTATCATTGAACGCCCCGTGGCTCCGGTGGTCAGTTTTGTAACCTATGTGAATGTTGGCGGGGTTAATGAACCTGATAAATATCTTGGTATCGCGCACATTTTTGAACACATGGCCTTTAAGGGCACTCATTATGTGGGAACCACTAATTGGGAGGAAGAAAAGAAGGTTCTTCAAGAGCTGGATGAAACCTATCAGAAGTGGCTGGCCGAGAAGCAAAGTTCTCAGGTTGATTCAACCAAACTAAACAAGCTCTGGGATGAGTTTAAGAAGCTTCAGGAAGAAGCCGGGCAGTATGTGGTGAATAATGAGTTTGCCCAGATTGTTGACCGTAACGGCGGCGTGGGCATGAACGCAACTACTAATGCCGACCGGACCAACTATTTCTACAGCCTGCCCGAAAATCGTGCAGAATTGTGGTTCAGCCTGGAGTCGTACCGCTTCAAAAATCCGGTATTCAGGGAGTTTTATAAAGAGAAAGAGGTTGTTCGTGAAGAGCGACGCATGAGATCGGAATCAAGTCCCGTTGGGCGCCTGATAGAAAAATTTCTGACGGTAGCTTATCCCGATCACCCTTATGGCCGTCCGGTCGTTGGTTGGCATTCTACGATCACCAATACCACGATGGAAGCCGCCCGTGATTTTTATAACACCTATTATGTGCCCAACAACATCACCATAGCCATTGCCGGCGATATTACGGCCGAACGAGCTAAAGAACTGGCGAAAACCTATTTTGGCAATATTCCCGCCGCGCCGGCTCCCCCTCTTGTTCAAGTGGAAGCACCTGACCAGCAAGAGGAACGACGGTTTGTTATAAAAGATCAGTCTCAGCCCTTTCTTTTAATTGGTTATCACACCGTAAATGCAGAACATCCCGATGATAAAGCTTTGGATTTACTGGCTTCTGTTTTAGCGGGTGGCCGTACATCAATTATGTACAAAGAGTTGGTTGAGGAAAAGAAAATGGCTCTGGCTGTTCAGCTCATAAATGGTTTTCCCGGGGACAAATTCAGTTCGCTCTTTGGTGTAGTAGGAGTACCTAACAGGGGCGTTAATGCGGACAGCCTTGAGACCGCCATATATAAAATCATTGAACGTGCTAAAAACGGTGACATATCTAAAGAAGCCCTCGATCGTGTCCGTACTAAAGCACGCGCCAATCTAATCAGACGTCTTGATTCGAATACAGGCTTAGCCCGCGCTTTTGCCGCCGCTGAAGCTCAAACAGGCGACTGGCGAACGGTATTTACCAATCTGGAAGAACTGGAAAAGGTAACGGTAGATGATCTACAACGGGTGGCTAAGAAGTACCTGGCCAAAGATAACCGTACGGTCGGCACCATTGTAAATAAATCTGTTGCGGAGGCCGCTGATGCAAGCAAATAATTTATCTCCAAAAGAAATTTCGAATAAAATTCATTCAAGCATTATGAAAAAATTAACTTTTACCTGTCTGTTGGTCTTTTTTGCCGCCTCATTCTCGCAGGCCCAGAAAAGATATGATGAGCTCACGTATCCCGAAATCAATGAATTTCAAAAGCCCCAGGTAGAAACCTTTACTACCGATAACGGCATTAAATTTTTCCTGGTTGAGGATAATGAACTCCCGCTGATCAATGTAAATGTTGAAATACGCACTGGCGGGGTGATGGTTCCCAATGAAAAAACTGGTCTTGCTTCGATCACCGGTATGGTTATTCGATCAGGAGGAACCGAAGCTCATCCGGCTGATGAACTGAACGTATTGCTTGAAAACAACGCGGCAAGTATCGAAACCTGGATCGGCTTCAGCTCCGGCGGGGGGCGGCTGAATGTGCTCAAAGAAGATTTCGAAAATCTGCTCCCGGTTCTTGTTGATGTGCTGGCAAATCCGGTCTTCCCTGAAGACAAAATAGAGCTTGCCAAAACACGAACGAAATCAGGGATATCGCGTCGTAATGATAACCCTCGGCAAATTGGTTTTCGTGAATTCGACCGACTCATTTACGGCAAAAACACTGTCTACGGGCGCAATACTGAATATGAAACCATCAATAATATCACTCGTGAAGATTTAGTTAACTTTCATGATGAATATTTTGTAGCCGAAAACTTAATGGTAGGCGTAGTCGGCGATTTTGAAGCTTCGGAAATGAAAGAAAAGCTGCAAAAAGCCTTTGCCGATTTCCCAACCGGTAAAGAAGCCAGCCTTGATTTTCCTCAGGTTAATTATGAACCCCAGCACAGCATCAACTTTATCAACAAGTCAAACGTTAATCAAAGCTTTGTGATGATGGGGCACCTGGGCGGTCTGCGAAGTAATCCTGATTATGCTAAAATCCAGGTGATGAATCAGGTTCTGAGCGGAGGCTTTTCAGGACGTTTGTTCCAAGTGGTTCGAACCGATATGGGTTTAGCTTATAGCGTTTTCGGCCATTACGGAATGAACAGTTTCTATCCCGGACAGTTTTATACCGGGGTGATGACCAAAAGTGCTACGACGGCTGAAGCGATTGATGCTATTATCAAGGAAGTGGAACGTCTGCAGAATGAACCGATCACCGAAGAAGAACTGCAAGCCACAAAAGATCAGATACTGAATTCTGCCGTATTTGAGTATGACAGTTATGAGCAGGTGCTCTACCAGCAGATGTCATATGCCTATCGGGGTCTGCCGGCCAACTCTTTTGAACAATATATCGAAGGCGTTAAGGCCACAACGGTTGAAGACGTTCAAAGAGTGGCTCAAAAATATATGAATCCCGATCAATTACAGATTTTGGTAGTGGGTAATAAAGAGCAGATTGGGGATCAGCTGCAAAAGTACGGTGAGGTAAATATCATTGACATCACCATTCCTCAACCGGGTGATGACAAAAAACAACTGGCTGAAGGCGATGTCGCTAAAGGTTCTGAATTGCTTGTTAGCATGGCACAAGCTATTATTGCCGCGGATACTCAACTTAATACGCTAAGTGTTTCGGGTGAAGTGTTAGCGATGAATCGAACCATCCCCACCACCATGACCATGGATTATCCTGATACTATAGAACAAACCTTAGAAACGCCTCGCGGAACAATGGTTTTAAGCTATAAAAACGGCAAAGCTATGATGAGCATGGGCGCGATAAAACGTCCACTGCCGGCCGCATCACCTATGGTTTCAGGACTAAAAGCATCACTCAACAGAAGTATTATCGCAATCGCATTAAAAAATGGTGAACTGGAACCTGTATTTACGGGAACAGAAACGATTGATGGAAAAACTTATAACGCGATCAGCGTAAAAGTGGGTGATACTAATCTTAATCTTTTGCTTGACCAGGCAACCCACTATCCCGTTATAATGAAATTTCAAAAGTTTGTGCCGATGCAGGGTAAAACCGTTACGGTAGAAAATCACTACGCTGATTGGAAAACTGTTGATGGTGTCGCTTATCCTTATTCTCAAATCACCCTTGTTGACGGACAGAAAAGGGCTGAAATGACGGTTGAAAGCCATCAACCGAACAAATAGGCTTTATTTGTTTTCTGATTTTGAAAGGCCCCGATGCATCGGGGCCTTTTTTGTTTTAGCCACAGATTTTCACAGATAGGCACGGATAAAATTGCCCATAAAAAAACTATGTCATGCTGAATTTCGCCGTAGGCATCCCTTGGGGAGTTTCAGCATCTTTTGCAATTTTTTCTTTATCTATACCTAGTGTATTTTCTGCTATAGATCCTAATCCTAAAGGTTTCGAGATAGAATGAAACGAAACTAAATAGAATAAAACCACATGCCTCTTTCAGACTGGCAAGATAACCAACCGAACTCCGATGAATATGCCGATTTTTACGAAGGGTATATTTCACTCGTTAAATTTGAAAATATTATCCCTGTGCTTATTCAACAGGAAAAAAAAGTGACTGCCCTGATTCATAGCCTTTCACCTCAACAAGCAAATTATAGTTATGCGGAAGGAAAATGGAGTATACGGCAAGTAGTCGGGCACCTGATAGACACAGAACGTGTTATGGCCTATCGTGCTTTATGCATCAGCCGGGGTGATCAAACCTCTTTACCGGGATTTGATCAGGATGAATATGTTGCAAACGCCCGCTTTGAAGAACGTGATTTACAAAATTTGGCCGCTGAATATGATGCCTTGCGAAATGCCAACATCAGCATGTTCAGCAGCTTTAGTCAGGAACAGATAAAACGAAGAGGCATTGCAAATGAATACCCTGTTTCGGTTCGGGCCCTGGTCTACATAATTGCCGGACATGAAAAACACCACCTGAATGTTTTAAAAGAAAAGTATGATGTTTAAGCCGCAGATTTGCACGGATTAGAACGGATGAAGTAACTCATACCCTTTCATACGTGAAATCCGTGGCTAATTTTAACAATATAATCCCTGCTGCTATGTCTCAACCTGATAAAAAGATCGTTCACATCCATCTTCCTGCTGATGAAAAGTTTACGTCTACGCTTAACGCAGGCAGTCATCAAATGGTAGCCGATGAACCGGAAAGCGCAGGCGGAAACAACGAAGGTCCCGACCCCTACGATTACCTGTTGATGTCGCTCGGCTCATGCTCATTAATGACCGTTAAAATGTATGCTCAGCAAAAGAACTGGAAGCTGGGTGATTTGTATATGGAATTACGCCATCACAAAAGCCATGAAGAAGATTGCCTGCACTGTGAAGACCCGGAAAGTAAAATTGATAAAATAGAAAAGGACCTGATTGTGAAAGGTGATCTGACGGATGAGCAGCTTGATAAGCTCCTGGAGATCTCCGAAAAATGCCCCGTTCACCGCACCTTAATGAGCGACATCAACATCGAAAGTAGTATTGAACGCAGATGAAACGGATTTTACTGATCCCCGCAGATATTATTTATCAGTGAAAATCTGCAAAATCTGCTCCATCCGTGTTCCATTCTAATCCACAGCTGCGGGTTCTTGGCCTTCGGCATAAGCTTCGATGGGCAAACAGCTACACATGAGGTTCCGGTCTCCGTAGGCGTCGTCTACCCGGCTTACAGCAGGCCAGAATTTGTTGAATCGAAGATAATCCAGTGGGAAAATAGCTTTTTCACGACTGTAGGAATGCTCCCATTCTTCCGACATTGCCACTCGCATCGTATGGGGAGCGTTTTTCAGCACATTGTTTTCTGAATCTGCTTTCCCCTCTTCCACTTCGCGAATTTCCTCCCGAATGGAGATCATCGCTTCACAAAAACGGTCAAGCTCTTTCTTCGATTCGCTTTCGGTCGGTTCTACCATCAATGTGCCGGGTACGGGGAACGACATGGTCGGAGCGTGAAACCCGTAGTCCATCAGTCGCTTTGCTATGTCGATGGCTTCGATATTCGCTGATTCTTTGAAGGGACGAAGATCAACGATAAACTCATGCGCAGTACGTCCGTTTTTACCGGTATATAAAATGGGGTAATGATCTTTCAACCGGTCTTTTAAATAATTGGCATTCAAAATAGCCACTTCCGTAGCTCGTTTCAACCCTTCGGCTCCCATCATTTTTATATAAGCGTATGAAATGGTGAGAATACTGGCGCTTCCCCAGGGAGCGGCCGAGATGCCCGAAATCGCTTCATCTCCCCCGGCTTTCACTATGGCATTTCCCGGCAAAAATGGTTCCAGTTCTTTGGTTACCGCAATCGGACCCATTCCCGGCCCGCCTCCGCCATGTGGAATACAAAATGTTTTGTGGAGATTGAGATGACAGACATCAGCCCCTACTTTGGCAGGACTTGTGAGTCCCACCTGGGCATTCATATTAGCGCCGTCCATATAAACGAGTCCGCCGCTGCCGTGAATCACCTCGCAAATTTCTTTGATGTCTTCCTCGAAAACCCCGTGTGTAGATGGATAAGTCACCATCAACGCGGCAAGATTTTCTTTATGCTTTTCAACTTTCTCACGAAGATCATCAAGATCGATATCGCCGTGTTCATCACATTTGGTGACCACTACATTCATCCCGGCCATCACTGCACTGGCGGGATTGGTTCCATGAGCGGAATCAGGAACAATCGTTACATTCCGATGTCCTTCCCCATTGTGCTTGTGATAGGCGCGAATCGTCATTAATCCTGCAAATTCCCCTTGTGCCCCCGAATTCGGTTGCAGCGAAACTGCGGCAAAACCAGTGATTACTTTTAACTGATGCTCGAGTTTTTCAAACAGTTCATGATAACCTTGAACCTGATCTTCCGGAGCAAACGGGTGAAGTTTCCCGAATTCCGGCCAGGTAAGCGGGATCATTTCTGAGGTAGCATTGAGCTTCATCGTACATGAGCCCAGTGAAATCATGGAATGAACCAAAGAAAGATCACGGTTTTCCAGCTCTTTCATATAGCGCAGCATCTCATGCTCAGAGTGGTACAAATTGAAAACCGGGTGCTCTAAATAAGCCGATTGTCGCATCAATGCATCGGGATAGTCAACCGTAGCTTCGGCAGATAACTTTTCTACATCAACGCTGTTTTCAACTCCCTTCACGGAAGCAAAAATGGTAAGCAATTCATCGACATGATCAAGATCTTTCACTTCATCGAAAGAAATACCTACAACCGCTTCATCAAAATAACGCAGGTTAAGGTTCTGAGCCAGCGATGCTTCCCGAAGTTTCTGCTGCTGCTCTTTGCCGTCTAAGGCAACTTTCAGCGTATCAAAGTAAAGCTCATTTTCGACTTTAAAGCCAAGTTTTTCAAGCCCTTTATGCATCACTTTGGTGAGACCGTGAATACGTTCGGCGATGCGACGAAGACCCTTTGGCCCGTGATAGACGGCATAAAATCCTGCAATCACTGCCAGTAAAACCTGTGCCGTACAAATATTAGATGTTGCTTTTTCGCGTCGAATATGCTGCTCACGCGTTTGCAGCGCCATACGATAGACAGGATTGCCTTCCGTATCCTGGGTTACACCGATGATACGTCCCGGGATTTTACGCTTGTACTCTTCACGAGTGGCAAAATAAGCGGCGTGCGGACCGCCATATCCCATAGGAACGCCAAACCGCTGGGTTGATCCCGCTACCACATCGGCGCCCATTTCACCGGGTGGAGTTAACAGGGTAAGGCTCAGTAAGTCAGCCATAACCACTACTTTATTATCATGTTCCTGAGCAGCTTCAATCAGGCCAGAATAATCTTCAACGGAACCATTCGTACCAGGATATTGCAGCAGCATCCCGAAAAGTTCAGGGTCGGTCACATCCAGTTTCCTGTGATCTCCCACTACTACACTGATTCCCAGCGGTTCGGCCCGCCCCTGCACTACATCAATGGTTTGAGAATGACACCATTCAGAAACAAAAAAGGTATTGGCCTTCTTCCGTTTCGCACCCCGACGCAGTGAATAAAACATAGACATTGCTTCGGCGGCAGCGGTTCCTTCATCAAGCAAAGAAGCATTGGCCAGTTCGCGCCCCGTTAAATCAGAAACCATGGTCTGGAAATTAATTAGTGCTTCCAGCCGTCCCTGCGCAATTTCAGCCTGGTAAGGCGTATAAGCAGTGTACCAGCCCGGATTTTCAAGTACGTTTCGTAAAATGACATTGGGAGTCAAAGTATCATAATAACCCAGCCCGATATACGATTCAAAAATCTTGTTTTGGGATGCCAACTCGCGAAACTGCTCCAAAAAGCGATATTCACTCATCGGCTCATCCAGGTCCATCTCTTTTTTCAGGCGGATATTTTTCGGCACAGTTTCATCAATCAGTTCTTCAAGCGAAGACGCACCAATTAGGGAAAGCATCTCCTTTATCTGGCTGTCATCAGAGCCAATGTGCCGGTGCAGAAAACGTTCTTTGTTAAAATCGATGCTCATTTAAAGCGATTTTTAGATTTAAGAAAAATTGAGTTGGGGTAAATTAATTAATAAACCGTATTTACCCATTAAAATAAAATATTGACCTGACAGCGTACCAGTGGTCTTCCGGTTCCTGTCAGTGTCTTCACGAACAACGCTGCCAGGTTGTTTTAGAAGTTAATCGGTAAACGCGTTAATAAAACCTTTTTGAAGTTGACTCCAATAATAACCCCTCAAACTGAATTCAATCATCCCATCAAGGGAGACTTATAAAGGTCATCTTGGAGTCTCATTCTAAGTGCAAGAAGGTAAACAAAAGGTGTTAAAATTAATAGTCCTGAGGTCTTCAAAATTAACGAATTGAATCAATGAAAAGTGTTAGCACATCATTTTCTAATGACTTAATTAAGAAAAAATCATTTTGCTTTAATTGATAATTTTCAGTTCTTGCTATTTGCCTTTTATCAAATAAAAATAAGTTATGTTGGAATTTTCGGGATTAAAAGATGCTTTTTATGGCTTAGATCCTATTACTCAAAGCTTGTTCGGCGGTCTGTTCACTTACGGGCTCACCGCTCTGGGAGCTGCCTTGGTTTTCTTTACAAAAAAAGTGAATTATAAATTGCTTGATGCAATGATGGGCTTCGCTGCCGGCGTGATGATTGCCGCAAGTTTTTGGTCGTTATTGGTTCCTTCAATCGACATGGCAGCTGCTCAGGGAGTTATCGAATGGGTTCCCGCCGTAATCGGTTTTTTAGGAGGTGGTATTTTCCTTCGTTTATGCGATGCTTATTTACCGCACCTTCACATTGGCTTGCCGGTTGAGGAAGCGGAGGGGGTACCTACCAAATGGAAGCGTGCCACCCTGCTTGTTCTTGCCATCACCCTGCATAATATTCCCGAAGGATTGGCGGTGGGTGTTTTATTTGGCGCGGCCGCTTCAGGCATGGATCCCAGTGGCGCCGCCACCATTGCGGGAGCTGTCGGCCTTGCTCTTGGTATCGGTATACAAAATTTTCCGGAAGGCATGGCAGTGTCTATGCCTTTGCGCCGCGAAGGGGTATCAAGGGGCAAAAGTTTTTGGTACGGGCAACTTTCTGGCATTGTAGAACCTGTTTCAGCGGTTATTGGCGCGGCTGCCGTGATCATGATTCAGCCAATCTTGCCTTATGCACTGGCTTTTGCAGCCGGTGCTATGATTTATGTGGTGGTCGAAGAGCTTATTCCCGAATCCCAGCACCGCGGGAATACTGATATTGCCACCTTAGGTACTATGCTGGGTTTTTGCGTGATGATGATCTTAGATGTTGCTTTAGGTTAAGTATGAAAAATTTGTTTTCTTTTTAATAAATGTAAGATTTTTGATAAAGAGCATTAGTAGTAAAGGTGAGATGTGAAGAGGCAGACAGTTTTTCTTTTCACTTCTGACGTTTTAAAAAAAAGGTTATACAACAGTTTAAATGGCTGATCAGTTAAAAGAAAAAAAAGTACTTATTGTTGAGGATGATATGATCATCTCTATGGTGCTGGAACGCATGATTCTTAAGCTGGGTCATCGCGTAGTTGATAAAGTCATCACAGGAGAAAAAGCGATAGAATCCGCTTTTAATCTAAAGCCTGATCTTATCCTAATGGATATTCAACTCAAGGATAATATTGACGGAATTTCTGCGATGCAGGAGATCAGAACACAATCAGGAGTGCAGGTAATTTATATCACCGGAAATTCTGATGAATATAACTTATCACGCGCAAGAGAAACGAATTTTGTTGATTACCTGGTGAAGCCTATTCAGATGAGTCACCTGCAAAAGTCTATCAACAAAGCTTTTTCGGAGCAGTATTCATAAATACTTTCTTTCCTTTCATAATTTGTTTTACTTTATTTGTAAAGTCATCTACTTAACAAATAATCTTACGCTTCCATGGGTGCTACCCGAATATCTTTTAAACATGCCGGCAAAAAGAATTTTTCTCGTGAAGTAAAACAGGAAGTGAACAATTACTTCAAAGAAAATAATCTCTCTAAAAATGCCAATGCCCAAATGGTTAGCAAGACCATCATTCTGCTAACCGCTTATTTTGGCTCCTATGGCTTGCTTATCAGTGGCAGTTTTGGCATCCCTGCTATGGCTTTGCTTTGTTTTGTAATGGGAGTTGCTATGGCAGGAATTGGTTTTTCCATTTCTCACGATGCCTTACACGGAGCCTACTCTTCTAATAAGCACATTAATCAGTGGCTTGGCTATACCTTTGATATGCTGGGTGCCAACGGTTATATCTGGAAAATCACGCACAATGTTATTCATCACACCTATACTAATATTTATGAGCATGATGAAGATCTTGAAGTTGCAGAATTTATCCGTCTTTCGCCCAATGCCGAGCATAAGCCCATCCACCGCATCCAGCATTTTTTAGCGTTCATTGCCTACGGATTTGCTACTTTATTTTGGGTTTTCATAAAAGATTATAAATATTTCTTTCAATCCCGCTTAGGGCCATATGAAGATAAAAAACATCCCGTTTCGGAGTGGATAACTCTGATTATTACTAAAGTTTTATATTACGGCTACATGCTTGTCTTGCCTTTGCTGGTGCTCCCTGTTAGCTGGTGGCAACTGGCTATCGGCTTCCTGATCGTGCATTTTACGGCAGGCGTCATTTTGGGTATTATTTTTCAATTGGCTCATGTGGTTGAGGGCACCGAACACCCAACCGAAAACGCGGAAGGTAATATCGAGAATGCCTGGATGATTCATCAATTAGAAACCACATCGGATTTTGCTCATGGTAACAAGCTGCTCTGCTGGTATATTGGCGGACTAAATTATCAAATTGAACACCATCTGTTTCCAAAAATTTGCAGCATTCATTATCCTGAAATAAGTCCTATCGTTCATCGAGTGGCCCAAAAGCATGGTATTCCCTACAATTATCAGGAAACCTTTGGCAAAGCTGTAAGATCTCATTACCGTACTTTAAAAAAATTCGGAAAGCCTGCTGTCGCTTAATTTAAGTGTGCCTTGAATTTATCTACTCCTATTGTTGTTAAAGAAAGAGTGATGAACCGGAATGTTTCTAACATCAGGCCGGTGAAATTTATTAACAGTGAAACGGCAAGACCGGAATGGAGAGATTATGCAACTTCTATTAGCAGCACTTTCTGGATTTATCGGTGCTATTGTTCTTACTCTGCTGATTTATCTCGTCAAAGTTGACGGCCGGTACTTAGATATCCCCTACATGCTCGGCTCAAGGTTTGTTGATATCGAAAACAGATCGAGAGTTTATACTGTCGGCCTTATACTGCATCTTTTAATCGGTGTATTTTGGGGGCTTTTATATGTTCTCACCATTACCGCTTTGGCTATTATACCCGACTGGCCTATAGGTATTCTGTGGGGATTTGCCCACGGCGTTTTTGTCGGTTCCATGATAGGTATTATTGCTGATACTCATCCCTACATTGGGAAAGGAAAACCTATTGGCGACCCCGGTATCATGGGACAAAATTGGGGAACGCTTATGCCCTACTGGATTTTATTCATTCACATCGTATTCGGCGTCTGCACTCTGATCATTTATAACTGGCTTGCTTATTGACAAATATTTTTTAGAAAAAAGAATAAACCTTCGAGAGAAATTATGAGTAATAAGTTAAAAACACTTCCTGCTTCTCAGTTAGAAATCTTAATTGGTGATGCCATCAGCGAATATTTAGATGAAGATTGTGAGTGCAAAATAAAAAATTTAAGCACTCCGAATATTAATTCAGAAGCTGATGTAGCTATTGATGATGAACGATCGCTGCGATTTGAAGTTGAACTTTCGTATCTGGAAGAGTCTTGATTCTAAAGCAGATGCCTTATTTCCCCTAATCTCCTAAAGGGGACTTGCTGTTGCTGAAATAGAGAATGAAGCCCTTCTTACAAATGAAAACTTATTAAAGGGAATTGTCTCTGAAAAAAGGTAATCTCAAAAGTCTCCTTTAGGAGATTTAGGGGTGATTAGAAAGTCCCTTTTTCCCATTTGAAATCCATTCCAAATGCCGGTAAGCCTGCTGCTGTCCAAGTTCTCGAACAGTAAATGACCGTCCCTGATTTCCACTCGCCACACTCACTGTAAAATTGCTAAGGTTAAGCCGTGTTTGAAAGGGATTCTGTTTTATCTCGACAGATTGCATTCGATATTTCTTAACAATTGCCGTGGTTTTACTCACCAGTCTTGAACTAAGAATAAGTGTATTTCCATCAGAGTTAACACCTGCATCGTAATATTGCCAATACCCCAGAAGCAGGGCAGGGATTAAAATAAACCAGGAATAAACACCGTAAGGAATACTGCTCCAGGCAATGGCAATAAAAATCAGTGAAAACCAGACCATTCTTAAAAGGTACCTCCTCAGGGCTCGTCGTGAAAGTCGACTTTTCCCGGGGGTAAGTTCAGTACTATATTCAGGAATAACTTCATTAATAAAATGATAGATTTTCTCCTTGCCAATAAGCGGAAACAGAGTGGTGGAATTCCCCTGGGTTTCGCCATAGCCTGCACTTTCAATCACCAGTGAAGCGTAACCGAACGGCTGGCGAAGCAGTTCCTCTTTAATTTGCACGGCCTGAATGCGATTAAACGGAATGGTTAACTGCGTTTTTTCAAAAAGTCCCCGGGTGATGAGCAATTCATCTTCTTTTACTTCCACCGAAAAATCGTAATATTGAATGATGGTTGTTATAAATGAAAGCACCCAGGAGATTAGAAATATACCGATAACAGAAAAAATAATAATGCTAACCGAAGTAGAATGAGGGATATTCGCTTCAACAAAGTTAAATATCTGCTGCTCCGTGAAAAGTTGGTCAACTTGTGAAAAAACAGCGCCTACAATTGAAAGGGCTACCCCAAGCCGGCCGGATGTTGTTGCCGCAATGAGGAGATCATGACTATCCAGTGAATAAACTAGTTTTTTTTCATCCGGTATATATTCTTCAACATCTTCGGATGATTTTTTTCTTAGCAGCGTCTTTAATTCTTCAGCTTTTTCGCGGCTTATGGCACTTATTTTTGCGTCTTTGGAGGTACTTCCGGCTGTTTTAACTTCTACCGCTACCAAACCAAAGAGCCGCTGCACAATGCCTGCGGAAATATCTATTACCTGTATGCGATCGGCGGTGAGATATAATTTTTTATGGACCACTACCCCCTGTTCAATCTGAAGCTCGCCATCGGAAATTCGAAAAGTGAACCGGTACCAGGAAATAACACCCCAGATTAAAAGGCAAATGATAGTCCCTAAAATCCAGTATAGCGTAAAATCGGCCCTGTCTCCCCCGCCACCTAAAAAAATGATGAACACAATGGTAATAAAGTTACCTTTGATAATATCCAGGGCTTTGGCTACCGCTGCGGCGGGATGCTGTCGCTGTGATTCAAACATCTTCTTTGGCAAGCCGGGCAAATTTAGAAATTTGGTCTCTAACTTCATCAGCCGTCTCCATATCAAGCGCAGGGATACGATGCGTGGTGGCCGCGGTGGATATGGTTACATCAGCTAACCCGTAAGAACGTAAAATCGGGCCCTGGCGTGTATCCACATGCTGCACACGCTTTACTGGAACCAGCGTTCGGGTGATGATCATGATGCCGCTTTGTAAATCTATTTCATGCTCGTCCACTTCGTAATACCACCGCTGCCAGCGAATTTCAGGAATAAAGAAAATGCCCAGCGCCCCAATGATCAGTAGGGTTACGGCTACAGTTATAAGGGTCCATTGGGAAAATTCATCACCCCCGCTCTGCAAAAAGTAAATTAGCCATAAAACAAGGGGAATAAGAATGATGAAAAGTATAAACAGAGCGGTAGAAACACGCCACGCTTTTATGGCCGCTTTCGATAATTTATACCGGGGTGATGAGCGCATGGGTTGTTTAAAGGTGTTGAGTTATTAACATTTCTGATTAAAATAATGACTTTTTTCAATCCCCCAGCCTACGCTAAAGCTTCGGCAGGCAGGCCTGAATCCCCCTTCTCCAAGGGGACTTTTCCTTCTATTCCATTAACGGTTCTTTCAAGGCTCCCACATATAAAAAAAGCCACTTCGCAGTGGCTCTTCAAATAAAAGATAAAAATTATTATCCGTTGTTTTTGATGTCTTGAATTTCAAGACGTACTTCCTGCGAAAGCTTTCGCAGTTCCTGCAGGCCTTTACGTGCACGTGTTCCGGCTGCTTTATTTCCCTTCTCATAGAATTTTACCATGTCATCTTCTATTCCGGTAATAACGCCTTTGATCTCTTCAAATCGACTCATTTTATATCCATAGATTTTATTAATGTTGAATAAAGAGAGGAATTTCCCTCCCCTTTCGAATGATTCCATTCGATTTTAACTGCCCTAATTTACCATTTTACTGATAAAAAGCATCATAAAATTCACTTTTCTGCCAATACTTCATCAAGTTGTACATTTTTTGCCTCCGGAATAGGAAAAAGAACAACAAATCCCACTATAAATAACACTATAATTATACTCATTCCAATCCGCTGACTGCCTGAAGCGAAGGTCAGCCAGCCTACCAGCAGCGGCCCTAAAAAAGCGGTTACTTTGCCCGAAAGAGCCATCAACCCGAACATTTGGTTTTGCAATTCAGGGGGTGAAACACGGGCCATATAGGTTCTGCTTGCCGCTTGAACAGGTCCCACAAAAAGCCCCAGGGTCAAACCGAAAACCCAAAACCAGGTGAGGCTCGTGACCAGTAAAACAGCCGATGTGGTGAAAATTAGTCCCGCCAGAGAGTACAGCATTGTGCTTCGGCTTCCCATTCTGTCGTCCATCCAGCTAAAAGCTACAGCCCCGATTCCGGCCGTTAAGTTAAGCCCGATTCCAAAGAGGAGCACATCCCTTGCTTCAAGGCCGAATGTGCCGGCGGCATAGATTCCGCCAAAAGCAAAAACGGTGGCCAGGGCATCGATAAAAATCATCCGGGCAATTAAAAACCTCACAATGGAGCGATATTTTTTAACGTTTTGGACAGAGGTTTTCAACTGCTTCCATCCCGATTTGATGGCTTCGGATAATTTGAGATTTGTCCGGGCACGATCACCTGTAAAAAGAAACATGGGAATTGCAAAAATAAGGTACCAGACGGCAACCAGCACAAAGGTAGCACGAATATGTTCTGCCGTGGCTTTATCGAGTCCAAAAGGCGGGTTATTTACATCAACGAAAACAAAAAGAGCTACTACCAGACAGGCCAGTCCGCCGGCATAGCCCAGCCCCCACGACCAGCCTGACCATCGCCCCATTCGCTCTTCAGAAGCCAGATTCGGGAGCATGGCGTTATAAAAGATGATGGCAAACTCTGATCCTGCAGTTGCCAAAAAAATCAATACTAAAGCAAGAGTGGTAAATTGCTGATCCGGTTCCACAAACCATAGCATTCCTGTAGCAAGAATGCAGAGCAAAGAGAAGCAGGCAATCCATGGTTTTCGCCGCCCTAATTGATCAGCGATTGCGCCTATAAAGGGAGCGCAAACAGCAATCAAAAGCCCTGCGGCACCGATAGTGTTTCCCCACTGAACGCTCCCCAAAGCATCATTTGGAGCAACGGAGGTTAGAAAATAGGTAGCAAAAACAAAGGTTTGAATGACCGCAAAAAAGCCACTGTTAGCCCAGTCGTAGAAGGCCCAGGAAATAAGTTCGAGGGTTGATTCTTTTTTTCGATTCATTATTGTGTATTAAAATAATAACGCTTTGTGCGGTTGAAAGACTATGTTGACCTGACAGCGTACCATGGTTTCTGGTTCCTGTCAGCGTCACTGTGAAACAACGCTGTTAGGTCCTTCGGACGCTTACAGGTTGTTTTTAAGTTTAACCGCACAAGACATTAATTTATTTTTTTGAGCTCAGTCTGTATAAATATATCTTAATAATTGTATAAGTATAATGAATGGAATAGATGAAAATAGCAAAACGTTAAATCACTTTAATGAATGAAAAAAATGGGTAAGTAATGAAACATAACCGGCAAGATTTAATTTATATTTATGATAATGAAGATCAGAAAATTGTTATGATACACGGAGAGACCGGAGAGCGAGTGGCGGAAGAAGAGGATCAGGTAACATCATTACTTAAGTATTTGCACGAACAGAATAAACCCGAACTGCTTCGCCAATTTGCTGTTTGGTGCGCAGATCAAATCAATAGCCAGATAAAACCCATTCAAAAGAAAATTCTCGACCTTGCCCGTGAGGCCATCCATAAAAATGTGGGGAATGACGCCCTTATTGAATTGTATGAAAAAACTGAGGGCACTGCGATTGCTACCGACACAGTGGGACTTAGGCAAGGCTCTATGGCTGCTCCCGGCTATCTTGCGGCTAGGGAATGTATAAATCCCGACGCGCTGGAGGGAGCCATTCAGGCTGCCAGGTATCACCGGCTTTGGAGGGAAATGCAGCAGAATGAGGAAAAATCGTCACCAAATCATACTGCTCTAAAGGAAGTTAAAGCAAGAACTACCGAAGATGCGATTGAGGCTATAGTTCAACAACAGACTGACTATTTGCTGGATATGATGAATAAACGAAGTGAGAAGTGAGAAATTACATTCACTGCTGTTTTAAAGCATCTTAATTCAAGGGAAAGCGAATTTTGAAACGGGTACCGTTATTGCCTGTGAACTCTGTTTTGGCTTCTAACTGGGCAGCAAAGGTGCTGATAAGCAGTAAGCCCAGTGAATCTTTTTTTTCGGTTTGAATGTTGGCTGGCATTCCGGGTCCGTTATCAGCTACGATCAATTTCGCCCATCCATTTTCTTTCTTTAGTTTGATGCTGAGAATACCGCCGGAGTTTTTAAAAGCATGCTTAAAAGCGTTCACCACCAGTTCATTTATCATCAGTCCGCAAGGAATAATTTGATCAATGTCTACTGACACTTCTTCCATTTCAAATTCCAAAGCTACTGATTCTTGTTTGGCAAACGTTCGGTGAAGGGTTTCAACAAGCTCTTTTATATAACTATTCAGATTTATCTGTGAAAGCGAATTCGTTTGATATAACTTATCATGAATCATAGCCATTGAATGAATGCGGGACTGACTGTCTTTAAGTACGCGACGGGCTTCCATATCCTCTGTATTATGCAATTGCAACTCAATAAGTCCCGAGATTATAGAAAGATTATTTTTTACACGGTGATGAATTTCTCGCAATAATATTTCTTTTTCGCCCAGCGACTTTTGGATTTTTGCCGTTTCCTTATTCACCCGGTTTCGCACAGTAACCCATCCTGCAACTAAGAGTGAAACTAAAATTAAGCCGGTGCCCAATAGCATCATATAATACTTGGTCAGTCCTGTGCTTTCAAGATCAGTGGAAAGCAATCATGGATATTAACAGTAACATGTTTAACGGCTAGGTAATCTCTAAAGTTGACACTGAATCCAAACCAAGGCACCCCCAGATTGAATGGAGAAACAACTCATTCAATCATCTTCCGCAAACTGGTGGAGAGATTAAATTCCCCTCGAAGGGCCACCGATACTTCAGTCCGCCTTCGTAGCCACTTCGAACGTTGATCTAAACGTAGAAAAACTTATGGACAAAAATCCAACCGCTAAAGAGGTTAATAGTAATAATCTAAAAACTTACGAGATTTTACAAAATAATTAAAATTTTAAAAAAAGCTTTGGGTGTTGTAGCATTCCTTATAGCAAGGGAAACAAAACTTATAGCATGTCCCCTTCTCATTGCTAATCTTCACTCTGGCATTCAATCGCGCCGCATAGAACTTTATCAGGCTTAAGCCAAGAGAACTGTTTTTGTCATAATTCTTTGAGATGCCCGGTCCGTTGTCTGCTATTGTTAATTCAGCCAGATTACTTCTTTTTCTTAACTTTACCTGAAGAATTCCGGCACCTGTATTTTTAAAAGCGTGTTTAAAAGCATTAACGACTAGTTCATCTATTAACAAACCCCAAACACTAACTTGGCTGGCCTCTATTTCAACCTCTTCAAGATCAAATTTTAGATTCACAGAAGACCGGTATTTGGGAAATGTCTTATAAATAGCTTCTATCAGCTCCCTCACATAAGTGTTCAGGCTTATTGTTGAAAATGAAGTTGTATGATCTCTTTGCTCTAAAATCTTTTTTCAGGTTTGTTTAATTAATGGTAAAACTTTTAATTGATTTCTAACTTTACAGGCATTACCATTAAAAAAGCTACCGGTCTCTCTTAGGAAAGGCTGACCGGTAGCTTAAGGTATGTTAGCATTCATGCGACAACTTATCAGTTGCTTGAATGGATGGATTTATTATATAAAGCTTCTAAAGCAATTTTAATTGCCCTAAATGAGGCTTTATATCCAGAGTTCATCTGGTTCACGTCCATATGAACTTTGGTAAACAACACCTTTTCTAAATCAGTCTTTCCTGAAATAGTTCGGTGCTTGTTGATGGAGCCGTGCATTGCGTTATGTAATGCTCCACATCGAGTATAATTACAAATTGTGTAGATGTCAACAAAAAAATTACATTCTGTAAATTTTATTCTCGATAAAATCAAAGAAAAAGAAAATTTGACTACAGATGCTCAGTTAGCTCATTTTTTAGAAAAAAGTCCGAGTACTATAGGTGCATGGCGCTCCAGAGAAACCCTGGATTGGGAGCTAATACTTACAAAATGCAATCGATATATTTACGAATTGTTATACGATACGAGCTCTCTTCAGGGAAAAACTTCTGAGCCTGACATCAACTTTGAGGACCTTTCTTTATCCGACTATGAACAGCAAGTCATTCAGATGGTTCAAAGAATAGAGGAGGGGCCATTTACTCCCGGTTCGAAAATACAGTTATTTGATTCACTTTTACGGATTGTTAATAAGGAACTTGCCGAACTTCGCTCACAATCTGACCCTGCTGCAGGTGCAAAAAGTCAGACATAATCACTTCTAAAAGTGTATTTTTTAGAAAGTTACTTGTCATAACGTTAACAACTATCTCAGTTAAAGGCCATGTCATCCAAAGTTATTATTCTTGTCCTCTTTGCCTGTACATTTTTTCCAGTCCCGGAGAAGCTCAGACCTCGGTTGATGCCACTATTTCTGCTCTTTATAATTCTATCACTTTTGATCAAAACCGGTCACCCGATTACGAAAAGTTCCGTTCCTTGTTTACGGCCGGTGCCTTTTTGATCAGCGTTAAAGACACTGCTTTTTATAAACTGAGCGTAGAAGAGTTTATCCAAAATATGACCCGGCAGCGTGAAAGCGGAAATCTGAAAGCTTTTAAAGAGTTTGAAGTGCATAGAAAAATAGAGCAGTATGGGAATATTTCTCATGTGTTCAGCACCTACGGTACAAATATTGAAACCGCAAAAGGTTCAATCAACACCTGTGGAATAAACAGTATTCAGATGCTTCGCACCGGCGATCAATGGAAAATAACTTCTCTTATTTGGTTTGAAGAAAATAGCCTGCATCCACTTCCCGACAAATACCTGCCTTCAAAAAGCAAGGGGATGAGCAACTAAATTTCCTTTTTAAAACAGGTTCTGACTCTGCTTTATCATTCTTTTCTATGTCCGCAATAGAAAATCAGGAAGGCTTTTCCTCAGGAATAATGATCGCAGTTTTGTATCTTTTCCCGCCTTTAATAATCTGAATTATAAATTAGTTAATGGCTGCTTCTTCCCCGTTTCAGCAAAATTCTACCCTGAAAAATACCCTGCTCATTGCCGGAATTGTGCTTATAGCTATAAACCTGCGCCCTGCCCTGGCAAGTATAGGCCCGCTCATTTCCATTATTCGTCAAGATACTGGTTTGCCAAACACTATGCTGGGTCTGCTTACTACTTTGCCGCTCTTGGCTTTTGCTGTTATTTCCACTTTGGCTCCACTTTTTACCCGGCGATGGGGAATTGAAGGAGTTTTAGCCGGAGCGCTGGCCCTGCTGACCGGCGGCATTTTTCTTCGGGTGATTCCTGCCGTTTGGGCCCTTTTTGGCGGCACCCTGCTGCTCGGTATTGCTATTGCTTTCGGAAATGTTCTTTTGCCCGGCCTTGTAAAGCGTGACTTTCCAAATCATACCGGTATAATGACCAGCCTTTATTCAAGCATGCTTGGCATCGGAGCTACCATCGCCGCGGGGGTAAGTGTGCCTCTGGCTGATGAAGTAGGATGGCATTGGTCGCTGGGCCTGTGGGGAGTTTTATCATTTATAGCGCTCATTATCTGGCTTCCGCAGTTAAAAGGCCTAACTATTCCACGCCCTAAACGCAGTTTTCGTCATTCCGTAAAAGACCTTATGAGTTCATCGACCGCTTGGCAAATTGCTCTTTATATGGGATTGCAGTCCTTAGCTTTTTATGTGATACTTGCCTGGCTTCCTGACCTTTTGCAGGATATGGGGCTCGAAGCCTATTCAGCCGGTTGGATGCTCTCTCTTTCCCAGGGAATGGGTGTGTTTGGAACATTACTGATTCCTATTTGGGCTGAAAAAATGGCTGATCAACGGAAGCTTGTCTGGCTGCTGATTGTCTTAGAAATCATTAGTTTGATTGGCTTGATGCTCCCCGAACCCTTTCTGGTTTGGCTGTGGGTCTCCCTGATCGGGTTTACCCTCGGGGGCAGTTTTGGACTTGCCCTGCTGTTTATCGTTTTACGCGCCCACGATACCGAGACGGCCACCGAGCTTTCCGGCATGGCTCAATCGATTGGCTATTTGCTGGCTGCTGTAGGCCCCACACTTTTCGGAGCGCTCCACGATCTCACTCACTCCTGGTTCATTCCCCTTCTTTTTCTGTTAATTGTAGCAATCGCCAAACTTTTCGCAGGACTTGGTGCGGGGCGGCCGGCAGATGTTTAGGTTTCAGGCGAGTTAGTTATAAGAAACATAATCTCACTACCAAGAATTAACAATTAACCTTTCCTGCAAAAACTGACCCACCCCCGGCCCCTCCCTATCCCGATAAAAACCATCGGGACAAGGAGGGGAGCTTATTGGTTCGTAAATGTTTCTTTTTTTGCCTGTTAAAAGTCCCTCCTTGTCGCGTGATTTTGCGATAGGGAGGGATTTAGGGTGGGTCCGATAGCAAGGCTTAACCATAGCTTCTATATTCATTTCTTATCTCGACTATTTTGTATTTTTAGGGTTAAATAGCACTACGAAACTACACCTCTTTCCACAGCAACATTTATCATCCCCATAAACATTTTCGATTAGCTACCGAATGATTTTCTTTTTATATTTAGTTCAATGTTAAACTAATTGATATTAAAACAACACTATGACTACTGAAACAAAGACTCTCTGGAATATTGATCCTACTCATTCCGAAATTCAATTCAAGGTAAAGCACCTGGTGATTTCAACTGTAACAGGCAATTTTAAATCCTTTAGCGGTAAAGTTGAAACTGAGGGAGATGACTTTGAAAATGCCAACGCATACTTTGAAGCGGATATAGAAAGCATTTTCACGAATAACGAAGATCGTGATACCCATTTAAAATCAGAAGATTTCTTCCATGCAGAAAAGCATCCGAAGTTAACTTTTGAGTCCACTTCATTTGAAAAAACCGGGGATGATACTTACAAAATTACCGGCGATCTCACGATTCGTGACGTCACAAAAGAAGTGGAATTAGAAGCTGTCCATGGCGGAACCGTTGATGATCCTTACGGAAACACGAAGGCCGGATTTGAAATTACCGGAACCATCAACAGGAAAGAATTCGGACTTACATGGAGTGCCGTAACCGAAGCCGGTAATGTTGTGGTGGCTGATAACATTAAGCTCCAGTTAAACCTGCAGGTTGTACAAAGTTAGTCTCAGCTTTTTCAAAGTTTTATCTAATAAAAAAGCGGATGCCCTCTTCGGTATCCGCTTTTTCTTTATGGTTAAAGCTAAAAATATGTATAAACCTGTCATTCTGAATGAAGGCCATTCGGTTTTTAATGACCGGAGTCCTCCGTAGGAGTGCCTTACAGCAGAAGAATCTCCTTAGTAGAGGCAAATGCCATCGACAAGGAGATCATGTGCTGATTGCTGAAAGCCGATAGCTTTTAAGCTACCTTCACCCGCACCTTCTTTCCTTTCACCCGGTTCCTGTTCATGTATTTCATAACATCATCCACATACTTTCCGGGCACATCTACAAAAGAATGATGGGGGAAAATATCAATGTTGCCAATCGTATTGCCGGGGATGTTTGATTCACCCGCGATAGCTCCCACCAAATCGCCGGGATAAACATTGTTTTTCTTACCCACGTTGAAATGCATCTTGATCATAGCCGAATCATCATACTTTTTTTGGCCTGATTCATCATTCTGCACTTCGGGTGATGCCGTTTTCATCTTCAATAAAGCTGCCGCAATTTCGATGGTGGTAAAACGGTCATCAGCATAGTTTTCGATTTGTTCGATAAACGGACGAAGATCGCCTTTTTCCAGAACCTCCGTAATTTCCTCCATTTGTCCCGCTATCCTTGATTTTTGTACATCAGCGGCACTTGGCATTTGCAAAGGATTTAACCGGCTTTTGATTTGCTTCTCAATGGTCCGCAACTGCTTGCTTTTTCGTTTTGTAGCAAAAGTGATGGCCATACCTGAGCGTCCCGCCCTGCCTGTTCGTCCGATTCGGTGAACATAATATTCGGGATCCTGGGGAATATCATAATTGAAAACGGCATCAATATCTTCAACATCAATTCCACGGGCCGCAACATCAGTTCCTACCAGAATATCGATGGCTCCACTTCTGAATTTTGCCATCACCCGGTCACGTTGATTCTGATTCAAATCGCCGTTAATAAAATCGGAGGAATAACCTCTTGAACGCAACTCGTTTGAAACCTGCTCAGTTTTTCGTTTTGTATTGCAAAAAGTAAGTGCCAGTTTAAAATCATTGATATCCATAAAACGGCAAATAGCTTCGGTCCGCACAGAATCGCGCACTTCAACTATATATTGTTCGATACTCGGAGCCGCCAGTTCTTTTCGCTCAATCCTCACCGTTTGCGGATTGTTCATATACCGCTTCATAATTTTGCGAATGCCTTTCGACATGGTGGCGGAAAACATAATCGCTTGCACCGGCCCTTCAGCATATGACAGGATTTGCTCCATATCATCCCGAAAACCCATATTGAGCATTTCATCCGCTTCATCAAACACCACTTTTTTGAGGTGATCAAGTTTTAAGGTGCCTCTTCTCAAGTGATCAATGGTGCGTCCCGGTGTTCCCACAACCACATGTGCGCCTCGTTTCAAAGCTTTAATCTGGTGTGAAATTGACTGCCCGCCGTAAACGGGAACTACGTGAAGTCCATCAAAGTGCTTGCCGATTTTGATCAGTTCACCTGTAACCTGAATAGCGAGTTCGCGAGTGGGGCACATTATTATCGTTTGAACATTGTTATTGCTCAAATCGGTTTGTTCAACTACCGGAATTCCAAAAGCGGCTGTTTTTCCGGTTCCCGTTTGCGCCTGTCCTACAATATCCAGCCCTTTCAAAAGCGGCGAGATACACTGCTCCTGAATGGGAGTCGGCTCCTCAAAGCCCATATCCTGCAAGCCCTGAAGAAGTTGTTGACTGAGGTTTAACTCAGCAAATTTTAAATCTGTCATAAATGTCTAAGTAAAATGAAAATTATAAGTACCTGACATTACAAGATGTACTTTTAGTACCAGCACGTATGCTGCCATCCTAAGAACGTACATAACGAAAGGCACCGACAGACCTGAGAAGGGATGCAAGAACCTGCTTAACGAATAGGTAGGATTTGGAGTAATATCAGAAAGACCAAAGATACGGATAATTAATGCCAATCCATATTCTAATTATTTTTGAAATGAAAATCTTGCAGCATTTGCACTATCTATTTCAGTTGGCTTCAGCCAACTGAAATATTAAATTAAAAAATAAAAGGCTTTAGCCTCATTCTTTCAATATCCTTGGCTGTATGTGGCTAAAGCCACTTTTTTTAATGCCTTTTATCAGTCAGCTAAAGCTGACTATAATAGATATTAATAAAGGGGTCATTTATTCGGACCCACCCCGCCCCCGAATGCTCGGGGCACCCCTCCGAGGAGGGGGCTTGATGTTGCCTATGATAAAGCTGACAAGCTTCCCTATCCCTCACTCCTCAGCCGGCTGAACTTTCCTTTTCTCCATCTCAAACTCTTTTTCTTTCTCAACCCGGGCTTGCTCAGCGGGACTTGCAAACAGGATGAAAATCCATTCACGCCACCCGTTTGCTTTTTTCAGGTCATGCCAGATAGCAATGAATTCATGAAACACCAGGTAAACCGGATTATAAGAGTTTGGCGGTTTGGTAATTCCATAATTGGGTGTGTTCAATTCGGGTTGAAAAGTACCGAAAATGCGATCCCAAATGATGAAAGTTGACCCATAATTTTTATCCAGATAATGATCGTCCTTGGCGTGATGAACCCGGTGGTGTGACGGCGTAGTGAAGAAAAATTCGATGGGACGCGGCAGTTTATCAATCAGCTCGGTGTGAATCCAAAACTGGTATAGAACCGCGATTTGATGGCAAATGAAAAATATTACGGGGTGAAATCCTGCCAACGCTACGGGCAGAAAGAAAATCACTTTAAAACCCTGAACCCACGACAGACGAAACGAAACCGAGAAATTATACTGCTCGGATGAGTGATGTGGCACATGTGTAGCCCACCAGATGCGCTGCTCGTGAGCAATACGATGCGCCCAGTAGCGGCAAAAATCAAGCAGAATAAAACACAAGGGGTAGGCCCACCAGGTGTAGGGAACCCGCCATGGAACCATGTTATAAAAAAACAGCACCAGTGCGAAAAGACTTATCTTGGTAATCGAACTGACAACTATATTTCCAATTCCGATAGCCGTTGATGCCCAAAAATCTTTAGTATCATAAAGATCCCATTTTTGCCAGGCACTTATTGCCCATTCGATGAACACCAAAGCAAACATTACAGGCGCCGCGTAAATGATGATTGGCGGAAGGCCCATGTTCATCAGTTCATCAATGGTGATAAGTTCAGGCATGATAAGGTAAGGTTATGCTATTATTTAGTGACCGGACGGATAACTAAACAATTTTTATCTGGAATGACAAAAATACGAAAAGAAAATCTACCTCTACCCTTGTAAATTTTTTTACCGGTTCTCTCTCTTCGCCAGTTTTTCTTTAGGGGGTTTAACGGTAACAACGGGAAGTTCTAAATACTGGGTCACTTTTTCAGTGGTTGAACCGAGAAAGAAACGTGCCAGTCCGCCGCGTCCGTGAGTAGCCATCACAACAACATCAGCGTGTCCGGGAGCGTAATCCGCAATAGCATAGTGAGCCCCAACTCCTTTCTCTAAAACAGTGTAAAGATTAACCCTGTGGCTTGAAGCCCCCGTTGAAATCAGCAGCTGATCTTGATAATCCACTTCACCCCGTACTATCTCAATATTTTCCATACCCTCCTGGGTCAAATAATGCTGCAAATGTTCAAGAATCGACTCATAAATATTGAGCTCTTCCGATTTCTTCGGACTTTTGCTCTCGTCAGACAACAAATTTCCGTGAAGCTCCAACACATGATAAAGCGTAATATCAGCCCCATAAATTTCGGCTAAGGTAAGCGCCAGTGGTAAAGCGGTAAATGAAATTTCCGATCCATCCGTGGGTAGCAAAATTCGTTTAATACCCTCTGCTGTAAGGCCTTTATCAACAGTAAAAACAGGAACTTCAGAGTGACGAATTACTTTTTCTGTGGTGCTGCCTCGAAACATATCAGAATCATGACTGCCTTTAGATGCCATGACAATAAGATCATAATTACCGTCTTTCGCCACTTCTGCTATAGCCGAAGAAGGTTTACGATTTATTTTGGTTATCATTTCGCCCTTATATTCATCTTTTACATAATCTTTAGCTACTTCTTTTAATTGATGATCGGACTTCTGCTGAGCGGTGGGATAAATATCTTCATCCAAATTAACCGGAACTTCCTGATGGGACATGGTTGCCATGCTTTCATTAAAATATTGCAGATTGGGAACTACATGCATGAAATCAATCCGTGCTCCAAACTTTTGGGCGATTTCCTGGGCATGAATATAAGCGGGAGTTGCACTTTCTGAAAAATCGGTAGGCACTAATATTTTCTTGATGAGCATCATAATTGAAATAAGCGATTTGATTTTGATGAACCTATGCTTAAAAAATCAAATTCCGCTTAAAAGCGTTCCGTTTAACTGACGGGAGACGGATGACCGTTGAAGTTTTCCGAGATCAATCCCCCAGCCTACGCTAAAGCTTCGGCAGGCAGGCCTAAATCCCCTTTTCTCCAAGGGGAACTTTAATCCGTTATTAAAAAAGTAATCATCAATCGCCAATCATCAATCACAAATCCCTACTTCTGCCAACCTTTTTTACCGATGAGGGGAACAAATTTAAAATGGCTGTAATGCTCTTCTTCTATTTCATTCTCACGAATTTTGATAAGCCGGACCATTTCCTGCTGTTTTTCATCACCAATCGGCACCACCAGTCGCCCGTTTACATTTAACTGTTCTACCAAATCTTCCGGTACTACCGGTGCGCCGGCCGTCACCACAATAGCATCATAAGGAGCGTACGCCGACCATCCGAGGGTGCCATCCCCCAGCTTGCTCTGCACTGAATAGCCTAATTCTTTAAGTGTTGACCGTGCCCTTTCATACAATTTCTCATGACGTTCAACCGTATAAACTTCTGCCCCTAACTCACATAAAATAGCTGCCTGGTAGCCCGATCCCGTCCCGATTTCAAGTACTCTTTCACCCGGTTTTACTTCCAGCAGTTCGGTTTGGCGTGCTACGGTAAAAGGCTGAGAAATAGTCTGTTCTTTACCAATGGGCAGGGCAGTATCTTTATAAGCCCGGTCTTGTAAAGCGGTATCCACGAAGATATGACGAGGCACGATTCCGAAAGCCTCAAGTACACGGCTATCCTTTATCCCTTTTTCCTTCAAGGTATGTACCAGTTGCTTCCGGCGCTGATTAAACTTTGGGTTATTTTGCCCTAATCCCCAATTCAACATATTTTAAATGTATAGATTTATAGTTTATACTTACAACATAAGGAACTTTGGAAACAAACATCAATTCCTTACGTATTTCGTATTCCGTATTTCGCCAAAAGAAATCAATACGGAATACGCAACATCGGATCATTGCAAGGGTTTGCTAATCGTATACTGTTAAAACCATTATTTAAAACATCATTTGAATGAAAACCTTTCTTAAAATCGCAGGCGGTATTCTTGCCTTCATTATTATTCTGGCAGTTGGCCTGAATTTATATTTTACTGATGACCGGCTCAAATCAACCATCATGCCTTATGTTAACGATTTTGTGGGACGTCCCGTGCAGGTTGAATCAATTTCACTCACTTTTTTCAGCACCTTTCCACAGCCAGGCATCAACATTGAAAACCTCAGCATTCCGGGTGAAACGGCATCAGATACCCTCCTTTCGCTGGATGAATTGACAGCTTCGGTCGAATTGTTTTCCCTTTTTGGTGATCAAATTAATATCTCGGAAATCAGCCTGCAAAATCCTCAGTTCACTTATATTGTTCATTCTGACAGCAGCACCAATATCGATTTTCTAATGCGGGGCGAAGAAACCGCACAGGATACTTCGGCAGGCTATGCCATCAACATTCCATCTTTTCAGGTGAGCGGCGGGGATTTCGGCTACCGGGATGAAACCTCGAATACGAATATCCAAATAAATGACTTGGATGCCGATATTTCCCTCAGCTACGCCGATCTCATCAAAAGCACCATCGATTTAAACATCGGCGGGCTGAAGGCAATGGTTGACAGTTCGGTTTATGTCAACGGACTTCCGCTCAGCCTTTCGCAACAGTCCACCATTAATCTTGATGAAGAAACCATTACCTTCGATGAAGGCACCTTTTCTATCCGCGGACTCGCGTTAAATCTCACCGGCTCCGTTTCAAACTGGAGCACGACCCCCGCGATTAATCTCCACTTCAGTTCTTCATCTGATAATTTTGCTGAACTTTTAAAATTGACGCCGGCAGCCTTTCAGGAATCTGTTCAAGAATTAGAAACTCGCGGCTCACTGGCGATCGAAGGAAACATAAACGGAGCCGTTGGGGGTGAAACATTGCCCGCCTTTGATATTCGGGTTGAAGTATCGGATGGTTTTGTCAAATATCCTGACCTGCCCGAAGCTATTCATGATATTCAGCTTACCGCGCGGGCTACCAACGAACAGGTGACGCTTGAAACGTTCACCGCCCAAGCCGCCGAAAATACCTTTTCTGCACAGGGAAAAATTCTGAATCCGCTGAGTGAAAACCGGCGATCCATTGATTTAAGCGCTGATCTTGATTTCGATTTGGCGACCATCAATCGTTTTTACCCCATTGATGAAGATACGTTGACTATGCGCGGAATACTTGACGCAAGCGTAAGGCTAAAAGGACAAGCGGAACAAATTGTGGAAGCGGTTGAGTCAGGTTCCATCACCCTTTCCAACGGATTTATTGATCACAAATCGCTGGGTAAGCCTATTCAAAACATCACCCTTCGAAGCAGTCTTGACGGGCCGATGCTTAGCATTGCCAAGGCCAGCTTTAAGACGGGTGATAATAAACTGTCGATTGAAGGAAACATCACCGATTACCTGAGTGAAAACAGACGAGTTGATCTGCAAGTAAACGGGCAAGCTAATCTCAGCCAAATACCTGTTTACTATAATATCAAGCCTGCCGTCAAAAAGTTAACCGGTTTGGCTGATCTCAGTTTGCATGTTTCCGGTCCGCCTGCCCGGCCTGCCGAACTAAAATTTAACGGCGAAATGACAGTTCAAAACGTCAACATGGAGGGTGAAGCGCTGGTACAGCCGGTTACTGATCTTGACGGGGAGCTCACTTTAGCGCCTTCAATTGCGAAGCTAAAGACACTTAACTTTAAGATTGGTTCATCAGACATCACCCTAAACGGTTCTTTGACCGGTTATATGGCGTATCTTAAAGCTGAAAAAAATCGTGAGGTAACGCCGCACCTGGAAGGCTCCTACAAAAGCAAGCTGCTCAATCTTGATGAACTGATTAACTGGCAGGATACGAGCAGTGCGCCTGTGCCCATCAATCTGCCGGACCTGACCTCTTCGGTAACGGCTGAAATCGGCAGGCTGATTGTAACAGGCGTTGAGATGAACAACTTAAAAGCACAAGCCAGTACCACGCCGCGGAAAATCAACCTTGAAAAAGCAACGATAGAACTGTTTGGGGGTGAAGCCGCCGGATCATTTGTTTGGGAGATTCCGCGTCCCGATCACACTATGATCACCTTTAAAGGCTCACTGGATAGCCTTGAGGCTTCAGCATTTTTTAAAGAGTATAAAGTTCTGGGCGAAAGCAGCGACTTCCATAAATATGTCAATGGGGCATTTAGCGCAAATGTCGATTATTATACAGAACTTAATGAATATCTTGATCCGCTGATTGAAACATCAGAAATGGAAGGCAGCTTCGGGATGACCAAAGCCCGGCTAAAGGGGCATCCGCTACAGGTAAAAATAGCTGAATTTTTAGGTATCAATGAATTAAAAAATGCGGCTCTTGATAAATGGCAAAGCACTTTTAACCTGGACAACAGCATCCTTACCTTTAGAAATTTAGAGCTAACCAGCGGCGATATCGGGCTGGGATTGAACGGAACGCAGCATTTGGTTAAGGAAACGATTAATTACCAGGCAAAAATCTTTTTACCGGGGCAATTTAAAGATGATATTGCTTCGGTGATCACCACTCAGGCAGTGAATGCGCTGACCCGGAAAAACGGAACGGTGATGATACCGCTTCGCATTACGGGAACCAATAAAGCCCCTGTAATTCGTCCCGATAAAGAAGTGATCGCGCCGATTATTAAAGATTATTTGAAGAATAAGGCCGGAAATCTGCTGGATAATTTGTTTGGGGGCGATGGGTGATTACCATGTAACCCCAAGCGCCTGCTTGGGAAAGAATATTGCGGAATCGAAGAACACCGATCGAAGCAGGCGCTTCGATATACATGAAAACAAATTCCTGCAAACGGGGGCGGGAGTACAACTCCCTTTGAGCGCTGCAGGGAACGCCCTTCAAAGGTGCCAGGCACTTCCCAAGTGCCTGGCACCTGCCTTTAGGGGATTTAGGGGTTAATTTGTATCTTTGCAAGCGACTTCATTTAGCAGAGAATTGATTAATACTTAATATTTCAAATGAACGATTTACACATTTATAATACCTTAAGCCGGGCAAAAGAAAAGTTCAAACCCATTAACAAGGGATTTGTAGGGATGTACGTCTGCGGCCCTACTGTTTACGGCGACCCGCATCTTGGTCACGCCAAAAGCTATGTTTCATTTGATGTAGTGGTTCGGTATCTGGAGTATTTAGATTATAAAGTACGGTATGTTCAAAATATCACTGATGTGGGGCATCTGACTGATGATGCCGACCAGGGTGAAGATAAGCTTGAAAAGCAGGCAGCCCGGGAAAAACTTGAACCAATGGAGATCGCCGAAAAATATACCTACAACTACTTTCGGGATATGGACAAACTTGGGGTTGAGCGTCCCGATATTTCACCCCGCGCCACCGGGCATATCATTGAGCAAATTGAAATGGTGAAAAAACTGCTTGAAAACGGTCACGCCTACGAAACCAATGGCAATGTTTATTTTGATGTCTCTTCAGATAAAGACTACGGCAAGCTCAGCGGACGTTCCGTTGAAGAGCAGGAAAGCGGTACGCGCATCAACACCGCGAGCGATAAAAAGGCTCCTGAAGATTTTGCACTTTGGAAAAAAGCCGGTGACGGACACATTATGAAATGGCCTTCGCCCTGGGGTATGGGTTATCCAGGCTGGCATGTGGAATGCTCGGCAATGTCCACTAAGTATTTAGGCGAGCATTTTGATATTCACGGCGGCGGACTAGATAACCAGTTTCCGCATCACGAATGCGAAATCGCCCAAAGTGAAGGTGCTTTTGATAAACCCTTCGCCAACTACTGGATGCATAATAACATGGTTACGCTCAACGGACAAAAAATGGGGAAATCGCTGGGTAACGCTATTTCACTTCAGCAGTTTTTTTCGGGCGAGCATGAGCTTTTGAGCCGGGCCTGGGACCCTCAGGTCATTCGTTTCTTCCTGCTGCAAAGCCATTACCGGAGCACTACCGACTTCTCTGAAGATGCCCTTTCCGGTGCTGAAAACGGACTTCGAAACTTGCAGGATATGGTCGAAGATATCGACAAAGCAAGTGAAGGTACGGGCGAAGCTTACGATCTGAATGGATTGAAAGAAGCGGTGGAAAGCAAGATGAATGATGATTTTAACACCGCTCAAACCATCGCCGTTTTGTTTGAGGAACTGAAGGAAATCCGCAAGCAAATTAACAGTGGTAAAACCCCTGAAAATATTGACGAGATTAAAAAATTTCTTCACGATTTCGTCGACGGGGTACTGGGCTTGTGGCCACAACAGGAAAAAGCCGCTCCTTCTCAGGATAAAACCCGCAAGTTGGTCGAGTTATTGATTGATTTGCGAAACAAGGCCCGCGCCAACAGGAATTTTGAGCTTTCGGATATGGTACGCGATCAGCTAAACGAAATGGATATCAAACTTATGGACGGCCCCGAGGGTACAGAATTTAAAATTGAATAAGAATGTACATCGAAGCGCCTGCTTCGATCGGGATGTTCTTTATTTCAACGATTATCTTTTCCCAAGCAGGCGCTTGGGGTTACATACTTACTACTTATTACCTTCTACTCATTACTTAAAATATGCAAACAGATCACATAGTCTGGAATGCCGACCCCGTTGCTATTGATATCGGCACCATTCACCTACCCTTTCCCATCGCTATCTGGGGCATCGTTGCTGCCTTTATTTTTATCTATTTCGGTTATCAAAAATTGATGCCGGACGATCCCCGAAAGGAAGCAGACGTTCCTCAATGGAAATTCTGGGGAATGATTATTGGCTCGTTCATCCTGGGGCAGCTCATTTTCCTGGTGCTTCCCTCCCCCACGATCAGTGAAATCGGTCCTATCCGGCCGCGATGGTATGGGTTTTTATTCGCGGCTTCATTTGTTGTCGGCTATCTCATCACCCGCTATATGTTTAATCAGGCCGGGCGCTCCGAAGAAGAAGTCGAACAACTGCTGACCTATGTTTTAATTGCTACCGTTGTTGGCGCGAGGCTGGGACATGTTCTTTTTTATGATCCGGCTTTTTATCTGCGCAATCCATCTGAAATTCTTGCTATCTGGCACGGGGGACTCGCAAGTCATGGTGCTGCCATCGGAATTCTCCTCGCCATGTATCTTTATACCAAGAAGAAGCGGAATATGAGTTTTCTGTGGCTGGCAGACCGGGTAGTGGTAGTAGTAGCGCTGGCAGGAGCCTTTATCCGTACCGGAAATTTTATCAATTCTGAAATTATCGGTGAACCCACCGATCTTCCCTGGGGTATTGTTTTTGCGCAAAGGCCCGATTTAGGAATGGTTCCACGCCACCCTTCCATGTTATATGAAGCCGTTCTTTGCCTCGTCGTGTTTGCCGTTCTGTGGAGAGTTTACAGGTATTACAACGAAAAGCCGCCTGAAGGCTCCCTCTTTGGCATTTTCTTAACCTTCCTGTTCGGCGGAAGATTCTTGCTGGAATATGTTAAATCAGATCTGGTCACCTTTTCTACCGGACTGTTTAGTATGGGACAATGGCTGAGTATTCCGTTGATCGTTTTAGGGATTTGGCTGATGGTTAAGAGGGTGGATTGGCAAAAAGAAGTTGTTAGTCAGAATTAATTGCCTTATTCGGACCCACCACGCCCCGAATTCTCGAGGCACCCCTCCCGAGAGGGGACTTATACTTGGGCTATTCTTAGAATTTCCCCTTAACTAAAAATGACTTGCCAATTCTATAGCAGCTATGAGTAAAAAACCAGCAAGAAAATATTCCCTCCTTGGAGGGGGTGGGTTGGGAAGGCAAACTCTAGCCCTTCAATTTAACATTGACAAATAAAATAAGTGCGAGAAACGCATTCTCTTTCAAAAACCCTTAATTAATTCTCATTAGAAAATCCCCCAATCTAATGTTACTTTTAGCCTTCCTGTAAATTCACCAAAAAACTCGCGACTCAAAACTCAAGACTCACTACTATCAATCAAATGCAATTAGACAAGACTACTCAAGACAACATCAATCAATGGCTTAACGGCAATTATGATGAAGAGACCAAAGCTGAAATCAGAGAAAAACTCGATAACAAAAAGTACAATGAGCTGACCGATGCGTTCTACAAGGACATGGAGTTCGGTACCGGCGGCATTCGCGGAATTATGGGCGTGGGTTCCAACCGGGTCAATAAATATACCTTTGGCATTGCTACACAGGGATTAAGCAACTTTCTTAAGAAAACATATCCTGATGAAAACCTGAAAGTTGTTATTGCTCACGATTGCCGGAATAATTCTGAAACGCTGGCCAATACCGTGGCTGATGTCTTTTCCGCCAACGGCATTTATGTGTATCTGTTTGACGGACTGCGTCCCACCCCCGAGCTCTCTTATGCCATTCGTGAGCTCGGTTGTCAGGCTGGCGTAATGCTAACGGCTTCGCATAATCCCAAAGAATACAACGGCTATAAAGCTTATGGGTCAAATGGCGGACAGTTTGTGGCTCCGTATGATCAAAAGGTGATGGAGGAAGTCCAAAAAATTGAAAGCATTGATGAAGTTTGCTTCAACCGGGATAATGAATATGTAGAAATGATCGGTGCAGAACTTGATGAGAAGTATGTAAATGAAGTCGTCTCACAATCGATTTCAAAAGACGCTATAAAGCGGCAAAAAGATCTTAAAATTGTCTTCTCTCCTATTCACGGCACTTCAGGAGTACTAATGCCGCAAGTTTTTGAAAAGCTGGGCTTTGAGAATGTGAACTTTGTAAAAGAACAGATGGAATTCGATGGTGATTTTCCCACGGTTGAATATCCTAATCCCGAGGAAAAAGAAGCGCTGTCGATGGCGCTTGAAAAAGCCCGCGAAATTGATGCTGAACTGGTGATGGCTACTGATCCGGATGCCGACCGGGTAGGTATTGCCGTTAAAAATGATAAAGGTGAATGGGTACTGCTGAACGGTAATCAAACCGGAACGCTGATTATCGATTATATGCTCGACGCCTGGAAAAAAGCGCACAAGCTGAGCGGGGATGAATATGTGGTGAAAACGGTAGTAACCTCCTATTTAATAGATCGCATCGCCGATTATTATGGGGTGGAATGTCTTAACACACTCACCGGGTTCAAGTATATCGGTGAACTGATGACTAAGCTCGAAGGTAAAAAGCAGTTTATCGCCGGCGGTGAAGAAAGCTACGGTTACCTGATTGGCGAACATGTGCGGGATAAAGACGCCATTGTCTCATCTGCAATTATCGCCGAAATGGCTGCTTTTTATAAAGACCAAGACAGCAGCCTGTATGAGCAACTTTTAGACATTTACCTGGAATATGGATATTTCAGGGAAAGACTGGTCTCCGTTTATAAGAAAGGCAAAAAGGGAGCCGAAGAAATTCAGAATATGATGAAGAATTACCGACAGTCTCCTCCTTCTAAACTAAGCAGCTCAAAAGTTGTTATCATTAAAGATTTTAAAGCACAGGAAGAAAAGAATGTTGAGTCGGGTAAAGTCATTCCTATTGATCTTCCAAAATCAAACGTACTTCAATTTATTACCGAAGATGGTTCGAGGGTCACGGTCCGTCCGTCAGGAACCGAACCAAAAATTAAATTTTATTGCAGTGTGAGTACAGAGATTAAAAATCGGGACGGCTTTGATGAAGCGACTGAAGAGTTGGAAAACAGAATGAATGGTCTTATTAATGATTTAACGAGTAGTGAGTGAATTCGGCTGTAACACAAAGATGCTCAAAGAAGACACTTCCGAAGGAATGCCTATGGCAAAAGGTGCACAAAGTTCTTTGTGTAACTTAGCACTTCTTCGTATTCCTTTGTGCAATAGCCCTCAGAAACTATTTTAACCCTAATCAGAAACCAAAATAATGGAAAACAAAATTATTTCCTCTTTCAAATATTCTGCCCTCAGCCTCGTGCTTTGTGTGTTTGCCTGGGGATGTTCTACGTCCCAACAGGCGGTTCAGCAAAAGCAACAGCAAGAAACACAGCAGCAAGCGCCGCAAAAAGAACGCTATAGCAGTCTCAAAGAGGCCCTGACATTAAGCAGCAGGCTTCGGGGATATGATGCTCCTCGCAATTTAATCTGGATTGACGAAGGCAACCGCTATTCGTATATGCAGTATGATGCGGACGCGAAAAGTTATCAAATTCGTTCTTATAAGCCCGCAGACGCAACAGACTCGCTGCTTTTTTCTACTGAAGGTTTAACCTTCCCCGATACTGGTGAACCTTTTGAATACAGCGATTTTCAATGGTCCAATGATTTTAACTACATCATTTTTCAATCGAATTTCCGTCCGGTTTACCGACATTCCGGTATTTCTGATTATTACCTGTATTCACTTGAAGAAAATGAACTGACGCTGCTGGTTGAAGACGCCCGAACCGCTGAGCTATCACCCGACGGAGAAAAAATCGGTTATGAACGCGGCGGCGATCTTTTTGTCTATTTCCTTGATTCGGGAGAAGAAAAGCAGCTTACCGACAGCGGGAAGGAGTATTTCTATAACGGACGCTATGGTTGGGTTTACGAGGAAGAATTCGGGCTGGCGCAAGCCTGGGAATGGTCCCCTGACAGCAAGTACATCGCTTTCTGGCAGACTGATGAACGGGATGTTCACCTGTACATGCTGCCGGATTATTCGGAACACCACGTGCAATACGATCCTATTCCCTATCCCCAGGTAGGCGACATCAACCCGGAGGTTCGCATTGGTACAATCAACGTTCAAACCGGTGAGCAACAGTGGATGGATATTCCACTTAATGAGGGCTACATCCCCCGTATCTACTGGACAGCCAATGAAGGGCAATTGGCTATTGTCCATTTGAATCGCCCGCAGACTCATTTAAAACTCTATTTTAGTGATGTAACTACAGGTGAAAGTCACTTGGTAATGGAAGAAGAATCAGAATACTGGATTGATATCTTCGACTTTTTTGCCGGTATTAATCACTTGTTTTTCTTTCCCGACGACCGTGAAGAATTTTTATGGATTTCCGACCGCGACGGCTGGAGCCATATCTACCGCTATAATTATGATGGCGAATTAATCAACCAGGTTACCGAAGGCGAATGGGAAGTGACATATGTGCACGATGTTGATTATGACAACGAGCGCATATATTACAGCTCAACCGAAGTATCACCCCTGCAGCGTCATCTTTATACGATCAATTTTGACGGAACCAGTAAGGTTAAAATCACCCAAAAGCCCGGCACGCATAATATCAATGTATCACCCAACGCCCAGTATTATGTGGATAGTTATTCAAGCATCGATTCTCCAACACAAGTAGAGCTGCACAGTATTAGCGGTGAGCTGATCAAGGTGCTGGATGATAATGCGGATGTGTATGAATTTCTCGAGGATCATGCCTATGCCGAAAAGGAACTCTTTACTTTTACTACCTCCGACGGACAGCAACTGGATGGTTCAGTGATCAAACCGATTGGTTTTGATTCAACCAAAAGCTATCCACTTGTGTTGAATATTTACGGCGGTCCCGGTGCACAAGGTGTTTATAATGCTTTTGCTACAAACGGTTGGGTTCAATATTTGGCGCAGGAAGGCTATGTAATTGTAAACGTAAATAATCGTGGCAGCGGCGGCTACGGCAGAGAGTTTGAAAAAGTTGTTTACAAACAGCTGGGTAAATGGGAGTCACATGATTTTGTAGAAACGGCTGAGTATATGGCCCAAAAAAGCTGGGTTGATGAAGATCGACTGGCAATCCGCGGACATAGTTACGGTGGTTATATGACTGCTTATACCATGACTACGCATCCCGGTGTTTTTAGTGTAGGCATTTGTACCGCCCCGGTTACAGATTGGCGGCTGTATGATAGCATTTATACCGAGCGCTACATGGGGCTGATTGAAAATAACAGAGACGGGTATATCCAAAGCGCTGTAACGACTCATGCCGGTAATCTGGAAGGGCATTTATTGCTGTCTCATGCCACTCAGGATGAAAACGTGCATGTGCAAAACACCTACCAGTTTTTAACCGAACTGACAAGCAGGGGTATTGGTGTTGATGTGCAGATCTTCCCTCCCGGAGCTCATGGCGTAGCTTTTAACACCGCCAGCTACTTACTGCTGTATGAATCGTATGTTGATTATTTGAATCGCTGGTTGAAGTGATTATCGTTTAGAAATGCCAAGTTTTTGAAACTTGGCATTTCTTTTTTTAAATAATATTTACATTGAAACGATTGATCATTTCCTTTGATAAGGTTACAAAAATTAAATTGGGATTTGTAGGTCGGGCATCCTGCCCGACGAACGGGAAACTTTGACAGGCACAGGAAATCCCTAGGGAGATTATGTGTAAACGCAAAAGCTCTCCTAATTTTTAACTTTTGCTTTTCAAAGAATGCAGGTGACGGGCAAGATGCCCGTCCTACAAGTAATGATTTAGCCCTTTATTCACTCCCCGGAAGATAGCCCTCCGTTTTCGCTGGCACCATTTCCCAACATTTCATCCAGCTTTACTCCGCCTCTAATGCCAAAATCAAGAGTAGTAATGGGGAATGGAATGGAAATATCATTCTCATCGAATTTCTTTTTGATGGCTATGATCGCATCACTCTGGGCGGAAAGGTAGTCGGGATTTCTTCGGAAATCTACCCAAAAGCGGACATCAAAATTAATAGAGCTTCCACCAAATTCTTTGTAAAAAAGCTCAATTCCCCGGTCTTTTTGGTAATTGTCCAGGCTCTCTACCGCTTCAACAGCCAGTTTTTTGGCTTTTTCCAGATCATCACCATACGAAACGCCACAGGAAACATCCACACGCCGTTCATAATTCTTGGTGAAGTTGGTCAGCGGATTTTCAAAAACGAGCTTGTTGGGGATATATACGATTTGTCCCTCAGGAGTTTTAATTACAGTATTCCGCAGATTCAAATCTACCACATAACCGCAAATATCATGTGTTTCGATTAAATCATCGATATCAAAAGGATGCCGAACCGACAAAATGATGCCCGAAATAAAATTTGAAGCGATATCCTGAAAAGCAAAACCTAAGGCTAAACCGATGATACCGGCACCGGCAAGAAGCGAGGCTACTGTGCCATCTAACTGAAGGACGCTCAAGGCGATGAAAGTGCCAATGCCTATTACTATCACCCCCGCAATGGTATTCAATAGGTTAATAATTGTTTTATTGGCGATGGTTCTTACCAGCACCTTCCTGAGAGCTCTCTGGAGCAACTTGCTGATGACCACAAAAATGAGCAGAACGATCAACGCCAGTGCCAGATTGGGCAGCATCGCTATCAAAGTATCGAGCCAGGTATCAAGCTTTTCAATGATTAAGTTATATCCATTCGAAATTTCCATTAGAGCCTCACTTATTTTCTTCTGCTGATTAGATTTGTTGATCAATAAAATGTTCTCTTTTCTATATCTTATTGTAACACTTGAAATTACAAAAACAAAAAATTAATAGTTTTTCAGTATCAAGGAATGGCTTTTTAAAAGCCTTTGTTAAAAAAGCAATCATTTCAATTAATCAAAAAATTATTATGCCAACACGAAAAGCTGAAGCAACCTGGAACGGAGACCTCAAAAAAGGAAGCGGCCATATGGCGTTTGGAAGCGGTGCTTTTGAAGGGGCTTATTCTTTCAAATCACGATTTGAAGAAGGCACGGGTACAAATCCTGAAGAGCTTATCGGGGCCGCCCATGCAGGATGTTTTTCAATGGCTCTCTCTGCTGAACTGGCCAAAGCGGGCTTAAATCCCGAATCCGTAAATACTGAAGCTAAAGTGAACCTGGATGCAGAAAAAGGAGCCATCACAACTATTGAACTTAATGTGAAAGGTAATATTCCCGATACTGACGAAGAAACTTTCCGGAAACATGCTGAGAACGCCAAAGAAAACTGCCCTGTCTCAAAGGCGTTAAAAGGCGTGGATATAAAATTGAATGCCGAGTTGAGCAGTTAATTACCGAGCTATTAACGAATATATCGCAGGTTTTTAGCTTGCGATATTTCTTATTCTTCAAACATCTCTTCTATACTTCAAAATCGCTCAACGTTTTCGAGGCGAAAAGATCCTTCAATATTATCATTAATCGCTGCGACACCTGTAGAATCACGGGGATCAATAAGGCTTCCATCCTCATTAATAAACCAGCTGCTGACATCTGTAACAAGGATAATCTCAAAAAAGGAATTAGATTCAGCCTCCAGTGGCGGAGCCAGTTCAAAGGTAGCACTAAAATCTCTTGTTGATTTAAAGGTAAAGGCAGAATCCTGATAGAACCCTTCAATCACCATCGAATAAAGTGTATCTCCCCGGATAAAATCAGAATCTATATTTTGTACCGTTGGCGGAGCCTGTTCAATATTAAAAGTTATTTCATTCAAACTTACATCCCTGACAATACCTGCCGCTAAAATTTTTGCACTGTTTTGTCCGTTTTGATGAATAAGAATCTCGGGACTTTCTTTAAGAAGCAAGGTGTCGCCGTTTCCTGAAAAGAAACTATTTCCGTGGATAAATTTTAAAATGCCGATTACAAGCGAATCACCGCCGGCCGTCATAACATTGTTTGCATTTTCGAAATCTAAAACTACTCTGACTTCACTCCTGCTGCTGTCGCCATTGTTATCGGGCAAACATGAAGTAAATGTAGCCAGAATAGCTACTGACAAAATGAATGGGAAAAAATAGCCACTGACTGTAAATTTCATAAATTTTCGCAAAATACAATTAAAAAGTAGGTGTTTTAAACTATACAACCATCTTTCATTAAAGATTCCCATAAAAAGTTCTTAATTTACAGGTTATGAATTCAACTGTTGACGTAAAGGAAAAAATCGATCTTAAAGCGCTGAATAAGCAGGAACTTCAGGAGTTTAGCGCCGAACTGGGGCTGCAATCTTATCGAAGCGACCAACTATTTCAATGGCTGTACCAGAAAGGCGCAGGCAGCTTTGATGAAATGACCAATCTCTCCAAAGATTTGCGAAAAAAACTTAAGGAGATTGCCCGGATTCCTGTTCTTGAAGAAGTGAGCCGGCAGGAATCGAAAGACGGCACTATCAAGTTTTTGTTTCAGTTGCAGGATGAGAAAGACTACAAAATCGAATCGGTGCTCATTCCCGATTTTTATCCCGATGGAGCCGCGAACCGTCTTACCGTTTGCGTTTCATCCCAGGTTGGCTGTGTTTTCGGTTGTTCGTTCTGTGCCACGGGAGCGATGGGCTTTTTTCGCAGCCTGACTCACGGTGAAATTGTGGATCAGGTCCAGCATATCAACCGGATTACCGAAGAAAAATACGGCAAAGGCATCACCAACATTGTGTATATGGGCATGGGTGAACCGCTTCATAATTACAAGGCAGTGGTTAATTCGGCCTCGATTATTACGGATAAAATGAGTATCGGCCTGTCCCCAAAACGGATCACGGTTTCTACAGTGGGACTCACTAAACAGATCAAACAACTTGCTGATGAACGCCAGCCCTTTAACCTGGCTATCTCGCTCCATGCCGCCAATGATGAGAAGCGGGATAAAATTATGCCCATCAACAGTTCGATGAATCTTGAGAAATTGAAAGACGCGGTTCAGCATTATTACGCTAAACTCCATCGCCCGATTACTTATGAGTATTTGCTGTTCGACGAGTTTAACGATTCACCAGAAGATGCACGCCAACTGGCCGAAATCGCTCATTGGGTGCCGAGTAAAATTAACATCATCATGTATAACAATGTAGCGGGAGTTGCGCTAAAAGGAGCTCGGGAAGACCGTCTCGATAAGTTTATGAAAGAGCTTATTTCCCGCGACATCACCGCTACCGTCCGCCGAAGCCGGGGTGATGATATTGACGCGGGCTGCGGGCAGTTGGCGATTAAAGAGGGGCAGCCAAAAGGAAAGTCTATTAGAAAGGATTGATGTTGGATATTAGTTTGTTACCTGTACAAACAATAATCTGTTTTAAAAAATAAGTCATGAGTACAACAAGAAAAATAATACTTCTCATCCTTGCACTACCCCTTCTTTCCTCATGCTCAAACCCGGAAATTTCTGAGGTTTGTACTGGTATATTTATTACTCACACCCTAACCGTTTTAACTCCTGAAGGCGAACCGGCAGATTCCGTTCAAATCACCGTTTCAAATAAAGAAACAGGCAATGAATATGACGTTTGCAACCCCACAATTTGTGATGAGCCTCCTCGCAGCAACCCATACGTCATTTTTCATGACGGATTTTCGGAAAAAGTAGATTCGGATGGAGAAGAAATAATAGTTCGCGGGACAAAAGGAGATAAAGGCTTTACAGAGCAATTCACTTTTAGAGACGACGGCTGCCATATCCGGAAAGTAGCAGGACCGGACAGTGTTTATCTTCAGGTTAATAAGTCATAATAAGGTTCGGAGTGCAACTCCCTCATAGCTTACAACAGATATAGCCCTTTCAATCCCTTCTCCAAGGGGGACTTTAAGTCCTTTCAGGGGATTTAAGGGTATCAATTCCTGCTGTACTTACTTCGATAATCTTGGGGCGTAAGTCCGGTGATGCGTTTAAAAACGTTTCGAAATGTTTTGGCATCATTATAACCCACATCATACATCAAAGAACTGATATTTTGGCTGCTCTTTTCGAGTGCTTTTTTGGCAGCCTCTACCTTCACCCGCTGCATATATTCCAAAGGCGTATTTTGAGTCGCTTTTTTAAACCGACGGATGAAATTCCTCTTACTCATGTGGCTCTGCTCGGCCACTTGCTCTACCGAAATTTCGGCATCGTAATTCTGTTCGATAAAACTTTGTGCTTTAAGAATATCCTCATCCTCGTGCTCACGTTGCCCTTGAAAAACAGCGAAATGGGCCTGACTCACTCTGTCCATATCAATAGAAAACATTTTGCTGACCTGGATACCCACTTCCCTGCCGCAAAACTTTTCAATCAGATATAAAACCAGATTTAGTGATGAAAAAGCCCCTCCGCTGGTGTAAATTCCTTCCTGGTCCGTGATTACCACATCGGGCAGTACTTTTGCCTCGGGGTACTTCTGCTGCATATTATCGACTGTCATCCAGTGAGAAGTACATGATTTTCCCGATAGTAGTCCCGCTTCACCCAGAAAATAGCTGCCGTAACAAAGACTGGCTACTTCGGCTCCTTTCTGTCTCATCTTCTTTATCCAATTAACCAACGCCCGGTTTTTATCCAAAACTACATGCGGTTCCCCGTTAAAGGCCGGCGCAATGACCAGATCCGTTTCCGTAACCTCCGGCAGCGTTTTGTGACAAATAAACTGGGCGGGCTGATGTAGTTGAATATTTTTCAGCTTTTCGCTGACCAATTCTAATTGAAAGGCAGCCGGTTGACCCGTCTCCTTCAGAAACTGATTGGTAGTTATCAGAATATCCAATGGACCTGAAACAGCGGATAAAACAGCATCCTCATAGACAAGCAGTGATACTTTTTTCATGGCTCAATTGTTTTGAATAATTGGTTTTGGGCTTCTCCCCTTAGAGGGAGGCTATTTTCAATTCATAGCTTTTTGTGAACTATTTTTCTCAATATAGGTATTTATTCTGTCATATATACCCCTGAAGTATGGCGTTTATGCACTGTGCAGGGGTGACTTTGTTTTATGAAATTGGTTGTAGAAGCAGTGAGATGTCAGCTATTAATTTTCAATTCAAACGGAAAAGAAATCAAAATTTGTTTTATGGAAAAGCTCCTGTTAAACCAATTTGATCTGCATCATAGGTTATATAATAACGTATTAGAAGGTTTTACCGATGAAGAAACCAACCAAAGGCTGAATGGTGATAAAAAGATGAATCATGTAAAGTATATCGCAGGACATTTACTGAATTCGCAATATGGTTTGGGGGTTATGACCGGCATTAATCCCGAAGTAAAGTGGAACGATCTGTTTTCCGTGATGGGCCTGTCAGAAGCTAAAGACGAGATTGAATACCCTGATATAGAAGAAATAAAGACTGAATGGAACGAGATGCATGAAGAGATCAGAAAAGGTTTAGAAAAGTTGACTCCCGAAGTGCTATGTACCAAACCTCCGTCACCTTTTGACCGCGTTGCGGATTCTATTGGCGAATTGTGGGCATTTATTAATCATCATCAGGCATACCACATCGGACAGATTGGAATTTTGAGAAGAGGATTTGGAAAAGAGCCGATGAGATATAATTAGAAAAGATTAAAGGTAAAAATTCATAAAAGTTCTAAATTAAAAATTCACTTACAAGCAAAATGGAAAAGCATTATGGAAACACAAAACACATCAAAGATAACGGTAGAAACCACTATTGACGCGCCTATTGAAAAAGTTTGGAATCTTTGGAGCATGCCCGAACACATCACAAAATGGAACAATGCCTCCGATGATTGGCACTCGCCCTGGGCAGAAAACGACTTGCGAACAGGCGGAAAGTTTGTTTCACGAATGGAAGCCAGGGACGGGAGTGTAGGTTTTGATTTTAGTGGAATCTACGATGACGTCAAAAAGCATAAATTCATTGCCTATACCATGGAAGACGGAAGAAAAGTAGAAATTCGTTTTTCCGAAGATGGAAATACCACCCGTGTGACCGAAATTTTCGACCCCGAAGATACCAACTCATGGGAAGTGCAGCAGAGCGGCTGGCAAGCCATTCTGGACAACTTTAAAAAATATACCGAAACGAAGTCTGGCACAGGCCTGCAAAAGATCCATTTTTCTGTTGAAATCAACGCGCCCAAAGAAAAAGTATGGGATACCATGCTCAATGACGAAACCTACCGGAAGTGGACGAGTGCCTTTACGGAAGGCTCCTACTTTGAAGGAAGCTGGGACCGGGGAAGCAAAATACTTTTCCTGGATCCGGATAAAAACGGGATGGTCGCAAAAATTGCCGAAAACAAACCCCATGAATTTATTTCTATCGAGCATATTGGTTTTATAGCTGGCGGGGTTGAAGACACGGAGAGCGAAGGGGCCAAAGCATTTGCCGGAGCTCACGAAAACTACATGCTCAGTGAAACCGATGGAAAAACGGAAGTATCGGTAGAAATGGACACCAGCGAAGAATATAAAGAGATGTTTGAAGGCATGTGGCCAAAAGCATTGGCGAAACTGAAGGAACTTGCGGAAAGTTGATTTTCACAGAAGCACAAAGAATCCTGAGACTTTGTGTAACTCAGTGACTTCTCGGAGTGAAATTAGTTCATACTCTAACTTTGAAAAAAGGGCTTAACGAATTACCCAATAACTATTAACCAATAACCAAACAACCATGGAAACTCAAATTTTTGTAAATCTGCCGGTTAAAGACCTTGATAAATCCAAGGCATTCTACGAACAGCTGGGCTTTACCATCAACCCGCAATGGACTGACGAAACAGCCGCCTGCGTGGTGATCTCCGATACCATTTATGTGATGCTGCTGACGCATGAAAAATTCAGTCAGTTCACGGATAAAGAGATTGCTGATACTCATAAAACTGTCCAGGTACTTAACGCCCTCAGTACCGGTAGTAAAGAAGAAGTGAGCGATCTGTTGGATAAGGCTTTGAAAAATGGCGGTACCGAAGCCGCAGATACCCAAGATCTTGGCTTTATGTACAGTAGAAGCTTTAATGATCCTGACGGACACATCTGGGAAGTATTATGGATGGATATGGAACAGGTACCGGAAGCTTAGAAATCTTATAAAGGCGATAACACAAAGTTTCGCAAAGGAGACACTAAGAACCACAAAGAAAAGCTTAGTGCAACTTCGTTACTTCTTCGTGGTGTTTAGTGAAATAGCTTGTTAAAATTCTTAATAACCCAAAAAAGCAACAACCATGAGAAAATTAGCAATTTTAACATTTATATCACTTGATAGCGTGATGCAGGCGCCGGGTGGGCCGGAAGAAGATACGTCCGGCGGTTTCAAATACGGCGGGTGGGTGTTTCCTTATTTTGACGAGGTTATGGGCGAGGAAATGGATAAACAGATGACACCCCCATTCGATCTGCTGCTTGGCAGAATTACCTATGAGATATTTGCCTTTTACTGGCCAGAGCATGCGGACGAATGGCCGGGTATCAACGAAGCAACAAAATATGTAGCCTCACACAAACCCATAGAATTCACCTGGGAGAACTCAATTCAATTGGAAGGCGATATCGCGGAAGAAGTAAGAAAACTGAAAAAACAGGATGGCCCTGATTTGCAAGTCTACGGCAGTGGTAACCTCATTCAAACGTTGCTCATGAACGATCTGGCTGATGAGCTGTGGTTGAAAATCTTTCCGGTAACGTTGGGCAAAGGCAAACGGCTGTTTGCTGAAGGGACCATACCGGCCGCCTTCAAACTTACGGAATCGAGAATATCGCCGTCAGGAGTGATTGTCGCCTCTTACACAAGGAATGGTGAGGTTAAAACCGGCTCTTTTGCAGAGTAAATTAGAAACAGCTCTTGGCTGTGAAGGAGTTGTCCGCCAACTGGCGGATTCCTTCGGGGCACTCCTGAACCCAGAGAGCGGGAGTATCATTCCCTTGGAACGTTGTAAGAATTTTTTAACAAACCAGCAAGGAAAGTTAAACCCGTAAGACCTGCCATCATATTATTAACTGCTAAATTGACGATACAATATGAGAAAACTAATAATGTGGAATATCATTACCCTTGATGGATATTTTGAAGGAAATCAAAATTGGGACTTATCGTTTCACGAAACAATTTGGGGCCATGAACTCGAGAAACTTAGCATTGAACAATTAAAGTCAGCAGATTATCTCATTTTCGGACGAGTAACCTATGAAGGAATGGCAACCCACTGGACCAAAGCAGAAGGAAAAATTGCCGAATTAATGAATAAGATTCCCAAGCTCATTTTTTCTAAAACGTTAAAATCGGTTGACTGGAATAACTCTACCTTAATTAAAGAGAACGCTTCTGCCGAAATTTCTAAACTGAAAGCTCAAAACGACAAGGATATGTACGTTTTTGGCAGTGCCAACCTTTCCGAGGCATTTATCAACGATAATCTATTTGACGAATATCGCATTGGAATAGCTCCGGTTATTTTGGGCAGTGGACGACCTTTGTTCAGACAGGGAATGTCACCAAAAAATTTATCTTTGGTTTCTACACAACAGCTTTCAACAGGTGGTGTTGTTTTAACATATACAAAATAAGCCCGGCAATGAATTATATGAATCTCAAATAATATGGCAAAAACAGATTTCAAATCCATTGATGAATACATCAGCGCATTCCCAGAAGATGTGCAGGAGGTGTTAGAACAAATCAGGAGAATTATTCAAAAAGCAGTGCCTGAGGCAGAAGAAGTAATTAGTTATCAAATGCCAACCTTTAGGCTGAATGGGATTTTAGTACATTTTGCAGCTCATAAGCATCACATCGGTTTTTATCCCACGCCTTCCGGCATTACAGCTTTCCCGGAAGAACTGCCTCCATATGAACCAGCCAAAGGATCGGTCAAATTCCCGCTGAATGAACCAATGCCGCTGGACTTGAAAAGCGATATGGTAAAATTCCGGGCGGAAGAGAACATGACAAGGATGAAGGTAAACAAACAGAAATAGTTAACTTTAGTAAAAAACGGAATAATCATGACAAAAGATATATGGATCAACCTACCGGTGAAAGACATAAAAAAATCGAAAGAATTTTTTACCCAAATCGGGTTTTCCTTTAAAGACCGGGAAACTGAAGATATGGCTGCTATGGAAGTTGGGGAGAAAAAAGTGGTAGTGATGCTTGTTGTTGAAAGCAAGTTCAAAAACTTTATTCAGCACAACATAACAGATACCGAAAGTTCCTCCGAGACAGTGTTTTCCTTTGATGCCGAAAGCCGGGATGAAGTGGATGAACTTGCAAAAAAGGTGGAAGAAGCGGGCGGTTCAGTTTTTAGTAAACCTGCCGAAAACCAAGGCTGGATGTATGGTTGCGCTTTCACAGACTTGGATGGCCACCGCTGGAATGTGCTCCATATGGACCAGAGTAAGATGCCAAAGGAATAATAATGAAGTTCGCAAATATTTTGTATTAATTATGGCAAAACTGCACGAAGATACTTGTCATAAATACCCCTTGATGTTGTCATTTATGCCTATTGTAACTGCTGATTGTTTTAACAAAATTGTGGTAGAAACTTAAGCAGATGCCCGGCTTATAAACCGGCCGCTCTTAAAAACACCCATTAAAGAAAAAGGTGAACAAAAATGAAAGATACTCAAACAAAAGCTGTAGCAGAATCAAGAGCAACAAAACTGAATCAAATCACCGCGTGCATCTGGTTCGATGACCAGGCAGAAGAAGCCGCAAAGTTTTATACTTCAATTTTTAGGAATTCGAACATCAAAGAAACCACCTATTACAAAACAGAGACCCCTTCCAACAAACCCAAAGGAAGCGTGTTAACAGTGGCCTTTGATATAGAAGGATATCAGTTTGTGGGCCTGAACGGCGGGGCACAGTTCAAGCCCACTCCTTCCATTTCCTTTTTTATTAACTGTGAGACTGAAGTCGAAGTGGACGAAATGTGGCAAAAGCTTTCCGAAGGCGGAAAGGTGTTAATGCCTTTAGACAAATATGATTTCAGCGAAAAATACGGCTGGATAGAAGACAAATACGGGGTTTCCTGGCAGGTAATTTTGTCCAAATCCGAAGGCGACTGGCGGCCGAAAATCATCCCCTCATTACTGTTTACCGGTGAAAAGTCAGGGAAGACCAAAGAAGCGATAGATTTTTATACGAGCGTTTTTGACGATGCTAAAGAAGGAATGGCCTTCCCATATGAAGAACCCGAACATAAGGGAAAAACTGCTTTTGCCGATTTTATGCTCGAAGGGCAATGGTTTGCAGCGATGGACAGCCCGGAAGATGTGCACGATTTCGATTTTAATGAAGCCCTTTCATTTTATGTATCTTGCAAAGATCAGGAGGAAATCGATTATTTTTGGGAAAAACTTTCAGCAGTACCCGAATCAGAAGTGTGCGGCTGGTTGAAAGACAAATTCGGCATTTCCTGGCAGATCGTGCCCGAAAATATCATGGAGCTGATTGATTCCAAAGAAGCCATGGAAGCCATGATGCAGATGAAGAAGCTTGATATAAAAAGGCTGCAGCAGGCCCGATGAATTATGATCAATATAAATAGGAGTTCAGGAGTCAGAAGTCAGAATAAAAGCTTCTGGATTCTGAATACTGAATTCTAATTATTATATCATGTTTAAAAACACCAAAGCATTCAGCAGTTTTTCTGTAAATGATATAGAAGAAGCCAAAGAGTTTTATGGACAAACACTCGGGCTTGAGGTTTCTGAGGTACCCGAAATGGATGGCCTGCTAAACTTACACTTCGCGAACGGGCATGATATCCTGATCTATTCCAAAGGTGATGCTCATCAACCCGCAAACTTTACTGTTCTCAACTTTCCTGTTGATGATATTGAAGAAGCAGTAGATAAACTTATCGAACGTGGGGCACAATTCGAAACATACGAGGGATTCAGCCAGGATGAAAAAGGCATAGTCCGTGGTGGAAATCCTTTGGTCGCATGGTTTAAAGATCCGGCGGGGAATATTTTGTCAGTGGTTGAAGAGGTAAAATAGTATTCAGAAGCCGGGAGATAGAATTCAGAATAAGGACCTTCTGGCTTCCGGATTCTGGCTCCTGAGTTCTGTATGTACTCCCGTCGGGTTCAGGAGTGTCTGAAGGGATCCTATAGTCCACTCCTTCACAGTTAAGAGAGTGTAAGATCATGCTCTCTCCTCCAATGTCTCTTAAGAAACTATCCGAGCTTCAACACAGTTAATGACATCAAGTCGTAATCGGGAAAATACATCGTTTGGCTGATGAAATCCCTGTTTGAGGGCAAACTCATGATCGAAGAGAGACCAGACCTTGAAAAGAAAATAATAACTGAGCGCCAGTCGCTGCTGGAACGGATACAGGATTGGCTGGAGATACCGATGCTGGTGCTCGCCTTCGTCTGGCTCGGGTTGTTTGTCGCAGAGATTATCTGGGGACTCACGCCGCTGCTGGAGATAAGCGGGTACATCATTTGGGCTCTTTTTGTTTTTGAATTTGCCATAGGTATTACCCTCGCACCGGATAAGCTGGCCTATCTCAAACAAAACTGGTTGAAGACGATTTCCCTGCTGGCCCCGGCCCTGCGGGTATTCCGGGTCTTTGCCATTCTGCGGGTAGCGCGTCTGTCCCGGCTGGTCAGTCTTTCTCGCAGCTTGCGAATGTTACGCCTGATCAGTTCAATCAATCGCGGGATGCAAGCACTCGGCTCTACCATGCGCCGGCGTGGTTTTGGTTACGTATTAGCTTTAACGCTGATCGTTGTGCTGGCCGGTGCTGCCGGCATGTACAGTTTTGAAATGGAAGCTCCGGGCGAAAGCGGCTTTGATAACTATGGGGAAGCTCTCTGGTGGACTGCCATGATTCTAACCACACTTGGATCAGAATATTGGCCTCATACAGCGTCAGGGCGTATACTTTGTTTTTTTCTGTCGCTGTATGGGTTCGGAGTGTTTGGTTACATTACAGCAGCGCTGGCTACCTTTTTTGTTGGCCGTGATGCCGAAAGGGAGGATGCTGAACTGGCCGGGGTAAGATCGATCGATGCCCTCCGGGCGGAAATTGCGGAATTGCGTGCGGAGCTACGAAGACAAAAGAATTCATAGTTATAGTTTCCTTAGATAACTCCTTCTCTCTTCAAGCTTTCTTCTGACTGCAATTCCAATACCTCCGGCTAAGAATGCCTTTATTACGCCGGTGATGACAAATGGATAAACACCGGCAGCAAGTGCCTCATTCCAGCCCAAACCTGTTACGTATTTTAGCCGGATCACTCCAAATATAAGGATGATCATCATCCCGATAATGTTAGCAAACAGCGCCATTTTTAACGTAAAGCCGTTTTTCTCTAACATGAAGCCTGTTACAAATGCTGCGAATATAAATCCGAGAATATACCCTCCTGTAGGGCCTGCCAAGACCTGCATTCCACTGCCAAAACCGGCAAAAACAGGCGCACCCGCAGCTCCAAGGGCAACATAACAAAGCATGGTAAGAGCACCCAATCGGCTGCCGACTACAATGGCTGTTAAGCCCACTGCTAATGTTTGTCCGCTGATGGGAACGTAAGGCAAAGGAATTTCAATTTGGGCAAAAACGGCGGTAAGAGCTACAAATACAGCACATAAGGTTAGACTTACCCATTTTGTTTCCGCCCGCATAGGTTTGGCTGAGGAAGCCTTTAATCTTTATGAATAAAATCCAGAATCCGATCGAAACGGGGCATAAATCGTTCACTGTCCCACGAGAAGTAGATAATTCCGGCCTTACCTACAATATGCGTTTCGGGTACGAATCCCCAAAATCGGCTGTCTTCGCTGTTATCCCGGTTATCACCCATCATAAAATAGTAATCCTGTTCGATGGTATATTGATTGGTTGGCTCTCCATTGATAATGAACTGTCCGTCTTTTATTTCAACCTGATTCTCTTCGTAACGACGGACAATCAATTCATAAATATGCCAGTTTTCCGGTGTGAGGGTTACCGTTTGTCCTTCAAACGGAATAACAATGGACGGCAACTGGTGATGATTGACAAATCCGGATGAAAAGCTAAAATCCAACCGGTTATATTCATTCAAATCTTCCGGCAGAACAAAAGGTTCTACACTTTCTACTTCAGGCCATTGATTAATTTCAGCAGCCTCTGATTTTGTCAAATTCACCCGGTAACTTCCCGGTGCATGCAAGCTGAATATAGTGCCTCCTGCGGCTTCAACCTTTGCAGGGCTTAACCGAACATTTTCCTGAACGTTTACTAAATAAGTTTGCTGTATGCCGGGAAAGTGCTCAGCCCTCTCCCCGTTCACAAATACTTGTTTATCTTCGATAGAAAGTGTATCGCCCGGCAGGCCTATGCAGCGTTTAATGTAATTAGTTTTAGTAGATGTGGGCCCCAGATCTATCGGATAATTAAATACGACAATATCATTACGTTCAACTTCGGTGAAGCCCGGCAGGCGAGTCCAGGGGAAAACAACGCCGGGGAGATAAATATTGGTGAAGGGAATTCCAAGAACCATCGGGGTGCGCGGACCATAGCTGATTTTGGAGACGATCAGAAAATCACCCGTAAGCAGCGTTTCTTCCATTGACGGGGTGGGAATGCGATAGGCTTCAAAAAAGAAAGTACGAATGATGATGGCGGCGATAGCAGCAAACAGTAACGCATCTGCCCATTCCCTCAGCCAACTTTTTGCCTGCTCGTTCTCTTTATTATTTAGTTCTTCTACTGAATCTTTTTTTGCCAAGAGTTACCCCAAATCCAATTTGTTAAAAATCAATCTCCATGCCTTCGGGAGCCTCGATTTTTTCAGTTTTTAGTTGATCATTAATATACATCACATTAAACCATTGCTCACGTTCAGGTGAGTAGTAGTAATCCTGATAGGAAGATAAAGAATCAACGGACATCAGTTTATTAGAAAATGCTCGTTTAATTTGTGGCATCAAATCAATGTATTTACTCGCGCCGCCATAAACCAAGCCGTTGCTGAACGGGCCATCCACATCAAGAATCAGCAAGGGTATACTGTCGTTTACTACAAACCAGTATTCAAACTGAATGGCCTGAGCGGGACGAAAATCACTGTTATCAATTAAATCTTCAAGGCTTTTAGTGGGTTCACCAAAGGCCGCTTTCAACCGGGCGCGAATTTTTCCGGTGTTAAGGTCATCAATCGCTGTATTTTCATACAAACCGCGACCGGTCCACTTTATATCTGCAAACTTATCCATAAACCACTCGCGGCGATCTTCGGTAATCTTTTCAAATTCCGGCACTTCGAACTGCGCGAAGGCAGTAGAAGAAATAAGGACAAAGAACAGGGTGAAAAGGAAGGAGTAAAATGAATTGCGCATTTGTTTTTTGGTTTTGGAAAGAGGTTTGTTAGTCATAAAAAGTTTATAATATTTTTTTGAAGTTTTCGCCGAAGGCCATCCCCCTGCGCCCCCTTCCCCATAGGGATTCCTTCGGAAAAAGGGGAACATATTTCCACTAACACGGAATTTAATCAATCATCATCCATCGACAGCACGGCCAGGAAGGCTTCTTGCGGTATTTCCACCGTACCTACTTGCTTCATACGCTTTTTGCCTTCTTTTTGTTTCTCAAGCAGCTTTCGCTTACGAGAAATATCGCCGCCATAACATTTTGCCGTTACATCCTTACGCATCGCCCGAATGGTTTCGCGGGCAATAACACGTGAACCGATTGCCGCCTGAATAGGAATTTCGAACTGATGCTGCGAAATGAGTCCTTTAAGCTTTTTACAGAGATTCCTGCCCAGCTCATAAGCCTTATCCCTATGGGTGATGCTTGACAACGCATCTACGGGCTCGTTATTTAATAAGATATCTAAACGAACGAGATCACCCTTTCGGTACTCAAGAAATTCATAGTCTAAAGAAGCATAACCCCTGGTACCGCTTTTCAGACGGTCGTAGAAATCAAAAACCACTTCGGCCATTGGCAATTCGTACTTGATATCAACCCGGTTGCTCTGCATATGCAACTGGTTGATGTACTTGCCGCGTTTTTCCTGGCACAGTTTCATTACCGGACCAATATAATCAGCGGGAGTGATGATGCTGGCTTTAATATATGGCTCATAAACGGCATCCACACTACCCGGATCAGGCATATCACTGGGATTATCAACCACAACCGTCTTCTGCTCATTATTCTTGTCGGAAATCGTCACTTCGTACTCCACATTTGGGACTGTAGTGATGATGTCGATATTAAATTCACGATCGAGACGTTCCTGCACAATTTCCATGTGAAGCATACCCAGGAATCCCGCACGAAATCCAAAGCCCAACGCCTTTGAAGTTTCAGGTTGATAAGTGAGAGAAGCATCATTCAACTGCAACTTTTCCAGAGCGGAGCGCAGATCTTCAAAATCTTCGGAATTGGTGGGAAAAAGCCCGCTAAAAACCATCGGTTTCGGTTCCTGATATCCCGGGATTCCTTCTTTAGCCGGATTATTAATCGTGGTAACCGTATCACCCACACGGGCATCCTGCAGTGATTTTACGCTACCCACCAGATACCCCACTTCACCGGCTTCCAGCTTGTCGGTTTTTTCCTTTTGGAGCTTAAGATAGCCGATCTCTTCGGCATCGTACTCTTTGTCGGTAGCCATGAAACGAATGCCATCTCCCTGGCGAAGGGTTCCTTCCATCACCCGGACATAGGCGATAGAACCGCGATAAGTATTGAACACGGAATCAAAAATCAGGGCACGAAGCGGTTTTTTCGTTTCACGCTGAGGGCCCGGAATTCGTTCTACGATAGCTTCAAGCAATTCATCAACCCCTACCCCCGTTTTGCCAGATACCTGTAAAATTTCATCATAATCACAACCCAGTAGGTCCACGATTTGCTGTCCCACTCCTTCCGGGTCGGCTCCCGGCAGATCAATTTTATTAAGCACAGGCACAATTTCCAAGTCCTGTTCAATGGCCTGATACAAGGTTGAAATGGTTTGGGCTTCAACTCCCTGGGCGGCGTCAACCACTAAAAGCGCACCTTCGCAGGCTTTCAAAGCACGTGATACTTCATAAGCAAAATCAACGTGACCGGGGGTATCAATAAGATTGAAAACCACTTTCTCGCCGGAGGGACGAGTATAATCCATTTTTATGGCATGGCTTTTTATGGTGATACCGCGCTCGCGTTCCAGATCCATGTCGTCAAGAATCTGTTCCTGCATTTCGCGCTCAGTAATGGTACCGGTGCGTTCAAGCAGGCGATCAGCGAGCGTAGATTTGCCGTGATCAATGTGAGCGATAATGGAAAAATTGCGAATTTGGATCATAGAAGTGTGCTGCCGGCACAAGTTTTGCGTGCAAAAAAGAACGGTAAAGATACAAAATTGGTGATGGCTTTTCTAATGTTTCAGCGAAAATGAAACATTGAAAGTCGAAAGTTATCACCCGCTCACTTTTTTTGTGACCGGGTGAACGGGATGAGATTCTTTTGTATTCACCAAGCGACAAAAGTAGTCAAGCCGGTGAAGCGGGTAAAAACTTACTCAGCTACCGGGCTTAGCAGCTCTACATGAAAGCGGAACTCCTGGCGTTCGATGGTCATGGTATCGTACAGCTCTCGCATTAAATCAAAAACTACATCGGTCTCGCCGCGAATACTTGTCGAGAGGTAATTTACATCCACTTCCACCTCATGCTGTGCCACCAATTCAAGGAGAAAATCGATGCTTTCGCGGGGATCAGCGGCTTTTAAAGGAATGTAGGTGAACTGCGCTGTTGTAATCATAAGTTGTTAATGGGTTAAGTCTGGATTGATCATTTTGGTTGCTAAGGATAGGCCTTTAAACGAAATAGTTCAATCTGTTAATGAACTTTTTTGAGGGCAAATTTACCTTAAAAACAGAACCAGAATTAATTGACAGATGTTCTCTAAAGCTCCATTTTTTAGATAATTGCGCCCATTCTATTCGCCATCGCTTGAAAGGCCCGAATAGGTATAACTTATCGTTTCATCAATTATTACAGCAAGGCGAGAGTTTTTTCTATAAAAATTTTCAAAAATTGGAACTTTTAATGTTTTGCGCAGTTAGAGTAACAGAATAAATTCCATCTTCCACTATTTACTTCAATAAACCATGCACAAAAAACTCTTAGCCAACTCGTGGGTGCAGTTCATCTTCTTTACACTACTTCTTATTTTGTTTGTAGCTGCCATTTCTATTTGATGATATTTTAACATCACCCCTCCTGTTTTAGCCAAAATATCAGCTTTTCTAATCAATACTGTTTTTCTTAATTTGGCATCAAATTTCAGCTCAGATCAGAACAGAATTTTATGAAAGTTACGGTAAATCAGTTAGACGGCACACACATGGAAGCCCAAAATGAAACGGATGGGAAAATCCGTATGGACGGTTCCGTGGGCATCGGCGGACTCGAAGGCGGCTTTAGTCCCATGCAGCTTCTTCTGGCCGGTATTGGCGGATGCAGCGCTATTGACATTATCGGCATTCTTGAAAAACAAAGGCAGGATTTAAAAGGCTTGGAAGTAGAAGTTGAAGGCGATAAACAAAGCAAAGGCACTTTTTCAGAGTTCACCACTATTCATTTGAACTTTATCTTTACCGGAGAACTTGACAAAGGAAAGGTAGAGCGGGCGATTGATTTATCACTCAATAAATATTGCTCGGTATCAAAAACGCTGGAAAAAACTTCAAAAATTACTTCCAGCTATGAAATTAGATCTTGAATATCCTGCAAACGATGATGTTTTAAATGTAGACATAGAGGTATAGGATGAATCTTAAAGGGGCCGGCCTTACCTGAAGTTTTATCCGGTATACAATTTGGAATGATATTCAGGTGAAGTCATTTATTAAGAGAAATTCTGTTTCATCAAGATTCACGTTCACAACCATCAACTCTATGCATCAAAAAGAAGCTTCACAGGAAGCCGAAGAACGTACCTCGCCCAAGGCACTGGTAATATTTGAAGCGATCCGGCGTGAGGGAAAACAAGAACTGGAGCGTCCGCCATCATCTTTGGCCTGGTCTGGTTTAGCCGCGGGTTTATCGATGGGGTTTTCCATGATTGCCGAAGCTTTAATAGCAAGCCATTTGCCGGAAGCCGATTGGACACCCCTTATCTCAAAATTCGGTTATAGTGTCGGTTTTTTGATTGTTATTTTAGGCCGCCAGCAACTTTTTACCGAAGATACGCTCACTCCCGTTCTCCAATTGCTGGATGAAACAACTGCCGAAGTCTGGGAAAAAATTTCACGACTTTGGCTCATCGTTTTTCTTGCCAATATTGTCGGTGCTTTCATCTTCAGCTTCGTTCTTTCGAATGTTTTTATCTTTGAACCGATCGTTTACAGTCAGTTTAATCAGTTTGCGCAAAGCACTGTAGAAAACGGCTTTGGCATCACTTTTTTTCGTGGTGTTTTTGCCGGGTGGCTCATTGCCCTGATTATCTGGATATTGCCGTTTGCAGAAGAAGCGCGTGTTTGGGTGATCATCATCATTACCTACTTAATTGGACTGGGAGATCTGGCCCATATTATTGTCGGTTCGATTGAAGGCTTTTATGGCATTCTTGCCCAGCAAATAACATTCGTCACCTTCACTCTCAAATTTTTCATCCCCGCCCTTTTAGGAAATATTGTAGGCGGAGTAGCGCTGGTGGCCGCCATAAATTATGCTCAAATTAATTTTGAACGTGCAGAAGAGTAAAACGCAGGCCATCATTAGTGCGGGAATGAATTGAATTCATAAGCGAAATAATTACATCATTCGACCTGAGATTCAATTTATTTATCCTTAGTTTTAGTGATTTTTTCACAACCATTAAAAATCCCCTTAATTAACAATGATGCCACTTCCTTCTTTCCTGGAAGCTCCGAGCCGCTCTCACAAAAACCGGTTAATGCCATACGGGCAGTCCCTGCTATGGGCTTTAATAATCGGAATTATGGGCGGACTTATCGCTACCGTTTACTACTGGCTTCTTAGCGGCGGACTATATTTAGTCTGGGATGTTATTCAGCCAGCTTTAGAATCTTTTTTTGCAGTTAGCTGGGGTTATATGGCTGTTTTGGTTTTACTCACTGTTACCGGCGGTACTTTAGTAGGTCTCAGCATCAAATGGATGAAATCGCCCGGAGAAATATCAGCCGTAGTGAATAACATCCATGTAAAACAGGGCCGAATGGACCACAGTCAAAATCCTGCTATGTTCACCATTTCGTTGATCAGCATCATTTTTGGCGGTAGCGCAGGTCCGGAAGCACCGCTCGTGCAGCTTATCGGGAGTAACGGAAGTAAACTGGGTGAAAAGTTGCGTTTACATGGAGACCTCATCCGAACATTCACTTTTTGCGGGATGGCAGCGGCCCTCGGCGCGTTCTTCGGTGCTCCTATCGGAGGTGCATTATTCGCTCTTGAAATACCTCATAATCGGGGTTTGGAGTATTATGAGGCCCTCATTCCGGCTGTAGTTTCTGCGCTCGGAGCTTTTGTGGTTTTTCGAAGTTTTATAGGCTATGAAGGCGCACTCTATCACCTGCCACAACTTACAGGCATGTCGATGGCAAGCGTCTTCGAGGGCATATTGATGGGACTGATAGGCGCAGGTATCGCTATTTTATTCATTTTCATTTTTAGAAAAATTGAACTGGTCCTGAAGCCGCTGCACAAGAAACCTGTTTTGTTAGGTGCTACCGGTGGCTTATGTATTGGCTTACTTGCATTGCTCATTCCGGCCAGTTTTATTACGACTCCCCTTTTCTGGAGCGAGTATCAAATTGTAGACTTGATTAACGGGCTCTCAGTCCTTCAAGCAAATTACACCCTTTGGGGTGCCGTTGGCCTGCTGGCGCTGTTGGTTATTGTAAAAATGCTTTCAATCGGTTTCACCTTGCACAGCGGTTACAGAGGAGGTTTCATTTTCCCGCTCTTTTTCATTGGGGCCGCAAGCGGTATTGCCATTTCGATGGCTACCGGTCAATTCATTCCAACCTCGGTTGCGGTAGTCGGATTGATGGCCGCCGTTAACGTTGGGGTTACCAAAACGCCCATCAGTACCACCGTGATTTTGGTGAGTTTAACCGGCGGTTCTTTATTTCCGGTGGTAGCAGCCGCAAGCCTTGTCAGCTATGTACTCACCGAAAAGGTACGCCTCATAAGTACACAACAGCATCGAAAGGATAACCGGTCACCTATGCACAGAGTGTGGCGTTGGAATGAGTCTTAAGTCGGATATTAGAAGCTGGAAATTAGAAACCGGCAGTTAGAGGTTGGAGGAGGGCGAAGTTCAGTTCTCGGTCTTTTTATTAAATAAATTATTCGTTGCGGAAGTAAAGGGTAATGCCTTATATTTAGCGTCTTAAAAATAAGAGACACCTGCCCGAGTGGCGGAATTGGTAGACGCGTCGGACTTAAAATCCGATTGGTACTTAAATACCAGTGCCGGTTCGAGTCCGGCCTCGGGTACTCTTAAGCCTTGTAAGTCATTGATTTGCAAGGCTTTTTTATTTTTTGAAAACATAACCTTTTAAGATTGGCTATTTCTCAAATTTGGGTACAATTTGGGCAACAGAATAACGCGCTTAAGCTATTCTTCGGCTTTAGTTAAGCCTATTGAAGTGGAAGCAAAAATAAACTCGTATCTAAAAGTTGGAAGATATAAATTACCCTCAGTCTGATAATTGCACCAACTGAGGGGTAAACGTATTTTTAGATTGATATTAGTTGTTTATTTTGACTTTATAAGCATTTTATTTAAGAATCCACTCTTCATTTCTGCCTCCCCAAGGCCGCCTGCGAAATCGGAACCGCCCGGGCATATCAAAGGGATTAGGGATTGGCAGCTTATTAGGAAGGTAATCCTTGATAGCTTCGTATTGATCTTGAAGATTGACTAATATTTGGTTAACTGCACCCATTTTTTGTACCTCACGTTTGTTTTGTTAGGATTTAAATATCCTCTCAGGGACTTTTATCTTTAGCTTCTTATTTCTTTTACTCATTTCATCAACACAGCCTTTTAAAAGCTTGTGAGAAAAGTAAAGACCGTCCAAACGATTGCCGCCGGTTTTATCTTCTGCTGATTTCTCCGCGCCATAAACGCAAAGCTCGTGAATCAAATTAACTTGGTCTGATAAATTAATTAATTCACCATCCGTAAGATGTTCGGTTACTTTTTGTATTGTTTCCATAACTTACTTTTTTATTGCGGTTGATAAATCTGCAACGACAAGTAAACTCAAAGTTTGCACATTTAAAAAACTACAACTTATTGCAAGTCAAAGGATTAAAAGTACAAGTGTTGTGTTTTTTGTTGGAATAAAAGGCAACTTTGATGTGATTTTTTGATAACAGTTGATTTGCTTGGCTTGCAACTTTACAACTCACTCCATAAGCATTTTAACATATTTTTACATTTTTGGCCGATCTTGCCACCCTGTTCCACGGAAAACGGGTCCATATTTGTTAATACCTATAGTATCGTCTGGGTGAGATTCTTTGCTTTATAACCTTATTTTTTAAGTAGCTCTCAATATAGAAACGGATTTCAGATGCTATTAAAAATATTATTTTACCCGTTTTTGAAATTATTTTTCCAGGCTTCTAAGAGAAAAAAGAGACCGGCCGCGGTGGCCGGAATACTTGAAAATATTATGTTTTTGTTAACTTTATCGTATCTCTAGTTATTACAGTAGTTTACACTAGTTCATTTACACTACCTTTAATAGCAATTCTCACTTTACTTCATTTACAAATTCCCTTTTAGACCTCTTCTTATTTAAAAACACCATTAATAAACTCATCAAAAGACAAGACTTCAGGTCTTTCAGCCTCCCATACTCTTTGCTGTATTACATAACGAACTTTGGTACCGTCAATTTCAGTTCGTACAGATTCAGAATCTAAGTTTGAACTTTGCACTTCTATATCTTTCAAATTAATAATCTTATCAACATTTTTAACACGCTCTTTAAGTAACTTTGATATGTTAGTTACAAATCTTGACTCATTTAGAATGGCATCTGCTGTAATTGCTCCATCGTTTAAAGGAACAACACATAATATATAATTTGCCCCTTCTTGACAGGCTGTAGCACCTTGAGTTATAGTCATTCTTACCTCCGAGGTACGGGCAGACTTTATCTCAACTAAAAAGTTTTCTTTATTTTTACTATTTAAAAGTAGTTTATGCAAATAATCGCATTCAATTTCATAGTCACTACCTATTGGCTCTCTTTTTATACTATATCCTTCTACTGATTCGAAAGCTTCCACAAACGCTTTTTCAACTGCCTTGCCAACTATTTGATTCTCCTCCATTTTTTCTTTTTGCTTCTTTTTCTCATCATATTCTTTTATAAAATCCTCATCTGATAAGATGTTACTTATCTTTTGAGGTGTAAGTTTATCATTCATTAAAATGGATACATAAGATTGATCCCATGCTATTCGCTCCTCTTCATCTCCTGTTCGAAGGTTTCTTAGAAGACCACCAACTTCAAGTCCTAAAAAATGAAGGAACCGAAAAACTTCATTTCTTCTCAAAGCTGAACTTAAGTCCTTGTCTTGAAAATAAGGTGATAAACTCTCTACAGCAGGTTGTTCACCTTTGTTACCTGTTTGAGCTTTAACCCATTTCCGACTTTTTAATTCCAAAAGCCAACGACTCGGATAAATTTCAATACTTTCCTGGTTTTCAGAATCATTTTCAATCCTAATTGATTTTGATTCAAATCCATATCTATCTTCCTTTAAAAGACCCTCTACAATGAATTCTAAGAGTTGTGAGGTACGCTTTTTAGCTCCTCGAGCCAAATCTATTACACTTTTGTCTTGAGGAAAATTTAGAAAGGCAATTTGGCTAAACGAAATAGACTCTACCATTTGCCATTCTTCATCTTCGGACTTGGTTAATAATTCCTTACCCTCCTTCTTAGTTGCAATCTTAAAGATTTCATCTTCCTTTAACTTATCATCCTTTATGTATAATGGGTCTTTTAATACCCATTTTTGTTTTGAGGCTTTATCTAAGATTTCCTGATCTTTAAAAATATATGAGTACTGTTTTGAAAGGATATAATCATCAGGGAATAGCTCATAAAAAGGCTGGAAGTTTTGACGCCAAATATCGGGTGGGCATAAGAAGATGTGCTCTGATTCTTGTTGAAGTGTTTTCCATTTTCCACTAAGCATCTTTACAGGGTACCCTGGTAAAACACTATATTGCTCATTTTGCAATAACCATTTTAGTAGTTCTAAATTTCCTTCAAGCTCTTCCTCAGTTTGATCTTCTTTCTTTTCTCTTACTTCTTTTAGTACTTCTGCAATAACTTCTTGTTTACTTTTTACTCGTAACCGATGATTATTTGAATGAATTTCTATTTTAGGATGTAGAAGAGTTTCCCTAATTGGTATCCCTAACTTATGCGAAATATCTTTCAAGTCTTCTCCAACTCTCTTTGAATCCTTTAGATTTTCCTGTTCCAAATCACCCGCTTTCTTTAATTGCCCCGCTTGGTTAGGTAATATGCCATTCTCGTTCCACAATGATTCTTTTTTATGATTTTCCAGACATTGGACTAACTGACAAATAAAGCTTAGGGGATCTAATTCTTCCAATCTTAGATCATCTAATTTTTTATTAGGAAGGTTATGAATTTCTCTACAAATATCTTCTAAAGTAAAAGCGGCATAATGTACTTCGTTGCTCAAGGTTTCTCTATCGCTTATTACTTTACGCCAATAAGAAGATAACCTCTCTTCTGGCGTTTTTTCAGGCTTCAACATTGAAGCTAAAGTCCATGTCTCTATTGCTTCATTATCTTCCTTTCTTCCCGGTGAACACGGAACCTTTGAATTACCTAAAGGAATAAATTCATTTAAGCAATTTTTTACAAAGGAACGCTTATCAAGCTCATCAATAAGATTTTCCATTTGCTCTAAGTACCAATCTTTATCCAACCAATCTAATTCTGGCATAACTCCCATATTAGCTAAGAAATGCCTATTTTCAACATCTTCTTCTAATAACTTATCTGTTAATAGCAAATATTCCTGGAAGGCGCTTGAAAGAATTTTCTTATTAACTTTTGATTCATCAGTAGCTTTAGCTCCAAGCCATAATTTTTCCCTCTCAGAAGAAGGTTCAAATGATTGACTATGCACAAGAAAAGGCAGAGGAACTTTTTCAGTTCCGATGAGTGGAAATCCTATAAAAAATCGAGGTATCTCGTCTCCTAACTTAATGAGTTTGTCTTCATTATTTAATGGTATGGCAATTTTACCATCAACTAAATCTCTCTTCACATAACTATAAACTAACTCTTCTCCATTAACTTGTTTTTTAACAATACTTACTTTGTTTGATTTACTGAAGCTCAATCGCTCATAAATAACTGTATCCCCTTTATTATCAATTTTTATCTTTTCTATATTATTAACAAATACTAAAACAGGAGGAATGAGCGATGTAGCTTGAGATATTACTTTGTGAACAGTTTCGGCCCCTTCTGGAGATAAATTTAGATAAGTGAAAGTTGTTTTATCCTCATTAGATTTATCCGGTCTTGGTTTTAAAGACTTTTTGAAATCTTCCCATGATTGCTCTAATGCCAAAGATATTTCCTCTGCATTATTACCTGAACGATCAAGAGTAAAATTAAAGGATTCAAGTTCTCTAACTTTACCAGTAACTTTTACCCTTTTTGACAATAGATGTGTTGTCATAAAACCAGTTCCATACTTCCCTGTTTTGCCCTCATCTTCTCTCTTGGAGGATCCATGATAAATCAAATGAATAATTTCATCTTTTGAAAAGTTTTCTCCATTATGAGAAAAAGTAAGATCTTGCCCATCCCAACAAATTTCTATATTTACTGGTTTATCACTTGAGGTATCTTTCGCATTTTGCAATAACTCCCAAATCCATCGTCTTTGATGCTTAGGCTCGTTTTCTAACTCCTTGAGCTTTTTAAAAATTTCTTGGGCATTGTTATCGACTAACCTTTGACCTTTTCTAACATCGAGATCGTCCTTTTGCACTCCGTTTTGAATAGTTACAGGCATAGTGTTTTAATTTTAAATTTATCAGTCCTCTCTTTCTTCTAAATAAGAAACTTTTTACTGAATAGCATTTCCAATGATCTTTTTAAAAAAATTATAATATATATTTAAGTTAATCTTCCCCGTTCTAGTTATTACAATAAAGTTATTACAGTTTACCAGCTTATATTTTTTTATATTTATTAGTCTAATCAATATTAGAATTTTCCTAACTTTTTGGTAAATATGATTATCGGTTGGTATAATTTCATAATAGAAGTATTTTGTTTAAACTATTTAATGTCTATTTAGGTTTATTGCCGAAAGACAGACTGGTAATTTTATTATGAATATTCTTGAAAAACTGGGTTTAGCTCCTAAAAAGCACAAGGGGGCTCCGGTAATCGGAGAAAAGAAGAAAAAACAGGAGCAAACTTCTTCGTTAAAGTACAATACGTATCTCCGAAGCCTCATCTTATTCGGTTTTGTGGGTGTGCTCATCTTATCGGTTCCCCAAGCTTCGTTTAAGCAACCTGTCAATTACAGTATTGGAGAACCTTGGCGCGCCGATGATCTCACGGCCCCCTTCACCTTTGCCATTCAGAAAAGTGAGCAGCAAATTGAAGAAGAGAAACAGACGATTCGAGAGTCTACCCCTGCCATTTTTAATGTCAATAATAACGTTGAAATTACTATTGATGACCGCTTAGACTCTCTCTTTCAAAGCTTACTGCCCATAATGGAAAGTTATGTGCAATGGCAGCAGGCAAAACAAAGTATGGCTCAATATGCAAGTCACGACAGCATGGAGGTTGCCCGCCTTAAAATTCAGTCACCGTTAAGCCTTTCTGATAATTCATGGAAAGCTTTGTTTCAAAATTATAGCGCTGTACAAGCAGAAAACCGTTCACCCACTACAAAAACTGCCCCAACCAATGCATTCATCGCCAATGACTTAAAAGAGCAGCTTGAAGCATTGATTGATGATATGCTTAATGATGGCATTATCAATATTAACAAAGGTGATCTAACTACCGATGTAATTATTGTGCGCGATTTACAAGATCATACCGAACGTACTGTTAGTCTTGCTAATGTTCGCGACATTTCGGAAGCCCGCCAATATGCCCGCTACCGCCTTTCCCGAAACTATTATGAAGATATAGCCAATGTAGGTGTTGAAATTTTTAATCAGGTTATACAGCCGAACCTGATTTATAATAAAGAAAAAACACAGGCTTATATCAAAGAAGCGCTCGCCGGTATTTCAACATCCAAAGGGGCTATCGCACAGGGACAGGTAATTGTCCGGCGTGGTGATATCGTCACCCAGGAAAAATACAACATTCTGCAAAGCCTGGCAGAAGCGCGGTCTCAAAATGCCAGCGATTTAGAACGATGGCTACGATACGGAGGTGATGTGCTAATCATTATCGCTATTGTTACCATCTTTTTCTTTTACCTTTATTTGTACCGGCGCCAGATTTTTAAAAATAATTCCATGCTGCTGCTCGTGCTCATGGCCATATCTTTAATTTGTGTGGGCAGTTCGGTGGTTTACGAATTCGATGATATTTCACCCTACATTGTACCCGTTGCGGTAGCCCCCATCATACTAACCATCATTTTTGATTCTCGAGTGGGTTTATTATCAACCATTACATTGGCACTGCTGACAGGACTCATCACCGGAAATAATTTTGAATATGTGGTAGCTACAACTGTTGCCTGTAGCCTCGGCCTTTTTTCGGTTCGCGATATTAAAAAACGCTCCCAGTTTTTCTTCACTACACCGGGCATCGTTTTTCTTTCATATGCCGCCGTAATTATCGGCTTCAGCCTAACAACCTTGGATGGGTGGGGTGCGCTGGGCAGCGATCTGTTTTTTGTGGTGATTAACGCCATCTTCATTCTGTTTACTTATCCGCTGATTCTCCTATTCGAAAAAACGTTCAAAGTTACCACCGACTTCACCCTTATTGAACTCAGTGATACGAATCTCCCCTTGTTAAGGGAATTGATGACCAGAGCTCCAGGAACCTTTCATCACAGCCTGCAGGTCTCTAATTTGGCGGAAGCAGCGGCCGGTGCCATTCGCGCGAACGGGCTTCTATGCCGGGTCGGCGGTTTATATCACGACATCGGTAAAATGGACAATCCCGGATATTTTACCGAAAACCAAACCGAAGTCAATGAGCATGATAAACTGAAACCGCGGATGAGTGCGCTTGTAATCAAAGCGCATGTTTCTAATGGCGTTAAAAAGGCTGAAGACCACGGGCTGCCTGAAGCGGTAATTGATTTTATCCGTACTCACCACGGCACTACACTTATTAAATACTTTTGGGAAAAAGCCAAGGAACGGGCTGATAAGAAAAAGAAAGAAATTCGTGAAGAAGATTTCCGTTACGACGGGCCGCTGCCCCAAACAAAAGAAACAGGTATTCTACTGTTAGCCGACTGTATTGAAGCTTCATCACGTGCCATGAAAGATCCTAACTATCAAAAACTTGAAAATTTGGTAGATAAAATGATTGACGACCGGGTGAATGAAGGGCAGCTCAGCAAAACGCCGCTCACCTTTCAAGATTTGAGCTCTATCAAAAAAACTTTCCTGAATATTTTAGTCGGTATTTACCACAGCCGAGTCGACTATCCCGAAGACGAAGAAAAAGGGTCTAAAGGAAAAGCCAAAAAGAAAGCCGATAAAAAAGCGAAAGCATCAGGCCCGCCGCTTCAAAACCGACCGGATGCGGAAAGCACCCCTCCGGTTGACGACTATTATAATTCTTGATCCCTTCATGCATTATCAACAGGAATTACAGCGCTACCTGCAGTTTATAAAGCTGGAAAAAAGCCTCTCCGAAAATTCTGTTGTTTCTTATAAAAATGACCTGCAGCGATACCTTAAGTTTCTTTCAAAAGACCTGGTTATCCGCGACTTATCAGGCATCACCCTGCAGCATATTGAGCAATATCTAGAAGAACTCTCGGCAATGGAACTTTCAGTAAGCTCAATTGCCCGCAACATTTCGAGCATTAGGGGATTTCATGAATTTGCCGTTGTAGAAGGCATTGCAAAAGCGAATCCCGCCGAACTGGTTGAACTGCCGAAAAAAGCCAAAAAACTTCCTGAAATCCTTAACCCTCAAGAAGTTTCAGCAATGATTGATGTTCCAAATCGCGAAACCGATGCCGGAATTCGAAATGCGGCCATTCTGGAAACACTCTATGCCACCGGTATGAGGGTCAGCGAACTTACGAATCTCGAACCCGATAATCTTTTTTTTGAGATCGGTTTCATTCGCGTAGTGGGTAAAGGAAATAAAGAACGGCTGGTCCCGGTGGGAGAAATCGCTCAGTCGGCGCTGGAGCATTATCTTGAAATGGTAAGGCCTAAGTTTAAGAATGATGAAAATCCGCATAAAGCGGAAAACAAGCTCTTTTTAAATCAGCGCGGCGGGCCACTTTCGAGAATGAGCGTCTGGAATATTGCAAATGATGCGGCTGAGCGGGCGGGAATCAAGAAAAACGTCTATCCGCATATCTTCCGTCATTCTTTTGCTACTCATCTTTTAGAAGGCGGTGCTGACCTTCGTGCCGTGCAGGAAATGCTGGGGCATGCTTCCATCATCACCACCGAAATTTACACCCACGTTGACCGCTCCCTGCTGCACCAGATACATAAAGAATTTCATCCTCGCGCGTAACATCACAGCTTTACTAAACTTCAAAAAAGTTTAGTAAAGCTTTTTCGTCCTCCATCTACCATTCCTTAAAACAAACGTAAAAACATTCGACCCTGCCTTGCTAATGCATGAGTTTTTTATATATTAGTCCAAAAACACTGCCGGTTTATGAAATATTTGATTCCTTTTTTTGCCCTTTTCCTACTCCTGATATCCCCTTCGACTGAAACATATGCCCAGGCAGGCTGGGCCAAATCTTATGAAAATGCCGTTGTTGTAACGGGTGAAGAACGAGCATCTCTGGTGGGAAAGCAAATCCTGCAACAGGGAGGAAATGCTGTTGATGCCGCTGTTGCCGTTCAATTTGCCCTTGCTGTAACTCTCCCCCGCGCAGGTAACCTCGGAGGCGGTGGATTTATGGTCATCCACATGGCTGACGGGACCAACACAACGCTGGATTTTCGGGAACGCGCTCCCCTTGAAGCGGGCCGTGATATGTACATCCGAAATGGGGAATATGTACCTCATTTAAGCCGCAGAGGTGCTTTGGCGGTAGGCGTTCCGGGCACCGTTGACGGCATGGTTAAAGCTCTCAAAAGATACGGCCGCCTGCCCCTGGAAACCGTACTGCAGCCGGCTATTGATCTGGCAGAAAACGGTTACCGGTTATCGTGGACACAGGCCAATATTCTCAATGAATACACTAATGCTTTTGAAAAGTATGATGGCTCGGCTCAATATTTTACTCGCAAAGATGGTGAAAAATGGGAAGAAGGTGACCTGTTTGTACAAAAAGATTTAGCCGCAACCTTACGGCGCATTGCCTGGTTTGGTCGTGATGGATTTTACTCGGGCAAAACCGCCGATCTTATTGTTCAGGAAATGCGCCAGCAGGGAGGCATTATTTCTTATGAGGACCTTGAAGAATATCGCAGCGTCTGGCGGGAGCCGGTGGAAGCAACCTTTCGGGGATACACACTCTATATCATGCCACCGCCCAGCAGTGGAAGCATCGCTATCCACCAGATTCTGGATATGCTTAAGCCTTATAATTTGAAAGAGCTCGGTTTTAATTCCGCAAAATATGTCCATCTTGTTACCGAAGCCATGCGTAGAGCTTTTGCCGATCGGGCTTATTTTATGGGTGATCCCGACTTTGTGGAAATTCCCCGTCAAAAACTGCTCAATGATGAATATAGCAAAGAGCGAATGGAAAGTTTTAACTGGAATCATGCTACCGACAGTGATGAATTTGCACACGGTGAAATTCCCTCTTTCACTGAATCAACCGAAACCACCCACTTTTCGATTGTTGATAAAGACGGAAATGCGGTTTCGGTAACTACCACACTTAACGGCAATTTTGGAAGTAAGGTAGCGGTCAGTGGCGCAGGATTTTTTCTCAACAATGAAATGGATGATTTCACCGCCGAACCGGGCGAACCGAATATGTTCGGTCTCATTCAGGGTAAGGCCAATTCCATAGAACCCGGCAAGCGGATGCTGAGTAGCATGTCTCCCACTATCGTCACCAAAAATGGTGAAGTGCGAATGGTATTAGGTGCCGCCGGCGGACCTCGCATTATTACGGCAACATTACACAACTTTTTGAATTTAGCAGTCTTTGAAATGAAGCCCGGGCAAGCTATTTCAGCCCCCCGGTTTCACCATCAGTGGATGCCGGACAAGCTTTATTTCGAAGAGTTCGGACTGAGCCCCGATACTCAGGAATTGCTCAAAGAAAAAGGACATAATTTGGCTGAAACCTATGGCGTGGGACGAGCACATATCATTTATGTTGATGAAGAAGGTCTAAGACACGGCGCTGCCGACCCGCGCGGGAATGGTACTGCAGAAGGGTATTAGAATTTTGAATGGTAAGTTTTGAATTATGAATTTTAGGCTAATAACTCTTTGCGAACCTTGCGTAAACTCTGCGTTTCTTTGCGGTTAGTAAAAGGAGAAACCGCAAAGGGCGCAAGAAATTGAAAACAACACAAAGAAAACAAACTGAAAGCTGACAGCTGAGTGCTGAGTGCTGATTGCTAAAAACCAAAAATCATCTTATGGCCAACACCGATACCGCGATTCAATCTATCGAATGGCGTGATGATCATGTAAGAATCATCGATCAAACTTATCTCCCGAAACGCGAAGTTTATACTGATATTCGTGATGTGGGACGTATGTGGGAAAGCATTAAAAAGTTGCGAGTCCGCGGCGCCCCCGCTATTGGTATCGCGGCAGGTTATGGATTTTATCTTGGGATCAAAGATTTGCCCGAAAATTCATTCCAGAGCTTTTGGGTTGAAGTAAAACGAGTGGCCGAATACCTGGAAACAGCCCGTCCCACTGCCATAAATCTAAAGTGGGCCCTGGACCGGATCAAAAGCACTGTTCAGGCCCACAAAGACAAAGATATTTCTGAGATTAAGGAAATTATCCTGAAAACGGCTCAAACCATTCACGATGAAGACAAAAGGGTTTGTAAGAAAATTGGCGAAAACGGGATTGAACTGGTCAAAAAAAAGGCCAAAATTCTAACTCACTGCAATACCGGAAGCCTGGCTACGGGACAGTATGGCACTGCCCTTTCGGTGATTTTTCATGCCCATGAAAGGGGCAATAAAGTTCAGGTCTGGGTGGATGAAACACGTCCCCTCTTACAGGGCGCACGTCTCACTTCCTGGGAACTGATGAATGCCGGGATTCCAATGAAACTCATTACTGACTCAGCTGCCGGCGCACTCATGCAGAGTGGTGAAGTAGATTTGGTAATTGTCGGTGCTGACCGCATCACTGCCAACGGAGATACCGCTAACAAAATCGGAACCTATCCTCTTGCTGTACTTGCCAACGAAAACGATATTCCTTTTTATGTAGCTGCTCCTCTCTCAACTGTTGATATGAAGTTAGAAAACGGTAATAATATTCCCCTCGAAGAACGTGAAGGGGACGAAATTACTCACTTCAACGGCTCTCATGTAGCACCTAAGAAAGCAGAAACCTACAATCCTGCTTTTGACGTAACGCCCTATAAATTTATCACGGCTTTCATCACCGAAAAAGGCATAATCGAGCCGCCTTTTGATAAGGGTTTTAAGGAGCTTTTTGGGTAACGCAAGACAAGGTTTGTAGCTCGATATTTATGTTGAGCTACAAACACAGAAGCATCTTATCGAGATAAATCTCGATCTACATAATTGTAAAGACAGACCCATTCCTAACACTATGAAGGAGTTGCACTCCTGGACCTATTTCGTCGGGTAGAGCTTGGTTCATCCAGATGGGGAGCTTTAGATTAATTCCAGCTCACCCAAAACAGCATCTCCTTTAACTTGTCCGTGAGAAGCATGCCACACCACTTCTCCTTTATTAATTAGAATAGCTTGTGGAGATTCATGCCGAACATTCAATTCTGAGGCTACTTTGTTTGATATTCCGCGATATGTAATCACATTCAGAAAATGTAAGTCTGCTAAGCTTTTAATTTCTTCCCCCTTCCCTTCAATTTGTGCCTTTGCAAAGAAACAAACACTGCAACGGTTGCTGTGTTTGTATATTAGCTGTGGATGGTTTTCCGAATCTTTCAGAACATCATTTAACTGAAAATTCTCGGAAACTTTACTCCAAATATCTAATTCTGCACTTGAAAAAGTGTTTTTAAGTGAGTTTAATAATCCCATAAATCGATTTTATCATTTGTGAAAATAAAATAACCTGTCCTCATCAGGCGGCTGATTTCGCCGCCCGATGAGTGAACGAGCAAAACTTTTGCCTTATCCATTCATCCGGCTTCAAGCCCAGCCCAACTACGTTAAAACTTCGATGGGCAAGAACCCGGATGAAGAATCAAACCTCAACCAGAGGCTCTTGCTGCATTTGAAATACTTCTTCCAGCCTTTCCATTCCAAGGCCGCGACGAAGGATTTTTGTGTTATCATCTGTCATGTCGATGATCGTCGTTTCCCGGGCCGGCAAATCTTGCTGATTGTCAATTGTAAGGTCTACCAGTTTTTCAAACTCACGTAAGAAAGGTTCCCGTTCAAAACTGTTAAGCGAATCGCCGTTCATTCCGGGTTTTTTAGCGGTAATGGTCAGCAATGGATTTCCAACCTCCCGCATCAGCCCTTCACTGATGGGATAATCAGGCACCCGAATACCTACTGTTTTTTTCTTGGGATGCACCAGCAACTTCGGCACTTCTTTGGTGGCAGGTAAAATGAACGTATAGGGACCGGGAATCAATCGTTTGATCAATTTAAAATTATGATCCGAAATGTGGGCAAATTTGGCGACACCTGAAAGTGAATCACATAACAACGTTAAATGATCATCTTTATCTAACTGTCGAATTTTGCGAATTCGTTCTATTCCTTTTTTATTCTTATAATCGCAACCTAAAGCATACTGGCTGTCGGTCGGTAACAATATAACTGCGCCTTGTTTTATCGTGTCTGCAACTTTGAATAACTGTTTTACATGGGGTGTTTCGGGATGCAGTTTTATGCGTTCTGCCATGGTTAATCCTCATTCAGTTTTGATAAAATTAGCTTGGTTAGAAACAAAAGTAGTATTTTTAGGGAATGATTGTATTTTTAAAGTTGTGGTATGGATGAACAATTTATAGTGATTTTCTTTAGTAACATATCAGTTTTTGTATAATCTTCAAATAAAATCCTTTAGCAATGGAAACTTCTGTTCAAGCATATTGGCTGGGGCATTCTGCCTTCAAATTTGTAAGTCCTTCGGGCAATCAAATTTTGATTGATCCCTTTTTGTCTAAAAATCCCACCACGCCCGATAATCTTAAAAAACCGGATGAAGTGGATTACATTTTACTTACCCATGGTCATGAAGATCACGTGGGTGATACGCTTGATATCGCTCAACGCACCGGATGTCAGGTTATTTCTATTGTTGAGCTTTCGGGACTGCTTAAGAAAAACGGACTGAGTGAAGACCAGGCGGTGGAGTTTAACAAAGGCGGTACCCTCGATTTTGATGATTTTTCGGTAACCCTCGTCTCCGCCAACCACAGCTCGTCTTTCGGGGGTGAATATGCCGGAGATCCCGGCGGACTCGTCCTTTCTTTTTACGGCGACATCACTTTTTACCATCTCGGCGATACTAATATTTTCTATGATCTCGAACTTTATGGTGAGCTTTATGAACCCGATATAATCGCGGTGCCTATGGGTGATTATTATACTATGGGCCCCGATGAAGCCGCCATGTGCTGTGATCTCATTCAAGCCGATTATGCCGTGCCTATCCACTACGGAACGTTCCCCGTTCTAACAGGAGACCCTCTTGATTTCAAAGACATCACCGAAGAACTCACCGACACCGAAGTCTGGATTCCCGAAGCGGGCGAGAATTTTCTGGAATAAGGAAAGTTTGAGTTCACGCAGAGCCGCGAAGACGCAAAGAAAAACATCTCCGCGGCTTGGCGCCTTTGCGTGAAATTTAACCATGATAATTCATCTCTTAATCTCTACCCATTTTTGTTTATATTTGCGGCAAACAAGCTATAACTCATTTGCTCTATCACTTTGGCAAACATCGTCGTTTTTGCATCCGGTTCGGGGACTAACTTTCAGGCTATTATTGATGCCGTTGAAAGTGGTAAAATTGATGGACGTCTTCGTGGTTTAATCACCAATAAGCCAGATATCGGCGCTATTAAGCGGGCAAAGAAACATAATATTGAATACTCTATACTCTCTCCCGCCGATTTTACTGATGCTGATAAATACACCCGAGTACTGCTCCAAACGCTTAACGAGTGGGAAACGGACATCATCGCGCTGGCAGGTTATTTGGTCAAAGTCCCCACAGAAATTATCAACCGATATGAAGGACGAATTTTGAACATTCATCCCGCTCTGCTGCCTAAGTACGGGGGCAAGGGATTTTACGGACTGAAGGTTCATCAGGCGGTGGTTGAAAATGAAGAACTTGAATCGGGTTGTACCGTACACTTAGTTACGGATGAATATGATGCCGGTCCCGTTTTAGCGCAGGCAAAAGTTGCCGTAAAAAAATCTGATGACGCTTCCACCCTTGCTAAACGAATTTTAGAACAAGAACACCGCCTGTATCCCAAAGTCATCGCCAAAATGGCTGATAAAATTAATGCTAAATCAAAAATATAGCTGTGGCCTTACAACCTTTATCTGAACTGCCTCAAAATCCATTATCCATAAACCGCGCGCTACTTTCTGTTTCTGATAAAACGGGAATTGTTGCACTGGCTAAAAAGCTTCATAAAGCAGGTGTTCAAATCATTTCAACGGGGGGAACCGCAAAAAAAATTCGCGAAGCGGATATTCCGGTAACCGATGTGAGTGAAGTTACGGGTTTCGAAGAATGTCTTGACGGACGTGTAAAGACCCTTCACCCCATCATTCACGGCGGCATTTTAGGCAGAACCAGTTATCAGGCTGATGTCGATGAAATGCAGCGCCTGGACATCAAACCGATAGAACTGGTGGTGGTTAATTTGTATCCTTTTAAAGAAACCATTTCAAAACCGGATTGTACGCCCGCCATCGCTACTGAAAATATTGATATCGGCGGACCGACGATGATTCGTGCCGCCGCAAAGAATTTTGCCCATGTTTGCGTGCTGACTTCCCCCGGCCAGTATGATGATTTCAGTTCTGAGCTGGAAAAGAACAACAACATTTCATTTGAAAAGCGCCAAAAGTTCGCGCAGGCAGCCTTCAACCATACCGCAAATTATGATAGTCATATCGCCAACTATTTTAATGATTTGGCTGGAGATAATGGTTTGCCGGATCAACTGAATATCTCGTTACCAAAATCACAAAGCTTGCGGTACGGTGAAAACCCGCATCAGAAAGCGGCAGTTTATGGAGATCAGTCGGAGTTCATCGACTGTTTTCACGGCAAACAGCTCAGTTATAATAATTTTATGGATGTTGACGCGGCCCTGAACCTGATTGCTGATTTTCAGGATTCAAAGCCCACCTGCGCCATTTTTAAACATACCGTTCCCTGCGGTGTCGCTTCGGATAATGATCTTAGTTCCGCATGGCAAAAAGCGTTTCAGACCGATACTCAATCACCCTTCGGAGGTATCATTGTTGTGAATCGTGAACTGGATTTAAAAACAGCTGCGGAAATTGACAAGATTTTCACTGAAATTGTCATCGCCCCTTCTTTTTCCGGTGATGCTTTAGAGTTACTTCAACAGAAAAAAAACCGGCGGTTGATAAAAATCAAACAAAACATTCACTCTAAAAACCGTTTAACTTTTCAATCAATCATTGGTGGTGCATTAAGCCAGGAAGCAGACCTCGCAACCGCTACGGTTGATGATTTGACCACCGCTACCAAACGAAAACCTACTCAACAGGAAATTGAAGATTTACTTTTCGCCTGGAAGATCGTGAAGCATGTTAAATCAAATGCTATCGTTTATGCCAGAGATCATCAAACCATCGGGATAGGGACGGGACAAACGAGCCGGGTTGAAGCATCTGAAATTGCCATTGCCAAAGCCGGGCAGGAAGGACTTTCACTCGAAAAAACGGCTATCGCTTCCGACGCGTTCTTCCCCTTTGCAGACGGCGTGGAAACCGCCGCTAACGCCGGAGCCACCTGTGTCATTCAACCCGGGGGCAGTATTAGGGATGATGAAGTGATCAAAGCGGCCGATGATCTTGGTATGACTATGGTGTTCACAGGAAAGCGGCATTTCCGGCATTAATTTTATTAATTTTTTTTAATTTTTTGCCTTCAAAATTCGCAAATGCATTTGTAAAATTGTATTTTCTTCTTTTGTAATATTCAGGCGCAATAATTACCTCTTAGCTCATCTACATTTATTAATCATGGACAGAAACGTACCTAAAGCGACAAATAACCAACCGAATAACGGTTGGTTCGACTGGCTATATACCGATATCGCAATTGATTTGGGAACAGCCAATACCCTAATTTATTCACGCGGCGAAGGCATCGTTCTCAGTGAACCTTCAATCGTTGCTCTCAATGCACAGAATGAACCTGTTGCCATAGGCCATGAAGCACGGCTTATGCACGAAAAAACGCACAAGAATATTCGCACGGTGCGTCCCCTGCGTGACGGGGTAATCGCGGATTTTGAAGTAGCCGAACAGATGATCCGCGGCATGATTGATAAAGTGAAGATGAAATGGTATTCAGGCACGCGCAAAATGGTGGTTTGTGTGCCGAGTGGAATTACCGAAGTTGAACGTCGTGCCGTTCGCGACAGTGCCGAACACGCCGGTGCCAAATCCGTTTTTCTCGTCGATGAACCTATGGCAGCAGCTATCGGTATTGGCCTGAACGTTCACGAGCCTATCGGAAATATGATCGTCGATATCGGCGGCGGAACTACTGAAATTGCGGTAATTGCTTTATCAGGCATTGTTTATGCTCAGTCGGTACGACTGGGGGGTGACGAGCTGATCGATTCTATCATCAATTACTTTCGCCGTAATCATAATTTACTAATCGGTGAACGAACGGCTGAGAATATTAAATGCACCATCGGTTCGGCGGCTCCTTTAGATGAAGAACTGGAAATGATTATTAAGGGTCGAGACCTGGTGAACGGAGTGCCCCGAACGCGCCATATAACATCAAAAGATGTTCGTGAAGCTATTTCTGAGTCGGTAAACACCATTTTAGAGTCTATTACTAAATCGCTAGAACAAACACCACCTGAGCTTTCCGCAGATATTCTGGATCGCGGTATTATGCTTACCGGCGGCGGCGCTATGCTCAAAAACCTTGACAGGCTGATCATGGAAACAACAGATTTACCCGTTCATATCGCAGAAGATCCTTTAACCGCAGTTGTAAGGGGAACCGGTGCCATTTTAGAAGATCTTGAACATTATCGAACTGTCATAACTTAAGGAAAGGTGAATGCGGTTTCGATTTCCACGAATAATTGATGCAAAAGACCACATCATCACGGCTGTACTGCTGGTTGTTGCGGTAGCGCTGATGGTTGGACGATACCAGGGAGGGCTGACGAACTTAAGAAAAGTTTCCATCACCCTGTTTAGTTATCTTGAGGAACCGCTTTCCAACGTTCGTGTCTACAGGCAAGCCCTGAAAACCAACACCTATCTTCGTAAACAAAACGTGCTCTTGCTTGATGAGCTCAGCCGTCTTCGTGCCGCGGCACATCGAAATGAAATACTGCGGGAGATGTTGAAATTTAGCAGTAAAAGCGACCTGACCCTTTACCCTGTTCAAATCGTGAGCAAAGAACTAAATCAAGTCACCAATTCGCTAACGGTTGATGCCGGGTCTGAGGAGGGTATTAAAAAAGGTATGCCTATGGTTACGGCCGACGGTTTGGTAGGCAAAGTTATTTTAACGGCCAATGGTTATTCGCAGATAATGCCGTTTTTTAACACTTTATTCCGTGTAAGTGCCAAGCTTCAGAAATCTAATGCTTTTGGAATTGTTTCATGGGATGGTACATCGATTCAGGAATTGCAGCTAAAATATATTCCTCAAACCACAGATGTTGAAATTGGAGAGGTAGTAGTAACTTCCGGATACAGTAATCAGTTTCCGCCTAATATTCCCATTGGAGAAGTTATTCGAACCGTCCCGCAAAAAGGCAAAGAAACACAGACGGTTTACGTAGATCCTTTTGTGAACCTTTATGAAATAGCTGAAGGTTTTATTGTGAAGTTTGAACCTGATACCACTATTCAAAAACTGAATCAGAAGTACGATAAATTGTTAAAATGAATCCGGAACGACTTAAAGATATTGGTCTGGGCATCGGTTTTGTACTTGTACAGCTTGTGCTCTTTCGGCATTTGAAGATATTTCAGATGCAGCCGGACCTCGTTCTTATTTTTATTACCTGGTTTTTGATCCGGAATGATCGAACCTCAGCTATCATAATGGCAGCAGGACTCGGTTTTTTACAAGACGCGCTGCTGGATACATGGGGGTTGAATATGTTTTCTAAAACCCTGTTAACTTTTGCTGTTTACAATTTTATTCCAAAAGGCTTAAACCAGAGAATGCTAGTAGGTCAGGTTTTCTTAACCGTACTTGTGGTTTGCTTGCTGCATAATCTCATATTTTTAGGACTCAATACCGTTATGGTTAACTACTCGGCCGAAGGCTTATTTTGGCGCTTCCTTTTTGGAAATAGTGTATACACCGCTGTTGTTGCCAGTTTTATTCAAATGTTCAGAACTTAATATATCTGATCAGAGTCGTTGTAAAATGCTCCAAGGGAGTAGTCGTACTCTCGTCTTAAAGCTCAGGAGTACCTCGAAGGGATAGCCTCATGGCACAACCCCTTCCGGCAGCTATTAAGGCTAAAAGTCCCCCTTGGAGAAGGGGGATTAGGGGGATTGACCAAGACATTAATTTGATTTATCCACAACTTAACCTCTAATCACCATGCCATACCGCAGGAAAAAACGAAGTCACGTTTCTATTCGCGTTTTGCAGGTAGGAATTCTCCTTCTTGGCTTAGTGATATTGGGACGTCTGTTTCAGCTTCAGATCCTGCAATATGAGAAGTTCGGCCCTCTCAGCCGTGAAAATTCTATACGTCAGGAAGTTGTTACAGCCGCCCGCGGCCTCATTTTTGACAGTGGAGGCAATCTTTTAGTAGGCAACGAACCTATTTATACTATCACCATCACCCCTGCCAGCTACGATAAAAAAAACACTCCTATTTTAGCTGACCTGATGAATATGCCTGTTGAAGAAGTAAAGAAACGAGTGCAGGAAGCACGTGAGTATTCCTGGTATCGTTCATCCCGACTTTTTACAGAAGTAGATTTCGAAACCTTTTCTTTCATTCAGGAAAATGTCTGGCAACTTCCGGGTATTGGCCATCAGATAGAAAGCAAACGTTTTTATCCGGTTGATAGCCTTAAGGCATCGCATATTTTAGGTTATTTGCATGAAGTTTCAAAAGAAAAGTATTTTGAAACCCAAAATTATCATTTGGGGGATAAAATTGGGGTAACCGGCCTTGAGGCTGTTTATGAAAAGGAATTAAGAGGTTCACTCGGTACAAAATACATCCGAATTAATGCTATGGGCCAAAGTCTGGGCCCCTATAAAAACGGTACAATTGATGAATCTCCCGTTAAAGGAGCTAATATTTACACCAGTATTGATACCGACTTACAGCTTTTGGCCGAAGAACTAATGGAAGGAAAGCTCGGGGCGGTGGTTGCCTTAAATCCCAATAATGGGGCGGTGCTTAGCCTGGTAAGTGCTCCCCAATATGATATCAGGCGATTGTCCGGACGAATTGATATTGAGTACTGGAAAAGTATCAATGCAGATACCACCCATCCCCTTTTCAATCGCGCTATTTCAAGTATGCAGCCTCCGGGTTCAACTTTTAAGCCTTTAATGGCACTCATGGGCTTAGAGATGGGCATCATCACCCCTGAAACCGAAATTTATAACCCGGGTTATTATTTTCGGGGACGACGCTATGGAGATCTTGCCGATCCCGGTATTTATGATGTCGGTAAAGCGTTGCAGGAGTCGAGTAATACATTTTTCTTTTGGCTGATGGATAGAATAGTAAACACAAAAAGCATTGACCGCTGGAATGCGCTGGCTTCAACCTTTGGACTTGGCCAAAAAAGCGGTATTGATCTCCCCAATGAATCATCCGGTATTTTGCCTGACAGTACTTATTTAAATAATGTTTTAGGCAAAGGCGACTGGGGTTTGGGTGATCAAATGAGTCTCGGCGTGGGGCAGGGATTTTTATCCGTCTCGCCTCTGCAGATGGCTGTGGTAGCTTCTGCAATCGCTAACGGAGGCTATCGCGTTCAACCTCACATTGTTCAGGCAATTGAAAAAAGTGATGGAACGGTACTTTTGACTAACCCTAAAAAAGAAAGAATTGAGTGGGTTGATCAGCAGGAACTTAATGTGGTAATAAATGGAATGCGTCGCGTTGTTACCACAGGAAGCGGGCGTTATTACGCAAATCTTGACAGTGTGAAAGTAGCCGGTAAAACGGGTACGGCTCAAAATCCCCACGGAGAAGATCACGGATGGTTTATTTGCTTTGCGCCCATGAATAATCCCCAAATAGCGGTAGCCGTATTGATTCAAAATGGCGGCTATGGGTCTATATCGGCAGCGCCCGTTGCTTCATTACTGGTTGAAAAATATCTGACCGGCAAAATTAACCGTCCCTGGGTTTACCACGTCGCAAAAACATTCTATAATGATGAAAAGGTAGAAAATGATAATAATGAGAATGATGAGGATAATGAGGAGGTAGAAAACAATGACTAATCTCCGTGAATTTAACTGGCCTCTTGTAGCTCTGTGGTTTATGCTGATTGGAGTGGGCCTGATCGCTATTTACAGTGCTACCCAAGGACCCGTCGCCCAATTCTTGCCTCAGTATATCCAGATTAATTTCTATAAGCAGCTAATTTCGTTTGGAATAGCTATTCTTGTACTCATCGGTTTACAATTTGTGCCGCCCCAGACCTTTCAGGAAGGCTCTTACTTTTTTTATGCTTTAGGCATTCTGTTGATGATTTTTACCCTGTTGTTTGGGGTTGAAGTGAACGGAGCAAAAAGCTGGCTTGATCTGGGCCCCTTCAATCTTCAGTCGAGTGAATTGATGAAAGTAGCTACCATCCTGGCGGTAGCCAATTATCTTACCAGTCGTCGTGATATCTCTGCCGTAAATATAAAAACAGCCCTTGTAACCGTACTGATCATTTTAGTACCCGCTGTTTTAGTGTTGATGCAGAATGATACGGGTACGGCTATCATATTCATCGCTCTTATTCCCGTTGTGCTCTTTTGGTCAGGCATGCCTTACGGAATTTCTCTTTTCATCATTTCACCGGCAATCATTGGTTATCTCACCATCATCGGCTGGTATTGGGGACTGATCGCTGCTATTGTCCTCACCCTGACTATTTTTATGCTGCAACGCCAGGCTTGGCTCACCTTTACCTCCTTTATTACAGGAATTATGCTCGTCATTGGCATTCAGGTAGCTTTATTTCAGGTTTTACAACCTCACCAGAGAGCGCGGATAGAAGCCTTTACCAATCCATATTCTGAACCTTTGGGGGCAGGATGGAATGTCATTCAGGCAAAAACGGCGATCGGTTCCGGCGGGCTTTATGGCAAAGGATTTTTAGAGGGAACTCAAACTCAACTGCGTTTTTTGCCCGAACAATGGACGGACTTTATCTTCTGTGTGATTGGAGAAGAATTTGGATTTCTGGGAGCGGGCTTTACGGTTATTTTGTTGCTGGGATTCACCTTATTGATACTTCGGGCCGCAAGTAATCATAAACATCCCTTTGCCCAGCTTGTTTTTATTGGAATCGCCACCTTATTTTTTACCCACTTTTTTATTAATGTGGGCTCGGCAACTGCTTTGTTACCGGTTATCGGTATTCCCCTGCCCTTTATCAGCTATGGGGGATCAGCTTTGATCACTAATACCATCATGATTGGCATTTGCCTGAACCTTGATTTCTATAAAAGGCGGTTCAGCATTTACCGGTAAGTAGCCTAGGTGCCAGACACCTTCTTCAAACATAGACATATAGGACGGGCATCCTGCCCGTCAATGACTATCATCAGAAAAAGCTGCAATTTGAAAATTAAAGGCATTTCTTCTTCCAGAATAACAGTCCTCAAAATTTCCTAAACCAGTTTCTATATTCTTCTTTGTCAGGCAAGATGCCCGACCTACAGTTATCTCTGCTGCCCCTTCTTAAATTTTTTGGTCGTTCGCAATCTAAAACTTCGCCGGTGCAACTTAGTGATACCATGTTTTTTTAGGCCATCAAAATGCTTTTCGGTAGGGTATCCTACATTCGTATCCCAGCCGAAATAAGGATATTCTTCGTGCTGCTCTATCATCCATTCATCGCGATGCACTTTTGCGATAATGGATGCAGCTGCAATGCTCATTGACCGGTCATCACCCTTGACCAAACATTTATGGGGAAGCAAAGTGGAACCGAAACGATTACCGTCAATCAGTAAATAATCGGGGTTTGCCTTATGAGCTTTTGAGCATTTATCCATTGCCTTGAGCGAGGCGTGGAGAATATTCAGTTCATCAATTTCTGTGGGGGAGCACCACTGAATGGTCCAGAACTCAGCCAGTTCTTTTATTTGTACGGCTAATTTTTTCCGTTCATCCAAAGAAAGTATCTTGCTGTCGCGGATTTCTGCTACAAATGTTCCCGGTTTAAAAATGACGCCTGCCGCAACCACAGGGCCCGAGAGACAACCGCGTCCCACTTCATCAAGCCCCATAATCCTCGAAAAACCTTCACCCCAAAGTATCCGCTCAAAATGAATGCGGTCGATTGAATCTCCATTTTGTGTTCCCCGAATATCCATTATAATGAATTAAAATGCTTTCCGTTTCGTTACTAAAGACCTCTTAAAGTCAATCTTTTTAGTATGCATTTCAAGTACCAAAAATGGGATGAACGTTTCGCGCGTAATAATCAAAAATCTGCTTTTGATACGCTTTGGGACTTATTCCGGGAGTTGCTAACCGTGGCAAGCGGAGATGTTTCTCAGGCTTTGCGATGGCTTACTGAGCTTGATAAAGAGTACGGAATCACGGATCAGTTCGATGGTTTTGGACTGGGTGATTTTGTTGATGAGTTAAAAGAGCGTGGCTATATTGAGCCGGATGCACAAAATGTACTGGTCATCACCCGTAAAACAGAGCATAGTCTGCGCCAGAAATCGCTTGAAGATATCTTTAGAAGCCTGGAAAAAGGAGCGGCAGGTAATCATAAAACAGATCATACCGGTATGGGACGCGAGCGCCAGCCCGAAACGCGGCAGTGGCAGCAAGGTGATGATATCGCCAATATTGACAGTACGGGCACGATCATGAATATGCTGAAACACAGTACCATTGATCAAATGGGCTTGGAAGAAGACGATATCAGCGTGCATGATACCGATCATTACACTTCTGTGGCTACGGTCTTACTAATCGATTTGAGCCACTCTATGGTTCTTTATGGCGAAGACCGCATCACTCCCGCCAAGAAAGTAGCAATGGCCTTATCTGAGCTTATTCTTAATAATTATGCTAAAGATTCACTCGATATTGTTGCTTTCGGTAATGAGGCCTGGAAGGTAGAAATTGAGGATCTCCCCTATTTAAAGGTCGGGCCGTATCACACCAACACTCAGCAAGCCCTGCAAATGGCGCGCCATATGCTGCACCGCCGTAAGTATGCTAATAAGCAAATTTTTATGATTACTGACGGCAAGCCTTCATGTATCATCGAAAATAATCGGATGTATAAAAACAGCTTTGGCCTTGATCGAAAAATTATCAATAAAGTGTTGAATGAAGCCGTAAAATGCAGGCGCGATAATATCAACATCACCACATTTATGATTGCCCGGGATAGTTACCTGCAAGATTTTGTAAGAGAATTAACTCAGGCTAACAAGGGGCGCGCTTATTTTGCATCTCTCGATAACTTGGGCGGTTATATTTTTGAAGATTATATTCGTAACCGCAAAAGAAGAGTAAAATAGCCTGGATCCGAATTTATCTCATCCTAACCCCCTCGGATTGGCTTCAGAACAACGGAGCCAATCGTCCCCCCCCAAGATGAGACTAATAACAGCCTGAAACAAAAAAGGCAGCTTATTGATTAAGCTGCCTCTTAGAAAAATTTACTCCTGCAGATCCTGAAATAAATTCAGAGTGATAGAATTGTAGGCTTAAATGCCAAGTTCTTGCATTACTCTATCAGTAATATTGTATTTTTTCTGGGCTTCGTCTGAAGCATACAGAATAATTACATCGCCGGTACTTGTGGTGGTATTTAGCACATAGGTTAATCCTAATTCCTGCGCTACCGTGCCAATAGCAGTATTTATCTGCTCAAGCAGAGGACCTACCAGTTCCTGTTGTTTCTGCTGTACCTCTTGCTGAATCTGTAGCTGGTATTGTCTTAATTCTGCGTTCAGCTTTCCAAGGCGCTCTTCCTCTTCTGCCTTGGCCTCTTCAGAAATAACCGCTGATTTTTTCTGGTATTCGGCAATTTCATTTTGAAAGTTTTGCTGTTTCGCTGCCAGGTCTTCCTGCTTTCTTTGAATAAAATTCTCCAGCCGCTGCTGAACAGCTTTCATTTCAGGCATTTTACTTAAAATAACCTGGGGATCAACGTAACCTATTTTTGTATCCTGTGCGTGGGCTGATGATATACCTGCAAATCCAACAGCGATGAGGCATAAGAGAGAGATAGAAAGTAAACGTTTTAACATAGTTTTAGTGATTTTTCAGTTAGTTCTTGTCAGAGTTTTCTTTTATGTATTGGATTACATCCTCAGTCACATTCAGGCTTTCATTTCCCGAGTAAAAAATGACCATTTCACCGGTATTTGTAGTTTCATTAAGAATGAAATCAAGACTTTTTTCCTCGGCAACAGCGGCCATTGCCTGATCCATTTGATCATACAGGGGCTTTAATAAGGATGTCCTTTTTTGCTGAATCTGAGACCGTATCATCATCTGAAACTGCCGGAGTGATGCTTCCATTTCGGAAAGTGCCTGCTGTTCCTGCTCAATCTGTTGTTGAGAAATGCTTGGTCTGATTTGCTGAAAAGCAGCTACTGAATCCTGAAAAGCGGTAACTTGTTCCTGCAGTTCCTGCTGTTTTGACTCAATGTAATTGTTAAGTTCTTGCTCCACTTCAGCCCGTTGCGGCAACTGGCTCAAGACTTCTTGAGTATTCATATAACCAACCTTCAGTTGCCCAAAAGCAGTAGCCGTTACGACAAAAAGAAAAAGGCAAGATGTGCTAAATAACTTTTTAACCATTGTTTAAGTATAGCTTAGAATAAGATTTTTATTGAAGCCTGTGATAATACTAACAAATTTTATCAATTGCTGGAATCATTCAACGTAATACCAAGCTCTTGTAGTACATCTTGTGTCAAATTCCAATCTTGGTTAGCGAATAACATAGCAGAATTTTGAGCCCGGTCAAAAATGAAATCAACATTTTGTCGTTCAGCTACAGTGGTGATGGCACTCATAATCTCACGTTGAATAGGTTCCAATAGCTGCTTTTGCTGTTGAAAATATTCCCCTTGTGCACCGAATTTCTGCTCTAAAAACCGTTGTCGCTGTTCTATTTTACTTTGGATTTCCTGCTGTTTTTCTGCCCGCATTTCATCCGTATATAAGATTTCTTTTGCTTCAAAATCCTCTTTTAACTGCTCAATTTCCTGCTCCATCGCATTTAGCTCATCATTCCAATCAGAGCTTAAAGACCGAAGCTGCTGCCGGATGCCCTCGTAAGCAGGCATCTGAGACAAAATATAATCGGTGTTTACATATCCAATTTTTTGCTCTTGCGCCATTGCTGAACCTGCAGAAACAGATGTCAAAAAGCACAAGCTGGCAAAAAAATATGTAACACTCTTTTTCATTAAAAGGGAGAACCAATATTAAAGAGGAACTTCCATTCTCCGGCCGCCACATTTGCCCCCGGAACCCCGTCAAGACGGTAACCGTAACTTAAATCGACTAAGCCAAGAATAGGCAGAAAAATTCTGACTCCCACACCAACCGAACGTTTAAGATCAAAAGGTGTAAATTCTGAGGGATTGAGATAAACATTACCGGCATCAAAAAATAAATAAGGATAGACCTGTGCCGACTGCTCGGTAATCGCCGGATATCGAAGTTCAAGCGAATACTTGGTATATAAACGTCCGCCTATAGCTTGTCCGTTTCTGCGGGGTGAAATCGCTTGTTCTCCACCCGGGTATCCCCGCAGATCAATCGTATCATACAAAAAGCTCTGCCGCTGCTGAAGCTGAGTACCTCCAAGCCTGAATCGCTGAAAATCAGTTCGCTGATCTTCTCCGAGAAAGCCTAAATATCCATATTCAACAATATTTGTCATCACCAGTTTTCCTACAATGGTTGTGTGGTGCTGATAGCTGGACTTCAATTTGTAAAACTGAGAGAAGCCTGGCAGGGGCGGCGCTATTTCAGCCGAAAGGCGCAATAGTGAGCCGGTTGTGGGCGATATTGGATTATCGGTAGAATTTCGCTCAAGGACTTGCGTAAGACTCAAAACGCTCGATGTTCCCTCGGCAAGAAATGAAACGCCTCCGGTTACGTCATATAACTGATAAGATAATATGGTTTGATGAGTAAAATAATCATCCGGCCAGTCTAAACGCCTTCCTAAAACCATACTGCTCGAAAGTAATTCATATTGTTCATCACTATTCCTGTAGTTGATCAGGTTATAGCTCAAATTCACTCCCAGTGAAAGTGGCCTGCCGCCCAGCCAGGGCTCACTAAAACCAATGCTATAGCTTTGATAACCGCTGCCGGTAACCTGTACGCCCAGCGAGAGACGCTGCCCGTCACCCGAAGGGATGGGATTCCAGCCTTCGCCGCTCAAAGCGCGTTCAATAGAGAAGTTATTAAAGTTCAGCCGGGCTGATAAAATCAAGCCGATACCCTGGCCACCGAATCCCCCGGAAAATTCAAAGTTGTCTGTACTTTGCGACTCATCCAGCGTATAATTTATATCTACGGTGTTATTTTCGCGATTGGGAATAAGATTCGGAGTGATGGATTGCGGCTGAAAATAACCTAACTGCCCGAGTTCACGAATAGTCCTGATAATGGCCCGGCGACTATATTTTTGACCGGGAATAGTTCTTAAAGTCCGGCGAACAACATCGTCATGTGTTTTTGTATTTCCGTCGAAAGAAACCCGGCGGATGGTGGCTATTTCATCCTCGTAAATTTGCATATGCAGATCTACAGAATCTTCGCCTACCACTTCGATATTCGGTTCAACCCGGAAAAACAGGTAGCCGATATTTTGGTAAAGACTGGTTACATCCGGCCCCTTCTGGTTTAAATGCAACCGCCTGTCAAATTTTTCCTGGTTAAAAACATCGCCCTTATCGAAACCGAGCGTTTGCGTAAGCTGCGCATCAGTATAAACGGTATTTCCTTCCCAGGTAATGTCGCGAACATGATACTGAGGGCCCTCCTGCACGGCGATGTTAACTTTTATGCCGCGAGCGGGATTGGTAACGAAGAAAAACCGGCGTTGAGTGTAGGGGAAAGTATAAACGGTATCACCAACAATGCGAAAATCCAGGAAACCATGTTCGCCGTAAAATGCACGAAGGTTCTCTTTCGCTTTTTCAAAATCTTCTTCTGTAAACAACTTTTTTGAGAAAAATTTCCACCAGCGATCTTCTTTAATATCATCAAGCGCTTTTCGAAGTTCTTTGTCGCTAAACTCCTCATTTCCGGCAAAAGTGATGTCTTTAACTTCAAGCCGTTCACCCGGATCAACATTAAACTTTACCGTGACTCGATTTGTTTCAGGATCAGGATCCGTTCTTGCAACATCAACCTCTGTAAACCAATAGCCTTCACTTTTGAAGTATCTTTGAATTATGTTCACAGCCTGAGCTATGGAAGATTCTGTGACCGCATACCCCCTCAGCAAGGTGATTTGTTCACGCAAATCATCCTCCTCGGAACCACCTACCCCGTTAATTTCATACCGGTCGAGCCGCGGCTGTTCCTGCACTATTATTTTTAAATAAATGCCGCCCGGCTCTCTGCCTGTTTCAAGAATTTCAACATTCGAAAACAGACCGGTTCGATAAATACTTTTAATAGCCCGGCCTAAATCTTCACCGGGAATAGTAATTACCGTTCCTTCCTGCAACCCACTTGTGCCGATTACAAATTCTTCACTGGTCGTTGTAAGTCCTTCTACTTCTATCCCCAGAATCTCATACTTCTGTGGGATCTGAGTCATCGGATTTTGAATATTGATGTAGGTAGTATCAGAAGTGGTAACCTGTGCAAAAGCAGCACCGGCAAAAAAGAATAAGACAGAAAAAGTTAATAATAATTTCTTCACACGAGTTGATTCTTGGAGCAAAATAATTTTTTGATATTTGTATGAAAGGTTAAGATGTCAACTCTTGAACGTATAGATCGGCAGATTTCTTTTGCTGGCCTTCAGAAAGTTTGCCAAACCTGCGTTTTCGTTCCTGAAAAGACTGGATCGCTTTGTACAATTCATCCCTGCGAAAATCAGGCCAGTAGGTTTTGGTAATGTATAACTCGGAATAGGCCAATTGCCACAACAAAAAATTGCTCAACCGGTATTCACCACTGGTTCGGATGATGAGTTCCGGATCAGGAGTTTCAGCCGTAGAGAGGTGAGCACTGATCATTTCATCATCAATATCTTCGGGATTGATGTTGCCGTCTTTTGCCTTTTTAGTCAGCTTTTTTACCGCCTGGGTGATGTCCCACCGCCCCGAATAACTTAACGCCAAACATAAATGCAGCCGATCGTTATCCTTAGTCAATTCAATTGCTTCGTGCAATTCGCGCCGGCACGACTTCGGAAACCTTTCAATCTGTCCGATCGCTTCCAGCTTGATATTGTTTTCTTTTAGATCGGCCGCTTCCCTGCGCAACGAACTTCCCAACAAGCGTGTCAGGGCATTTATTTCCATTTTAGGGCGTCCCCAGTTTTCTGTGGAAAATGCGTAGAGCGTTAAATATTTTACCCCGATCTGAGCACAAGCTTCAGTAATATCCCGAACAGAATCGACCCCGGCTTTATGGCCATAGGTACGAATATTACCCTTGCTCTTCGCCCACCGGCCATTACCATCCATGATAATAGCAATGTGAGTGGGAATTTTGCATTCCTCTATAAGCCGGGCCTGCGATTTCTTATCGCCGGCGTTCTGTGCTTTATTTGTTAGTGAAATTGGTTTCAATGGGTATTATCCGTGTTTTATTAAGCTATCAATATTAGAATTTTATATGGCTTATTTCAAGCTTAATAACATTATAATTGTGATAACTGCTTGTTTAGAGACAACATTTCAATAAGAGCTAACGAAGCTTCAGCACCTTTGTTACCCCCGCTGCCTTCTAAGCCGCTTCTTTTCTGGGCCTGAGGCACATCATCTGTAGTTAAAACACCAAAAACCACCGGTTTATTTCCCCCCATGTTCAAATTCATCACCCCGCGGTTTACTGCATCGCAAACAAAATCAAAGTGAGGCGTTTCTCCGCGGATTACAGCGCCAAGGGTTACAATGCCATCCACTTTGTGCAGTAATTGCTTAGCGGCGAAAGGAATTTCATAAGCGCCGGGACAATGAACCACTGTAATTTGTTCATCCTTAAAACCTGTACTTTTCAATGCATCGAGTGCGCCTTTCAGAAGTTCATCTGTTATAAATGAATTCCATTTTGCAACCACGATACCAATATTGAAATGCGTATCCCCCTTATCCCCTTTCAATTCTCTAACCGCCATGAGCGTTAAACTGTCATTTTTTTGCGTTGATCTGTTAACCGAATTAAGTGTTGAACCTGTCGGGAATGAATGGTAACAATACCAAAAAATCTTTGATATTCCTGCTCTCCCCCATGAAAATCGCTGCCGCCGGTCATCAAAAGGTTATGCTCTGCAGCAAAATTTTCAATACGTTTTTGAGTTTCATAATTATGACTCGGGTGAATAGTTTCAATACCATCCACTCCCGCATCTGTCAGCATTTTTAGTTCCTCTTCACTATAAAGATTACCCGGATGAGCAATAACCACTGCTCCGCTCGCTTCTTTTACGGCTTCAATAACTTCATAATGATTGTGATACTCGCTGTAGATTACTCCTAACTGCTGGTCGCTTAAATATCGAATAAAAGCTTCTTTGAATGATGCCACATACCCTTTTTCAACGAGAACGGCAGCGATATGAGGACGTCCCACATTTCCGGCTCCCGCTTCGGCCCTCACTTCATCAATACTCACATCAAGGCCCTTTTTTGAAAGCTGTTTGATAATCCACTTTGCCCGTTTTATCCGGGCGTGATAATGATTCTTCAGTAAAAGAGCGATAGACTCATGATCGGGATCAAAACAGTAAGCCAGCAAGTGACATTCTCGCTGACTAAAACGGGCTGTGATTTCTACACCCGGAATCAATTCAAGATCAGTCTTCGCGGCTGCATCTTTAGCCTTTCGATACCCTTTTATGGTATCATGATCAGTAATTGAAATGATGTCGAGCTTGTGCCTGAGGGCATACGCCACCACATCTTCAGGCTTCATTCTGCCATCAGATGCTACAGTATGAATATGTAGATCGGCTTTTCCCACCTGAAAGAATTTCTCTATTAATATTGCTCATTCAATCACTTGTTGATAAGTAATTTTTGTCCTACATAAATTCGCGAACTGCTCAAATTATTGAGATTTTTAAGCTGATTGACGGTAGTGCCAAAGGTATTGGCAATATCAATAAGCGTATCGTTACTGCGAACAATGTAACGTCGAACGCCGGAACCATCAACAGATGCCAGATAAACTTGAGTTACATTTTTACCCGCCCTTTGCTCGCGTTCAATACGGGTTTTTTTGCTGAATGAAAAGCTATTTATTTGCCGATAATAAGCTTCTTTGGATTCCGGAACATAAACTGTCAGTTCCTCACCCGGCATAATTAAATTGGATGTGTTGTTCCAGGCGCGGATTTGCCAGGAACTGAGATCATACCACTCAGCAATATGACCAATCGTATCACCGCTTTTCACAGTATAATAAATCTTTGCGGTATTAGCAGGCTGTTCGGACCTTGAGTTTGATGAAGAACTGCTTGAAGGACGGTTTACTGCAATTCTTACATCATTGCCCGGAGCAAGGGGCACAACAATTTTTTGACCGGGGTAAATAATGCTTGATAAGCCTTCATTCGTTTCGTAAAGCGCCCGAACGGTAGTACCATATTTTCGTGCGATATGGCCTAATGTTTCGCCGCTGTGAACGGTATGCATTGCCACATTTTGGCTGCGCTCTTGCTTGGGAATATCATCATAATTCGCGGCCAGCACCTCTTTTGTCCCCACAGGAAGCTTTAACGAATATTCATCTCCCGGTGGAGTTGCCCACCGCAGAAGCTCAGGATTATATTCTTTAAGCTTCTCTGTTGTGATTCCCGCCGCTTCTGCCAACACATCAAGTGGCATAAGGGGAGCTACTTTATAAACTTCATATTCGTAAGGCTCGATATCGTAATCTTCTTTAAAACCGAATTGAGTGGGATTGGTTTCGATCAGGGTAGCCGCAATAAAACCGGGAATATATCCCTGCGTTTCATTTGGCAGGTATGGAAATGCAGCCCAATAATCTTTCTCGCCACCTGCACGGATAGCACGTTTTAAGCCACTGGGACTAATATTATAACCCGCGATGGCTAAATGCCAGTCATTCCACCTTTCATATAAATCTTGCAAGTGACGTGCCGCGGCGTAGGTGGCTTTAACGGGATCACGGCGTTCATCAACCCACCAGTTGACTTCAAGTCCATAATAAGCGCCGGTAGCCTGAATGAATTGCCACATACCTACTGCTGACGCCCAGCTTTTGGCGTTGGGATTTAACCCACTTTCTATCATAGAGAGATGAATTAACTCAACAGGCGTGCCCACTTCTTCGAAGATGCGCCTCATCATAGGGAAATAGCGCTCTGTCCGCTTAAGCCATGTTTCCATCACCTCAGGACGCTTAAACGTAAAATACATCAGGTGATTATTTACATGCTCGTTCTGTACCAAAGGAACTTCCATACTGCGGGTGGTGATATCCTTTGGAAGAACATATCCTTTTTCAGACCAGTCGATGTTGCTGGAAAACAGTTCTTCCTGAATTTCAAAAATGTCTCCCTCTACCTGATTCAAGGGCTCTGTAACGCCATAAAACTTTTGATATTCCGTCATTACCGACCCGTATAATTCACCAAAACGCCGGTCTGATTGTATTTCAGGATAGGCATCCAGCAGATTTTTCAGTCCCCTTAAAGCATCAATAATATATTCTTCGGCACTAAGTGCATCATTCCGGATTTGAGCCTCGATAGCTTTCACATTTAAGCGGTAGATTTCCGCAATTTTTCTCATTATTTCTTTTTCAAACTCATCCAGTTTATGCTGTACAGGCTGATCTCCATAGACAAAGGCATCGTCCTCCATCACCATTGGATTGTTATACGGCAGAAGCTTGGGGGGGATAGGTACCTCCTCCAACTTGATTTCTGATTTCTGCTGTTGGGCAAATCCCGTTGAAATGGCAACAACTAAAATTAGAAAGATCAGTAGTGGTAGCTTCTTTTGCATAGTAATACCGGTTTTAGTTTTATAGCGTAAGATTTAATGAAAATTCAGATAGAAAAAAACGTAACAACATGTATCCTTTTATTGGACAAGAAATTCTAACGCGCACTTTTCCCATTTTAGCATGAAAAAAATTTTTTAAGAGTTATTTGTCCATCGTTGAACCATAGGCCAACGCCGGCCAGGGCCAAAAGCTTTACCGCTGATTTTCAAGCCGGGAGCTGCTTGAGCCCTTTTATACTCCATCCTGTCTACCATAGCCGTTACTTTGTCTACCGTCCCTTTTTCGAAACCACGATTTATAATGGCTGCCTTAGAACAGTGTTCCTCGATATAAGCCTTTAAAATGGCATCCAGGGTCTCATACTCAGGTAAGCTATCGGTATCTTTTTGATTTGGCCGCAGTTCAGCACTTGGCGGCTTCGTCAAAACAGATTTTGGGATAATTTCGGATTTAAAATAATTAAAATTTAACCAACGAGCCATTTCAAAAACTTCTGTTTTATATAAATCCGAAATCACCGCAAGTCCTCCTGCCATATCGCCGTAAAGCGTTGCGTAACCCGTTGCCAGTTCAGATTTATTACCGGTATTTAAAAGCATGGCTCCAAACTTGTTCGAGTAGGCCATCAATAAAATACCGCGGATTCGCGGCTGTAAATTCTCTTCCGCCACCCCGAATGAGGTACCTTTAAACAGCGGCTTTAAACTCTCACTAAACTGCTCATAAATTTCTTTGATAGATATTTGATGCAGTTTTATTCCCAGATTTTCAGCCAGCTTCTCAGAATCGCTTACACTGCCAGTTGATGAAAACTCAGAAGGCATAGTGATGCCTATCACATTTTCAGCTCCCAGCGCTTCCACGGCAATACAAACCACTAAAGCCGAATCGATTCCCCCGCTGAGTCCGAGAACTACCTTATCAGCTACAGCCGTTTTTCTCAAATATTCTTTCAAGCCGAAAACCAGGCAATTAAACATTTGCTCAATAAGCGGGGCGATTTCGATTGAACCGGGACTAAGTTTTTCTACGGTATTTTGTTCACCCCAATCCACATCAACAAAGGCTTCTTTAAAAAGCGGCGCCCGGACTACCACCTTTTCATCACTGCCAATGACCATAGAATCACCATCAGAAACGACATCGGCATTCGCCCCTACCTGATTGGAGTAAAAAACAGGAACTTTCAAATCACGCACCTGTCCCTGAAGCATCTGCTGACGAGTATGAGGTCTGTTTCGGGTATATGGAGAGGCGGATAAATTGAAAATTGCTTCGGCTCCAAGATCGACTAGCTCCCGGACGGGATTTACATCATAAATCACATAATTAAAATCTGCGAAGTTATACCAAATGTCTTCACAAATGGTGATGCCTATTTTTCTACCCTTGAATTCAACACACTCAAACGATTTATTCGGCTCGAAATAACGCAGTTCATCGTAAATATCATAGGTTGGCAGCAACGTTTTGTGAATTTCTGCCTTTACTTCCCCCTGATACGCTAATAAAGCACTGTTGAAGCATTTTCGTCCCTTTCCGGATTGATTTGGCGTCACCGTGCCAAATAAAACCGCTGTTTCTTTTGTGTGACCAGCGATATCTTCATTAGCTTGATAAACAGCCTCCAAAAAAACGGGACGCTCCAGCAAATCCATCGGTGAATAACCGCAAACTACCAGTTCGGGCAACAGCAGTAAATCTATTTTCGCGGCTTCGGCATCTGAAATAGCTTCTTTAATTAAAGCCGCATTTCCTTCAATATCACCGACAATTGGATTAAGCTGCTGTACTCTGACTTTCATAAAGCAGATTGGAGATTTGAATTAAAATAATTAATAGCATAGCAGGAACCTGCGAAAAACCGGTTTGTCATTCTGAATGAAGTGAAGAATCTCCTTTTATAGCTTGTAAACGTTATTCAGGAGATTCTTCGGCAGCTCAGAATGACAGTTTCGGGGTTTTTAGTAGACTCCTGCTATTAGCTTTCCACATCATATACCTTTTCACCAGCCACCCAGGTTTGCAACACTTTAGTTTGCCAAATTTCACTTGCCGGAACTTCAAAAATATCACGGTCAATAAGAATAAAGTCTGCCCATTTGCCCGGCTCCAGACTTCCGACAATATCTTCCTGATGAGCGGCATAGGCAGCGTCAATAGTAAAAGCACGGAAAGCTTGCTTGCGGCTCATTTTTTCTTCCGGATACCATCCGCCTTCGGGATTTCCCCGGTGGTCTTGCCGGGTAATAGCAGAATAAAGGCCGTAAAAAGGATTTACGCTTTCAACCGGAAAGTCAGAACCCGCTGCCACTACCGTTCCCTGATCAAGAAATGTTTGCCAGGCATAAGCCCCTTCCATTCGTTCCTCACCGATGCGGTCTTCAGCCATATTTTTGTCGCTGGTAGCATGTGTAGGCTGCATGGAAGCAATAATTTCAAGCTCTTTGAAGCGGGGAATATCCTTTATATCCACAACCTGAGCATGTTCAATACGGTGACGCAGGTTTTGATCGCCCAAACTATCCCTGACATTTTCAAAAGCATTCAGCACTACACGGTTGCCTCTGTCCCCAATTGCGTGAATATTGGTTTGATAACCTGCAGAAGCAGTTTTTAATATTTTTTGCGTCAATTCTTCTTCGGTAAAAAATAACAGCCCGCGATTGCCGGGATCATCAGAATAAGGTTTAATCATAGCGGCACCGCGACTCCCGAGCGCACCATCGGAATACATTTTCACACTTTGAAGAGCCAGCATGTCGTTGGCATATGATTCGATTGGGCCGCTTTGGGAAAGAGAATCAAAAGTTGCTTCTGACCCACTGATCATCGCGTAAATCCGTGTGGTCAGTTTACCTTCATCAGCGAAGTTTTTATACAACTTCCATGTCTCAACGCCTATCCCGGCATCGTGAACACCGGTCAAACCGTGGCTGTGCATCTGCTGCAGCGCTTTTGTAAAAGCTATTTTTCGTTCTTCATCCGTGGGTTCAGGAATTTTGGACTCAATCAGAGCCATAGCGCCATCTACAAAAACGCCGGTAGGATTGCCATTTTCATCACGAATGATTTTTCCGCCTTCGGGATCAGGGGTTTCTGCAGTAATACCTGCCAGCTCCATTGCTTTGGAATTAGCCCATCCGGCATGTCCGTCCACCCGGCTCAACCAAACTGGGCGCTCACTCACCACCCGGTCAAGTTCTTCGGCGGTAGGGAAACGCCCGATCTCCCAGTGGGTATGATTCCACCCCCGCCCTTGAATCCACTTTAAATCCGGATATTCTGAAGCATACTCTTCAACCCGTTGAAGCGCCTCATCCAGGGACTGGGTACCGGTTAAATTCACGTTCATTTGCTGGAATCCGAGTCCCATAACGTGACCGTGGGCATCGATCAGGCCGGGCAGCATCACTTTTCCTTCACCGTCGATAATTTTCAAATTGGCACTGCTTTCAAAAGTGGTATCCCTGTAGACATCAATCACTTTGCCGTCTTTAAAAGCGATAGCCGAAAATTCTCTAAACTCACCGTCATAAAAGGTATAGCCTTTCACGTTTTCGATAACGGTTGTTTTGGATTTCTGCTGACAGGAAAAAGTTATGACTGACAAAATTATGACGAGAAAGAGTGATATTTTTGAACCGAACATACTGGTTGGAAATTAAAAGTTATAAATTGGATGTTGAAAGATGGAGATTACTTGTTCTACGAAGCCTTGGCGCAGTAGAAGGATTGAACTAACCAACCGGTACTTTTTCTTTTTTTAGCGGAGTACTGAGACTGTGCTCTTTAGCATACTGAAGGCCGGCCTTCACAAAATCTACAAAAAGCGGCTGCGGGTTTTTCACCGTTGAATACAACTCGGGGTGAAACTGAACACCTACGAACCAGGGATGATCTTTGAGCTCAATAATTTCAACCAAATCCCGCTCGGGGTTGAAGCCGACAAGCTGCATTCCTTCTTCAACCAGTTTATAGCGCAGGTTGTTATTTACTTCATACCGGTGTCGGTGACGCTCTTTAAAAAGCTCTTTGCCATAAGCGCTGTATGTTTTTGTTCCTTTTTTGATCTTACAATCATAAAGTCCCAGACGCATAGTGCCGCCTTTGTCTTCGATCGTTTTTTGATCATGCATCAGGTCGATAATAGGATGCTCAGTACTTTCATCGAATTCGGTGCTGTTCGCATCATCCCAGCCACAAATATTACGGGCATATTCAATCACCGCACATTGCATGCCCAGACAGATACCGAAAAAGGGAATATTATTTTCACGAACATATTGCACAGCGGCTAACTTTCCTTCAATTCCGCGTCCTCCAAAGCCGGGCGCTACCAGTACTCCCGAAACTCCTTTCAGCTTTTTCTTTACATTTTCCCGGGTAAGGTCATCGGACTGAATCCACCGGATATTCACAGAACAATCGTTTACTGCTCCGGCATGAATAAAGGCTTCAACAATAGATTTGTAAGCATCGTGATGCTCAACATACTTTCCGACCAGTGCGACATCAATTTCGGTTGAAGGATTTTGAACCGCTTCCACAAAACCTATCCACTTTTCAAGATTCGGCTCCTTTGCTGTTAAGTGGAGCTTATCAATAACCCGCTCATCAAGCCCTTCATGCTGCATTAAAAGGGGTACTTCGTAAATGCTTTCGGCATCGAGTGAGGCCACTACATCCTGAATTTCAACATTACAGAACTGCGCAATTTTCTTGCGAATGGATTCATCAAGTTCATGCTCGGAACGGGCGACAATGATATCCGGTTGAAGTCCGCTTTCGGAAAGAGTTTTTACGGAGTGTTGAGTCGGCTTTGTTTTCAATTCACGCGCGGCAGAGAGATACGGAACCAGCGTTAAATGAATGGAAAGCGTATTTTGACGCCCTACATCATACCGGAATTGCCGAACTGCTTCGATATAAGGCAAACTTTCGATATCGCCCACCGTTCCGCCAATTTCAATAATCACGACATCATAATCGGCAGATTCTCCCAGGGCAATAATGTGCGATTTAATTTCATCCGTTATATGCGGAATGACCTGCACGGTTTTGCCAAGATATTCCCCCTGACGTTCTTTGGAAATTACATCGTTGTAAATACGTCCCGTGGTGACGTTGTTTTCCTGCGATGTTTTGATATCTAAAAATCGTTCGTAGTGCCCCAGGTCGAGATCGGTTTCAGCACCATCTTCGGTCACATAAACCTCCCCGTGTTCGTAGGGATTCATGGTACCGGGATCGACATTGATGTAGGGATCCAGTTTTTGAATAGTAACGCTTAAGCCGCGTGCTACGAGCAGTCGTCCCAGCGAAGCGCAGATAATTCCTTTTCCGAGTGATGAAGTAACCCCGCCGGTTACAAAAATGTATTTCGTTGCCATGAGAGAATCTATTGATTAGGGAAAATGAAAAATAGAATGTTTCAACTCATCATTCAAACGAAATTCTATCTTTTTTGGCCTTCGTTTTTGCCACTGATTTTCACGGATTTGCACAGATCAAATCAATTTAAAAAGTATTGCGTAGTGCGTATTTCGTATTTGTGACAAACAATACATAATACGCAATACGAAATACAATGACTGCTAACTTTAATCCAAATTCTGTTTATAATAAGACAGCTTTATTTTTGAAGAACCATATGTTCTTACCACGTTTCGCATGGACTGGTAAGCCCTTCCCGGCTCATTGATGTAATCATCCCAGAAAAAATTCCAGGCAAAAAGTCCATCTTCGACTAAGGCCGCCATAGATTCTTCGGTAAACATTTCATCAATGAAGTACTGAAAGGCTTGTTCCGTCATGCCCGCCGGATCGTCTTCTCCTTTATAAATTCGAAAATGGGAAAGCATTATAGGTTTGCCGAAAGAACTTAACTGTTCAATGGCATCTCTGGTTTGAGTGATCAGCAGGTCCATATTCGAGACATGCTGATGAGCCTGAACAGCGATAAAATCTCCGGCTCTCAGGGCTTCAACCTCCCAGTCTTTCAGCTCTCTGTGCTCAATACCGCTCCAGCCATAACCGCCAATTCCGATCGCTACCTGTGCTTTTCCATACACTTGCTTGATCATTTCTATCGATTGAAGAAAAGCATCCTTTAGTTTGAGATAATAAACCGGATCATTGGAATAAGTTTCATACTCAGTAAATAAAACCACGTAGAGCGGACCGTAATCAGGGCCATTACCCTTGAAAATTTGGATAAGTTCTTTAAGGTCGGCCTGAAAATTCTCGCTTATTGCATACTGCGGATAATCATTAAGCCAGATGACCAGTTCCTGAGCGTATCCCTCGTGGTAAAGTTCGGCCATTGTATTTCGTTCAACATAATAGCGCATCCATTCGAGATCTTCGGGCTTGCTGAACCAACTGCTGATCATTTTTACCGGCGCTTCGTTAAAAAGCGGTGTTTCGCGCGCCATGGGAATTTCATTACCTATTCCGAAAAGGACCTCAATTCCCAATTCATTGGTAAAAGTAGTGGGTGATGGCTGTTCATCACAAGAAGAAAGGGCAAAGAGAATAAGAAACAGCAGACTTAGAAAATAATTCCTCATTCGTGATCAGTTAGATGTATTACATTTTAATACTAGTTTTTGTTACAAACGCTCTTTTGGAGAAAATGTTCCTGTTTTAGCCACAGGTTTTCACAGACAAAAAATAAGCTGTGAGGAGAGTTGTACTCCCGAACTTTAAGACAGACGGGAGTTCAGCTCCCTTTTAAGCATGGTAATTTTGATGTTCGTTAAGCACCTGCTTCAACACGCCGGGTTTATCGGTGAAAATACCGGTAACACCGGCATCAAGGAGCTTTTTCATCCGTTTTTTGCTGTTGATAGTGTAAATAAAGGTGGGAATATTGTACTCTTTTAAATTTTCCCGCCGCTTTTGGGTGAGTTGAGTATAACTGCAATTAAAAGCATCGGCTTCGTAGATTTCGACCAGTTCGTAAGGGCTTTTTCTGCCGGATTGAAATTTATCATAAAGCAAAGCTACCGGCATCTTAGGATTCAACTCCCTTAGATGCTTTAGACTTCGATAGTCAAAGCTGGAGAATAATACATTATTTTCCATTCCGTATTCTTCAACCAGCCTCAGGCATTTTTCTTCGATGCCGTTCTCCGCCTCATCCCTGACCGCTTCCGTTTTGATTTCAATGTTTACCGCTATCTTTCCCGATGAGAAAGCCAAAACTTCTTGTAAAGTAGGGATTTGTTCGTCGGAAAATTCAGGATTGAACCATGAACCAGCATCTAATTTTTTGAGTTCTTCGAGGGTACAATGGTTAACAAATCCCCTGCCGTTTGTGTGAGCATTAAGCTGTGCATCATGAAAAACAACGGGAACCCCATCTTTTGAAAGCATCACGTCCAGCTCGATCATATCGGCTTCCATTTTCACCGCTGCTTCAAATGCAGCCATCGTGTTTTCGGGAAAATAAGCGCTGGCTCCGCGATGAGCTATTGTTATGCAATTGGGATTATTTTGATGATAAAGTGAGGGCAGGTTGTAGTTTTTAGGCATAGGTAGCAAAATAAGCTTTTAATAAATAAAGCTCATAATCCAAAAGGTCATCCCCCTGCACCCCCTTCGAAGGGGGACGACATCCCTTTCTTTGAAAGGGATTAAAAAATCATAAAGCTATCATATAATGAGTAAATTTACCCTTCATGCTGCTTTTTCCAGTTCAGGTAATCAATCAGTTCATTAATTTGGTTCTTTTGATAGAAAATGAGTCCCACATTCACCCCGAAAACCGCTACAAGAATGATGAAAAAAGTCTGGCTGAGCTGGGTAATGTCATAATAAAAAGAGTAGCCGAAAAAGAGGATAGCAAGTACATTGATCCCGAGTTGAAACCATTTATTGCGGTTTCTTTTGTGCAAATCATCAATCTGATCCGAAATCGGGAGCGTCTGTTTATCTTTTTTTAAGTGTATATTGAGGTATGATTGTAACCGTTTTTGTTCTTCCGAATCGCTAAAGTTTGCCATACTAATTTTTTGATTCCATCACCCGTTTCATCGCCTCGCGCAGTAAAGCCTGCGGATCGCGTTTTTTTGAAACGGTAATATACACAAGATAACAACCAATTATAGTAGAAACGCTGGCAAGCATCGTTAGCGCATTTGCGAGCCAAAGTTCCTGCACGAGACCGAGAATAGAAATGGTAATTACGCTTGCTCCCAGCACAATTTGAAACAAACCCGCAATCAGACAAAGAGCGTTGATGGTGTGAACCTGCTCAAAAAATACGGAAAAACTATTCTGTTCAGAATGCGGTATATTTGATGATTCTGGAATAAACTCATCCTTATTGCGATCGTGTTTCTTCATGATCTTCTTTTTTATTTATAACCTAGGCTTCTATAATTAACGCAAATTACTGATCTTTCAATCCTAAAAAATTTTTTATGCCTGACAAGGATTCCAACATTTATATCTACGGTCGAAATCCTCTTGAAGAAGCCTTAAAAACAGAAGCTGAGCGTATTGAAAAAATTTTCGTCCGCGATACGCTTCGCGATGCTCAGCTCTCATCTATTTTTGAATTAGCTTCACAATATCGCATACCCATTTCACACGTCCCCGGTTCCAAACTTTTTGATTTTGTTGGAAAAGTAAACGACCAGGGCGTGGTAGCATTGATGAGTGCCGTCGCTTACCAAGATTTTGGAAACTGGCTTGACAGCGTTGATACAGCTAATTATCCCGCCATTTTACTTCTGAACGAAATTGAGGATGCGGGAAATCTGGGAGCCATTCTTCGAACCGGCGCCGCAGCGGGAATGGAAGCGGTGCTTGTGCCCAAACATCGTCAGGCACCCGTCTCTCCTGCCGTTTTTAAAGCTTCGGCAGGAACCGCGGGAAAAATTCCCATTGTTAGGGTCGGAAATTTGAATCAGGCTATAATGAAACTTAAGGATAAAGGTTTCTGGATTGCCGGTCTTGATATGAACGGTGATCAAAATTTGTGGGATTTAGAAATAGACCGGCCCTTCGCTTTCGTAATCGGCAATGAAGGAAGCGGCATCAGGCAAAAAACGCTCGAACATTGCGATTATAAAATTACAATACCTATGGCAAATGGAGTGGAATCGCTCAATGCTTCGGTAAGTGCGGCCCTAGTTTGCTATGAGTGGAGAAGGAAGATGGGGTAAGATATTAGCGATTAAGGTTAGTTAAAGAACCATTAAATTTTGAATCAGTACAATCTGCTTCATCCGCTTAATCTGCGTTCCTTATTACCCCTCCCTCTCCTCACAGTTTTCTTCTAAGTACTCCGCCAACTCTCCCTTCTCAACTTTTCCGTTCGCCAAATCCATCATCACAGCATATAGGCTATTCTTTTCAGCTTTCAGGCGGTAACCGTTTACATAAAGAAAAGTATAAATTGCTACTAAAGCTGTACGCTTATTTCCATCAAAAAACGGGTGATTTTTACAGATATGAAATCCATATGCAGCCGCCATTTCAAACACACTTATATGGACGTACTCTCCCTGGAAGCTTGCTTGTGGCTGAGCCAAGGCAGACTCTAACAGCCCTTCATCCCGAATCCCCTGTTTTCCCCCGTATATTTCAACTTGATCTTTGTGAAAAGCCAGAACAGTTTCTTTATTCAAGAACTTAATCACTTCGCCAGTTCTTTCAGCACTTCTTTGTAATCAGTATTCGCCTGACGATAAGCTTCCGCCCATTCTTCAAACTCCGGGTCCATGGGTTTAAGTTCTAAATTGGCCCCTTTCTTCTCTATGGTAAGCTTATCTCCCTTTTTCAAGTGTAATTCATCAATCAACTGCTTTGGAAGCGTTACGCCTAAACTATTTCCTATTCTTCTGACTTTTGTTTCCATAAATAATAATTTTTATTGTTATAACAATGTTATTATTTATTTAACAGAAATGCAATACTTAAACGATTAAAAGACAGGAAACCTCAAAGCTTTTCTTTTTTACATCAAGCTTTTACGAGAACCATGCTTCACTTTTTCTTTTTCCATCTGCAAGGCTTCCTCACGATAAAATGAAATTGCCGCCAGATAAATAAGAAAAGCAATTACAATAACTGATATCATAACACCAAAATTTATTTTAAAAGTAAGTCAAGGTGTACGATCAGTTTTGCAAAAAGTTCCGCTACTTAATCATATAGCAGATATTTTGCCCTTTTTTGGGAAAATTCTTTGGCCGTTTTCTCCCATTTTTGTTTATATGACTGTTCTGCCAATTGTTCCAAAAGTACTGGTTCATCAATACCGCTCAGTAACTCGATAAAATCTGTCGTTTCGCCCCCTGGAGTGGCTTGCAGCATAACTTTTAGCAAGACCATTCCCAGTTCAACAGGGTTAAATTTATCAGGATCGGTAACGGTAATTTTCACTCCATGACATAATTCTCCTTCATGATCGGGATAAAGGGCTTTACCGGGCATGGACTTTGGGGTGAAGGAAATGCGTTCAAAGCTCACCCCGGAAAAATTTTGATCCAGCCGGGTGATCTGTTCATCACTTATTTGAGTGCCGGGTGAACCGATTTTCAAAAAGGGATCAGTTGTACCACGTCCCTCAGAAAAACTGGTTCCTTCAAAAAGTACCGTTCCCAAGTAGGCATAAGCGTGTTTAAAAGTGGGCAAGTTGGGTGAAGGCGGAATCCATTTAAGTCCCGTTTGAGGCCATTTCGTTGACCGGTTCCAGCCTTTCATTTCGATCACCCGTAAATCAACCTGCGCTGCATTTTGGATCCATTGTTCACCGACCATCATTTTAGCCAGTTCACCAAGTGTCATTCCATGAGCCATCGGTATCGGATAAGCCCCTATAAACGATTGATGCTCTTCGTGCATCATCCAGCCAGAGATTAAATTTCCGCCGGCAGGATTGGGACGATCCAGCACCCAAACCGGAACACCATGCTCACCGGCGGCTTCAAGAATATTTCCAAGAGTTACGTTGTAAGTATAAAAACGAGCACCTACATCCTGCATATCAAAAAGCAGCAGGTCAACCTTTTGAAGCATTTCTCGAGAGGGCTTTTTGATCTCGCCGTAGAGTGAAAACACGGGCAGCCCCGTAGCCTGATCGATGCCATTTTTGATAACTTCTCCCGCCCCGAAATCTCCGCGAAATCCATGCTCGGGGGCAAAAAGCACCGTTACATTAACATCCAGAGCAAGCAAAGTATCCAACATATGAACGCCTTCAACCCGTGCAGTGGGATTCATTACCAAACCTACCCTCTTCCCTTCGAGCTCATCAAGATGTTTATCCAGTAAAACCTCAGCCCCTGTTTTGACGGCCTGTGAATTACTTTTCGTAGTACATGCCAGGGGCAGGAACAAAAGGATTACAAGGATAATTTTTCGCAAAGTCATTGGGGGAATAAGGTATAGGGTATAGGGTCCTGAGTGCTCAAAAACTCAAGACCTATAACTCACGACTAGGATTTATTCGCAACTACTTCTGCTTCAGGGAAGAAATAGGCCGCTTCAATCTTACCATTTTCAACCGAATCGGAACCATGGATAATATTTTCTCCCAGGCTGTCTGCAAAATCAGCGCGAATGGTTCCCTCTTCCGCTTCATCGGGATTGGTAGCACCGATAAATTCGCGGAAATCAGCGATGCCGTTTTCTTTTTCCAGAATCATAGGTACACAAGGACCACTGCTCATAAATTCGCAGAGTTCATCAAAAAACGGACGTTCTTTATGAACCGCGTAAAATCCCCCGGCAGTATCTAAGGTTAAGCGTGTCATTTTCATCGCTACAATATTAAATCCCGCTTCCTGGATGCGATGGGTAACTTCACCGATCAATTCTTTACGTACACAATCAGGTTTGAGAATAGTAAGGGTTCGTTCAGCAGCCATTTAGAAATAAAATTTTAAATTAATAATTAGATAATTTCTTTTTAAACAAAGGATGGTAAATATAAAGCTTAGCTCACTAATTAACGAAGCTAAATTATTACTTTTTGTTACACTAAGTTTCTCAAAGATGCTCAAGTATCGCAAAGTTTATACTTAATGGTTCTTTGCGTTTCCTTTGTGTAGCTTAATGTTACAGCTTTGATATAAATCAAAACAGCACTCACATACAGAAACCTAAACAAGCATATCTATGAGTTATAAAAATTCTGACCCACCCATTGCTCACAGTTCTGAAATGATGAAAAAAAAGAAGAATATTGCGCTTATTGCCCATGATCATCGTAAAGCCGATTTGATCGACTGGTGCGAGTTTAATCAAGGTTCTCTTTCAAAACATAATTTATTCGGAACGGGTACAACGGGAAAAATGATTGCCGATGAAGTGGGACTTGAAGTAAACTGCTTTAAAAGTGGTCCGCTTGGCGGCGATCTTCAAATCGGCGCGGCCATCGCCGAGAACAAAATCGACCTCATGTTTTTCTTCTGGGATCCACTTCAGGCTCAACCCCATGATGTTGATGTGAAGGCCATTTTACGTATCGCCGTTCTCTACAATATCCCCACCGCCAGCAACCGCGCCTCTGCCGATTTTTTAATCTCTTCTCCCCTCTTGGATGAAGAATATGAACGATTTCTGGTGGATTACAGTAGAAGGTTTTGAAAAGGTTGGAGTTTAACTTAAATCATCTTCCTGAAGGGAAGATAAATCCCCCTTTGAAGGGGGCGCAGGGGGATGACCTGACGTAGAAAAGACTAGAAATTGTAATCCAATTGCTCATCACTTTTATGGCTTCAAATAATCATCAGAATAAACTCTCAAACGAATCGAGCCCCTACCTTCTTCAGCATGCCAACAACCCGGTTGATTGGTATCCCTGGAGTGATGAAGCTTTTGAAAAGGCACGTCTCGAAAATAAACCCGTTTTCTTGTCTATCGGTTATGCCACCTGCCACTGGTGTCATGTAATGGCGCACGAGTCGTTTGAGGATGAAGAAATTGCCGGACTGATGAATAATGCATTCGTCAACGTTAAAGTGGATCGCGAAGAACGTCCCGATATTGATAACACCTACATGCTGGTTTGCCAAATGCTGACCGGCAGCGGAGGCTGGCCGCTGAATGTTTTGCTAACCCCCGACAAAAAGCCCTTTTATGCCGCAACCTACATTCCCAAAAATGAACGACATGGACGTCCCGGAATGCGGGAGCTCATCCCCTGGCTATCAAAAATCTGGCAGAATGAACCGGAGAAAATCACCAATTCTTCGAGGGAAATTATCAGTGCTTTTAGAAAATCTACCTCGTTTGAATCAAGTGACAGGTTGCAGAGTGATATTCTGGATAAAGCCTTTCACCAATACGAGCAACAGTTTGATAAACAATATGGGGGATTCGGTTCCGCGCCTAAATTTCCGTCATCCCACAATTTGATGCTGCTGCTTCGATACGCCAAACAAAATAAGAGCTCAAAAGCACTTGAAATGGTCGAAAAAACGCTTGTACAAATGCGAATGGGCGGCTTATTCGATCAGATCGGCTTTGGCTTTCACCGCTACTCAACCGATCGCAAATGGCTGGTACCGCATTTTGAGAAAATGCTTTATGATCAGGCTATGCTGTTACTGATTTATACCGAAACCTGGCAGTTCACGCAGAATGATTTATTCAAAACAACTGCTGATGAAATCATCTCTTATGTATTAAGAAAGCTACAGGATGATGGGGGAGGATTTTATTCCGCTGAAGATGCCGACAGCGAAGGTGAAGAAGGTAAGTTTTATGTGTGGAGTGTGACGGAGATTAGAGAAGTTCTGTCCGCGACTGAAGCAAAACTGGCGATCGAGGTGTTTAATCTTACGGAAGAAGGCAACTATAAGGATGAAGCAACAGGACATCGCACCGGAAAAAATATTCCCCACCTGCAAAAATCGATGGCTGCGCTGTCGGATAAGCAATGTATGCAAATCCGGGAGTTTGAAGCTCATCTGGAATCAGTTCGGGAAAAACTGTTAGAAGTCCGGGAAAAAAGAGTTCATCCACTTTTGGACGATAAAATTCTTACCGACTGGAATGGACTGATGATTGCTGCCCTGGCAAAGGCGGGACGTGCTTTCCAGAATGAAGACTATGTTAAGCAGGCGAAGAGATGCTATAAATTTATTTCCACTCATTTACTGGATGAAAATAATGAGTTAAAGCATCGCTGGCGAAAAGGAAATGCAGCTATTGATGCCCACGCTGATGATTTTGCTTTTCTAATCTGGGGACTTATTGAACTTTATGAAGCTACTTTTGAACCTGAATATTTGCAACAGGCTATCAAGTTGAATCAAAAGTTTATAGATCAGTTTTGGGATGATGAAAAGGCAGGGTTTTATTTCACCTCAAAATCCGGTGAGAAACTGCTTGGCCGTAAAAAGGAGATTTATGATGGTGCACTTCCTTCATCCAATTCTGTAGCGATGATGAATTTACTTCAATTGGGACGACTAACCGAAAGTACAAAATGGGAAGAAATGGCAGATAGAATGAATCAATTGTTTTCAACCAATATTCAAAAAGCACCAACTGGATTTGGCTTTGCTCTTCAGGGGATCAATTTTGCAATAACTGATTCACAAGAAATTATCATCATAGGAAAGAAAGAAAATGCTGACACCCGGGAAATGTTAGAGATACTCAGTGACCAGTTTCTGCCAAATGCCGTAGTCCTGTTTAAAGATCCGGATGACAAAGAAATTGAAAAATTCTCTCCTTTTCTCTCCGATTTTAAAATGATAAATGGTAAAGCTACGGCTTACGTTTGCCAAAATTATAGCTGCGAGCTGCCGACTAACGAAATCGATAGCTTTAGTAAACTTTTGGAAGGTTCGTAATTGATCAGTGTTTTAGAATTAGTACCGGCCATCCCCCTGCGCCCCCTTCAAAGGGAGACTATTCTCTTCTTTTGAAGAGAATGATGAAAAACATTTTTAAGATTAAAATCTTTTTCATGATTCATAGCTACTAAAAATTTTCTAGCTCCTAAAATCCCATCAAAGATGGGATGTTGTCCCCCTTTGAAGGGGGCGCAGGGGGATGACCCTTCTGTAATTCACATTGAAAACTTAACCTCTGTAAACACCATCTAAACCCCTACTCCTCCCTCAATCGAATCACTGAAATATTCGCCGAAGCGTTGTAGCGTATCGGAGCAAGCGTATAACCCAGCCCGTTATTAATGTTGATCAA